>CAWAXL010000001.1:0-91320 GCA_963785995.1 uncultured Alphaproteobacteria bacterium
TGGCATGTTGGTATCTTTGGCAAATCGGTGAAAATACCAACATAAATACCAAGAAATGGGCTGGATGCCAGCAAGTCGCCTTGGCCGTCTAAATATTCTTATCTGCAAACTAAGTGCCTTTAATTATTCTAGTTTTTGGATTTTAGGGGATGCCATCGGACCTTATTGGACAGCAGATGTGGCGGAGGGAGCGGGATTCGAACCCGCGATACGGTTTCCCGCATACACACTTTCCAGGCGTGCGCCTTCAACCACTCGGCCACCCCTCCGCACGTTCGCCTGCCATGCGGATTTTAAGTTTCCCGCAAATCCGCGCGGTTCCCAAACATGCGAAGTGTCGCAACAGGGTGAACCGCGGACAACCAACCGCTCGCCGGCTGCAGAATGCAGCCCTGCGTCGAGCGTCAGATAGTCCGCCGATCGGTCACCGTCAACTTGACATCTTCCGGGGCCGCCAATGGCTCAACTAACGGGCCGGCTTGCTTTGGCAGGCAGCCATGCAGAAACTGGGTGACCGCCCGTTCAACCATCACGTCGATCTCCGTGGCGGAAGGCGGCGGGCGCACACCGATCAAGCATTGCAGTCGCGCGGTTCCAGACAGCATGTCCAGAAAGTGATCGGCCGCGGCCCTGCTGTCGGGCATGCGCAGCACGCCGCGCTCGACCTGGCGGTCGAAAAAATCGGTGAGGAAGGCGCGGCTGCGGCCCGGACCCAGTTTCCAGAACCGCTCCGCGAGCTCGGGGATGCGCGGCGCCTCCGCGATGACGAGGCGGTTGAGGCTGAGGCATGCCGGCGAGGTGACAATGCGCAAGATAGCGGCGTCCAACCTCGCGCAAGACCTCATCTGGCGCGCGCGAGGCCAAGGTGCTCCGGCGTCAAACCTTGAAAAATCGTCTCGCAATTTTCACTGATGATCGCCTCGAAAAGCCCCTGCTTGCCGCCAAAAAGAGCATACAGCGTCTGGCGCGATCCGCCGGAGCGCCCGATCACATCATCGAGCGTGGCTTCCGCATAGCCCTTCTCATCAAACACCCCCGGGCCGCCGCAAGGAAAGCCTCCCGCCGGGCGGCAAGGCGTTTGCCGCCCGTCTGTCCGGTGCAGTTTAGGTCTGTCGCGCTCGTTTTCATTCACAACCTCGTGAGCGGGGAACATCGCCTTGTTATGTACTGTACGAGACAGTACGTTACAAGGACCTTTTGGAGAGACCCATGGGGATTGTCGCCTTCGCCCTTCGTTATCGTCACACATTTTATGTGCTGGCCTTGATGATGCTGTTTCTCGGCGGCAGCGCGATCGTCGACCACGCCGAAAGATATTTTCCCCAACATCAATATTCCGGTCGTTACGGTGATTTGGCAATACACCGGTCTGACGCCCGAGGAAATGGAACAGCGCGTCACCACTTATAGCGAATATTCGATCAGCTCCAATGTCAGCGATATCCGCAATATAGAAAGCCAGACGCTGTCCGGCATCGCGGTCGAGAAGATTTTCTTCCAGCCCAACGTCAATATCGACCTCGCGATCAGCCAGATCGTCTCCGCGTCCAATGCAATTCGCGCGCTGATGCCGACGGGCATCCAGCCGCCGGTCATCGTTCAGTACAATGCGTCATCGGTGCCGGTGCTCCAACTGAGCTTGAGCTCCGATCAGCTGAACGAGCAGCAGCTTTACGATTACGGCATTTACCGGATTAGCGCCAGGCGCTGGCGCCGATCCCAGGCATCACGCTGCCAACGCCTTATGGCGGCAAGTACCGGCAGATCATGGTCGATCTCGACCCCAATGCGCTTGCCGCGCGCGGGATCACCCCCAACGACATCGTCAACGCGGTGAATGCGCAGAGCCTGACCTTGCCGTCGGGGGATGCGAAGATGGGCGACACCCAGTTTATCGTGCGCGTCAACAATGTGGCGCCGTCGATCGACGCCCTGAACCGGCTTCCGATCAAACAGGTCGGCGGCACGACCGTCTATCTGTCCGACGTGGCGCATGTCCGGGACGGCTGGGCCGTGCAGCAGAATATCGTGCGCACCGACGGCAAGCGTTCGGTGCTTTTGACCATCATCAAGAACGGCGATGCCTCAACTCTCGACGTGGTCAACAAGGTGAAGGCGGCGTTGCCGGAAATTCAGCGGGCGGCGCCCCCCGGCATGAAGATCGATTTGCTGTTCGACCAGTCGGTGTTCGTGCAGCAACGCCATCGACGGGCGTGCTGCATGAGGGCGCGATCGCGGCTGGTCTGACGGCTCTCATGATGTTGATCTTTCTTGGCTCCTGGCGGTCCATGCTGGTCGTCATGGTGGCAATTCCGCTGTCGATCATGACATCGATCGCGGTGCTCGCCGCGCTCGGGCAGACGATCAATACCATGACCCTTGGCGGCCTGGCGCTGGCGGTCGGCATATTGGTCGATGACAGCACGGTCACGATCGAGAACACGCACCGCCTTTTGGAGGAAGGCACGCCATTCGATGCGGCGGTCTTGGAGGGCGCCGCTGGGATTGCCGTGCCGACGTTGATCTCGACGCTGGCGATCTGCTGCGTGTTCGTGTCCGTGTTCTTCTTGCAGGGCGCCGCCCGCTATCTTTTCACGCCGCTGGCGATGGCGGTGGTGTTTGCCATGCTCGCCTCTTATGGCATTTCGCGGACCCTCACGCCGATCATGATCGGGCTGCTGTTGCGCAAGGAACATGAACGGCAGGGGACCGAAGCCGGCTGGCTCGTCGCGTTTCCACGCCGGATTCAACGCACGATTCGATCGCTTCCGCAACTTCTATGGCTGGCTGCTTGCTGGCATTCTGCGGCGGCGCATTCTGACGCCGGCCGTGGCGGGGTTGGTCGTGATCGGCGGCGGTGTCTTGTTCGTCTTCGTCGGGACCGATTTCTTTCCAAGCGTCGATGCGGGTCTCATTCAATTGCATGTCCGCGCCCCTGCCCGCACCCGCATCGAGCGCACCGAGCAAATCTTCCAGGCGATCGAGGACAATATCCGCACTCAGATCCCGCCGCAGGAGTCTGCCGCTTGATCCTCGATAATATCGGGTCTGCCCGCGCGCACCTATAATCTCGCCTTTACCGATGGAAGCACGATCGGTGTGAATGACGGCATCATTCAGATCGAGCTCGCCGACGACCATGAGCCGACCGCCGCGATCATCAAGAAACTGCGCGCGGAATTGGCGACGCGCCTTTCCCGACGTGCTTTTCTATTTCCAGCCCGCCGATCTCGTGACGCAGGTTTTGAACTTCGGCGTGCCGACGCAAATCGATGTGCAGCTGCAAGGGGCATGACCGAGAAAAAAACAAGGAGATTGCCGCGCTGCTCCAGCAGAAGATTGGCAAATATTCCGGGCCTGGTCGACGTGCATGTTCAGCAAGAACTGAATGCACCCGAGATGTTTTACACCATCGACCGCACCCGGGCTCAGGAACTCGGGCTGAACATGCAGGAGGTCGCCAACAATCTCAACATCAGCCTGTCGTCGTCGGAGCAAGTCTCGCCCAATTTTTGGACCGACTCCAAGAACGGGCATTCCTTATTTCATGGCCGTTCAAACCCCCGAATACCGGATCACCAACAAAAATCAGCTCGACAACACGTTGCTGGCGAGCAGCACCGATGCCAACGGAACGCCTATTCCGAGCCTGCTCGGCAATATCGCGACGGCGAAGCGCGTCGCCGTTCAGTCCGTCTTCAACCAGTCCAACATCCAGCCGGTCTATGACGTCTATGGCAGCGTCCAGAACCAGGATCTTGGCACTGTCGGCCGAAGCGATTCAAAAGATCGTCGCTGAGCTCGAGCCGACAGCTCAAGCCCGGCAATCATATTGTGATTCGAGGTCAGATCGAGCAGCATGCAGGCGGCATTCGGCGATCTTGGTCTCGGGCTGATGTTTGCTGCTGTCTTCGTCTACATGCTGATGGTCGTCAATTATCAGAGCTTTCTCGATCCGCTTGCCGTCATCCTCGCGTTGCCGGGTGCGGGCGTCGGCATTTTGCTGTTGCTGTTCGTCACCGGAACGACGTTGAGCGTGCCGTCGGTCATGGGCGCGATCATGGCGATCGGCGTCGCCTCGGCGAATTCCATTCTGCTTGTCACTTTCGCGCGCGAGCAGCGTCAGGCCGGGACTAGTGCGCTTCGAGGCGGCACTTGTCCGCGGGCATGACACGGCTTCGCCCGGTGTTGATGACGGCGGCAGCGATGATCGTCGGCATGATTCCCGATGGCGATCGGTGGCCCCGGCGAAGAGCAAAATGCGGTGCTCGCCCGCGCCGTCATCGGCGGCGTCGCCGTCGGCACTATCACCACGCTCTTGTTTGTGCCCTTCCTTTATTCGGTGATCGGCCGGTTTACGGGCCCGAGGACAGAGTTCCGCCGGAGCTTTCCCGCCAAGGATCATTGTCATGAACTATCTGCCAGAGACCTTCTGTTGCGCGACTATCAAAAGCCAAAGCCGGACGAAAAGCAGCGCCGCCGCCTGGCCCGCGTGATTGCGGTTTTCGTACGTTCTTATCCTTGCTGCACTGGTTGGGTACGGAACCTGGAATGAATATCAAGCGCGGCCGCGGACGCCGACGCCGTGCTGGAAGCCGCAAAACACTGTGTCCCGACCGTGCGCACCCTGGTCGTGCAGGACGGAATTGCAACCGCGCACCATCGATCTGCCCGGCAGCATGGCGGCTTTCGACAGCGCGACGCTCTTGGCCCGCGCCACAGGCTATGTCGGTGTCCGCAACGTCGATATCGGCAGCAAGGTCCGCAAGGGCGATGTGCTCGCCGTGATCGCCGCTCCCGATCTCGATCAGCAGCTTGCCGAGGCGAAAGCGCAACTTGTGCAGCTTGAGGCGGCGGTCCAACTGGCGCAGGCGAATGCGGATCTGGCCCGCGTCACAAATCAGCGCACCGCACGCCTCGTGGCCCAAGGCTGGTCAAGTGCGCAGCAAGGCGACAAGGACCGGCTGACCGCCACCGCCCGCGATGCGGCGGTTTCGGTAGCCAAAGCCAATGTCGTCGCCCAGCAGGCCGTCGTGAACCGGCTGGCGCAGCTGACCGGCTTCGAACAGATCACAGCGCCCTTCGACGGCGTGATCACCGGCCGGTTCATTGATGTCGGCAGCCTCGTCACCGCCGACGCTGCAAGTGGGACGTCAATGTTTTCTATTGCGCGAACCGACGTGTTACGCGTCCAGGTCTTTGTGCCGCAGACGGATTACTTCGGCATCAAGGACGGCGATCACGCGACGGTCACGGTTCCGGAGCTGTTGAACCGGACCTTCGACGGCAAGGTTGCCCGCAACGCGCAGGCACTGGCGGCGAACACCCGCACCCTATTGACTGAGGTCGATGTGGACAACAAGGCCGGCGAGCTGGCCGCCGGGCTTTATTGCATCGTCCACCTTCAAATCCGCCGTTCAAGCCCGGTCGTTCGCTTGCCCTCGCAGGCGGTGATTTTCAACAAGGAAGGTCTCAGCGCGGCGGTGGTCGTGGACGGCAAGGTACAGCTTCGCAAGATCGATCTGGAAGCGGACAATGGGGCTGACGTCGAGGTGCGGGCTGGGCTCGTGCCGGGCGACCAAGTCATTCTTAGCCCCCCTGTAAATTTGATCAACGGCGCGAGCGTGAAAGTCCCTTAGGGCAGCTCAATTTTTCGATGCCGGCGGCGTTTTGGATGTGAAAGTCCAGATCGCATAAGCGACAACGCCGATGATGATCGTGCTGGCAATCTGCAGGACGTTGGGATTTTCCAAAATGTAGTTTTTGATGCTTCTGAACATGGGATGTCCTTGGATCCGTTAAGTCCGCCCTTCGCACCGCGTGAAACATATTGGTACGATCGGCGGATCAAGTCCAATCCCGGTTTTTTCGGAAGCTGACCATGGGTCGGCGACACAACAGGCGCCGATCAGAATCCGCCGACCTTTTCAGTGAGCTTTTTGCGGATATCCGATGCTGTTTCGAGCAGGACGTCATTGGTGGCGAGTGCCTGGCTGATCTCTTCGGTCTTCGGGCTGGAGACGGTAAAAATGCTGATGTTGTCTTCTGTGATTTGCAGCTCCTTGCTCCTCACGATTTCTCCGACCAGGGCCCGCTGCGAAGCTTGGAGTTCATCGAGGCTGCAGTTCACTTTGGTCAAGCAGCCATTGATGGCTTTGACCGCCTTCTCATGGTGATCGAGGACATCGAAAAGGCCGCACGTCGTTGCGTTGATCTTGTGCTCGAGCTCTGCCCCGCTCTCTTCCCTCGCGACTCTAAAAATGAAGGGAGCCGCGACGAGGGTCGCGCCACATAATGCCAATAATGTTTCGGCAGCATGCAGGTCGATACGCCCCACCGCAGCGACGACAGCAATGGCAATGAGTACAACGCCCGCCAACGTGGGCAGTGCCTGTTTCCACATATCCGCCTCCCCGAATAGGCGCATCCAGCCTTATTTGATCGCGATGACCATCGAATCCGGTTCATCGAGATTTTCCACGCTTGTCTGCGAGAACCCCACCTCGCGCATCCAAGCCTGACAGTCGGCCCCGGTAAAGTCGAAGCCGCCGGCGGTCTCGATAAGCATGTTCAGGCTCATCAGGAGGCCGAAAGCATTTTCGCGCCGGTCATCGTCAATCAGAGCTTCATAAACAATAAGTGCCCCGCCCTTAGGGAGCGCGGCATAAGCCTTGGCAAGCAGCAGACGCTTCTGCTCCAAATCCCAATCGTGCAGAATATGGCCCATGATGAGGACATCGGCGGCCGGCAGTGGGTCTGTGAAGAAGTTTCCCGCCAGAAATTTCACGCGGTCGGACATATTCTGCTTTGCAATGAATTCCGAAAAAACCGGTTTGACCTCGGGCAGATCATAGCCGGCTCCGGTGAGATGCGGATGCGCGTGGGCCAGCGTCGCCGCCACCATGCCTTGGGCGGTCCCGACGTCGACGAAGCTCTTATAGTTCTTCCAAGGGAATTTGGCGGCGATTGCTTTGGCCGCACCAACGCTCACGCCACTCATGGCCGTTAGAAAGGAACGCAGCCGGTCAGGATCGGCATAGAGCGCGGCAAAAAAATCGCTCGTATTTTTTCCCTCGCTCTGATTCTGACCGGTTTTCAAAGCCTCGGTCAAATGACCCCAAGAGCCGTAGAGCCGCGCATTGGCCATTTCCAAAAGGCCGCCGGCGTAGCTTGGCTTTCCCTTGTCGAGGAAAAGGTCGGTCTCCGCGGTGTTGCCGTACCGCCCCTCCTTCCGATCGAGCAGCTTGAGAGCGACCAGAGTATCGAGGAAATCGCGGGCAGCGCGATCGTGCAAGCCAAGCCGGCGAGTCAAAGTCGGCAGATCCGCGGGGCCGTTGGCGAGCTCGGTGAAGACCCCTAGCTCGACGGCGCTCAACAGCGCCTTGGCTGCCCAAAATCCCAATCCGAGTTTGAAAATATTGGCCGGTGTAACGGCTTCACTCACGACATTCCCCCTGGACGACGACGACGCTCCGCCAAAATTTGCTGATTTTGGGCGTCTGCTTGGTGCAGTCAGCCAAGCGGCAACATGTCAAGCAAGGTGGTTATTTTACTATGGCAAGAGTGAGGCGACAGCCAAGGTCCTGAGAGGCTGGGGGTGCGGCTGGCGCAAAGACGAGGGCGTGGGAGCAGCTGTGATTTAATGGATCGGTTTGCAGGGATGCGCAGCTATCTTTTGGGCGCCGTGGCAATGAGTTTGCGCAGCGTCGCAATGGTCGATTGATCCGCAATCCCATCGACGAGAGCGGGCCGAAAATGGCGCTGAAAAGCGGTCACGGTCGCCTCGGTCTTGGCGTCGTAAAGGCCATTGATATCGAGCCCGTATCCATAGGTCGCGAGCAAGTTTTGCAACGCTTCAACCTCCGGGCCATCGGCATCGCGTTGCAGACGCGGACCCTCTTCGATCGCGCAAGGCGCCACAAAATGGCCAATCCCGGCCTTGGCCAATTGCCCCCAAGGAAAATGCTCGCCGGGGTCGATCTTGCGATCCGGCGATACGTCCGAATGGGCAAGCACACGGTGGGGCACGATGTGCCAGCGGGCGATAATATCCTGGCAGAGCGCGATGACGGCCTTGATCTGCGCCGAAGGATAGCTCGGCGACCCGCCGCGATGGCCCGGATTGGCGATTTCAATCCCGATCGACACATCGTTCATATCGTGCTCGCCGTGCCAAACCCCGCGGCCCGCATGCCAGGCGCGACGGCTCTCTTCCACGAGTTGCATGAGGCGTCCATCTTCCCACACGAGATAATGGGACGAGACTTCCGTCACCGGATTGCAAAGCTGCTGCAACGCGGCCTCCGCGGTTGGAAGGCCGGTGTAATGCAGGAGAATTGAGTCCGGAGTCCTGCCTCCCTTGCGAACACCATGGTTGGGCGAGGGGTGGATCATCACGGGAAGAGTGCTGTCAGGTTTCAATAGCCGTAATACGCCGTGCATACCTGATTGCCATAAGCGTCATAGCCGATCTGCGCGCAACGTGGCGGTGGCGGTGGCGGACGCCGATAATAACCTGGCGGGGGTGGAGGCGGAGGCGCCGTCGTGGCGCCGACTATAGCACCCGTCGCTGCGCCAAGCGCGCCGCCCGCGAGGGCCGCACCTACGCCACCTCCGGTGGCCGCTCCGATCGCAGCACCGGTTGCGCCACCTAGAGCAGCACCGCTCACGCCGCGCTGTTCCGGGGTGTAGCCACAGCCTGCGAGAGCGATCGACGAGGTGAGGAGTATCGTCAATGGAAGAATCTTTTGCATGCCACATCCTAACATTCGTGCGCGTGCCCCCGGTCTGTCCAGACACTCCAGTCAATGCTCCGGGTCAAGACGAAAAATCGCGTCCCGGTTGTTGATTCAGCCCGGCGCGGCATTTGTAGCACGCAGGCCTTTCCAAATAGACAATTGACGAATCCGGGATAGCGCGCCTAAGTGAGACGCGCCAGTCGGCCGGGTGGCCGCCGCTTACAAAGCGGAGGAAAGTCCGGGCTCCATGGAGACACGGTGCCGGATAACGTCCGGCAGGGGAAACCCTAGGGAAAGCGCCACAGAAAACAAACCGCCAAGAGGTTCAAACCTCGCGGCAAGGGTGAAACGGTGCGGTAAGAGCGCACCGCGCGCATGGCAACATGAGCGGCATGGCAAGCCCCACCGGGAGCAAAACCGAATAGGGGCAACATAAGGCGTTTCTCGCCTGAGAAAATCCTTAGATCCGTCTCTGGATCGTTGCCCGGGTTGGTTGCTCGAGGCGGCCGGCAACGGTCGTCCTAGAGGAATGGCCACCACGCGCGCGATTACTCGCGCGCCATACAAAACCCGGCTTACAGGCCGGCTGGCGCCTTCGCCACGCAAGCCAAGCTTGCAAACAGAAACCAGAGCTTTCCGCGTTCGGGGAATGGCTCTGGTTATGTTGCGATCCTCAACTGACCGCGCGGGGCTAGAGCGGGATGAGGAAAAGTGGAACCCGGTTTTCCGCCCGCATCCCGCTCTAAACTTTTGGAATCGATCACGTTCATGATTTTGGATTGAATCAATCCAAAATCATCGTGATCTAGCGCAGCCGGCCAGCTGCATGCGCGAGCATGGTATAGACCTTGCCCGTCTCCGATAGGAGATAGGTCTTGGTGACGGCTTCTCCGCCGGTATCGCCTGGCCGAGTTCTGCCAACAGCCGTTCGAACTCCTGAATGTAACGGTCGATGGTCGCGTGAAACTCCGGATCGAGGCGATAGCGCCGGCGAACTTCATCGAAGGTTTGCGCCCCGCGACCGACATAGATCCGCCGCGAGAAGGCATTGGCTTCCCCACGACGATGGCGCTCCCAGGCGTCCGACACCGCGGCATGGTCGATCAGGCGCGCAACATCGAGGGAGAAGGCATCGAGCGGTTGGGCGGGTTGGGTTGCTTTAGCAACCGCCTTCGGAGCGGGAACGGGCTCCTCGCTGTCGGCGCGGGCAAGGAGATCCGAAATCCATCCATTGCCGCGTTCGGGTGGCTTGGCCGCGGCCGCCGGAGGCCGGGCCGCGGGGCGCGGCTTTTGCGGCTCGGGCCGCTGTGGCTCTGGCCCGCGCGGCGCTTCGGCCACATGGGCAGGCTCCGCTCGGCGGAATGCTGTCTGGGAACCAGCGCGTTCAGAAGCGAGCGGCGCCGGTTGCGAGACATCCAAGCCACGCCCCGAGCGGGTTACGATGTCGCTCAATTCTTCGAGCGCCTTGATTTGATCCGCCACGGCACGCCGCATCAGCGCGGCCTGTTGCGCGGTCTCCTGCGGCAAGTCGATGGCGCCCCGGCGCAATGCCTCGCGGGTCGCTTCGAGTTCCTTGTGGATGTCGCGCGACATATTCCGCGCAGTTCCGCCGCCGCGGCTTGGAAGCGCTCGGTGGTTTGGCCGAAAATGCCGTCGACTTCGGCGTTTACCTGTTCGCAGGCAGCGCGCAACGCCGCTGCGGTCTGTTCGCGTTCCTGCGCGATGTTGGCCCGAATATCGGCAAATTGGCGATCCACCATACCGCCCGTGGCCTGCGAAGTTTCGCTGAGGAATGCGTTGATGTCGCGAGCTTGCGTCGCGGCTTTCTCGAAGGATTCCTCGAGCCGCCCCGCGAAGGACGTCATCATGACCTTCGAATTCTTCACGCCGCTCCGTGATATTGGTGATGAGAGATTCGAGCGAGTCACGGCGGGCGGTCAGCATTTCATCGAGCTCGCCCTGCGAACGCGAGAGTTCGCCTGCGGAACCCGCAAGGCTCTCCCGGTGCAGCACGATCGTTTCGGCAAGACTGCCGGCGTCGTCGATGGTCGCCCGCGTGGCTTGATTGAATTGATTGATCTCGGCCACGACATGATCCAGCACCGAGCGGAAATCGTCCATGCGATCGCTCAGCGAATGTTCCGCGGCCGCGAAATCAGCGCCCGAGGACCCAATGGCCGCCTGCAGCGCGGTGCTTGTATTGACGAGGCGATCGATCACTTCGCTCATGCCAGTCCGCAATTTTTCATTGGTATCGACAAGCGCGCCGATCGAGGTCGAGGCGCTGTCTTCGATCACGCTGCGCAGCTGCGTCGGAGGATTGCTCGATCGCCTCGGTGAGTTCGTTTTGCTTTTCAGCAAGGTGCTGAGCGATGGCGTTGCCGCGGCCCTCGATCGTTTGGGTGACGATTTCGCCGAGGTTGGTCATTTCCTCCGCGATCTCGTTTGCCGAGGGAGGAGAGCGTTTCGATCAATTGGCCGCCGCGGGTTTCGAACAGCTCTCGCAGGTCTCCGGAACGTGCCGCCAGGGCCGCCTGCAAGGCCTGACCCCGCTGGCCAAGCGCACCGTCGAGATCGGCAAGCCGGTTCGCGAGGGTTACGCTGATTTCGTTCACGCGTTCGACGAGGTTTTCGCCGATCTCGCCGGCGCGTCCCGCCAGTGTCTTGTCGAGATCCTCGACGGCCTGTGAAATCGTATCGCGGATTTCCTCGGCACGTCCCGCGAGCATTTGCCCGAGGTGGCCGGTTTCTCGGTCGAGCGCGGCGTTGATGTTGCCGGTATGCAGACCGAGCGTTTCGTCGATCTCCTGGGTTCTGGCGGCCAAGGTGTCCGCAATGGCCCTGCCCCGCTCGTCGAGCTCGCCGGACACCGTCGCCAGCCGGTCGACGACGCGTTCCTCGAATTCGGAGACCCGGCCATCCAGCGTGTCGGCGATCGCCTCCGCGCGGCCCCCGAGCGCGGCGTTGACCTCGTCGGCCTTGGCGGTGAACATCTCGGCAATCTCGGTGGAGCGAGCCGCCAAAGTGACGCTGATTTCCTCGGCCTTTTCGTCGAGCGACGCGAATGATCCCGTCGCCGCCTTCGCCCAAGGCCCTGGCGATTTCGAGGGCTCTGCCCGTCAATGTCTCACTGAGCATTTTCGCGCGTGAATCGAGGCCTTCGTCGACGCGCGAGATCAGCGTGTTGAGTGTTTGGCCGATCTCCTCCGTCTTGGCGGCGGTGCGGGATTCGAACGCTTCGATATGCGCTTCCAAGCGTCGCAGCCGCTTCCTGCGCGCGCATGCCGAGCTTGTCGTTGAGCTCGCCGCCATGCACGGTCAGAGTGTTCTCGATCGAGCCCAGCCGGTCGGCCAAAGTCGCGGTAAACCGTTCAGCATGATCCACGAGGTTGCTTGCGATGCTCCCGCCCTGCTCGATGATGGTCTCTTCGAACATCAGCAGGCGTCCAGCGAGGGCTTCATTGACCCGGTCGCTATGGGTCGTGATCGCATTGATGGCTTCATTCGCGGTTTCCACGAACCGATCGTTGAGATCATTGGATTGATAGCCAATCGAAGCGATCGCTTGCTGCGCGGTCGACTTCGAAATTCTCGCGCAGAGCACCGGTGTGATCCGCAAACGCGGTCACCGCGCCGGTTGCCGCCTCCGCGAGCCGCTCGCTCATTTCATCGGAATGGATCGTCAGGGCGCCAAGGGTTTCGTCGAGCGTGGTGGCAAGGCGTTCATGCAGCGCCTCGGCGTGGCCGGTAAACACCTCCACCGAACGCTCCGCGGTTTTTCAAGCCGCTCGCTCATAGTCTCCGAATGGCTCGACAAAGCACCGAGGGTTTCGCCAACGGTTGAATTCAGGCGCTCGTGGAGCGCTTCGACATGGCTTGTAAACTCCGTCACGGAATTCAGCGCAGTCGTCCCAAGCCGCTCGCTCATCGCCTCGGAATGGCTCGACAATGCATCCAGGGTTTCGCTGACGGTCGCATTGAGATGAGCATGGAGCGCCTCGGTGCGGCCGGTGAACACCTCGACGGATTGCTGCGCGGTCGCCTCCAGGCGTTCGCTCATTTCCTGCCAATGGTTGGACAGCGCGCCAAGCGTGTCGACACTTGTCGTGGAGAGCCTTTCGTGAAGCGCCTCGGTTTGGCTCGAAAAGGCCCGAAGCGTTTGCCCCGCGGTCGATTCCAGACGTTCGCTCAGCCGTTCGGAATGGTCCGTCAAAGCCGCGAAGGTTTCATCGAGCGTTGCGGCGAGCCGTTCATTCAGGGCGCCGGTGTGGCTGGTCAGGGCAGCGACCGTATCTTGTCCTGTATGGGTCAGTTGCTCGTGCAGCTGCTCGGTATGATTGCTCAACGCGGCGAGCGTATCTCCGACCGCCGTGGCGACTCGCTCGTGCAACGATTCGGTATGGCTGGTGAGCGCAGCGGCCGTCGTGTCGGCGGTCGCGGCGAAGCGTTGCTGGAGCTCCTCGCCATGCCGCTCGAATTGGGCGTAAAATCTGGCCTGACGCTCGTCGAAGATGGTCGCCAGATTGCGGCTTGAATCTTCCAGGGACTCGCGCGCCTCGGTGGTGCGATCCTGGATCAGGCCGGCGATGCGGCCGCCCATTTCGGCAAGGCTTTCCTGCAGGCTGTTGCCTTGCACCGCGACAACATCGTGGAGGCGATCGCTGGTTTCGGCCAGGCGAATCGCAAGATTGTCGCCACGCGCGAAAATCGTCTCGGCGATCCTTGTGCCGGTCACGTCGATGCGTTGCGCAAGGGCGTCACCCCGGCTTTCGAGGTCGACGGATCAGCGTTTCCCTGGCATTCGACAAGCGCTGATCGATTTCCGCCACCCGGTCGGAAAGAATTTGCGCGATGCCATTGCTGGCGCCCGTGAGGCTGGCGGCCGCTTCCTGGCCGGTTTGCGTCAGGCGCTTAACGAGATCATTGCTTTGAGAGGACAATTGCTCGACGAGGTCGTCTCGGCCTTGGCCCAGCGCGGTTTTGATTTCGTCCCCCTTGGAATTGAGCGAGGCGGTGACGCGGCCGGCGGCTTCCCCAACACTCTCTTCAAAACGGGAGGAGGCACCGATCCAGATCGCGGGAGAGATTGTCATGCGCAAGCGCGATCGCCCCCCGCACCCGATCCGCATTGGTGAGAATGGATTCCCGCTCCGACGCTATTTCGTCGATCAAGGACCGAACGCGGCGCTCGTTGTCCGAATAGGACCGCTCCAGATTGGAGACTTCCGATCGGACGAGCGTTTCAAGTTCGCTCGCTCTTGCCAGAGCGCCGTTCGATGCCGTCACCCATTGAGGCCACTTCGCGCCGGATGGCTTGCGACAGCGTGACCATCTGTTCGGTGGCAATGGTTTCAGGCTCGGCCAACCGGAGCGCGACTTCGGTCATCGAACGGGCCGCCAAGCGCATTTCCTGAACGCGCCGCACCAAGGTGACGGTCACCAGGACGAAAATGATCGGGACCGACAATGGTCATGAGGTCGAGTGCGCTTCCGGCAACAAGGAGCCGGCGGGCAGCTCGAAGATGACGCGACGATTGGCAATAAGGTAGCCAAGAACCAGAATGACCCAAAGACCGAACAGGCCGCGACGAAGCGCCGTTGGAACTCCGCTTGTAGCGGGCCTGAAACGCGCGCAGAATTTCGCCCGCGGATGGCGGTCATCATTGGCCGGGCGCAACAGACGCGGGGCCGCCGCGGTGCGCTCAGGACGTTGCGTGGATCGCTTGGCGGCGAGCATTGCCCGCGTCTGATCGAATAAGCGGTCCTCATCATCACCGACCGCCCGACGGCTGCGGGCGTGCGGCCTGCTTTCGAGCGGACCAGCTCGGGCGCTCTCTTGAAGCGTCGACCGCGCCTTATCGGATCCGCGGTCGCCGGACAATCGATCTTTGGTCTTGTCAGCGCTGGCCGGATTTGCGGTCCTTGCCGGCTCGGCGCCGGATCGCCGGCGCGAAGGTTGAGCGCCTCTTCGATGGCTAAAAGTGCCGCGGCCGCAGGATCTTGGGCCTGTATTGGAACTCGCCATGGATACCCCTTACAAACTCTTTAGCAAGGGGTCAGAGCTCCCCGCCAATACGCCACGAGCGACCCCCCGTCGGAACCGTTAACCAAATCTTACTTTACAGCCGGAGCTGGCTGGGATTCAAACCGATGGACCAAAGCCATTTAGAAACATCGTTAACGTGGCATCCGCTTCATGGTGCAAGACGCGTCATTTTGGATAGCGTTGGCCACTCGAATAGAATGGGGCGCGTTGGTTCGAGCGGCTTTTTTCCCGGCGATTGCCAAGGGTCAAGCCTGAGCGTAATCGCGGAAATCCTCAGCCGCCGGAAGTGGCGATCAGGGAAGCGCTCATTACCGGATGAACTCAAGAAATACAATTCACAGGCAGCAAGGTTGAACCCGCAGATTTAGAACGTTCTTGCAAGGCGCCGCTTGCCCTCGGGTCAAGCAACTGTTAGAATAATTCTAACTTCCGGCTCCAGGGAAGCTGTGCCGGTGCTTAGTGCTTTGGATTCAAGAAGGACATTGAACATGGCAGCACTGAACGGCAGCAAGACCGAATCCAATCTGAAGGACGCCTTTGCCGGCGAGTCCCAGGCAAACCGGCGGTATCTTTATTTCGCACAAAAAGCCGACATCGAAGGCTTCAATGACGTGGCCGCGGTGTTCCGTTCGACCGCCGAGGGTGAAACGGGCCATGCGCATGGGCATCTTGAGTTCCTCGAAGCAGTCGGCGATCCCGCGACCGGCCTGCCGATCGGCGAAACCTCACAGAATCTGAGCGCTGCCGTCGCGGGCGAAACGCATGAATACACCGACATGTATCCCGGCATGGCGCGCACCGCCCGCGAAGAAGGTTTTGGGGAAATCGCCGATTGGTTCGAAACGCTCGCAAAGGCCGAGCGTTCGCACGCCGGCCGCTTCCAGAAAGCCCTCGACGAATTGCGGAAGTAATGGAAGCCGCCCGTCAGGATGGGCGGCGGTTCATGGTCTGCGCTTTTGCCTTTTCAGGACAAGCTAGAGCGAATGAGCTGTGCACCAAGGGTCGAACTCTCGGCCGCATCCGGTTCACTTCCGTGGCCAACCTTGGCCGGCCGTCACCCTGTCCGTTTTCTCTTTTTAAGAAGTCTGCATCCCATGAGCGAAGGTGGCCTTGAGGCTCCGTCCCGACATCCGTTGGACTGGCAAAATCCGGATTTTTATGACGAAGCGAAGCTCGACGCCGAGACTGCGGCGGGTTTTCGATATTTGTCATGGCTGCCGCCGCTGCTTCAATCTCTGCGATTCGTTTCCGCGCCTCTTCGATCTGATCGACGCCGCCCCGAATGGCGAATTGGACACCGTCGACAGCAAAGACTTCAAGCCGGTCGTCGATGCCTGCACGCTCTGCGACATGTGCTTCATGACGAAGTGCCCCTATGTGCCACCGCATGAATTCAATCTCGATTTCCCGCATTTGATGCTGCGCGCTACCGCGCGGTCGAGGCCAAGCAAGGGCAAGACAAAGATCGCGGATCGCGAACTCGCCAAGACCGATCGCAACGGCAAGCTCGCGCGTTTCATGGCACCGCTCGCCAATTGGGCAACCGACAGATCGCCACAAATTCATGCGCGCGATCGTCGAAAAGGTCGCTGGGCCTCGACAGGCGCGCGGCCTTGCCAAAATACCGCTCGGAGAGCTTCGAAAAGCTGAGCGCGGACAATCCGCCGCGCGTCAATCGCGACGCTCCGGCCTTTGGCCGCAAGGCGGTGATCTACGCGACCTGCTTTCCCGAATTACAACGAGCCCGACATCGGGCTCGCGGCGCGCGCCGTGCTGGCGAAAAACGGTGTCGAGACGCGAGATTCTGCATCCGCATTGCTGCGGCATGCCCATGCTGGAGCAGGGCAATATCGCGGAGGTCGCCAAGGCCGCCAAGATCGTGGCCGCGGCGATGCGTCCCTGGATCGAACAAGGCTATGACATCATCGCGCTCGTTCCGTCCTGCGCCTTGATGCTGAAATTCGAATGGCCGCTGATTTTGCCCAGCGACCCCGACATCAAGCGGCTGTTGTCGAAAGCCACCTTCGATCTCAGCGAATATGTCGTCGGCATCGCCCGCAAGGAGGGCTTGGCGCCGGGCTCGCGCCGGTCGCTCCAGGCGGCATTGCCCTGCATATTTCCTGTCATTCGCGGGCCCAGAACATGGGCCAGAAAGCGCGCGAAATGCTGAAGCTCATCCCGGAGGCCAATCTGCAGGTCATCGAGCGCTGCTCCGGCCATGGCGGAACCTGGGGCTACCGGCAGGCCGAATTTCGACACGGCCATGAAGGTGGGCGCGCCGGTCGCCCGCCAGGCTCGCCGACGAGCGGCAAGGCCTCGTCACCTCCGAATGCCCGCTCGCCGGCCTTCATATCGCGCAGGGAATCGAACAGATCCAGGGCGACAAACCGCAAGAAACCGCGCCTCGTCGGTCATCCGATCGAACTCATGGCGGAAGCCTATGAGCTATCGAATGATCAACGCCTGCGACAGGCTGGCACAGCGCATAGAGTTGTGGAGCACCCCATGACCCCGAAAGCATAATCTCACGCCGGGCGACATTCTGAGCCCCGAGCCGAATATGGGAAGATTCGCGCCGAGTGCCGGACGCAAGATTTCCGAGCGCAAACGCAACCGGCGGGCGAGGTCGGGCCCCATGTCACCTTTTATTTCGAGAATTACGAGACCATGTGGATGCAGGTCCACGAAATGGTTTATATCGAAAAGGGCGGCGCGGAGCAGATCGAGCAGGAGCTCGAGGCCTATAATCCGCTGATCCCGAAGGGCCAGGAACTGGTCGCGACCTTCATGATCGAAATCGACGATCCGGATCCGGCGCAAAGCGCGTTCTCGGCAGCCTTGGCGGGATCGAAAGCACTGCATTCATCGAGATCGGCGGCGAGCGCAGCCAAGGACGCCCGGAAGCCGATCAGGATCGGACCCGCGACGACGGAAAAGCCTCGTCGGTTCAGTTCGTCCACTTCCCGTTGACCGCCGCGCAAATCGAAGCTGTTTCGGACCCCCAACGCGAAGGTGACCCTCGGCTTCACCCATCCCGCATACAGCCATATGGCGGTTTTGCCCGAAGCCATGCGGGCCGAGCTTTCGGGCGATTTCGACTGAACCGAAACTTGGCCACCCATCGTCAAGGGCGATTGGTACCATTTAAACCATCGATTAGACCGATATGAAACGGGCGATTATAGCTCCTTTCACGGTCGATGCAGGCGGCATCGACGATCTCGAAAGGAGTTCTAAATGGCTGCCATTGGTTCCAAAATTCCGAGCTTCTCCGTCGTCGGCGTCAAGCCGGGTTTTGAGGCGCATGAGGAAAGCGGTAACAGCGCCTTCGAGATCCTGACCGAAGCGAGCTTTCCGGGCAAATGGAAGGTCATCTTTTTCTATCCCAAGGATTTCACCTTCGTCTGCCCCACCGAGATCGCCGAATTTGCGCGTCTCAGCAAGGAATTTGAGGACCGCGACGCGGTCGTGCTCGGCGGCTCAACCGACAATGAATTCGTCAAGCTCGCCTGGCGGCGCGCGCATAAGGATCTCGCCAAGCTTCCGATCTGGCAATTCGCGGATACGAACGGATCGCTGACCGACGGCTTGGGTGTCCGCTCACCGGATGGCGTCGCCTATCGCTACACCTTCATCGTCGATCCCGATAACGTCATCCAGCATATTTATGCCAACAATCTCAATGTCGGCCGGGCGCCGAAGGATACTCTGCGCGTGCTGGACGCCTTGCAGACTGACGAGCTTTGCCCCTGTAACCGCGAAGTCGGCGGCGACGTCCTCCAGGTTGCTTGAGGCGCCCATGTCGATCGAAAGCCTGAAGGATAAAATTCCCGACTTCGCCCGCGATGTCCGGCTGAACCTATCCGCCATCGTCAACGACGACACGCTCGGCAAGGAGTCCAAATATGGGCTGCTTCTCGCCTGCGCGATCGCCACCCGCAACCCAGAGGTGGCACAGGCTTTCGATCAAGATGCGGCGCTGCATCTTCCCTCGGCGGCGCGGGATGCCGCAAGGGCGGCAGCCGCCATCATGGCGATGAACAATGTCTATTACAGATTTGTTCATCTGGCCTCGAACAAGGCCTATCGGACAATGCCGGCAAAGCTGCGCATGTCGGTGATTGGAAGTCCTGGCGTCGCCAAGGCCGACTTCGAGCTTTGGTGTCTGGCAGTCTCCGCGATCAATGGTTGCGGCGCCTGCATCGACGCGCATGAAAAGGTTTTGGCGGACGCGGGTACGACGCCGGAAGCAATTCAGTTCGCGCTGCGCTGCGCCGCAATCGTTCAATCCGTGGCCGTGGCTCTTGAGGCCTCGCGGCTTTCGGCTGCCTGAACGTAGACGCCGGAATCATCCAGCGGCTGTGCGGCGCCTTTGGGGATGCTCTGCCGGATCAGGTTGGCGAGAGCCAGCAGGGCCGGCCGGCGCGGGTTGGTCCTGCGCGAAATCAGGCGTACGCGACGCGAGGCGGGCGCCCCGTCGATCCGGCGCGCGGTGAGGGTTCCTGGCAGCCCATGCGGTTCAAGAAGCGCCAGACCGGGTGCCAGGGTCATGCCGTAGCCGGCCGCGGCCATGTGGAGAAGGGTCTGGAGGCTGGTCGCCCGCATGTCGGCCATGGCATCCTCGCCCAGATCCGGATGGTGGCAGAGTTCGAGAGCCTGATCGCGAAGACAATGCCCGTCCGCGAGGAGCAGAAGGCTCTGGGGATCGATGTCCGCGGCGGCAACACTCGGCCGCCCGGCAAGCGGATGATCTTCCGGCAGAACCAGGAAGAACGGCTCGTCGAACAGATCCGCGCTCTCGAGCCCAGGCGATTCCGGATCGGAGGCGATAATGGCGGCGTCGAGCCGGCCTGACACCACGAGGTCGATGAGCCGTGAGGTCAAATCCTCGACGAGAAGCAAGGGCGTGGCCGGCATCATCCGGCGTGCGCGCGGCAGGACGAAAGGCATCAGATAGGGGCCGAGCGTGGGAATAACCCCGAGGTGCAGCGGCCCGATCATCGGGTCGCGGCAGGCCTTGGCGCAAGCGAGGAGATCGTCGGCCGCGGCGATCGCCCGTCGGGCATGTTCCAGGATTTGCTCGCCCGCCGCGGTGGTCGCAATCGATTTGCCGACCCGCTCGAAAATACCAACCCCAAGTTTTTCTTCCAGTTTCAAAATCTGGCCGCTTAGGGTCGGCTGGCTGACATGGCAGGCCGTCGCGGCGCGGCCGAAGTGGCCGAGATCGGCGACGGCAACAATGTAACGGAGATCACGCAGGTTCATTCGATAGTGCTATCAAATCATAATCTTTAAAACAATCGGCCCAGCCTATGGAAGATAGCCGAAGCGGCAGTCGTCTTCCGCTCGATGCATAGGGAAACCGCCTCGAGATGTGTGCCGGGCGGCTCGGCCCGGGCCCAGAGGGTCAGTAGACGCCTTTTCGGGCGATAACTGCGCCGACCGTGCGCAGCAAGATGATGAGATCCGTCGAGAACCGCCAATAGCGCACATATTCAGCATCGAGCTCGATCCGCCGGTCGTAGCCAGTCGCTGCGGCCACTGATCTGCCAAAGCCCGGTCAAGCCAGGTCTCGCCGATAGATAGAGGCCGAGCTTGTCTCCATAGCGCGCCATTTCGGACGGTACGATCGGACGCGGCCCGACCAGACTCGATGTCGCCACGAAGCACATTGATCAGCTGAGGCAGCTCATCCAGGCTGGAGTGCCGCAAGAACCGCCCCCAGGGTGTGATGCGGGGGTCGTTCGGCAGTTTTTGCGTGCGCTCCCAAATATCGCGGATCTCCGGGTCGGACGCCAACAGTGCTTTCAGCACCTCGTCCGCGCCCACGACCATCGATCGGAATTTAAGACATTTGAAGCGGCGTCCGCGGTGTCCGATCCTTGTGTGCGGATAGATCACCGGGCCGGGGTCCAAAAGTTTCATCGCGAGTGAAACGAAGACAATGAGGGGAACGATACAAATAATGATCAGCGATGCGGCGACTATATCGAAAAGCCGTTTTGCGGGTCTGCCTACCATTACCTGTCGGCTGCCCACACTAGACCGCTGTAACTGCCTCCGCAGTATTGTGAACCCGGCATCTAACATATGCATTCCTCGTCAAATTGAAGTAATAATTCGTCGTTGTTGCCTAGCGCCTCCTCCTAGACATCAATTATGGTTGGTTTTTTAGTTGTTTAACTTCTGGATTTAAGTTTTATCCAGGCCTGTCGCTGGCACCTGGCCCGATACGATGAGGGCCTGCTCCCGGGCCGCGCGATTCCAGCGACGGCGGGCCGCCAAGACGAGTTTGTTGGCTTTCGATCGATGCGCGATCAACCTCAGACCCGCGATGCTGAGGTCGTCCGGGGTCCGTTCGGAAAGGAAGTCGGCCGGTCCGTAAAACTCAATATTATCCGTACTTTCATTCGACATATTCGCTGGCATGACAGTACCCCGCGAGGTTCAATGAAAATGCTGGATCCAATCATTCTTGATGGTCTCGTCGGTCGGCTCACGAATGTCGGTTTTGGTCTCTCGGAAGTGGCTCAAAAAGTCAGCCAGGGCTCCAAAGAGGTAGCCGAACGTAAGACAGACGATGACAATGACGACGCCCCAGAACGTCTCGGGCCAGCCGGGTTTCGTCCAAGCCGAAAAGCCGAGAATGAGGGAGATCGAAACCAAACCTACCGGTACGAGAGCCAAGACATTCAGAAATTGCCCAACCATGAAGGCGACCAAAACACTCGCAATTTGAATAAAGTGCATGCCGCCTACTTTCCGCCAGACCGCCTCGGAATGAGATCTTAACACTAATTTATGACAAATATTATTATTTATATAGTGCGGTAAAAATGTGGCTATGTAAAGCATTTACTCTCGCACCCAAGCCGTTCGGCGCTGCGCAAGCCCTTGCCAAGCGCTCGGCCGACCCCTAAGGCAATCGGCGGCACTCAGGCCCAATCGGGCGTCTCAAGGCGGGCGCCCATCAATGCGAGAATGACCGGCGACATGGCGATTGAACGAACCTTTTCCATCCTCAAACCCGACGCGACGCAGCGAAATCTGACCGGTGCGATCAATGCCTTGATCGAGAAGGCGGGGCTTCGGATCGTCGCGCAAAAGCGCGTCAGAATGACGCGCGGCCAGGCCGAGGTTTTTTACGCGGTTCACAAGGCTCGTCCGTTCTTCGGCGAACTCGTCGAAACGATGATCGCCGGGCCTGTCGTCGTGCAGGTGCTGGAAGGCGAAGACGCAATCCAAAAATATCGGGATGTGCTGGGCGCGACGGATCCAGCCAAGGCCGCACCCGGCACTATCCGCAAGGAATTTGCGCTCTCCCTGGGCGAGAATTCGGCGCATGGATCGGATGCGCCCGAAACCGCTGCCATTGAGATCGCGCAATGGTTTTCGGGCAACGAGATCGTCGGCTAACGGCGAGCCACCAAACAGGGCGGGGATGGCTAGTCGGGAAACGGAACCCGCAACGGAGCGGGCGGCGAGGATGGCTCGCCGCAAAACACCCGATTGCCTTCGACCCGCGCTCGGCCTTCGGCCACGCAGGCCAGCGCCGCCGGATAGAGCAGATGCTCTTGCGCAAGAACCCGTGCGGCAAGCGAGGCCGGTGTGTCTGAAATCGAGCACTGGAACCGCTACCTGCCCGATAATCGGACCTTCATCCATGGCGGGCACCACGAAATGCACGGTGCAGCCATGGATTTTCACCCCGTCCGCCAAGGCCCGCTCATGGGTGTTTAAACCGCGGTAGGCCGGCAAAAGGGCCGGGTGAATATTTAGCAGACGCTCCCGCCATTGACCCACGAACCAGGGGGTCAACATCCGCATGAATCCGGCAAGGCAAATGAGCTCGATTCGATGCAGATCGAGCAGCACCTGCATGGACCGTTCGAATTCCTCACGCCCGGCGAAGATCTTGTGCTCGACCACGGCGCACGCAATTCCATGCTCCTTGGCAAAAGCCAATCCGCCAGCATCCGGGCGGTTTGAGACGACAAGAACGATTTCGGCTGGATAGGAAGGGCTGCGCGCGCGCTCGATCAAGGCACGCATGTTGGAACCGCGCCCGGAAATCAGGATCGCTGCGCGGGTGCGTCGCAAGGTCACAACGCGAGCTGCCCGGAACAAATGACCCGCGCGCCCTCCTCGACCGCAACCACCTTCCCTAGAGGGATCGGGTCTTCGCCCGCGGCCCTGAAAGCCTTTAAGACTTCAGCGCTATGGCCTACATCCACGATCAAAACCATTCCAATGCCGCAGTTGAACGTCCGCAACATTTCCCGCTCCGCAAGAGCGCCCTCCGCCGCTAGCCAGGCGAAGACCTTGGGAACTGGGATCGCGGAAAGGTCGAGTTCGACGCCGAGGCGGGGTGGCAGAACGCGTGGCACATTATCCAAAAAGCCGCCCCCGGTGATATGGGCCAAGGCCTTGATGCCCTTCGTTTCCGCCAACGCCTGCAATATGGGCCGCACATAGATGCGGGTCGGCGTCAGCAGGGCTTCGGCGAGGGTTTTGCCTGGCGCAAAAGCCGCGATGGCAGACCAGGATAGCGAACTTTGTTCGACGATTTTGTGGACCAGGGAAAAACCGTTCGAATGGAGACCTGACGACCGCAAGCCGAACAATTGATCGCCCACCATGATGTCCGCCCTTGGCAACAGACTGCCCCGCTCGACGGCGCCGACCGCAAAACCCGCGAGATCATAATCGGCATTCGCGTAGAGGCCTGGCATTTCAGCGGTCTCCCCGCCGATCAAGGCAGCGCCCGCCTCGATGCAGCCCCGGGCGATCCCTTCAACCACCTGCGCGGCGGCGTCGGGATCGAGCCGTCCTGCGGCATAATAATCGAGGAAGAACAGCGGCTCGGCCCCCTGCACGACGAGGTCGTTGACGCACATCGCGACGAGATCGATCCCAATCGTGTTGTGGATGCCGCTTTCGATAGCCACTCTGACCTTTGTGCCGACGCCGTCATTGGCGGCGACCAGGATCGGATCCACAAAGCCCGCGGCCTTGAGATCGAACAGACCGCCGAAGCCGCCGATTTCCGCATCCGCGCCGCGCCGCCGCGTTGCCCGCACAAGCGGCTTGATTTTTTCGACCATGGCGTTGCCGGCATCGATATCGACGCCGGCGTCGGCATAGGTAAGGCCATTCTTTTTCGTCATGTCGGTCCAGGCCGCAGCCGCCGCGAAGTCATTTTAGACGTCACGAGCTGTAGGAGAATTTTAGCGTATTGAATCAACGCCCATGTTAACTCGGGGAAGCAGTTTTGCCGGCAAAAGCCCTAGAGCACAGGGTTCAAGGTATTCGCAGATGCCCCGCCTTGCTCGATGGGCGCATGATTCCGAAAAGTCTGCAGGTTTTAGGGATCATCCTCTAACGCCCGATTTGTGCCAAAGCAATATTGCAAAGCCGATAGGCAATTTGTGCCGCATCGGGATGATCGGGCGGGCGGGTTGAGATCATGCAATGCTGCGCTGGCGCCACCGCCACCGCCGGACCACAACCCTAAGTCTGGGCGCCATTGAACCCGGCTGGGCTTCAGGGGTTGTCACTTTGCCAAGGCTTGGAAACTATGGCGGGTTCCGTGCCCATCCATATTTCGAAACGGATTGATGTTTTCCTATTACCGCAGTCTTCCGAATTTGATTTCGCTTGGACGCCTTGTCCTTGCCCCGGCGATTGTCTCCCTGATCATAGCCGAGCGCTGGAAGGAAGCCTGCGTAGTCTTCATCATCGCCGGCGTTTCCGACGCGGTCGACGGCTGGCTCGCCAAAACCTTCGAACTTCGGACCGAACTCGGCGCCTATCTCGATCCGCTGGCCGATAAAGCCCTGATCGTTTCCATCTATGTGACCCTCGCCGTCGTCTCTGTTCTTCCTGCGACGATTGCCATTATCGTCGTCGCGCGCGATGTCATGATCATCGGCGCGTTCATGATTTCAGGGTTTATGCGTAGGCCCGTCAAGGTCAAGCCGCTCATGATCTCCAAGCTCAATACGGCGGCACAAATTAGTTTCGCGGCCATGGTTCTCGTGGCCAAAGCCTTCCAATTTCCCGCCGCCGCTTGGTTCCAAATTATGCTTTATAGCGTTGCCGCACTCACCATCGCCTCGACAGCTGCTTATCTGCGGCAGTGGATCCGGCACATGAGTGTTTGACGCAAAGAAGTGCTAAGGCCGGACCGGAAGCCGGAACTCCCCGGCAAGAGTGGCGGAAAAAGGCAATGACGATACGGATCGAATGGCAGATCGGCTTTTGGATTGGCGCGTTCTTGCTGCTGGTCCTGGTGCTCTGGCTGTTCAGCGGCGTGCTTCTGCCGTTCGCCGCCGCCGGCGCGCTGGGCTATCTCTTGAACCCGGTCGTCGACCGGCTGGAGCGAATCGGCTTCAATCGGCTCGGTGCGACGCTCTTCATTATGGCCTGCATGGTCCTGGTTCTCGGGCTGATCTTCGTTCTGGTCGTGCCCGTACTTTGGCACCAACTTGCCAGTTTCATCGAGGCGATGCCGGCCTATGCCGTCAAGCTGCAGGAGCTGATTTCGGCGGCTTCCGTCAATTTCCAGAAGGACTATGGCGGCACCCTGCTGGATAAGCTGGGTCTTGGTAGTCAAATCGGCCCGGATCTTGGCAACGCCACCAACAATCTCGTTGCCCAGGCGGCTCAATGGGCGGCATCCTTCCTGAATTCGCTTTTGACACGCGGGGCGGCGCTGATCAGTTTGGTTTCGCTGCTGGTCGTGACCCCCATCGTCGCTTTCTACATGCTTCTCGATTGGCACAAGATGATTGCGACGATCGACGATCTGATCCCGCCGCGAAACCGCGAAACGGTGCGAACCCTTGCCCGCCAGATCGATACCGCCATGGCGGGATTTTTGCGCGGCCAATCCCTCGTCTGTCTGTGTCTTGGGATCTGGTATGGAGTGGGCCTGTCGCTGATCGGGCTCAATTTCGGCCTTCTCATCGGCATATCGGCCGGCGCGTTGAGCTTTATCCCCTATGTCGGCTCCTTGACCGCGCTTGTCTTGTCATCGGCGGTTGCGATTGTCCAGGATTGGCCGGATTGGCGGCTGCTCGCCATGTCGCTCGGCGTTTTTCTGGTCGGACAATTTCTCGAAGGCAATATTTTGTCGCCGAAGCTCGTTGGCGAATCTGTCGGGGTGCATCCGGTCTGGCTGATTTTCGCGCTGCTCGCCTTCGGTAGCCTGTTCGGTTTCACCGGTCTCATCACCGCAGTGCCATTTGCCGCCGCCGCCGCAGTGATCCTGCGCTTTGCCCTGAAGCGCTATCGGGAAAGCAATCTTTACACGGAAGTCCGGCGTCCCAGCACCCAGCTGCTTTTCGACTCGAAACTTGCCCAGCTCGACCATGAGGATCGTTGAATGGCTGGGGAAAAGCCCCGCCAGACGCGAGCTGCTCCTCGCCAACTGACATTGGAGCTCGCGCCAAAGCCTGGTTACGAGCCGGAGAATTTTTTCGTCTCGCAATCGAACGAAAAAGCCTACGCGATGATGGAGTTGTGGCCGCGATGGCCAGCTCCGATGCTGATGATCGTCGGGCCGCTGGGGGCGGGCAAAAGCCACATGGGTGCGATTTGGGCCGCCAAATCCGGTGCCGCGACCCAACCCGCCGCATCGTTGGCTAATGCCGATATCGAAGCCCTGGCCGCCGCGGGCCCGCTTCTCCTTGAAGATGTCGACGAGATCGGACAAGCTGAACCTCAGCTCTTCCATCTTCTCAATCTGATGCGCGAACGCGACATCGCGCTCGTCCTCACGGCGCGGACCCTTCCCGATACCTGGGGTTTGCGGACCGCCGATCTTTTGTCGCGGCTGCGGCTCGCGCCGACGATTGAAATCGGAATGCCCGACGATGCCTTGATGCGGGCGGTTCTCGTCAAACTGCTGATCGAACGACAGCTTGTCGTGGACACCGGAGTCGTTGACTATATTGCCCTGCGGCTCGAGCGGTCGCTCGACGCGGCCCGTTCATTTGTCGATCGGCTGGACCGAGAAGCGCTCGCGCGCAAAAGCCGGATTACGCGGGCGATCGCCAGCGATGTCCTGATCGCAATCGGCAATGAGGAAGACCCGGCTCCGGCTCAGGGACCAACGTAACGGATCGTGCGGCCCCTGGCGTCGGTGAATGTCTTCCCCGCGCTCAGACCGGCCTCGGTCGCGGAGCGTCCGGTGACCAACCCGGCTTTGGAGTCATCGGTGCTGGAAATCGATCTCGGCGCATCCAACTCCGCGAGAGACTTGCGTTCGCGTTTGGAGAGCCCCTTGATCTCCGACAGTTTCCTGAAATCGCCCGCCTTGTGGTGGTGGCTGCCGTAGTCGCCGACAAAAATGCGGATTCCGGAGCGGGTCATCACCGCATCGCCTTCCTGCAAGCTTTCATCGTTCATGATGTCGACGGGCGCGTGCGGGCGCACCGGATGCCCCGCCTTCTCATTCCGATGCGCCACGACCTTATGCCTGCGGAAACCATTGGCGTGTCCCCAAGGCCGATAGGCTGGCGGGCGCGGAAAGTACCGCGGGGCGGGAGGCTGGAACTGCTGAAACAAAAAATCAAAGAATCCGGCGTGAGCGACGCCCGGAGACAGGCTGATCCCAAGGAGGGCGATCGCAAAGACGCGACCTACGCGATCCGTTCGCATCAATAAATCCATAAACTGAGAAGTCGGCACTCGTGTAACTTAAGTTTGGGTAAACGTGAAGCGGATTGATTGGTTCAGCCTTGAGAAAGCAGCCTTTCATATTCAGCGCGGATCACGCTTGCGCCATACTGGCGTTCAAGCCGCAAAATTGTGAAATGGCCGCGCGCAATGGTCTGGAAATGGTCGGCAAAGGCGTAGTTTACGGCGGCTCCGCCGGCGGCGCCGATCAGCGGAACGCTTTGCGCAGCCAGCTTTTGCGAGACAACCACGCCAAAATGCGTCCCAATTTGCGCGACAAATCGAACCAGCGCCGGCGCGACCTCATTGATGAGGCCCCGGCTGGACAAATAGCTGGCGGCTTCCGACACCGACTTTGCTAACAGAGCCCGAACCGCAAAATAGCCGGTCTCCAGAACCGCGCCCTCCTCGAGATTGGAATTTGCGCCATGGAGATCGGCATAGCGGATGGGCTTATCCGCATCGGCGCGGCCGCCGAGGGCAAAGACTTCGAGACAAGCGAGCACGGTTGCGAGATCGGACAGGTCCTGCCCCTCGCCGCGGGCGATGTCGGCGATCGAGCGCAGCATAATCGCGGTCGAGAACGGGAGTTCGACCGGCAGGCTTGAAATACCGAACGCGCCGCCGGCGGCGCCCGCCAAAACCGCTATGCTCTTGTGCATGCGTCGCCGATCGCGCATCGGCTTGCCGGCGAGGCTCCGGATCGCGAAATTCAGACCGCCCCGGATGGCCGCCTCCGCGGCCCTGTTCGCGATGTCGGAAATATGCGCCGGAACGATCGCGCCAATCGCGCTCACCTGACGCCCCAGCGCCGCGCTCAGACGAATGGCCAGACTTGTCCGCTCAAGTTCACGCATGGCGCGCTCCAGCGCCGCCTGGTCGTCACGGCTAAGCCCGGAGGTGGGGTTAGGAATGACGGCCCAGTTCGGGTGGGAGGGAACGCTGGGTACAAAATCCATGAAATGCCTCGCTGAAGGGTAGTCTGGAAACGGGCTTTAGAGGAAAGCAACGCAGCCGGCCTTGAGAGGGAACGGTTTCCTCCACCGGGGGTTCAGAAGCGTTAATCATCTTTATCTCGGCAGGTTGAGATAGCTAAACAAAGTGTTAAATAGATATGGTAATTGGTTGATGAAACCTTAATTTCAAGGACAACTGTTGCACGAAAAAGCTAAATAAAGTAATTTGATCGAACTGTTTCGTATAAAGCAGTAGAAAATGAGCAATCTATGACTTTGTTAAGTCAACAGATTGAGAAATAAGAACTATACTCCGCTAAAATTAGCTCGTTTTGTTTAAAACCATCGGAAAACAGCCCTGACATTGTTTGGTACCAGGGCTGGGAGGCACGAGATGGACGTTAGGACTGTGAAGCCGATGACGATTTTGTCGATAGCGGGTTTTTCGTTGATCGGCTTGGTTCTTCTGTCTCCCTGCAACGCGATCGCGACCGCAGCCGAAACCGTCCGGGCGTCCTCATTCGCGCCGATCAGCGGCCCGACGGCCGTACCCTATGGTTGGGGGGATTTTTGCCGCCGCAATGCCGGCGCCTGCAACGGGGAGCCCCTTTCGCCCGCGGATATCGATTTGACATCAAAGGCGATCATCGAAATCGAACGGGTCGACAAATGGGTGAATGCCCAAATCAAGCCGGTCTCCGACATGGAACATTGGGGTCTCATCGACGAATGGGACTATCCAACCGACGGCAAGGGGGATTGCGAGGACTTCGCATTATTCAAGCGCAAGATCCTTATCGAGGAAGGCTTCCCGCGTCAGGCCTTGCTGATGACCGTGGTCAAGGACGAGCACAACGAGGGGCACGCGGTCCTGACCGTCAAGACCACCGCCGGCGACTATGTTCTCGACAATATGAATGATGACATGAAGCCCTGGAACCGCACCGGCTATCGTTTCGTCAAGCGCCAGTCGCAGAACGATCAGAACGCGTGGGACCAAATCGGCGATCCGACGGCCGCACCGGATTATGTGTCTCGCTGACCGTACGGCCGGAGCTTTCGCCCCGGCCATGTTCGTTCCGCCGCAAGAGGCTGTGCCTTCTCAGGCTGAAATGCTTTCATTGGCCGATTGCGGCGCCGGCAGCCTGGGGCCGACGACTTCCTTGAGGGCGGCCACGTCCTTGGACGCGGATTTGGGCGGCACGGGCCCCGGACACATCGGGGTCGGAATTTCGACCTCGACTTCGAGGGTCGAGACGACTTCGCCGCGTTCCATCTTCACCTTGATCCCTTCGGCCTCGACCGGGAAGTGCTTCGCGATCACCGCCAGAATTTCTTCCTGAAGAATGGCGATCAGATCGGATTTCCCTGAAACGGCGCGTTCATGCGCGAGCAGGATCTGCAGCCGTTCTCTGGCTACCGGCGCGGAGCCTTGCCGCCTGAAAAAACTGATGAGCTTCATGCGGCCCTCCGTCCAAATAGTTTTCCAAACAGCCCCTTCCGGTCGCTCGGCACGGTCATGTCGATGACTTCGCCATTCAACCTCTTCACCGCGGCAAAATAGGCGCGCGCCGGTGCGCTTTCCGGATTGCTGAGCGTGATCGGCGAGCCGATATTGGAGGCGCGCAACACCTCGGTGCTTTCCGGGATGATTCCGAGCAGCGGGACGGACAGGATTTCCAGCACGTCCTCGACATTCAGCATTTCGCCGCGGCCGGCGCGGGCCGCGTCAAACCTGGTGAGCAGCAGATGCTTCTCGACGCGCTCGCCTTTTTCGGCGCGCTCGGTCTTTGAAGTCGAGCAGACCGATGATGCGGTCCGAGTCGCGCACCGACGAAACTTCCGGGTTGGTCACGATGACCGCCACGTCGGCGTGCCGCATCGCCAGCGTCGCGCCGCGCTCAATTCCCGCAGGGCTGTCACAGATGACCCAATCGAATTTCTCTTTCAGTTCGGCAATGACCCGCGCGACGCCCTCGTCGGACAATGCGTCCTTGTCGCGAGTCTGCGAGGCGGGAAGCAGCGACAGGGTGGGCACACGCTTGTCGCGGATCAAAGCCTGCGCGAGCTTGGCATCGCCTTGGACGACATTGATCAGATCGTAGACGACTCTGCGCTCGGCGCCCATGACAAGATCGAGGTTGCGCAATCCGACGTCGAAATCGATCAGCACGACATTCTTGCCGCTTTGCGCTAACGCCGCGCCGAGAGCCGCGGTGGAGGTCGTCTTGCCGACGCCGCCCTTGCCGGATGTTACGACCAGTACCTTGGCCATGTTGATGTCTCCCACTCTTTCAGTCTTGAACCATGGTCAGCGAATCACCATCAAGCCACACTTGAATGGGCTTGCCGCGCAGATGCGCGGGCATGTCGTCGGCCACCATGTACAGGCCGTCGATAGAAAGAAGTTCGGCTTCGAGTTTGCGGCAGAAGATGCGCGCGCGGGAATCGCGGGAACCGGCGATAGCCCTGCCTCGAAGCGTCCCATAAATGTGGATGGAGCCACCGGCGATGACTTCGGCGCCGGAGGCAACCGAGCCAATGATGGTCACATCGCCTTCCGGATGCACAATGCATTGGCCGGAGCGGATCGAGCTGTCCAACAGCAAGGAATTTGGATGCTCGGTATTTTTGGCGGCGACGGCCGAGGGTTTCGAAGCTTCGGGAGCTTTCGCCACGTCGGGCGTGGCATCGGACTCGTGTGGATTCAGTTGGAAGCTCCTTGCCGAGAACGTCGGTGATGCCTTTTTGCCGGCCGCTCAACAGCAAGGGCGGCATCGCAAAGTCGAGCCAAGAAGGCTCGGCGCCCTCAATGCCCATGACCTTGATGTTGCGTTCGGCGAGTTCCTTGAGGAGCTCCGCCACACCCTGCTTGCCGGGCCGTAAAATGGAAAGGTCAAGAACGATCGGCCGGCCCAGGAAGAAGCCAGGCGATCGGGCGAGCCAGGCATCCATTTCGGCAAGCCAGTTCGCCAAAGGCGGTTCCGGTGCAAGCACCGTTGCGTGATAGGAGCGGCCATGAAAACGGATCGAATGACGGGTGTTTGCAGCGGCTGTCACGGCAGGGCCTCGAAGATGTGCTTCGACGATTTAGGCAGGGCATGGTTAACGCCAGGTTAAGGCTTTTGCCGCGGGCCCCGATTTGGCACAGTTCAAGGAAAAATTTAATTTCGTTGTAATAAATGGAGACGGTCAGAGGGCGCGGGGGCGGCGCAGATCGAGCGTCAAGGGAAAGTCGGCGGAGCGTTCTTCGGGCGGCACATCGAACGATCCTGGCGTGTGGCCGTGATCCTGAAAGCGCGCAAGGCGGCGCGCTTCGGCCTCGAAATTATTGACCGGGAACGTCTCGTAATGACGCCCGCCCGGATGCGCGACGTGATAGACGCAGCCCCCGAGCGCACGGCCGTTCCAACTGTCGACGAGATCGAAGGTTAAAGGGGCATGGACCGGAATCGTCGGGTGCAGGCCGTTGGCGGGTTGCCAGGCCTTGAAGCGCACCCCGGCCACCGCTTCTCCCGATGTACCCGTCGTGGTGAGGGGCATGCGCCGGCCGTTGCAGGCGACGATGTGGCGGCCTTCGACAATGCCGGTCGCCTTGATCTGCAAGCGCTCGACCGAGGAATCGACATAGCGCACGGTGCCGCCGGTCGCGCCTTGCTCGCCCATCACATGCCACGGCTCGAGCGCCTGCCGCACTTCGAGCTTGACCCCGCCGTGCTCGACGGCGCCGCAAAACGGAAATCTGAATTCGAACTGCGCTTCGAACCAGACCGGATCGAACGCATAGCCGGCCTGTCCAAGGTCAGCGATTACGCCCAGAAAATCCTGCCATATGAAATGCGGCAGCATGAAATCGATCATGCAAGGCGGTGCCCCATCGCACCAGATCTCCTTGCTGCGGTTCTCGCCAAAACCAGGCGACGAGCGCGCGCAGCAGCAATTGCTGGGCCAAACTCATCCGCGCGTCCGGCGGCATTTCGAAGGCCCGGAATTCGACCAAACCGAGCCGCCCGGTCGGTCCGTCTGGCGAATAGAGCTTGTCGATGCAGATTTCGGCGCGATGCGTATTGCCGGTGACATCGACGAGGAGGTTGCGGATACAGGCGATCGACGAGCCACAGCGGTGCGCCGTGCTCCGCCGGCGCGTGACGTGCTGGCGAGCGCGATTTCGAGTTCGTAAAGCTGATCGTGACGAGCCTCGTCGACACGCGGCGCCTGGCTCGTCGGGCCGATGAAAAGCCCCGAGAAGAGATAGGAAAGCGAGGGATGCCGCTGCCAATAGAGCACCAGGCTCTTCAGCAGATCGGGGCGCCGCAGCACCGGCGAATCCGCAGGCGTCGCGCCGCCCAGCACGACATGATTGCCGCCGCCCGTCCCGGTGTGGCGCCCGTCGGTCATGAATTTGTCGGCGCCCAGCCGGACCTGACGGGCGTCCTCGTAAAGGCCCCTTGGTCGTTTCGACCAAGGCCCGCCAGCTTCGCGGCGGGATGAATATTGACCTCGATGACGCCGGGATCGGGCGTCACCTTGATGACATTGATGCGCGGATCGAAAGGCGGCGGATAGCCTTCGATATGCACGGGCAGCCCCGCCTGCCTCGGCGCTCGCTTCGACCGCGGCGAGCAGCTCGAGGTAATCCTCCAAAGCTTCGACCGGCGGCATGAAAACGCAAAGAACACCGTCGCGCGGCTCGACCGAAAGCGCGGTGCGCACCGCGCCCTTCGATCGCCTCCTGCTCGATGCGCTCCTGCCGCGCGCTCGACGCGGCTGGACGCTTGTTCGAAACGCTGCGCGATGTCTTGTGGAGGGGGCAGGACTTCGCGCTGTTCCAGCGGATCCTGGGCGACGATAAAGGGATAGGACGAAGGCGGAACCCAAGGCAGCGACGACAAGGGCAATCGGTAGCCCACCGGCGAATTGCCCGGCACAAGAAACAGATCTGCCCCGTCGCAACGCCCATTTTTCACTTTGCCAGCGCGGCCGGTCACGCCGCTCGCCGGATCCGCTTGCGCGTTCCAGCGCTGCACCGGCATGACAAAACCGACGGGCTTTGTCAGACCCCGCGAGAACGTCCGGATCATCCGGCTGCGCTCTTCCGGCATCCTCGATTTTCGGATCGAGCGGATCGGTATTTTCCGGCAGATTGGCTTCCTTGACGAGCCAAGCGACAGGATCTTCAAAGGCCGGCAGATACAGCCGGTGTCGATTCCAAGTCGTTCCGCGATGCCGTGGCAAAATTCTTGGCTTCTGCACGATGCTCCTCGGCCGCGCCAGGCCTCGGCGCGCATCGATGTTTCAGGCCCGACCGGCTTCGTCGGAGCGACCTCGCGCGACCAGCGCTGGGATTTTTCCAGATCGGCTTGCCGTCCTTGCGCCAGTAAAGCGAAAAGCCCCAGCGCGGCAGGCTTTCGCCCGGATACCATTTGCCTTGACCATAATGCAGCATGCCGCCTGGCGCGAAGCGCTCCTGCAAGCGGCGGATCAGTTTGTCGGCGAAGCACGCGTTTCGTCGGACCAACGGCGGCGGTGTTCCATTCCTCCGATTCGAAATCGTCGATCGAGACGAACGTCGGCTCGCCGCCCATCGTCAGATCGTACATCGTTTTGGACAAGATCGGCATCGACTTTTTCGCCAAGCGCATCGAGCTTCGCCCAGGCGGCATCGGAAAACGGCAGAGTGATCCGAGGCGCCTCGCCGACGCGGGTCACCCGCATGTCGAAATGGAAATCGACATTGGCCGGCTCGACCAGCCCCGAAATCGGCGCGGCGGAGCGATAATGCGGCGTCGCGGAAAGCGGTAGATGCCCCTCGCCGCAGAACATGCCCGATGTCGCATCCATCCCGATCCAGCCGGCGCCGGGAATATAGACCTCCGCCCAGGCGTGCAGATCGGTGAAATCAACCTGCGTGCCTTTCGGCCCGTCGACCGGCTCGATGTCGGCGCGCAATTGGATGAGATAGCCCGAGACGAAGCGGGCCGCGAGGCCAAGATGACGCAGCATCTGAACAAGCGCCAGGCCGAATCGCGGCAGGACCCGGACCCGAGTTCGAGGGTTTCCTCCGGGGCTCTGAACGCCCGGCTCCATCCGGATCACATAGCGGATCGCCTTCTGCAAGGCCGATATTCAGATCGACGAGAAACGTAACGATGTGGATCGGACCCTTGGGCAAGCGCGCGATATAGGCCGCGAGGCGCGGACCGAGCGGTTCCGCTTCGATATAGGGCGCCAGCTGCGCCTTCAATTCGGGCTCGTAGGCGAAAGGAAATTGCTCGGCGTAGGGCTCGATGAAAAAATCGAACGGGTTGATGACCGCAAGTTCGGCGGTGAGATCGACCTCGACTTTGAATTCCGTCACTTTTTCCGGAAACACAAACCGCGCCTGCCAATTGCCGTGCGGGTCCTGCTGCCAGTTCACGAAATGCTCGGCTGGCGTCACTTTCAGCGAATAAGCGGGGATTTTGGTGCGGCAATGGGGGGCCGGGCGCAGCCTGATGGTCTGCGGCTCCATCACGACCGGCCGATCATATTTATAGTGGGTCACGTGATGAATGGCGGCGGAGATGGTCACGTTGTAAGCCCTAACAGCGCCAGCCGCAGATCAGACCGCCTCGCTGGTTCGAGGTGCGACCTTATTTGTAGAATTACAATCAGCAATTTTTACGCCAATGCGCAATGCTGGCCGCCCCACCTCTTCCAGTGAGGAAGGGCCCCGCAGCGCGGCTGAACATCGAGCCGAGGGCGACTGTGACTTCGTCGGGCGTGAGCTTCACCGTGTTATTGCGCCAATGATCCCCTCGCGGACTCGTTGAAGTCTCTAAAGGCCATTGGCGGCGAAACGAGCGGCAAGCCGAATGACCCGCCGCTCCAGTTCTTGGTCCAGTGCCGTAAGCGCGCCGCTTAGGCCGCCATTCCCATGGCTTCGGCCTTTTTCAACAGCGCCTCGGCCATCCTGATGCTGGCGATGTCGATGAGGCGGCCGTCGAGCGAAACCGCGCCTTTTCCGGCCTTAGCCGCATCGGCCATCGCGCTGACGATGCGGCGCGCCTTGGTGACCTCGGCTTCGGATGGCGTGAAGACCTGATTGGCGAGTTCGATTTGCGAAGGATGAATCGCCCATTTCCCTTCATAGCCGAGCACCGCGGCGCGCTTGGCGGCGGCGATAAAGCCATCCGGATCGGAGAAATCGCCGAACGGTCCATCGATCGGACGCAAGGCCATAGGCACGACAGGCAACCAGCATGCGGGTCTGCGCCGCGTGCCATTGATCGGCCCAGTAATAGGCGCGGTTGCCGTTGGCATCCTTGTCCGTGAGCACGCCATAATCCGCATTGACCCCGCCAATGACGGTGGTGCGCGCGCGTGTCGACGCCGCATAATCGGCGACGCCGAAGGACATGGCTTCGAGCCTCCGGCTCGATTGCGCGATCGCCTCGACATTGGCCATGCCGAGCGCGGTTTCGATCAAGACTTCGAAACCGATGCGCTTCTCGCGCTTCTTCGCGGTCTCGATTTGCGTGACCAGCATGTCCACCGCATAGACGTCGGCTGGAACACCGGCCTTGGGAATCAGGATCATGTCGAGGCGCGGGCAGGCTTCGACGATATCGACGACGTCGCGATACATGTAATGGGTGTCGAGACCGTTGATGCGGATCATCATGGTCTTTGTGCCCCAATTGATATCGTTCAGCGCCGCGATGATATTCTTGCGGGCTTGTTCCTTGTCGTCGGGAGCGACGGCGTCTTCGACGTCGAGGAAAATAATATCCGCGGCCGACTGCGCCGCCTTTTCGAACAAGCCCGGGATTGGAACCCGGGACCGCCAGTTCGGAGCGATGAAGACGCGGCGTTGCCTGCTCGATGATCGTGAAGCTCATGCCCTTGTTTCCCTCTCTTGGTTGGCGTCGGTTTCGTGAACGACGTTTAGCCGGTGGCGCCAAGACCGCTCGCGATGCAATTGATCGACAGCAGGAGGTTCGACTTTATAGGCCTCCAAAGCCTCGATCGGTTTCGCAGGCCCGGAAGCGGCGCAAAAGTTCGACCTGGTCCCGATTGACCTGGTTGATCGTCGGCAGCCGGTGCGCGAGACGGGCGCGATAGGCTCGGAAATCGTTCGCCGATTTCACGCTCCTGACTGATCCGCAGAATCATCTCGCAGGTCAGCACGAATTCATGCTCGATCAGCGCGAAGATGGCGTCGCGCTTGGCCGCGTCGGCGAACGAGGCTCGCATATTCGCGGGCAATCTTCAGATCGACGAGGCAGAGGGTTTTTTCGACCTCGCCGATGATCAGCCGGAACAGCCGCGATTCGGTGAACATGCGCCGCAGCAGCGCCTCGCCGCGTTCCTTGCGGACATCGAGGAAACTTGCGATGCCGCTCCCCACGCCATACCAGCCGGTGACGACATGGCGGTTTTGCGACCAGGCGAACACGAAGGGAATAGCCCGCAAATCACCGAGCGAACGCGCGCCAAAGCGGCGGGCCGGCCGCGATCCGATATTGAGCAGCGAAATTTCCTCGAGCGGGCTCGCCGCCTGAAAATAGGTCAAAAGATCGGGGTGGCGCGATAAAGCGCCGCATAGGCCGCATAGGCGGCGCCTGAAAGCGCCTCCATGGCTTCATCGAATTCGGCCCTCGGCACCAGCGCTTGCTCTCGCTCGGATGTCAGGGCGTGCTGCAGGACAGCGCTCCCGAGGACTTCCATCTGATAGGCGGCGGTCCCACGATTGGCATATTTGAACGAGACCACCTCACCTTGCTCGGTCACCCGGAAGCGGCCATTGATCGAGCCCGCGGGCTGCGCCGCGACCGCCTGCGCGGCGGGCGACACCGCCGCGGCTGACCGAGCCGCCCCGGCCATGGAAAAACGCGATCGGAATTCCGCTTTCGGTGCCGATCTTGGTCAGCCGCGTCTGCGCCTTCGCCAATTCCCAGTTCGAGGATAAAAAGCCGCCATCCTTGTTGGAGTCCGAATAGCCGATCATGACTTCCTGCACGCCGCCCTGGGCGCGGGCGCTGCGCCGAACGACCGGCAGCGACAAAAGCTCGCGCATGATCGCAGGCGCGGCGCGCAGGTCGGTGATGGTCTCAAACAGCGGCACGATCGGCAGAGTGCAGGTCTCGACGCCCGCCGCATCGAGAAACAGCCCGGCATGCTTGGCGAGAAGATAGGCGCCAAGAATATCGGCGACCGAACGGGTCATGCTCAGAATGAAACAGCCGAAGGCTTCCCGGTCGAATTCCTTGCCTTTGTCGCTGGCGAGCTCGAACATGCCAAGCGTTTCGAGCTGCCTCGGGCGGCAGGTCGAGCGCGCGGGCGTTTCGCCGGGAACGGCCGGGCGAGTTCGGCGCATGATCCAGTTTTTCCACTCCGCCGACGCGGGATCGGGCGGCGTGCCGCCGTTCGCGGCCGGCGGTCGCCCGCCAAAGCGCCTGCAGTGTTTGGGTTAGCCGCGTGGTGTTCTCGCGCAGATCGAGTCTGACGGTGCGGAAGCGGAAGATCTCCACCGCCCAGCGGACCGGGCGCACAAGGTCTCGCGCGAGATCGCCGCCACCGCCTTCGATCAGCGCGTCCTCGAGAATCCGAAGATCGGCGATCAACTCGTCGGCGCTGGCATAACCGGCAGCCGCTACCAGCATGGCCGCCTGTCGAAGCGCGCGATGGTGAGCTGGAGCTTGCGCAGCATGCAGAACAGAAACTGCCGGTAGGGCTCGCCGGAATTACGCTGCGCGATCATCGCGCCTTCGGGACTCTTGGCGAGGGCGTTCGCGAGCGCCTCCGGAAAGGCGGCCGAGGGAGGCAGGGCCCGCTCAGCGATCGACATCCTGCGCAACAGAAGCGACAGGTGCTGCTCGTAATGGCGCAGGCTCGCCAACGCATTTTGCCGAGCGCCCGGCGCGTGACGTCATTGGTGACGAAAGGGATTGCCGTCGCGGTCGCCGCCAATCCATGAGCCGAATTGAAAAAACGGCGTGAGCGCGGGATGCTCGCCGGGATAGAATTGATGCAGCGCGCGATCGAGTTTTTTCAAAAGATCGGGGACACCGTCAAACAAGCGTCTCGTGAAAAAAATGCAGGCCCCAGGCGACTTCTTGATCGACCGACGGCTTCTCCAGACCGCAGTTCACCGGTCATCCAAAGCAGCTCGATCTCGTCACGCAACTGGTCGATGAGCCCGGCTCGTTCACGCGCGGTCCAGCGTGGCTGTTCCAACTCGACCAAGCAGACGGTAGATGCGGCGATGCTTTTCAAGAACGGTCACGCGCTTGGCTTCGGTGGGATGCGCGGTAATGACCGGCCTGACCCGCGTCGAGGCCAGCCGTCCGTGCAGCTCCCGCGCCCCGATTTTGAGATTGGCGGCCTCGCGCAACGAGGTTGGCGAATGTGCCGTGCACCGCGGTCTCGCCGCGTACGCGTTCGGTCTGACGACGCAGCCGCATCGCCGTGTGCTGTTCGACGATCGCAAGCAACTGAAACCAAATTCCGTGAACCTGGAAGACGCGCGCAAGCAGATCCGGCGCGAAATCCACGACCTCGGATTTTTCACGAGAACCGCGGCGACCTCGGGATGCTGACGGTGCACGATATCGACCAGCAAGGTCGAACAGGATGTCGGCGGTTTCCTCGCCATCGAGCAGGGCTTGGACGTCTCCCGGCGCCGGGCCGATATCCGCCCCTGGAGGGCCGACGTTAGTTTGCATCATGGATCACACTCGTCGCAGCGGGCGGCCAGGATCTTGGGCTTGTCCGACGTCCGGGCACCGCATCCGAACCTTATCGGTTAGAAATTCGCGGGCTCGATGAACACCGAATCCGCCGCTCTCCAGTCCTTGCGCAAATCAAAGTGCATCCCTTGCAAAGGTTGCGCTGGGCGCGGCAAGCGGGGCGCAGTGCGCGTCCCGCCGGGACCGCGGCCTTAGTGAGCCAAGACCTTGGCCATGGTCGAGCCGAGTTCGCTTGGGCTCGGCGCCACGGTGAGGCCGTAGGACTTCATGATTTCCGCCTTTTCAGCGGCGCTGTCGCCGGTCGCCGAAATGATCGCGCCAGCATGGCCCATGCGGCGGCCTTTCGGCGCGGTCAGGCCGGCGACATAGCCAACCACGGGTTTGGTCATGTGGCTCTTGATCCATGCCGCGGCCTCGGCTTCTTGCGGGCCGCCGATTTCGCCGATCATCATGACGGCCTTGGTTTCCGGATCGCGCTCGAACAAAACCAAATGATCCAAGAACGAGCTGCCATTGATCGGATCGCCGCCGATGCCGACGCTGGTCGAGACGCCGATGCCAAGGTCCTTCATCTGGGCGGCCGCTTCATAGCCAAGCGTGCCCGAGCGCGAGACGATGCCCACCGAGCCGCGCATATAGATATGACCCGGCATGATGCCGAGCATCGCTTTGCCGGGGCTGATGATGCCGGCGCAGTTCGGCCCGACCATCAACGTCCGGTGATCGCGCTGATAGCGCAAGAGATAGCGCTTGACCCGCATCATGTCCTGCGCGGGAATACCGTCGGTGATCGAGCAGACGAGCTGAATGCCCGCGTCCGCCGCCTCCATGATCGCATCGGCGCAGAAAGCCGGCGCGACGAAGGTGATGCTGTGGGTCGCCCCCGTTTGACGGATCGCTTCCTTGACGGTGTTGAACACCGGCAGGCCGAGATGGGTCGTGCCACCTTTGCCAGGCGTGACGCCGCCCACGACCTTGGTGCCGAATTCGATCATTTCCTTGGCGTGGAACGTGCCTTTGTCGCCGGTGAAGCCCTGAACCAGGACCCGGCTTGTTTCGTCGATCAGAATACTCATGGTTTAAGGCTTCCCCTGAAACAATTCACGGCGAAGGTCAGAAACCCCTTTCGCCCGATAAAAATACAGAAAACAGGCATTCGCGGCGCGCTTTCCCTCAGTTCTTTGTCTCGAACGCGCTGTGGCTGCCGCTGTCTGTCCTTTCGTCGGCTCAGGCCGTGCGGAGGGTCGCGTTCCGCCGCACCTTGTGCGGCATCGACCGCCGCCTTTGCGGCCTCGGCGAGGGTATCGGCGGAAATGATCGGCAGACCGCTTTTTGCGATGATCTCGCGCCCGGCCTCGACATTGGTGCCGGAGAGACGCACCACGAGCGGAACGTCCACATTCAATTCGCGGCAAGCCTTGACGACGCCTTCGGCCACCCAATCGCAGCGATTGATGCCGGCGAACACGTTGACGAGGATCGCTCTGACATTGCGGTCGGACAGCACCAAGCGGAACGCCGCCGCAACCCGCTCCGGCGAGGCGCCGCCGCCGACGTCGAGGAAGTTGGCGGGGCTGCCGCCGGCATATTTGATCGTGTCCATGGTCGCCATCGCGAGGCCGGCGCCATTGACGATGCAGCCGATATTGCCATCGAGACCGACATAATTGAGATTATGTTCGGCGGCCTGAACCTCGCGCGGATCCTCTTGCGAATGGTCGCGCATGTCGGCAACAGTGTGCCGCCGGAACAGCGCATTGTCGTCGAACGACATTTTGGCGTCGAGGGCAAGGACGCGGTCGTCCTTGGTGACGACCAGCGGATTGATCTCGACCATGGTGGCGTCAAGATCGCGGAACGCGCGATAGCAGCCGAGGATGCTGGCCGACGGCGCGGCTGACCTGCTTCAGATTGAGCCCGAGACCGAAGGCGATCTCGCGCGCTTCGAACGGTTGAAGGCCGACTGCCGGCTCGACCACGACTTGCAGGATTTCTTCCGGGTGCTCCTTGGCGATCTCCTCGATCTCCATGCCGCCGAAACGCGAAGCGATGACGCGCACCCGCTCGACTTTCCGGTCAAGCACGAAGCCAAGATAAATTTCGCGTTCGAACGGTTCGGCAACCTCGATATAGACCCGCTGCACGACTTTGCCTTCCGGGCCCGTCTGATTGGTGACGAGCGTCTTGCCGAGGAGTTCGGCGGCGGCGGCGCGCACTTCATTGTACGTCTTGCAGAGCTTGACACCGCCGGCCTTGCCACGGCCGCCGGAATGAATTTGCGCCTTCACGGCCCAGTGCCAGCCGCCGAGTTCGGTGGCGCAATAGACGGCCTGATCGGGGCTGTAGGCGACCGCACCATGCGGCGTTGCCACGCCGAAATTGGCCAAGATTTCCTTGGCCTGATACTCGTGAATGTCCAAATACCCCTCCTTCAGATTCGGACCGCTCCGATCGGCGCGGGCTTACTCGATTATATTTTTTGGCGCCTGCCCTGGAAACCCGGGCGGCCCGAGCCCCGCCGTCGCGCGGAGCCGAAGCCTTAGTGCCAAATTCCCGCCTTATCAACCGTTCAGTTCCTGGCGCCGCATCGGACCGGCAAATTCTGGAATAGCCTCGCTCTTTGCCGGCCGGCGGTTGGGAACGAGGGTCAAACAGGCCGGAAACCAAGGAAACGCTGCAACGGAAACCGGTCCTACTTAGCTGATACAACTTCGTCTGTCCGATTTCGACGGGCTTTATCCGGTCAGCGAGAAAATGGTTGAACCGCGGCTATTTCCGGTTATGAAACTGCGGTGTTCGGCAAAATACAAGAATATATGCGCCGCGCGCATGCGCTCTATTCGGGTTTCGGGGATTGGCGTAGGCAGGCGCCGCAGCCAAAATACGATCCTCCCGAACAGCTCGATCAATGTTCCCCTGTTGCCACGCCGGCAACCGTGAAGGAAGTGCAAACCACAATGACACTCGATGCCCGCCAGCTGCTTCGCGATATGTTCGAGGCGGCGGTCGGCGCGGCTTTGCCGAAGAAGTGCCTGCCGCCGCATCTGCCGGCGCGCCCTGCCGGCCGCACGATCGTCGTCGGCGCCGGCAAGGCCGGCGGCTCCATGGCCAAGGCGGTCGAGGATCATTGGCAGGGCCCGCTCGAAGGCTTGGTGGTCACCCGCTATGGCCATGGCGCGCCATGCCAACGTATCGAGGTGATCGAGGCCGGCCATCCGGTCCCCGACGCCGCAGGGCAGGAAGCCGCAGAACGCATTCTCGCCATGGTCAACGGTCTGACCGCTGACGATCTTGTGCTTTGCCTCATTTCAGGGCGGCGGCTCGGCGCTTCTCGCTCTTGCCTGCCGACGGCGTGACGCTCGCCGACAAACAGGCGATCAACAAAGCGCTCCTGAAGAGCGGCGCGACGATTTCCGAGATGAATTGCGTGCGCCGGCATTTGTCGGCGATCAAGGGCGGCAGGCTCGCCGCCGCCGCCGCGCCCGCACGGGTCGTGACCCTGATGATTTCGGACGTGCCGGGCGATGATCCTTGCGTGATCGCTTCGGGACCGACGGTCGCCGATCCAACGACCTCGGCCGACGCGCTGGCGATCCTGCGAAAAATATGCCATCGCCGTGCCGCAGCAATGTCGCGCGCATCTGAACTCGCCCGCCGCCGAGACATTGAAGCCCGGCGATCCGCGCCTCGCGGGCGTCGACCAATGTGATGATCGCGACGCCGCAAATGTCGCTCGAAGCTGCCGCTGCGAGTCGCCCGCAAGGCCGGCGTCACCCCGCTCATTCTCGCCAACGCAATCGAAGGCGAGGCCCGCGACGTGGCCTTGGTGCACGCCGCCATCGCGCGGCAAGCCATGACTTTCGGCCAGCCCTTGGCCGCCTCCTTGCGTGCTGATCTCGGGCGGCGAGACCACCGTCACCGTGCGTGGAACCGGCCGTGGCGGCCGCAACGCCGAATTTCTGCTGGCACTCGGCGTCGCTCTTGGACGGCCATCCCGGCATCTATGCGTTCGCTGGCGATACCGACGGAATCGACGGCACGGAGGACAACGCGGGCGCGCTGCTTGGCCCCGACAGTCTTGCCCGCGCGGCCGCGGCCGGCGTATCGGCCAAGGCCATGCTTGCCAACAATGATGGCTATGGTTTTTTTTCCGCGATCGGCGATCTGGTCGTGACCGGACCAACCCTCACCAATGTGAACGATTTCCGCGCCATTGTACTGATTCGCTAAGAGTCGGCTCGTATGAGATTCGGACCGCACGTGGACGGCAAGATGACGCATGCCGCAAGAACCTTCAGCATACCGGTTTCCAGTTTTGCAGATCCTGGGTTAAAAAGGACAGCTTCGCGCGACTTCGGCTGTTGCGCTTGAGCCAATGGTTTTGTTAAGAGTGCAAACCGGCAAACAAATGGAGGATGCATTATGGCGGGCCGCCACTTTCTTTTCGTTCCTGGACCAACCAACGTCCCCGACCGCGTCACCCGCGCCATGATGGTGGCGATGGAAGACCACCGGTCTTCCAAATTTCCGGAACTCACTCTGCCCCTGTTTCAGGATTTGAAGAAAGTCTTCAAGAGCACCGACGGGCAGGTGTTTATTTTCCCGTCGTCCGGCACCGGCGGCTGGGAAGCCTCGCTCTCCAACACGCTCTCTCCCGGCGACAAGGTTTTGGCCTCGCGGTTCGGTCAGTTCAGCCATTTGTGGATTGATCTTGGCGCAGCGGCTCGGCCTCGACGTCCAGGTTTTGGAGGAAGAATGGGGCACCGGCGTCAAGCCCGACAAGATCGAATCCGATTCTGCGTGCCGACAAGAGCGCACCAGATCAAGGCGGTGCTGGCCGTTCAGAACGAGACCGCGACCGGCGTGACAAGCGATATCGGCGCCGTGCGCAAAGCGATGGACGCCGCCAATCATCCGGCGCTCCTCTATGTCGATGGCGTGAGCTCGATCGGCAGCATCGATTTCCGCATGGACGAATGGCGGCGTCGATCTCGCCGATCGCCGGCTCACAGAAAGGTCTTATGCTGCCGGCTGGTCTTGGCATCGTCTGCGCCAGCCCCCGCGCGCTCGCGGCCTATAAGAGCGCCGGTCTGAAGCGGGTCTATTTCGATTTTGGCGATATGATCAAGGCCAATGCGACGGGCTATTTCCCCTATACTCCGGCGTTGCCGATGCTGTATGGCCTGCGCGAATCCCTGAAGATCCTGTTCGAGGAAAAGCTCGAACGCGTTTTCGAGCGCCATAATGTTCTGGCGAGCGGCGTGCGCGCCGCGGTCAAGGCCTGGGGCCTCGCAGCCCTGCGCCAAGGAACCGAAATGGTATTCCGACACGGTGACCGCGATCGTCGTCCCGCCGGGCTTCAACGGCGCCGATGTGATCGACGCCGCTTTCCGCCGTTACGATCTTGTCGCTCGGCGCCGGTCTGTCACAGGTCGCGGGCAAAGTGTTCCGGATCGGCCATCTCGGCGATCTCAACGACCTCATGGTTCTTGGCGCTATTGCGGGCGCGGAAATGGCGATGGCGACGTCGGCATCGACATCAAACTCGGCAGCGGTGTCGCTGCTGCCCAGGAGCATTTCCGCTCGACCATCATGGCCAAGGAAAAGAAGCCGTCGGATCAGGAGCATTTCGCCGAGCTGCACCCGGAAGGCGTCCTCAACGATTGAGGCGCATTGCATGCGCGATTTGCGCATCGTAAGGCCGCTTGCACTTCGCAATCGCGGCGCTACATCGCAGCGCCGCCCGCACGCGGGCGGCAATGGCGTTTGCGCGAAGGCGATATCTGCCACAACGCCGAAGGAACCGAGCCTGAATGCAGGCGTCGCGAGCTCAGGCAAGACGCCCGACATGCATCTCGGAACGGGGCTTGCCGGAATGCTCTGCTGGCGGAACCGGCACACATCGAATTCATAGAAAGATCACCGCCGTGCCACACTCGATCGTCTTTCTCGACCGTTCGACTCTCGAGGCCAATCTGCGGACGCCGAATTTTCCGCATAGCTATACGGAATATGCGGTCACCTCGGCGGATCGAGATTGTTCGGCCGCCTTCGCGATGCGACGATTGCGATCATCAACAAGGTGCCCATGCGCGAAGCAACGCTCGCGCGGCTCCCCAATCTCAAATTGATCGCAGTCGCGGCCACCGGCACCGATGTCGTCGATAAGACCTACTGCAAGGCGCATGGCATTATCGTCTCGAACATCCGCAATTATGCGTTCAACACGGTTCCGGAACATGTCTTCGCGCTGGCCTTCGCGCTTCGCCGCAATCTCCTCGCCTATCGCGACGATGTGCGCGCCGGACGCTGGCAGGAATGCGATCAATTCTGTTTCTTCGACCATCCGATCCGCGACATGACGCGGCTCGACCATCGGCATCGTCGGCTATGGCGCGATCGGCAAAGTCGGTGGCACGGATCGCCGAGGCCTTTGGCCAGAAGGTGCTGGCCTATGACGTCTTCCCGCAAGCCAGGTCTGACCGATTTCGACACTTTGCTGCGCGAGAGCGACATCATTACCCTGCATTTGCCGTTGACGCCCGAGACCAAGAATATGATCGGCGCGCGCGAGCTGAAGCTGATGAAGAAAGACGCCATTTTGATCAACACCGGCCGCGGCGGGCTTGTCGACGAAGCGGCCTTGGCCGAGGCATTGACCCAACAAAATCATCGGCGGCGCGGGTTTCGACGTTCTTGACGGTCGAGCCGCCCAAGCAAGGCAATATTCTGCTCGATTTGCGGCTGCCAAATTTCATCATCACGCCGCATGTCGCTTGGGCAAGCCGGGAGGCCATGCAGATCCTCGCCGATCAGCTCATCGACAACGTGGACGCATTCGCGGCAGGCAAGCCGCAAAATGTGGTGGAAGCCTGAGCACGGCTTCGAGAGGAGGGGACCATGCCGTCGGACATCGAAATTGCTCAACAGGCCCATATGCGCCGGATCAGCGAGGTGGCGCGCGAAAAGCTCGGCATCGGGGACGAGCACCTTGAACCTTATGGCTGGTACAAAGCCAAGGTTTCACTGGATTATGTCGATAGCCTCGCCGACCGGCCGGACGGCAAGCTGATCCTGGTGACGGCGATCAGCCCGACACCGGCCGGAGAAGGCAAGACGACGACCACGGTCGGCCTCGGCGACGCGCTGAATCGGATCGGCAAGAAGGCTTCCATTTGTCTCCGCGAGCCCTCGCTCGGGCCGGTTTTCGGCATGAAGGGCGGCGCGGCGGGTGGCGGCTATGCGCAGGTTGTTCCGATGGAGGACATCAACCTGCATTTTACCGGCGACTTCGGCGCGATCGCGCTCGCCCACAATCTTCTCTCGGCGATGATCGACAACCATATCCATCACGGCAATGAGCTGAACTTCGATGTACGGCGCATCGCCTGGAAACGGGTCGTCGATATGAACGACCGGGCCCTGCGGCAAATCACCGTCGGCTTGGGCGGCGTTGCGAATGGCTATCCGCGCGAGGATGGCTTCGACATCGTGGTCGCTTCGGAAATCATGGCGATCTTTTGCCTTGCCACCTCGATCAAGGATTTGAAGGATCGGCTGGGCGCGGATCGTGATCGGCTATACGCGTGACCAAAAGCCCATTCATGCGGCAGATTTGAACGCGCATGGCGCGATGGCGGTGCTTTTGAAAAACGCGCTGAAGCCAAATCTCGTGCAAACACTCGAAAACAATCCGGCCTTCATTCACGGCGGTCCTTTCGCCAATATCGCGCATGGCTGCAATTCCGTGCTCGCCACCAAGACCGCGCTTAAACTCTCCGACTATGTGGTGACCGAGGCGGGCTTCGGCGCCGATCTCGGCGCCGAAAAATTCATCGACATCAAATGCCGCAAATCCGGCCTGCGTCCGCAGGCGGTCGTGATTGTCGCGACCATCCGCGCCCTCAAATATCATGGCGGCGTCGACCTCAAGGAACTCAATACGGAAAACCTCGAGGCGCTGGCAAAGGGCGTCGCCAATTTAGAGCGCCACGTCAACAATATCCGCAACCATTACGGGCTTGCCCTGCGTCGTCGCGATCAACCATTTTACCTTCGATACGGACGCCGAGATCGAGCTTTTGAAGAAGAAGATGGCGCATCACGAAGCTCCGGTCGTGGTGTGCCGGCATTGGGCGGAAGGCGGCAAGGGCGCCGAGGAATTGGCGCGCACCGTCGTCGATATTATCGACAAGGTGCCCGGCGATTTTAAATTCGTCTACGATGAACGAAGCCTCGCTTTGGGACAAGGTGACGGCGATCGCCACGAAGCTTTATGGGGCGAGCAAGGTCACCGCCGATTCGAAAATTCGCGGGCAGATCAAGAAGCTCCAGGAGGATGGTTACGGCCATTATCCGGTTTGCGTCGCCAAGACCCAATATTCCTTCTCGACCGACGCAAGCCTGCGCGGCGCGCCGTCCGGCCATGAAATCAATATCCGCGAAGTCCGGCTCGCCGCCGGCGCGGAATTCGTCGTGCATGGTGTGCGGCGAGATCATGACCATGCCGGGCCTGCCGAAGGTGCCCTCGGCAACCAAGATCGATCTCGATGATACCGGCAAGGTGTCGGGGCTCTTTTAAAAATAAAGAAATGGTCCGCAAACCAGCTTTGCGGACCATTTCGTTTTTCCATCTCAAGCCAAGTGCTAATCCCCGCCCGACTTCGCCGCACCAGCGGCGGGACGCTGCTTCATCAGCCAGGACTCCAGGCCGTCGATGTCGACATAATCCTTCTCAAAGCGCAGGCCGGCAATCTGGCGACAGGGACGGTCGGGCTCGCCAAGATCGCTGAGAAGGCTGGTTGCAAGGCTGAAATCATCGCCTTTCAAATAATGACTTGGGACGGCAACGACCGGTAAATCCGCTTCCCTCGCCGCCCTCACACCGTTTTCCGAATCTTCGATGGCGACGCAGTTTTCGGGCTCGCATCCAAGCGCATCGAGCACGAAGCTATAGACGTCGGGGGCAGGTTTTTTGCCGGCAACGACATCTCCGGCGCCGATGACTGAAAACCACGATGGTCCGTCGTCGCCGAACATGTCGCGCAGCAGCGCGTCGACGCTGCCCGGAAGAGAGGTGGTGGCAATGGCAAGCCGCACGCCCCGCGCACGGGCTTCTCTGATCAGGCGACGAATGCCAGGCCTCGGAATGACATTTCCCGCGCCAACGAGGGCGGCGTAGCGCGCCGATTTTTCTGCGTAGATATCGGCAAAGCGGGCCTGGGCCGTTCTGCCGTCCTGCGGCTTCCAAAGATCGATATAATGCTGCAGACGCTCCTTGCCGCCGGTGACCTGGAGGAGATCGCGATAGACATCGCGATCCCAGGTCCAATTCAATCCCACGGCGGCAAATGCCTCGTTGAACGACTGCCTATGCGTCTCTTCGGTTTCGGCGAGTGTCCCATCGACATCAAAAATCAGCGCCTCAAGCGGCATCGCTGCGTTGCTTTCTCATGGCGGAAGCTCGAATTGCGGCGATGTTCGCCGCATAATGCTCAGGGCCCTGCTTAAAGACGGCCGAACCGGCAACCAGGGTGTCGGCGCCCGCCGCGGCAACCAAGCCCGCTGTTTCAGGAGAGATCCCGCCATCGACCTCAATGCGGATCGCCCGAGCGCCGATCATTGTCTTCAGCTCCGTGATCTTATCGACCGAAGAGGCTATGAAAGCCTGGCCGCCAAAACCGGGATTGACCGACATCACCAGCACCAGATCGACGAGATCGAGGACATGCCGGACGCTTGAGACGGGCGTCGCCGGATTGAGCACAACGCCGGCCTTTTTTCCCAACGCCCGAATTGCCTGTAGCGACCGATGCAGATGCGGTCCCGCCTCGACATGGACCGAAATCAGATCGGCACCCGCCTCGGCAAAGGCGGCAAGATAGGGATCGCACGGAGCGATCATGAGATGCACGTCGAAGGGCAGCGTCGAATGAGGGCGCAACGCGGCAACCATCGCTGGCCCGATCGTGATGTTGGGCACGAAATGGCCATCCATGACATCGATATGGATCCAGTCCGCGCCCGCTTGCGAGATCGTCCGGACCTCCTCGCCGAGTTTGGCGAAATCGGCCGAAAGAATCGAGGGCGCAATGACGAGGGGAGTCATTCTCTTTGCGCTTTCCTATGGGCTGAGCCGAGCAGAAGACCATTGCGCTCTAAAGCGCCGATCCATATGAAACCGCCCGCAAAATAGGGGCCGAGGGTCCTGAGCAGGCATTTCATATCCAAGCCTTCTCCTGTCAAGAGCAGCGCAGCAACGGTCGAGGTCCGGAACGCAAGCCTATTGCTCAAATGCTTGCTGCAAGGTTTCCAAGACAAGCTTATCCATTTGAAGGAGGGCTTTCATCACTCTCCGCGATTTTTCAGAATCGGCGCCGCTTAACATCGCCCCTAAAGCGGTCGGAACGATCTGCCATGACACGCCGTACTTATCTTTCAGCCAGCCGCATCTTTCCTTTTGTCCGCCTTCGGAAAGCTTCTCCCAGTATTCATCGATTTCTTGCTGCGTCTCGCAATGCACGAAAAACGAAATGGCGGACGTGAAGGCAAATAGGGGGCCTCCGTTCAAAGCGATAAATTCCTGCCCATCGAGCTCGAATGTTCCGGTCAAGACGGTTCCCTCAGGTCCCGGTCCGCCCTCAATATTGCGTGTGATGTTCAGGATTTTCGAGTTCTTGAACACCGAAGTATAAAAATCCATCGCCTCTTCGGCTTGGTCGTCAAACCACAAGAACGGAGTAATTTTCGGCATCTTGGCTTGCCTTCAGGGCCCGCACAGGACAGGCGCCGGTTCGCAGCTGCACTCTTTATTCCGCAGCGCTGCGACGAAGCTCCACGCGAGGATCGAGGCTGCCGGAGGCGTAGCGCTCGGCCATGGCGGACATCGGCAGAACCTTGATCTTCGACGCATTGCCAGCGGTCCCGAATTCCTCGAACCGCTGTCGGCAGACCTCGCGCATTGCCTCCATCGCGGGCTTCAAGAATTTCCGCGGATCGAATTCGCCCGGCGTCTCGACGGCGACCCGGCGAAGTTCGGCGGTCAGCGCAAGACGGCAATCTGTATCGATATTCACTTTGCGGACGCCATGCTTGATGCCGCGCACGATTTCGTCCACCGGCACGCCATAGGTCTGACGCATGGCCCCGCCGTATTTGTTGAAGCGGTCCTGAAGTTCCTGCGGGACAGATGACGATCCATGCATGACAAGATGGACGTTGGGAAGCTTGGCGTGGATCGCTTCGATCACCCGCATGGATAGAATATCGCCATCCGGTCGGCGCGAAAATTTATAGGCACCATGCGATGTTCCCATGGCGATCGCCAGCGCATCGACCTTGGTTCTCGTCACGAAATCGACAGCCTGGTCCGGGTCCGTCAAAAGCTGGTCGAGGCTCAGCTTGCCCTCGGCTCCATGCCCGTCCTCTTGATCGCCGCTGCCATGTTCGAGCGAGCCAAGGACGCCGAGCTCCCCCTCGACCGAAACACCCACGGCATGAGCCACTTCCACGACCCTTTTCGTGATGCCTGCATTATACTCATAGGAAGACGGCGTCTTGCCGTCGGCTTCGAGCGATCCATCCATCATCACCGATGAGAAACCGTGCTGAATTGCGGTAAAACAGGTGGCTTCGCTGTTGCCGTGATCCTGATGCATGCAGATCGGGATGTTCGGGTAAATCTCGATCAGGGCCTCGATCATTTTGGCGAGCATAATATCATGGGCATAGGCACGCGCCCCGCGGCTGGCCTGGATGATCACCGGCGCATCGACGGAGGCGGCGGCCGACAGAATCGCCAAGCCCTGCTCCATATTGTTGATGTTGAACGCTGGGACGCCATAGTCATGCTCGGCCGCGTGGTCGAGCAGCTGCCGAAGGGTGATACGGGCCATGGATTAACTCCGTCGCGATTGCGGGTAACGTGCCGAGAATAGTGTATTTCTGACGTTCGTGAAACTTGAGCAACACCGACGCCGCCTAGGCTTACGAAACTGTCGACGGCGGTCCAAAGTCGGGAGGCCTTGGACGCCAAATCCGATCGAAATTGCAGGCCTATGCAGGCGTTAGAATGGCGCCATCGACCATTTCTCATCAAATATCCGTTCCTGGCTGCCCTAAATCGATTCCAAAAAAGAGGCTTCGACACTCAACGGGCGCGCCGGCGCCGCTCAACGAGCTGGAGGACGAAGGGCGTCAAGATCAACTGCATCGCCAGATCGAGCTTGTTGCCTGGAATGACGATCGAATTGGCTCTCGACATGAAACTGTCGTGAATCATCAAGTGAAGATAAGCGAAATCTATGCCACGCGGCTTGGCGAAACGGATGATGACCATCGACTCGTCGGCCGTCGGGATCCAGCGGGCGGCGAAGGGGTTTGACGTATCAACCGTCGGGACGCGCTGAAAATTAATGTCGGTTTCGGTGAATTGCGGACAAATGTAGCGGATGTAATCGGGCATTCGCCGCAGCATCGTGTCCATCACGGCTTCCGTCGAATAGCCGCGCGCCGACCTGTCACGATGAATTTTTTGAATCCATTCCAGATTGATGACAGGGACGACGCCGATTTTCAGATCGGCATATTGGGCAATATTCGCCTTTTCCGTCACCAAAGCCCCATGCAGGCCTTCATAGAAGAGAAGGTCGCTCCCCTCGGGCAAGGACTCCCATTTGGTGAAGGTCCCAGGATCGCAGCCATAGAGCGCGGCTTCTTCCTCGTCATGGATATAGCGCCGGGTCTTCGCCGTCCCCGTTTCGCTGTAACTACGGAACACCCCTTCGAGCTCGGCAAGAAGATTGGCACGCGGTCCGAAGTGGCTGAAATTTCGATTGCCGTTCGCTTCCTCCTCGGCCATCACCCTGCGCATATCGTCGCGATCGTAGCGATGAAATGCGTCGCCTTCGACAAAGGCGGCCTCGATGTTCTCCCGGCGAAAAATCTGTTCGAATGTGCGTTTGACCGATGTCGTTCCGGCACCAGAAGAACCGGTCACCGAAATGATCGGGTTTTTGGCGGACACGATGGTCTCTTCTTCACAAACGCATGAGGCCGCGCTTGCCGAATAATGGCGCGCGCTCGGCGGAAAATTGCGGATCGCTGTGATAGCGGGCGACGACTTCGACCAGATTTGCCGAGCCAAAGACGAGCGGCACGCGCGCATGGATGGCTGAAGGAACGACGTCGAGTATCGGGTAGACGCAGTCTGTCGCCAGCCCATTGGCGCGTTCGACAATCAAGGCCACAGGATTGGCTTCGTAAAGAAGGCGCAGCCGGCCTTCGCCATAGCCTTTACGCTGATCGCCCGGGTAGAGGAAGATCCCTCCGCGCTGCAAGATCCGATAGGCGTCCGCGACCAACGAGCCAGTCCAGCGCATATTGTAGTTGCGCTTCATGGGCCCTTCGACGCCTTGCTCGCAATCATCGACAAAGACGCGAACGGGCGCATCCCAATGCCGATAGTTCGAGGCGTTGACGGCATATTCGGCTGTCTCTGTGGGGATCGCCAGATCGGAGGTTGCTTGGTAAAATTGGCCGTCGCGCCGATCGAGGGTAAAAATCTGCGTTTGACCGCTTCCCAAGGCGAATACGAGCGACGTCTGCGGACCATAAATGACAAAACCAGCGGCGATCTGCGCGCGGCCAGGTTGCAAAAAATGCGCGTAAATGTCGCTGACGCCGGGAAGCGCGGGAAGGATCGAAAAGATCGTTCCGATCGACACATTGGTGTCGATGTTGGAGGAACCATCGAGCGGGTCCATCGCCACGACAAGCGGCGCCGCGGGATCGAGGGGCAAGGGCTCCCGCAATTCCTCCGACACGACGCCCAAGACCGGCGAACGCTTGAACACCTCGATGAAGACATTATTGGCTAGAACATCCAGCTCCTTTTGGACGTCGCCGTCCGTATTGGTGCTGGAACGGCTCGCCCCGAGACGGCCGTTCAGGAGTCCGGAACCGATTACATTCGACATTTCAACCGCGGTGACCGCGATTTCATTCAGCACTTTCGCGGCCGGCCCTAAGCGAGCATCCGTAGCAACGCTTTGATCCAGATAGGCTTCCAAGTCCTGGGTCCCGGAGATCCTCGTCATGCCCGCTCTTTTCGCCCCCAACAACGCGTCCGTAATATCACTTATAGCTGTGAAAAATAAAAGCGACTAATATTCCGCGCAGCAGGCGCAAAGCGGACCGTTTTGGCGGCCCGGAACGCGTCAAGAGCGCCGCCGCGGCGGTCATCTCGACGGGTCGATCTGCCGGCGTCGACTTGTCCATGGGCGATTTTATCGGGCGGGAAGAGCAAAGTTTCTTGTCAAAGATCGTGAAGGCTTGAGCAGCAGCTTGATTGTCCCGCTCCGCCTTCGCAATCAGATCCTTGCATTACCTCTCCGCTTCCAATGAGTGGGCCTGCGGGGCGGACCGGATATCGGCAGTTTTCAAACAACTTCGATGATAACCCTACGATAGAGCTCATGAACGTCGGCCACGCTGCACAGCTGGGTACCGGGATGCAGCAAGGCCGCCGAACCGGCCGCGGCGCCGTACCGGAAGGCATCACGGATCTCGTCGCCACGCGCGAGGCTCCAGACCAAGGCCCCCAGGAAACTATCTCCAGCACCGACGGCGCTTACAACTTTTACGGCGAGCGGCGGCGCGCGTAATGCTCCATCACGGGTTACCAGCAACGCGCCTTGATGCCCAAGTGTGAGGGCGACGATCTCGGTTTTTCCCGCCTTGATGAGGCTACGGGCAGCGGCGACGCATTGAACCTCGCCTTGGAGGGAATCGCCGACGAGCCCGCACAGCTCGCCCCGACTCGGTTTGATGAGATACACGCCTTCTTCCAAGGCTGCAGCAAGCGGCGGACCCGACGTATCCAAAATGAACTTTGCGCCTGAATTCGTCACGTGCCGGGCGGTACGCGCATAGAAATCGTCAGGCACCCCCACGGGGAGACTGCCGCTGGCGACTACGATACCAGCACCCCCCTCGATTGCAGCAAGCGCGTCGAGACAGCTTTGCCATTCTTGTTCGCTAAACCGTGGTCCAGGCATGACGAAGCGGTACTGGGCGCCAGATGTCTCCTCGCGAACCGTAAAATCTTCTCTGGTTTCCTCCTTGACCGCGACCGTCATACTGCGAATGCCTTCTTGATCAATCAATCGTTGGAGCAAACCTCCTGTTGCGCCTCCGATTGGGTAGAGCGCAGTCACGTCGCCGCCCAGCCGGTTGATCACACGGGCGACGTTGACTCCGCCGCCGCCCGGATCGCGCCGCGCCGCACCACACCGGAGTTTTCGGGTGGGCGCAATTCTCTCAACTGACGTCGAAACGTCGATCGCAGGGTTCGGCGTGAAGGTGACGACGCGTGTCATGTGCAATTTAAGCCTGACAAATCGGTTTGTGCCCGTGAGATGAGCAATGCGCATTAGCCGAAAGAAGCCTTAAGACCAAGCTCCTTTCAGCCCACCGCCAGCACCTCCGCGCGGACGCCACGTCAGGCCGATCCCGTTTGACACCGTAAACGCTTTTTCAAAAGTGATCTTTTCCTTGGCGAAAGACAGCTAGAAATAAAGGCAAACAATATTGAGGCAGGTACAGGAAAATTTTGGGGTCGGCGCCACGCCCTATAAGACGCCGCGGCATTTGCGAGAGGAGTTCATTATGGAGCAAGAAGACTTTGGCATCGAACAGGTCACGCAAGAAGACCGCGCTTATAACGGATCACGCTTTTCGCAAGTGCGAGAGGCGATCTTCGCCAATCCCTATCAAAGGGTTTGGGGCCGCGAAGGCGAACCACCCCTGCCTGATTACAAAACGACGTTGTCGCTTGTATTGCGCGGATTTCTCTCTCTTGGCCGGCGATATCTGTTTCGGCAGGCTGCGGAACGCGCCGTCGATTCTCACGCTGACTTGCGCTGGGGACTGGACGGGAAGGGATACCGCCGCCTCGTGCACCCAAATGGCCTCTGCCTCACAGGCTTGTGGGAGATAACCGAAGAAACGGAATACTCGGGCTATTTCGGAAAAAATAGCAAAGCCTTGGTCATCGGACGCTATTCCACCGGCTCCGAGATCAATCGCGGCCGGACGCGGACATTGGCACTTGTCGGCAAACTGTTTCCCATCACAGACCCCAATCATGCCGAACCGCTGCGGACCGCAAGCTTCATTACCCAGGAGGACATCGGCGGCGACCGCACCGAATATATCAACGATGCCGAGTTTCGTAATGCTCCCAATGTGACACCTTGGCGCCGCGGGAAAGGACTGCTGATTTTGCTTGTTTCAGGGATTGTTTTTACCCTCGTCGATAAGAAATCCACCTTGCGGCAGCTGTACCAGATCGCCGAACTCGGTAAACCGCTGGATGAACCCACACGCACGCCTGAATTCATGCGCCTTTTGGTTGCATCGGATCAGCCAAGGATCGAAGGGACGACTTTGGATTTCCGCGACGAAATCATGGCGCAGATTTTCGACAAGGGCGATCCCGCGCCAAAACGTACGCTGACGTTTCATATCGAAGTGACGGATGAGGGGACGACGCAGGAATTCCTCGGCTACACGAAACGGACTTTTCAAAATTGGCGCCGGATCGGCAAGCTCACCTTTGATCATGCCGTCGTCTCCTACAATGGCGACCACGTCATTCATTTTAATCATCCTGGCTGGCGCGAAGACAGGAATGATCCCGCAACCACTTTGAGAGCCCCGCTTTCCAAGGCGTAGCCATGGGCAAATTCAAAAACTCGCCGGTGCCGGCCCAAACGGAGAAACGTGGGATGGTGACGGGAAGCGGCTCCGCCTTGGAGCCGCTCCGCTATGGCCTTAGGCGCTTTTCTTGAACTTTGCTGCTTCCTCGGACCCCTTGGTGGCATCTCCGGCACTGTAGGAATGCGCGCCGGTGCCGGCGAGCTTGCCTTTGTCGACGATCAAATATTCATCGCGGATGGGGCGCCCCTCGAAATAGCATTCGAGGATTTCGCGGGTGCCCGCGGCGTAACGCGCCTGCGCGGACAGCGACGTACCGGAAATATGCGGCGTCATCCCATGATGCGGCATGGTGCGCCACGGATGATCCTTTGGCGCCGGCTGCGGGAACCAGACATCGCCCGCATAGCCCGCAAGTTGGCCGCTCTCCAAGGCGCGGACAATCGCGTCGCGGTCGCAGATTTTTCCCCGCGCGGTGTTAACGATATAAGCCCCCCGCTTCATCTTTGAGATCATCGCATCGTTGAAGAGATGCTCGGTTTCGGGGTGCAGCGGCGCATTGATGGTGACGACGTCGCAGACCTTGATCATATCCTCGACCGTCGGATGCCAAGTGACGTTGAGTTCCTTCTCGATGGCCTCCGGCAGCCGGTGCCGATCAAAATAATGGAGATGCATATCGAAGGGTTTCAGCCGGCGCAGGACGGCAAGACCAATGCGGCCGGCCGCGACAGTGCCGACATGCATGCCTTCGACGTCATAAGAGCGTTCGACGCAATCGGCAATGTTCCAGCCGCCTTTCAAGACCCACTCGTAGGAGGGGATGTAATTGCGTACCAGGGAGAGGATCATCATCACCACATGCTCGGAAACGCTGATCGAATTGCAGTAGGTGACTTCCGCAACCGTAATGCCGCGGTCCATCGCCGCTTGCAGGTCGACATGGTCGGAGCCGATGCCGGCGGTCACCGCGAGTTTCAGCTTGGGCGCCTTGGCGATGCGCTCGGCGGTAAGATAGGCCGGCCAGAAAGGCTGCGAGATCACGATCTCCGCATCGGCAAGTTCGCGCTCCAAAACCGAGTTCGGGCCATCCTTGTCGGAGGTCACGACCAGCGTATGCCCCTGGGATTCGAGATATTTGCGGAGGCCCAGTTCGCCCGACACGCTGCCAAGAAGGGTGCCCGGCTTGAAGTCGATCGATTTGGGGGTCGGAAGCGTCTGCCCCCCTGGATAATGATCGATCTTGGGTAAATCGTCGCGCGGATAGATTTTCGGATAACCGCCGATCGGATCGTCGTAAAGAATGCAAACGACCTTTGCCATGTCTTTCTCCCTTCCATTATTTTTTCTAGAACATAAGAAGAAGAGCTTACCTCTCAAGTTCAAGCCTAGAATATCTGAGGCACAGTCCTAACTATATCTGGCCAGATGCGGTCAGCTTTCAAGCGCTTCTTCCTTTAACTTTGAACAAACAGGTTTGAGATACACACTGTTGTCTCAAGCGAGCTTAAGCTCGCCCTGAACTCAATATTAATCCAATGAAATCTTTTGAAGAATCGATAGCAAGCGCCGATCAACTCGTGCCGCCGACAGCCGCCGCCAGCCCATCGGCGAAGTCGCTTTGCCGCGCGCCGGTCAAAAGTGCACTGGCCATCGGCGGCAAGGGATCGCGATCGGAGAGAACGAACCCTATCATCTGGCTGTGGGTCGGCTCGATGAGTTCGATCCCCACCAGATCCGGGCAGTTGACGAACACATGGAAGAAACTCTGCGGCACGATGCTCGCGAAGCCGCCGTGGCGGACATAAGAACAAATGCCCAGAAACGAATTGCTGACGATGGTTGGATTTGCCGTCGTGCCGAGCGCCGCGAGGACGCCATCGATAATCCGGCGGTTTTGCATGTCTTCGCTGAGCAGGCAGAGCCGTTCCCGCGCCGCCTCCCGCCACGTAATGGCCCTTTGCCCCGCATAGGGGTTGTTGCAATGGGTCACGAACACATAGCGCTCCCGATAGAGTGCAAAGCGGCGGACGTTTTCCAACGGCTCATTGTCGAGATAGGTGATTCCCGCATCGAGCTCGAAAGTGTCGAGCCCGGTCTGGATGGACCGCGACGTCATCGACGTCACTTCGACCATCGCCGCCGGATGGGCGGTTGAAAATTGCGCCGTCAGGCAGGACACCAAAGGCATCGCAGCCGGAATGACCCCAAGCCGCAAGGTGCCGCTCAAACCGCTTCGCAAGCCCTTGAGATCGAGCCGCAAGCCATCGTAGTCGTTGAGGATCTGCCGGGCCCACCCCAGCACCCGCTCGCCCTCGGCGGTGAGCCCGACGAAGCGGTGGCCGCGGATCACGAGCCGGACTTCGAGATCGTCCTCCAATTTGCGAATGGCCGCCGAGAGAGTGGGCTGCGCAATGTGGCAAGCCTCCGCCGCGCGGGCAAAATGCTTTTCTCGCGCCAGGGCGACGAAATAGCTGAGATGACGAACAAACATGCTCTTGGCCGCAGCGCGGACCCGCCCGCTAACCTCACTTTGTAAGGTTATTTTATATAACGCTTTGCGAGATGGCCAGTCAGCTTCGCGGGTCGAGCCGGATGTTATGCGGTCCGGTTGCACGGCGGAGGGTGGGGAACTGCGCAGCAACCGCCTCAAAATGAAAGGCCCGGCGTTTTGGCGCCGGGCCTTGAAGAGAACCGCGTGTGCGGATGGGAAAACCGCCGATCAGAAAGCGCGCTGGACCCGGATGCGGCCTTCGTATTGGCTTTGGTTTGGCCTGAAGGCCGGCAGGCCGACAGCAACCAATGTGGCATCCGGAACAAGGCCGGCCGGACGGCTCTGGTTCACATGCACATACATGAATTCGCCGCCGATATCGAAGCCCTTGAGTGGCGTCCAGATGAGGTTGGTGCCGACCCGGCCTTCCTTGATGTTGGAGATGCCGACGCCACCGCCGAAGCCGGAGAGGGCATTCGCCGAATAATGGACTTCCATATAGGAGCCATAGACTGCGGAGCTGAGGGTCGGGATCCAGTAATGCTTGTAGGCGCCGGTGATGTCCCAGCCCCATTGCTGCTCGCAGGAGCCGCTGCCGGTGAACACGCAATCCGAGTTGGGCTGGCTGTTCCAGCCGGTGCTGTAATCCGATGCCGTGAAGCCGGAGCCGGCATAGCGGTTCTGGTTGACCGCGCCATAGTTGTAGCCGAGGTTGTTGCCGGCGATATAGCCAAAGGCGCCTTTTTCATACGCCGCCTGGAGCCAGAACTTGTCGCCGGGCGAGAGGAAATCGGCGTTCAGCTGAATGCCGCCCTGAACTGCGAAGCCATAGGAATTGCTGACCAGGGCCGGGAAGGCATAGGCGGGGGTGAGCCCGGCGCCGGTGGCCGGCGGTGTGCCGAGCGCGGTGGAGCCGAACAGGCTGGCCCGGATCTGATGCGCCGCGGCCGACATTTGCACCGCGCCCCAGGGCTGGTCGAGGCGGAGGTTGCCGACGATATCGGGGACCCGGGCGCCGGCGGGCTGGCCTTGGAAGGAGGTTCCGGTGATGCCCCCGACATTGATCGGGATGGGCGCGCCGGCGGCGGTCGCCGTGGCGCTGGCGATGGTGCTGCCGATCGCGGCGCGGCGGGACGGCTGGTCTTCGAAGGAGATCGTCGAGGAAAACCCACTGCCGAAGGTCGCGGTGTAGGAGAACAGGGCGACGGTGGCGTTGGAGCCGCGCACATTCACCCAGTTATAGGCATCGGCGTAGAAATCGAACATCGATTGGGCACGGCCCGCGGTCAACCCGGCGAATTGAATGAAGGCCTTGTTGATGATCGTCGACTCGCGCTGCGAGCTGGTGCCGGCGGTGGTGTTCCAGGTGTTGCTCGAAGGCCGCAAGGCTGCCGGTGGCGGAATTGGCGCCGGAGCCATAATAGGAATCGACCCGCGCGAAGGCCCGCAAGGTGCCCCAGGGGGAGGCCGTCCGGGCGTCGAGTTCGACCCGGCCCAAGGCGTTGAAGCTCGTCGCATCGCGCGAGCGATTGTTGGAATATTGGGTGACGCCCGGAAGGAAGCCCACACCGGCAACCTACGCCCACGGGAGCGAGTGCGGTATGGAAGGCCGGAATGCCATTGCCGTAGAAACCGGTGCCGCCAATGCTGTAGCTCGGATCGAAGGTCGCGAACTTCGCCGAGCACCAGGCCGCCGACCCGCAAACAGGTCTCGGTGCCCGGGATGTAGAAGAAGCCGGCGCCATAGGCATCGCAGATGCGAACATATTCGATTGGCGCGGCGGCGCGCGCCGGAAGATCGGCGGCGCGGGCCCCCGACACCCCTGCCACGCCCGTCAAGGCCGCGGCCGAACCAAGAAGAAGACCCTTGAAGAGTTTCATGACACATCCCCCAATACAAGGACCCCTTCCGGATCCGTCCGTTTTCCAAGTAGTGCTCGCGAATAACCCAAGGATTTCGCTGCAACGCTCTGTTGAAAATCTGTGCTATATAGACAGTCTAGTCAACGCTAAAACTATGGTATTTCGGCCACAGTCGTTGCTATTCTGCCACTCGCCCCTCTGGACCCCACAAGCACAAAGGTAGCTTTGCTTGTTCGGCTTAGTCAATAGGTTAAGTGTAGTATTTGCGCCACAGACGTTGCTTACTCTAATCCTCACGCCAACGTTCTTATTACCTTCGCCAGCGCCTTGATGGGCATCGGCTCAGGACAAGTTCGGGTGTAAAGGTTAAGCATTACAGTTGGACGTCGTCTGTATGACATGTTGACTACGCCAAAATCGCCTTCATGAGGCTAACCCATTGAATTATAAATTTTATTTTAGATTCTGCGCAGGCGGGGATTGGGTCCTGGAAGCGCGAATGCAAACACCCGTGGCGCAAATATCACACTCAGGTTGCAGGCGAAGTCGTTCTGCAACCTCACCCCTTATCGCGAGCCTATTTCTTCCCGGAGAATTTCGAGCTGAAGCCATTCATCCTCCAGCTGAGCGAGTTCAACCTCCGCTTTGGCCAGAGACGCGGAGAGTTCCCCGAATTTCGCGGAATCACGGGCATAGAGCCCAGGATCGGAGAGCTGAAGGCTGAACTTCGCTTTAAGCGCGCGCAAGGCATCCATGCGCGCCGGCAAATTCTCAAGCGCGTGTTTTTCCTTGAAGCTCAGTCGCGGCTTGGGGCGAGGCAGTTGTACCGCCCCGCCCTTAGGTTCCGCTTTGACCGCGGCTGATACGGCAACGATCGGCGCGGAACTGACCCCGGCGCCGCGTTGGACGACCATGTCGGAATAGCCGCCCGCATATTCGGCCCAACGGCCACCGCCTTCCGCCATCAGCACTGAAGTGGTGACGCGGTCCAGAAAATCACGATCATGGCTGACGATCAGCAAGGTGCCTTTGTACTCGGCGAGCATTTCCTGCAACAGATCGAGCGTTTCGAGATCGAGATCATTGGTCGGCTCGTCGAGAACGAGAAGGTTGGATGCACGGGCGAGCGCCCGCGCCAGCATCAAGCCGTCCGCGTTCGCCGCCCGAAAGCCGCCCGATCGGCGTGCGCGCCTGCTCCGGGCCCGAACAGAAAATCCTTCATATAGCCGATGACATGTTTGCGCTCGCCGTTGATTTCGACGAAATCGCTGCCGCCCCCGGTTAGCGCATCCTTTAAATTCGTATCCGGATCAAGACTGGCGCGGGCCTGATCGAGCGTCGCCATCAAGAGATTGGCGCCCAGCCGCACCGAACCCCGGTCCGGTGGCAAGATTCCCGATCAGCAGATTGATGAGAGTCGTCTTGCCGGCACCATTTGCCCCAATGAGGCCAACCCGGTCGCCGCGCAGAATACGGGTCGAAAAATTCTTGACGATTACCCGCTCGCCAAAGGATTTTTCGAAATCCCTGGCTTCGATGACCAGCTTCCCGGAAAGATGGCCGGCGCTTGCCTCGAAGCTTGACCTCAGCAGGAACACGCCGCTGGTTCCGCTCGGTCCGCATCGACTTCAAATTGGCAAGGCGTTTTTGGTTGCGCTTGCGCCGCGCCGTGACGCCGTAGCGCAGCCAATGCTCCTCCGCGACGACTTTACGCTCAAGTTTATGGTGGGCGCGCTCCTCCTCTTCCAATTCCCGGTCGCGCCAGGCCTCGAATTCAGAAAATCCCCGCGAGAGGGTCCGGGTCAGGCCACGGTCAAGCCAGACGGTGCTACGCGAAAGGTTCTGCAAAAATCGGCGGTCGTGACTGATGATGACGAGAGCGGAGCGCAAGGTCTTGAGTGTCGCTCTCGAGCCATTCGATCGCCGGCAGATCGAGGTGATTGGTCGGCTCGTCGAGCAGCAAGACGTCGGGTTGTGCCGCGAGGACGCGGGCGAGCGCGGCCCGGCGCGATTCGCCGCCCGAAAGCTTGGCTGGATCCTCATTCCCCGTGAGGCCGAGTTCGTTGAGAAGCGTCATTGCGCGATGAGGGTCATCGGTCGCAGCGAGGCCCGCCTCGACATAGGCAAGTGTCGTCGGGTAGCCGGAAAGGTCCGGCTCCTGCGCCAGATAGCGGACCGTGATCCCTGGCTGCAGGAAGCGGGTTCCACCGTCCGGCTCAATCAGGCCGACCGCGATCCGCAGCAGCGTCGATTTGCCCGAGCCATTGCGGCCGACGAGGCAAAGACGCTCGCCCGCCGAAACGGATAGGTCGGCAGACTCCAAAAGAGGCTTGCCGCCGAGGGTCAGTGAAATGTTCTGCAACAGCAGAAAAGGAGGCGCCATTTTTCTCAAGTGTGTGGGAGGATTGGGCTTCGGTCTAAACCATTTCGGGCGAATGCGGAAACCGCGCCGCGAGGAGAGCTTCGCTGGCCGTCACTTTCCGTGCACATCAAAATATTACGGCCGCCGGCAGAACTCTTCCAGGACCACACCGACCGGAGGCTTTGCGCGATTGGACTTTTTCAAGGCTTTGTCCCCGGTTAGGATTATGCCTTGCCCACGCCATCGAAGGGCGCGTGGCGATGGCGCTCCGCCGGATCCGATGAGGGACGTTTTTGTGAAAAATAGACCCTTTGGCGCTCCTCCCCTCTGTGCCGTTCTTGCCGCAACCCTTTTTCTGGTTTTGACGCCACCTTCATGGTCGGCGGACAAGCAGAACCCCACAAAAATCGTCGAGGATCTCGACCGGCGCATCGAGCGGGTGGTCAATGGATTACTCCCGCCAGTCGTACTCGAAGGCGCCGAGCTCCGCAAAATGAAGCTTGCGGACCGCATGGCGGCCCTTCGTATCCCAGGGGTAAGCATCGCGATGATCCATGACGGAGCGATCCAATGGGCGCGCGGCTTCGGAGTTCGATCCTTAGGTGGGCCACCGGTCACACCGGACGATCTGTTTCAGGCCGGCTCGATCAGCAAGCCGGTCACGGCGGTGGCCGCGCTTTCCCTCGTTGAAGAGGGCAAACTTCATCTCGACAGCGATGTCGATTTGGCGCTGACCAGCTGGAAGATTTCGGCTACACCGCTGACGAGGGAAGCCAAGGCGACCTTGCGCGAATTGCTCGCTCATCGCGCCGGCGTGAATGTCCCGGGCTTTTACGGCTATGCGTCGAATGCCTTGCTGCCTTCGCTGATCGCGACGCTGAACGGCACCGCGCCGGCAAATAATCCGCCGATCATTGTCGAAGTCGAGCCTGGTACGCAATATCACTATTCGGGCGGTGGCTACACCATCGTGCAGCAATTGCTCATCGATGTCGGCGGCCAGGCTTTTCCCCGCTTGCTGCAAGATCGCGTTCTCAGACCGTTCGGCATGACGCGCAGCGCTTTTCTGCAGCCCCTTCCGGACGACCTCAAGCGCGAAGCGGTGATGCCCTATCTGGCGAATGGAGAACCGGTCGGGGGCGGCGCGCATATTTATCCCGAACTCGCCGCCGCCGGCCTTTGGACCACGCCGTCCGACCTCGCGCGCTTTGCCATCGGCGTCCAGAACGCAGTGGCGGGGCGGGCATCCCAGGTCCTGTCCCAAGCTATGGCGAAGGAGATGCTCACGCCCGGTCTTGGCCACTACGGCCTCGGGCCGATGATCGGCGGGAGCCGAGATCATCCCTATTTCTGGCATCCCGGCGTGAACATCGGATTTGCGAGCCTAATCGTAGGCTACGAATCCGGAGATGGCGCCGTGATCATGACCAATGGCGTGCGCGGTCTGGAGCTTGCCGACGAATTGATGCGCGCGATCGCGCATGAATATGATTGGCCGGACTTTGCTCCGATCACCCGCAAATTAGCAAAAGTCGACCCCGCGATTTTCAATGCTTATGAGGGCCGCTACCGGTTGGCTCCGGATGTCGTTTTGACCATCTCGCGTAAAGGCGATCGGCTCTTCGCCCAAACCCCGGGAGAGCTGCAAATCGAACTCCTCCCCGAGAGCGTTCGAGATTTCTTCTGCATGGAAGCAAATGTTGCGATCAGGTTCGATACCGACGACCAGGGCGTGGCCACCGGACTGATCTTTCAGCAAAATGGAGAGGACACGCCGGCGCAACGGATCGACTAGAGCGCTTCCCGATCAGATGGAATCATCTGATCGAAAAGGAAACGCTCAAGTTCAACGAGTTGGAGCATGTTCTGATCGAAAAAAGTCGGTCAACTTTTTCGGAACATGCTCTAGAGCGGCGGATATTCAGGTTGAATCGAAGGGATTCCGGTGAGGCGGGTTTTGTGATTCACTTTCATAAGGAGGTGAGTCGCGATGCCGAAAGCCTATTCGCTCGATCTGCGTGAACGTGTTGCCCGCTTTGTCGAGGCTGGCCAGTCACGCCATGCCGCCGCCGCACATTTTCAGGTGTCGGTATCCTTCGTCGTCAATCTGATGAAGACCTATTATTCGAGCGGACGGCTCGCGCCTAAGCCCGGTGGTGGGCGGCGACACGCCAAGCTCGATCCGCATCGGGCGTTTCTGCTGGCCTGTGTTGCCGAGAAGGACGATATCACCATGCCGGAGCTGGCGGCCGAACTGGCGGCTACCACGGGCACAAGGGCCGATCCTGCCTCGATCTCGCGCTGGCTCATTCGAAACGGCTACCGCTTCAAAAAAAACGCTGCTGGCCAGCGAACAAGATCGGCCCGACGTCCGGCAAGCGCGCGAGGAATGGACGGCCACACGGCAACCCTGGATGCGGCTTGAACCGCACAGACTGGTCTTCCTGGACGAGACCGGAACCACCACCAAGATGACCCGCCTGCGCGGCCGCTGCCTGAAGGGCCAACGGCTTCGCTCCAAAGTCCCGTTCGGCCATTGGAAAACACAGACCTTCGTCGCTGGCCTGCGCTGCCACGGCCTCACCGCGCCTTTCGTCGTCGATGCTCCGATGAACCGCCGCATCTTCGAGACCTATGTCGAAACCCAGCTCGCGCCGACCCTCGAAAAGGGCGATGTCGTCATCATGGACAATTTGTCAGCCCACAAAAGCCCGGCCGCCGAAAAGGCCATAAGAGCTAAGGGGGCATGGATCCTGTTCCTGCCGCCCTACAGCCCCGACCTCAATCCCATCGAAATGGCTTTTGCAAAACTCAAAGCCCATCTCCGTGCCAAGGCCATCAGGACCATCGACGCCCTCTGGCAGGCAATCGGCCAAATCTGCGACCTGTTCGAGCCCGCCGAATGTCAAAACTACTTCGCCGCCGCAGGATATGGATTCACTTGAGTGTCCGATGCTCTAGAGAGCCGACAAAGGCCGGGCTCTGCTCTCGAACGTCGCGCAATGGTAGAACAAACCGTCGTGTCGAACGCGCCGGACGGCGCCCTCAAATCTTGAGGGCGGCTTTCAATTCCAGCAGCTGATCGCGTTTTTCCGATGCGAGACGCCGGGCTTCGTCGTTGGGCGCATCGGCGACATCCTCCTCAACGTCCTTGATGTCGGCGGCGAGCTTCGCCGCATCGAGCTCCTCGACCGGAATCGCCTGTTCCGCGAGGATCGTCAGTCCGGTCGGGGCGACTTCCGCGAAACCGCCCCGGACAAACAAGCGAAGTTTTTTCGACGGCGTTTCATCGACTTCAACGACACCCGGCTTCATGCTCGACATGAAGGGCGAATGGTCCTTGAGAACCGTGAATTCGCCCTCCGTTCCAGGGACCACCACGGCTTCCACGTCGCCCGAGAAAGACGAGTCGCTCCGGGAGAAACGATTTCGAAGTGAAAAGCCGCCATTTCATACCCTCGAATGTCGTTTGCTTATGCTGCCGCTGCCGTGGCGCACGAATATTACGCCGCCTCGGCTGCGAGTTTCTGGGCCTTTTCGACTGGCCTCGTCGATCGAGCCCACCATATAGAAGGCGGCCTCGGGCAGATGGTCGTATTTGCCTTCAACGAGCCCCTTAAATCCCTTGATCGTGTCGGCGAGCGAAACGAGCTTTCCGGGCGAGCCGGTAAACACTTCGGCGACATGGAAAGGCTGCGACAGGAAGCGTTCGATCTTGCGGGCGCGGAAAACCGTCAGCTTATCTTCTTCGGACAGCTCGTCCATGCCCAGAATGGCGATAATGTCCTGCAGACGCCTTGTAGCGCTGCAAAAGCTGCTGAACTTTTCGCGCGACCGCGTAATGCTCTTCACCGACGACGAGCGGCGACAGCATGCGCGAGGTCGAGTCGAGCGGATCGACCGCCGGATAAATGCCCTTTTCGGCGATGGCACGCGACAACACGGTCGTCGCGTCAAGATGCGCGAAGGAGGTTGCGGGCGCCGGATCGGTCAAATCGTCGGCGGGCACATAGATCGCCTGCACCGAGGTGATCGAGCCCTTGGTCGTCGTGGTGATCCGTTCCTGCAAGGCGCCCATGTCGGTCGCCAGCGTCGGCTGATAGCCGACCGCCGAGGGAATACGGCCGAGAAGCGCCGAGACTTCGGAGCCCGCCTGGGTGAAACGGAAAATATTGTCGATGAAGAAAAGCACGTCCTGGCCCTTGTCGCGGAAATCCTCGGCGACGGTGAGGCCGGTCAGAGCGACGCGGGCGCGCGCCCCCGGCGGTTCGTTCATCTGGCCATACACAAGCGCGCATTTCGAGCCCTTGGCGGAGCCGCCATGCTCATGCGGATCGACATTCACCTTGGACTCGATCATTTCATGATAAAGATCGTTGCCTTCGCGGGTCCGCTCGCCGACGCCGGCGAACACCGAATAGCCGCCATGCGCCTTGGCGATATTGTTGATGAGTTCCATGATCAAGACGGTCTTGCCGACGCCGGCGCCGCCGAAGAGGCCGATCTTGCCGCCCTTCGCGTAAGGCGCAAGAAGATCGACGACCTTGATGCCGGTCACCAGGATCTGCGCTTCGGTCGATTGTTCGGCATAGGACGGCGCCGGCTGATGGATCGACCGACGGTTGTTCGCGCTCGACCGGACCCAATTCATCCACCGGCTCACCGATGACATTGATGATGCGACCAAGGCATTCCTCGCCGACCGGCACCGTGATCGGAGCTCCTGGTATCGGTGACCTTCTGGCCGCGGGTGAGCCCTTCGGAGACATCCATCGCGATGCAGCGCACCGAATTTTCGCCGAGATGCTGCGCGACTTCGAGGACCAGGCGGTTGCCGTCGTTGTCGGTTTCGAGCGCGTTGAGGATTTCCGGCAGATGCCCGTCGAATTTCACGTCGACGACGGCGCCGATGACCTGCGTGACGTGGCCCGTGGGCAAATTGGATGCGGCGTCAGCCATGCTTCGTCCCCTTGAGATTGTCTTGAATGCTCAGAAGCGCTTCGGCGCCGGAGATGATCTCGATCAGTTCCTTGGTGATCATCGCCTGGCGCGAGCGATTGTATTTCATGGTTTGTTTCTTGATCATCTCGCCGGCATTGCGCGAGGCATTGTCCATCGCGCTCATCCGCGCGCCTTGTTCCGACGCGGCATTTTCAAGCAGCGCCCGCAAGACCTGGATCGAAATGTTGCGCGGCAACAGCGTCGCGAGAATTTCTTCCTCGTCCGGCTCATATTCGTAAGACCGCGGCCGATGCCGTCGCCTTCGCCTCCGCCGGCAAGGCAAGCAGGAATGATTTGCTGCGCGGTCGGGATTTGCGCGATCACCGATTTGAAACGCGAGAAAAACAACGTGCAGACGTCGAACTCGCCGCCGCATGTGCAAGCGCAACGATCTTGCGGCCAATCGCGTCGGCATCGTCGAAGCCGAGCGACCGCACCGCGCGCAGGTCGATCACTTCGATGATCTGACGCCCGAATTGCCGGCGCAGGATGTCATGGCCTTTCTTGCCGACACACAGAATCTTGACCGTCTTGCCTTGCCCCATGAGCGAGATCGCCGTGTCGCGCGCGAGCCGCGCGATCGAGGAATTGAAGGCGCCGCAGAGACCGCGTTCAGCCGTGCAGACGACCAGGAGATGGACGTTATCGCGACCGCCGCCACCGAGCAGCGGCGGGACCTGCGCCGCCGGTCCCGATCGAGGCGGCGAGATTGGCTCAAGACCTTGTTCCATGCGCTCGGCATAGGGCCGCGCCGATTCAGCCGCCATCTGGGCGCGCCGCAATTTCGCCGCCGCGACCATCTGCATGGCCTTGGTGATCTTTTGGGTTGCTTTGACGGAGGCGATCCGGTTTCGCAGATCCTTCAACGAGGGCATGGTCTATCCGCTTCACCTCTGTCCGGGCGGTGCTCGCGCAATCTGATGCGAAGAGCATGTCTCGATCAAGCGAAGTTCTTGGCGTAGGCATCGACAATCGATTTGAGTTTTGCGCCGAGTCGTCGGAGAGATCCTTCGAGATGCGAATCGCATCGAGCAGATCGGATGGCTCGCGCGCAAGAGCGCCAGAAGCCCTTCCTCGAAAGCCCGCACCCGGTCGACCGGAAACGCATCGAGATAGCCATTGACGCCGGCATAGATCACGCACACCTGCTCCTCGACCTTCAGAGGCGAGAACTGCGCCTGTTTCAAAAGCTCGGTCAGGCGCGAGCCGCGCGCGAGCAGACGCTGGGTCGTCGCGTCGAGATCGGATCCGAACTGCGCGAAGGCCGCCATTTCACGATATTGCGCGAGTTCGCCCTTGATCTTGCCGGCGACCTTTTTCATCGCCTTGGTTTGCGCCGACGAGCCGACGCGCGACACCGAAAGACCGACGTTCACGGCGGGCCTGATGCCTTGATAGAAGAGATCGGTTTCGAGAAAGATCTGGCCGTCGGTGATCGAGATGACATTCGTCGGAATATAGGCCGAGACGTCGTTGGCCTGCGTTTCGATCACCGGCAGCGCGGTGAGCGAGCCGCCGCCATTGGCGTCGTTGAGTTTCGCCGCGCGCTCGAGCAGACGCGAATGCAGATAGAACACGTCGCCCGGATAGGCCTCGCGTCCCGGCGGGCGACGCAAGCAAAAGCGACATCTGACGATAGGCGACGGCCTGCTTGGAAAGATCATCATAGATGATCAGGGCATGCATCGCCATTGTCGCGGAAATATTCGCCCATCGCGCAACCGGCAAAGGGCGCCAGGAACTGCATCGGAGCCGGATCGGAGGCCGTCGCCGCGACGACGATCGAATAGGGCAGCGCGCCCTGCTCTTCCAAGACTTTCACGAATTGCGCGACGGTCGAACGTTTCTGTCCGATCGCGACATAGACGCAATAGAGCTTGAGGCTTTCGTCGGTGCCCTCGTTCAGCGGCTTTTGGTTGAGAATCGTATCGAGCGCCACCGCCGTCTTGCCGGTCTGGCGGTCGCCGATGATCAATTCGCGCTGGCCGCGGCCGATCGGGATCAGCGCGTCGATCGCCTTGAGGCCGGTCGCCATCGGCTCATGCACGGATTTGCGCGGGATGATGCCCGGCGCCTTGACGTCGACCCGGGCGCGCCTCTCAGCATCGATCGGACCCTTGCCATCGATGGGATTGCCGAGCGCGTCGACAACGCGGCCAAGCAGTCCCTTGCCGACCGGCACGTCGACGATGGCGCTCGTCCGCTTGACCGTCTGGCCTTCCTCGATGTCGCGGTCGCTGCCGAAAATGACGATGCCGACATTGTCGCTCTCGAGGTTCAACGCCATGCCGCGCACGCCGTTCTCGAACTCGACCATTTCGCCGGCCTGGACATTGTCGAGGCCATAGACGCGGGCGATACCGTCGCCGACCGAGAGGACTTGGCCCACCTCGGTCACCTCTGCTTCATTGCCGAAGTTCGCGATCTCGTTCTTGAGGATCGCGGAAATTTCCGCGGCACGGATTTCCATCAGCCGACCTCTTTCATACGTGTGCGAATCGAATTGAGTTTGGTCTTGAGTGAGCCGTCGACCATGCGCGAGCCGAGCTGAACGACAGCCCGCCGATGATCGCCGGATCCACCTTGATCGCGATTTCGACTCGCCGCCGCCGGACAGATTGGCAAGCGCGGCTTCGCAGCGCCTCGACATGCTCGGCCTTGAGCGGCTCGGCGACGGTCACGGGGCCCGCGTGACGCCCTTTTGCGGCGTCGTTCAACGTATTGAAATCGCGGATCATGTCATGAATGGCGAACAGCCTGCGCTTGGCCGCGACGAGCTTGATGAAATTTGGCGGCAATCCCGGTGATTTCAGCCTTGGCGAGGATCGCGTCGAGCGCCTTCACCTGCTCCTCGGCGGAAAAGACCGGACTTTTGACGAAACGTTGCGAAATCCGCGCTTTGCGCAATCAATTCGGAAAGGCGGCGAGATCGGCGGCAGTCTTGGTCGGTCGTCCCGGTTTCCTGGCTGAGCGCGAAAAGCGCCTGGGCGTAGCGCCCCGCCATTCCCGACACGAGTGTCTCTTGATCCGCCAACTTCAACCCCTAGACAATAACTCAGCGGCCCGCGACCGCTGGGTCTTTCGCGGAACAAAGCCGGCAAAACGGCAATCAGCGCGAGAGTGAAGCGCGGACGGGAAAGCCGAAACGAAGAACGCGGCCCGCCCCGAAGGCGACGGTCCCTAACATAGAGCTTTTTGCGGCGCAACCCTAGCTGCGTCAAAGATGCCGGTCCCAGGGACCCGACAAACCGCCTTGGCAGGAGTGCCGACATCAATGTCACCTCGATCACGCTAAATCAAGATCGTCGGCGATAAGCTTTTGCCGGCAAGGGTCGAGCCCGTTCGGAGGTCTGCGACGCGGATGTTTCTGCGCAGATCAACGTAGGCTCCTCTGCGCGGCAAAACCGCGCACCGGCAAAACAGCGCAAGCCGCGCAATAAGCGCCTCGTGCGTGTTGAGGTTTAGCGGGCGGCCGTCTTGCGGGCGGAAAGCGCAATGGTCCAGAGCGCCCGCCCGTCAAGGCAGGCGCCGAGCTTCGGCTCCCGGCTGGTCCCTGGCGATCGCCTCGGCCAAGGATCCCGATCACCCGGCCGAAGGCGGGCCTTGCGTCCAGGCGAAATGCCGATCGAAGGCATCTCTGCGAAAGCCTCCGGCGAAACCGGATGCTTCGCGTGTCCCCGCCAGAACTGCGTCGCGGTGCAGCCGCAAATGCGTGGCAGGCGCAAGCCGCGGCGAGCAGCACATGAATGATCGCTCGCCCCGCCAAAATCGGCGCAGGCCCGCATCGAGCGCCGGGAAATTGCCTCCGAAAGCCGCATTGACGGCCTTCTCAACGAGAAGGCTCGATGCGTCGCTGCACAATGGCCTCGACATGATCGAGGCGAATTTCGCCCGCTGCCATGCGCAAAAAGCATGAGCTTTTCGAGTTCCGAGCGGGTCGAAAGCCGGTCTTGGCCAAGCTGCGAGGCAAGAAAGGCCTTGGCGTCGGGCGCAATCGTCAAGACCGACTTCGCAAATCTCGACATCGATCAATTGCTCGATATCCCGGCCGGAATCCGGATAGCATTGGATCGCCGCTGCGTTTTTGCCGCGCTCGCACAGCATCCGCAGGGCCGCATCTTTCTTCAACGCGCCGGCTTCGATGACGATCGTGCAGTCGCGCGGCGGCGTGGCGAGGACGGATTCGATCGCGCCAGGAAAGACCTTGCCCTGCGCCTCGATGACGATCGCCCGTCTGCCGCCGAACAGGGGAATCGTATTGGCTTCATCGGCGAGGCGCATCGGATCTGCGGCAAGCTCGTCGCCAGCGATCCGCACGAGTTGAAACGGGTCTTTCGGATCCTCGATGGCACGCTGAGATAATTTTTCGCGTCCGCTCGGCGACAAGCCCGGCGTCGGTGCCAAAGACAAGGTACAGAAAAATATGCGGCGCCGGGCGGGCGAGGAAACGCTCCGCTTCGTGGTTCTTGACCGCGACCACAGATGTCTCTAGCCGCGCTCCGGCAATACGCGGCCGCGATACGGGTGCGGATCTGATCGGCGAGCGTCTTTCGCGTCGCGGATCTCGGCGTCACGCGCGGCGCGAATATCGGCAAATCTTTGGCTCGTCCGGTCATAGCTCGCAGCCGCGATCGCCGTTGCCCTTGATAATCGGCTCGCCGCCTTGCACCGGCGTCAGCACGTAAGTCGGCGTTCACCACGACGGTCGCGGCGGTCGGATAGCCCGTCACCGTATCGATCAAAGGCGTTTGCACGAAGTCTGCCTGACCGTCACCGTCAAGCCGGTATTTGGGAGGCACATGCGAGCCGGTGCCGTTCAAGCGCGAAGATCAGCTCATTGCCGAGATAATGGCCGAGCCGGTTGGGAATCGGGCTGACCTCGATGGCCTGCAATTCGCCAGCGACATCGCCGCCCGCGCTGAGCGGCCCATAGAGCGGCTGGAATACAGCCGGAGCGAGCGCAAAAGCTGCCATCGAGAAGCGCAGCGCAGGCACGGGCTAACGCGGCTCTGCCACGCGGTTCGCGATTCAAGCAACGACATTGACGATCCTTTGCGGAACGATGATGATCTTTTTCACCGGCTTGCCGTCGAGCGCCCGCTGAACCGGTTCGAGTGCGAGCGCGGCCGCCTCGATCGCGGCTTTATCGGCGTCCGCGCGCGACGACGAGATCCGCCCGCTTGCGGCCATTGACCTGAACCGGAAAGGCGATCGTATCCTCGACGACAAAGCGCCCGGTCGGCGCGTCGGCCATGCCGCCTCGGCCGCCAAATCCGCATGGCCAAGCCGCCGCCCAGCATTCCTCGGCGAGATGCGGCATCATCGGCGCCACCATCACCACCAGGATGTCGGCCGGCCTCGCGGAACGCTGCGCGGATATCCGGCGCCGATTTCCGCGCTTTCGATCTCGCCGATCGCCGCCGACAGCTTGTTGGCGAGATCATGAATTTGCGCGACGGCGCGATTGAAGCGCAGCCGCTCGATATCTTCCTCGACCTTGATGCAGGCTCATATGAACCGCCCGGCGGATCGCATGCCGCCGCCGGCGGATGGATTCGCCGGAAACGGCGTGCCGATGGGAGCGGCGAGGCCCTTCGAATTCGCCCACCAGCCGCCACAGGCGCTGAACGAATTTCGCTGCGCCCTGGACGCCTTCCTCGGTCCAGATGACGTCGCGCTCGGGCGGCGAATCGGAAAGCACGAACCAGCGCGCGGTATCGGCGCCAAAGGCCGCAATGATATCGTCGGGATCGACCGTGTTCTTCTTCGACTTCGACATTTTCTCGATCGCGCCGATCGCGACTTCCTCGCCGTTATCGAGCCGGATAGGCATGGCGGCTCAGTGGCGCGCCGCTCGATCCTGATGTCGGTTGGAAAAAGCCAGGTCGCCGTCCGGGTCGCGATAGGTCTCGTGCACGACCATGCCTTGCGTAAATAGCCCGGCAAAGGGCTCCTTCAGCGCGCCGACATGACCCGTCGCCTGCATCGCGCGGGTGAAAAACCGAGCATAGAGGAGGTGCAAAATCGCATGCTCGATGCCGCCGATATATTGATCGACCGGCAGCCATTTTTTGACCATCGCGGCGTCGGTCGGCGCGGCTTCGTTCCACGGATCGGTGAACCGCACAAAATACCAGGAGGAATCCACAAACGTATCCATCGTGTCCGTTTCGCGCAGCGCCGGGCGCGCCGCATTCCGGACAGGCGACATGTTTCCAGGTCGGATGCCGGTCGAGCGGATTGCCGGGCTCGTCGAAACTCATGTCCTGCGGCAATTCGACCGGCAGATCGGCAGCCGGAACCGGCACCACGCCGCAGGCCTCGCAATGGATGATGGGGATCGGGCAGCCCCAATAGCGCTGGCGCGAAATGCCCCAATCGCGCAGCCGGTACTGGACCTCGCGCTTTCCTTGCGGCCGGTTGCCAAGCGAGTTGCGCCTCGAGCCGCCGGGCGACGTCTTCCTTCGCCGCCGTTCGTGGTCATCCCATCGAGAAAGCGCGAATGGATCAGCACGCCATCGCCGTCATAGGCGGTATCGCTCGATCTTGAACGTCTTGGGGTCTTCGCCCGGCGGACAGACGACCGGCGTATTGCCAAGCCCATAGGCATTGGCAAAATCGAGGTCGCGCTGATCATGCGCCGGGCAGCCGAAAATCGCGCCCGGTGCCATAGTCCATCAACACGAAATTGGCGACATAGACCGGCAGCTGCCAATCGGGGTCAAAGGGATGGCGCACCTTAAGTCCCGTGTCATAGCCTTTCTTTTCCGCCGTCTCGATCGCCGCCAGCGAGGTGCCGCCATGATGGCATTCGGCGATGAAGGCGGCGAGGCCCGGATCGTTCCGCGCCGCTTCGACCGCCAGCGGATGATCGGCGGCGATCGCCAAGAATTTGGCGCCGAACAGCGTGTCGGGCCGCGTCGTATAGACCTCGATCTCGCGTGCCGCCATGGCGGCGCCGGGCTCGAGTTCGAAGCGAACAACGAGCCCCTCCGAGCGGCCGATCCAATTGGCCTGCATCAGCCGGACTTTTTCCGGCCAGCGGGTCAGATCGTCGAGGGAGCGCAAAAGATCCTCGGCAAAATCGGTGATCTTGAAGAACCATTGCGTCAGCTCGCGCTGCTCGACGAGCGCGCCGGAGCGCCAGCCGCGTCCGTCGATCACCTGCTCATTGGCGAGCACGGTATGATCGAGCGGGTCCCAATTGACCTTGGATTTCTTGCGGACCACGAGGCCGGCGGCGAGAAAATCCAGAAACATTTTTTGCTGATGCTTGTAATAGGACGGATCGCAAGTGGCGATCTCGCGCGACCAATCGAGCGAAAGACCCATCGACTTCAATTGCGTGCGCATGGACGCGATATTGGCATAGGTCCAGTCGGCCGGATGGCTCTTGTTGTGCCAGGCGGCATTCTCGGCCGGCATGCCGAATGCGTCCCAGCCCATCGGATGCAGCACATTGAAGCCGCGCGCGCGCTTATAGCGGGCGATCACATCGCCCATCGTATAATTGCGGACATGGCCCATATGGATGCGGCCGGACGGATAGGGAAACATCTCGAGGACGTAATATTTTGGGCGCGAATCATCGTTCCGCGTGCGGAAAATTTCCTTCTCCTCCCAAATGCCTGCCATTTGGGTTCCGCCTCGCGGGCGTTGTAGCGCTCAGAGTCCATGGCTGTGTTCGTCGATCGCGTCGGGTAAGCGGGCCAATATGTGAGGCGTACACAGCATTAATTAACGAACTCGGTCAATCTCCCTCGGTCAAGGTCGTGTTTCAGTTGGGATTTCGGCGTCGCGCGCGAGGAGCTGACGTTCGTCGAGACTGGCCTTCGCCAAACTTCAGGGGCAAGTGCTGCTTCCGGTTGGCCAGGACATCTTGATCTTTACTTCTTTAGGGGTGTTAACCTCTCAAACCTATTTCACGAGGGGAAATCATGTCTCCATCCGTTCGCGCAGGTTTTTTGATCGCAATCGCCGGGGCCTTAACGACCTCACCCATGAGCACCGCTTATGCGCAGGACGTTGCATCGCTTTGCGCGAAGGAAGCCGATAACGATCGCGTGAGCCCCATATCGGCCGCCCTTGTTCCCGCGGCGCGCCGGCTTTTCGGCTTTTCGTCCGACACGCCCGGCGCATACATTCAAAAAGGCACCTCCTTTCGATGCATGAAGGGCAAAATTTGGCTTTGCAACGTTGGCGCGAACCTCGTTTGCGGGAAAGCGAATGCCAGCCGGAAATCAACCGGCGCATCCGCCTTTTGCAAAGATAACCCCGGTTCCGATGTCGTTCCCATGGCCGCGACAGGTCACGACACGATTTACGAGTGGAAATGCGTTGGAACCAAAGCCGTCATCTCGCGACAGGTCGAAAAACTCGATCCTCGCGGCTTCATCGCCGAGAACTGGAAACAGTTGGATTAATACCAAGTCTCGAATGAAATTACTCATCTACCGTGGTCATGGCCGGGCTTGACCCGGCCATCCAAACATCTGTCTCCGTTGTTGGATGCCCGGCTCAAGGCCGGGCATGACGGCTAGCGCCGATGGGTCGCTCTCTTTGAAACATAGTACAAGGCCAAAGCTTTGCAGCAGCATACAAAATCTTTAGAAACCGCCGTCGAACGCCTCGCCGCGGTTCGCGCCCGCATCGCATGCGCTGCCCGCGACTCCGGGCGTAATCCACAAGATGTTGCCCTTGTTTGTGTCTCCAAGACTTTTGCCACCGAAGAGATCAAACCCGTGATCGAGGCCGGGCAAAGAATTTTTGGGGAAAACCGAGTCCAGGAAGCGATGGAGAAATGGCCGGAGCTCAAGGCCGCCCATCCCGACATCGAACTTCACCTCATCGGGCCGTTGCAGTCGAACAAGGCGCGTGACGCAGTTCAGTTTTTCGACGTCATCGAGACCGTGGATCGGGAAAAGATCGCCAAAACCCTTGCGGACGAGATCCAAAAATGCGGGCGGCACCCCCGCCTCTTCGTCCAGGTAAATACCGGCGCCGAACCGCAAAAGGCGGGCATTCTTCCGCAGCAGGCCGACCGCTTTATCGCGAATTGCCGCGAAAATTACGGGCTGGAGATTTCTGGGCTCATGTGCATCCCGCCCGTCGACGATCAGGCCTCACCGCATTTCGCGCTTCTGAATCAGATCGCCGACCGCAATGGGATCAAGGCTCTCTCGATGGGCATGAGTTCCGATTTTGAGCTCGCGATTCAATTGGGCGCGACCTATGTCCGGGTCGGAAGCGCCATATTCGGCGCGCGGTGAGATCGTGCGAGAAACTTCACCTGATCGTTAGTGTCACCTGTCGAGAGAGGCGTGGCAGCAGGCGCCGCAGGTCGGCCGGGCGAAGGGCGACGCAGCCTTCGGTTGGCGCGTATCCCGGGCCAGCGCAATGAAGAAAAATCGCGCTGCCTTTGAATTTATGGCGCGGCCGGATGTTGAAATCGAGCACAAGAACCAGATCGTAAAGACCATCCGCACGCCAGAGTTTCTCGTGCCGGGCCGCGCTCGGCAAACGGACCCAGCTGTTGTAGACCGCGCTTGAAGGATCGTCGCACCAGCCGTCGGAGGGCCTGATCGGCCGCATCGGCACGAGCGAGAGGAGACGCGCCCCCCGGTCCACCCGAAAGAAACCAGAGAGCAATCGAAACGCGCCGGCGGGCGTCGCGTGGTCGCCTTCCCGCTTGTCTCGGGTGATCCCGGTTCGCCCGAGAGCGCAGGGGATGACCACCGGCCCCGCGTGAAATCTGCCGAACCAGACTGCATCAGCTTGACCTTGACGCGGCATACGCGTGGCCGATAGGCGGCTCAGGCCACGCTTGACCTTGCCAGTCTTAAGCGCAAATGATTTAGGCAGCTCTTTTGCAATATATTTCATGCAAATTTATGCTTTCGGTCCATCGAATGCAATTCGCGGGTGCAGCCGGGCCGGTCCGTCTTAGCCCATTTTCCGGGCAGGTAATGGTAACCATTCCGCTTGAATTCGCTTTAGAGTTGCATGCCGCTTTCGCTCAAAATGCGCTTTCTTGGCTGCTGCACCTAAAGGCAGAGGGTTTCGGATAGATTTCCAATGCATTATGGGAAGGTTTGGCACCGTGGGAACTGAGGAACCAGTTGAATCCGTGTCGATTATTGAGCGCGACGATGCCCGCTCCATTGGGGACAAGGTCATGACCCAGGCTCTTAAGATCCTGATCGCCGACGATGATAATGATTTGCGCGCGGCGCTGGCCGAACAACTTGCCCTGCACGAAGAATTTTCGGCCATCCAGGCCGATACCGCGAAGGGGGCAATCGCGCTGGCCCTTGCCGAAAGGCCCGACCTCGTCATTATGGATGTCGGCTTGCCTGATCTCGATGGGCGCGAGGCGGTCCGGCAATTGCGCCAGGAAGGATTTAAAAATCCGATCATCATGCTGACTGGACACGATACGGAAACCGATACGATCGAGGGCTTCGATGCGGGAGCCAACGATTATGTGACGAAGCCGTTTCGGTTTGCCGTGCTCCTGGCGCGGATCCGCGCCCATTTGCGCCAACATGAAACGAGCGAAGAGGCGCTGTTCCGGATCGGCCCCTATACGTTCCAGCCGGGAGCAAAGCATCTGATTGGCGAAAAGGGCAACAAGCTGCGCCTGACCGAAAAGGAAACCGCCATCTTGCGGTTCCTTTACCGGGCTGGGCAGTCAGTCATCACCCGAGAGGTCTTGCTGCGGGAGGTTTGGGGGTACAATGCCAATGTCACCACCCACACGCTGGAGACCCATATTTACCGGCTTCGGCAAAAGATCGAGCGCGACCCGGCCAAGGCGCAGCTTCTCATAACGGCTGCGGGCGGCTATAAGTTGGTACCGTGAGGATAGAGCTGGCTTTTTCGAAAGCCGGGCTCTGCAAATGGAAGCGTCAGCATGCGATTGGAAGATGACATCCGCACGCTTGCGCGCAATCCGACCTTCGCTGCGATCGAACCCGAAGCGCTGCGGCTGATCGCATTTTCGGGCGAAACTCGCATCTTGCGCGCGGGCGACATTCTGTTCCGCCGCGACGAACTATCCAACGATGGCTTTGTGGTGCTCGCGGGCTCGATTGCCATGGATACCTCGGGGTTCGGCGCCACCGCCCAAATCGTCCGGCCACCCGGATTGATCGGCGAGCTGGCTCTGGTGACGCAGACGCGCCGGCCCGCGACCGCGATCGCCCGCGAACCCTCGACGGTCCTGCGAATTTCCCGCCCGCTGTTTCATCGGGTTCTGAACGAATTCCCAGCCAGCGCGGAACAGCTGCGCCAATCGTTGAGCGAACGGCTCCGTCAATTCACCGAGGAGCTCGGAGCGACAAGCTGGCCGGCCCTGGCCGCAGCCGACAAGGCTGAGTCGGGGTCTTAAGCCCGCATCTGGCCAAGCTTGTCAGAAATTGAACTGCACGATGACCGGTACATGGTCGGACGGCCGTTCCCAGCCGCGGCTCTCCCGAACGACTCGCACGCCGCCGAGACTGGGCTTGAGGCTTTCACTGACCCAAACATGGTCGAGCCGCCGGCCCCGGTCGGACTTGGCCCAGTCATGCGCGCGATAGCTCCACCACGTATAGAGCTTTTCATCATGCGCCACGTAATGGCGCATCGCATCGACCCAAGGGCCGGCTTCCGCGACAAGGCCAAGCTTCTCGACTTCAACCGGCGTATGGCTGACCACCCGGAGCAAGGCCTTGTGATTCCACACGTCGGCCTCCATCGGCGCAATATTGAGGTCGCCGGCAATGACCGCATCCGTCTTGGCGATCTGATGGCTCGTGACCCACTCTGCCATTTCGTCAAGGAAGGCGAGCTTATGCGCAAACTTCGGATTGATGTCCGGGTCCGGCTCGTCGCCACCCGCCGGCACATAAAAATTATGCAGGGTGAGCGGCCGTCCCTCCCCTTGCGTAGGAGAGAGCGTAACCGCGATGTGGCGGGCGTCCCCCTTATCGCAGAACGAACGCCGGTCGATGAGGTCGAACGGCAGCTTCGAGGCTACGGCGACGCCGTGATAGCCCTTCTGTCCATTGATCGCGACATGCGGGTAGCCGAGCTTGTGAAACGCGGCGAGAGGAAACTCGCTGTCTCGGCACTTGGTCTCCTGCAAGCAGAGAACATCTGGCGCATGTTCTTCCAAAAAACGCGACACAAGATTTATGCGCAGACGGACCGAATTTATATTCCAGGTTGCAAGAGTAAACTGCACGCCGAGCTCCACCACCAGCCAAGGGATTGACCACATTTTCCAGCTCGGCCGCAAGCGCCAAGCATCTTGGCCCACAGGATCTGGCGGCGAAAAAAAGGGGCGCTCGATCATGGACCGAACGCCCCTAGGAGCAACCATTACCGGGAGGGGACCGGCAAATCTGCCTCAGGCGGAACGGGGGGATACGCCTGATAAGCTTTGTCGCTCACTTACCTGAAAATACGTTGGGTTTGCGCAGTTTCAAGGCGCCGCTGGCCGGCTTTAAAACCCAAACGCTTGCGGCTTGACGCGCGGCTCGTTTCGCGATGCGGCTAAGCCATTAAAATTATTAGTGATTTTTAGGCTACCCCCAGGCCCGCGATGCGTCCGGGCGAAAAGGGTCAATTATTTGTGTTTAATACGCGCTCTTGCGTGATCTGAAACAGCCCGGGGTCCGGCTTCTTCGACAGATCGATGTTGAAGAGAGAGACCAAAGTTTCGTAGCCCTGGGGGTCCGTCACCTGCCACTGCCTGAGCGTGAACTTCACGGGATCGAACACCAGTTTAATCTGGGACGTTCCGCCGAAGGTTGCCTTGTCCTCCACCAGAATCGTCACAGCGTTGGGGTCGCTGGTCACGTCGATGATCTTCACATCGCGGGTCAGATCGACCTGATCCTTGAGCAGGAACTTAAGCGGTGTCTGGCTGATGAAATAAATATCTTTGGTCGCGGTCTTGCGATCGTGAACGGCAACGGAGAGACCGTCGGCGACGATCTCCAGCGTCGCGGGCGCGGCATATTCAAAGCGCAATTTCCCAGGCCGCTGGACGAAGATCTTGCCTTCTGAACGTTTGCCATCGGGACCGATCTGGACGAAGTCGCCGATCATGTTGGTGGCAGCGTTGAAATAGGTGTTTGCTTTTTGAACGGCGACGAGTGGGTCGAGGGGGACGAAGGGTTTGGCCGGGGCCGGGGCCGCGGTCGGAGCCGTAGCCTTGGCGGGGGCTGGTACAGTCGGAGACGTTCCTGCCTGAAGCGGCGCCATTCCGAAAAAGGAGCAAAATACGATAGCCAGTCCTGCCGTGCGCTTCATGAAGGCCGCCTTGATCCCGTGAAGTTTGCTGTTAGACCGTTGATATGGCGTTAATGGGCCGCTGGTCTCACCTTCTGCGCGCGGCGTTTTCGCGTCCCGCCAACCCATTAGCCTACTTTTGCACGAGAGCTCAAGGCCGAACCAAAATGGCGCGAGAGCAAGCTCCGCGCCATTTTGATGGGTTTAGGCGAACGCCGGTCTAAGGGGCGTTCGCGAGAAAACCGGCTTCAGGGCATTTGTATCGGGACGTTCCTCGCAACCCTGCCGATGTCGGCCTCGACCATCATGGTGCAAAGGCTCTCGAGCGACGTTTTCGGTACCCATCCCAATTTGTCGCGCGCCTTCTCAGGATTGCCTATCAAGATCTCGACCTCGGAGGGGCGATAGAAACGCGGATTGATTTTGACCAAGCTTTCGCCGCTCGATGCGAAGATGCCTTGCTCCTCCTCGCCCTTGCCCTGCCATTCTATGTCGATGCCGGCCGCCCGGAATGCCATGGTTGCGTAATCACGCACCTTTTCGGCGCGATTGGTCGCCAGAATGAAGGTGTCGGGTTCCGGCGCCTGCAGAATGCGCCACATGCCCTCGACGTATTCTTCCGCAAAGCCCCAGTCGCGGATCGATTCGAGATTGCCCAATTCGAGTGTTTTTTGCTGCCCCGCCTGGATGCGCGAGACCGCGATGCTGATCTTGCGCGTGACGAACTCGGCTCCACGCAGCGGGGACTCGTGATTGAACAGGATCCCGGACGCCGCGAAAATACCGTAGGCTTCGCGATAGTTCACTGCCATCCAATGCGCATAAAGCTTGGCCGCGCCGTAGGGGCTGCGCGGATAAAACGGCGTCGATTCGATTGAGGAATGGCTTGCGCCGCCCCGAACATTTCCGCCGACGAGGCCTGGTAGAAGCGAATGCGAGGATTGACGGTGCGGATCGCTTCCAGCAGATGCACCGGACCCAGACCGGTCATGTTGGCGGTCGCAATCGGCTGGTCGAAGGAAACATGGACGAAGCTCTGCGCGGCGAGATTGTACACCTCGTCGGGCTGCGTTGATTCGATGAGACGCATCGCGGTGCTGAGATCGGTGAGGTCAAATTCCCGCAGATGCAGATTCGGATGATCGGCAATACCGAGCTCCTGGATACGCCAGAAGTTTGGCGCGCTGGTCCGCCGATGGGTGGCATAGACGCGATAGCCGCGGTTCAATAAGAATCGCGACAAATAGGCGCCATCCTGACCCGTGACTCCGGTAATAAGCGCAGTTTTCATCAAATAGATCCTGTTTAGAAGGTTTCGCGGGGATAGGTATTGATGTTCTTCTGGTGCTCGGCCCAGCGAGCTTCGACATAAGAACGGAACTTTGCCTTGAAGACTTGGGTCGAAAAGGAAAGCGCATGGGTTCTGATGCGCTCCGGATCGAAATCCTTCTCCACAGTCTCAAACCGCTTCACGGCCTCGCAGATGGCGTCTTCGGTTTGTTCGTGGAAAAACAGTCCGGTTACGCCGTCGGCGACCGTCTCTCGGGCGCCACCCTTTCCGAAAGCCAAGACAGGCGTGCCGCAGGCCTGGGCCTCAAGAGGGGTAATTCCGAAATCTTCTTCCGAAGCGAAGATGAAGCATCGGGCCTTTTGCATATGGTCGAGGAGGACCGGAAAAGGCTGAAATCCCATCACCTTTACGTTGCTGGTCGCTTCCGCCTGAATTTGCTTGAGAAGTGGGCCGGCGCCGATAACCACCAGCTTCCGGTCCGGCATTTTGGCAAAAGCACGAACAATCAATTGTATTTTTTTATATGGAACGAGGCGGGACGAGGTGAAGTAGAAGTCTTCCCGCGGACCTGGCCCTATCAGGAAGTCATCAACTTCAACGTTAGGGTATATGACGGTCGATTTCCGGCGATAGGCTTTCCATATGCGGCGCGCAATATAGCCGGAGCATGCGATAAAATAATCGACGCCATTGGCTGTGCGGGAATCCCAAATGCGCATGCGATGCAGGAAATACCGCACTAAGGCGCTGCCGAACCCTTTGGTCAGCTTCGATTCCTCCAAGTATTGGTGCTGAAAATCCCAGGCATACCGTATCGGCGTATAGCAATAACAAATATGCAGTTGATCGGCGCCGGTAAGCACCCCTTTGGCAACCGCATGGCTGTTGGAGATCACAAGATCATAATTCGATAAGTCATGTTGTTCGATGGCCAAAGGCATCAATGGAAAAAGATAGCGGTAGATCTGCTTAGAAAAAGGAATCCTTTGAAGAAATGAGGTTTTTATCTTCGTCGAGGCAAATACCGCCCTTTCATGTTCAGGTAAATGATCAATAAGACAAAATAGATCTGCGTCTGGAAAGACGGAAATCATTTCTGCGAGGACTTTGTCGGACCCCGCGTACGTCGTAAGCCATTCGTGGACCAACGCAACTTTCATAATCTCGCTCATGGTGATCGTGTTGCTTTAAACCGACCCCGCTCTGGGTCGCCGTTTATGAGCTCTAGCCTTCGCATGGTCCCTGAGCTTGCGCATGACCCTTTTGGATTATAGTGACAGCTAGCTTCAAAACTCATCTCCCAGTCTTTTTGTCGATTCGCGTCACTTCACTTGGCTGAGCTCAGCTAAGACAAAGCGAAATTTCAGCCCCCGTGCCGTTGCTCGCGATTCCGCCGGGACCCAAAAAATGTTCGATGCGTTGATCTGCCTCAGCCGAGCAGATCATTCCGAAGCTATGGCATTGCTAATTTTGTTGAATGACTCATCCAGCTGTCCAAAGGACGCGGTGCTCGTAATTCAAGTTGTCCGGCATCGACAATGATCGGCTGGCCCGATGAGCGGACCAACCCCGAAGTCACTTATGGACTTTATTGTGCGCCGCGGCCCGGCAAGATACAAGAGTTATTGTATTACAGACCGAAGAACCGGTTATTGCTTGAATAAATTCGATAAACATTACTTATAATGCTTGCTCGAACCTAGGCCTCATTGGCGAGATCGAAGGCGCCCCGATCGATCCCACCGCCCACCAAGATCGTGCGTTTGCCCGAATGATTGGGGGCGCCGACCACGCCTTCCGCCTCCATCCGTTCGACGAGCGATGCCGCTTTGTTGTACCCCACCGACAAGCGCCGCTGGATGTAGCTCGTCGAGCATTTCCGATCGCGCAAAACGATGTTGACCGCGCGGTCGTAAAGATCGCCCGCCTCCTCGGCATCCATGCTTCCGGGTGCGGGCGCGCCACCATCCTCATCGACGGGTGAAGCGTCCTCATTGGTAATCGCATCGAGATATTCGGGCTGACCCTGGCTCTTCAAATGGGCCACCACTTTCTCGACCTCGCCATCCGCGACGAACGGCCCATGCACCCGCGAGATGCGGCCGCCCCCCGCCATGTAGAGCATGTCGCCTTGACCGAGCAATTGCTCGGCGCCCTGCTCCCCCAGAATCGTTCGACTGTCGATCTTGGAGGTGACTTGGAATGAAATGCGGGTCGGAAAATTCGCCTTGATCGTGCCGGTAATAACGTCGACCGACGGCCGCTGGGTCGCCATGATGAGATGAATGCCCGCGGCGCGCGCCATTTGGGCCAGCCGCTGGATCGCGCCTTCGATGTCTTTGCCGGCGACCATCATCAGGTCGGCCATTTCGTCGACGATCACCACGATGACCGGCAGCGGCGTAAGCTGCATCGCCTCATGTTCGTAGATGGCTTCACCGGTTTCGCGGTCGTAACCGGTCTGCACGGTCCGCGTCAGCTTCTCGCCTCTTGCGGCCGCTTCAGCGACACGCGCGTTAAATCCTTCGATGTTGCGCACACCGAGCTTCGACATGCTCTTATAGCGGTCCTCCATCTCTCGGACCGCCCATTTCAGCGCAACGACCGCCTTCTTCGGATCGGTGACGACCGGCGTCAGCAAATGCGGGATGCCGTCATAGACCGACAATTCGAGCATTTTCGGATCGACCATGATGAGACGGCATTCCTGCGGTTTCAGCCGGTAGAGCAAGCGACAAGATCATGGTGTTGATGGCGACCGACTTGCCCGAGCCGGTCGTGCCCGCGACGAGCAGATGCGGCATGCGAGCGAGATCGACGATGATGGGCTCGCCGCCGATCGTTTTGCCAAGCGCGATGGCGAGCCGGTGCTTGCTGTTTCTCAAAGTCCTGCGAGCCGAGCAAGTTCGCGCAGATAGACGGTCTCGCGGCGCTGGTTCGGCAATTCGATGCCGATGGCATTGCGCCCCTGAACCACGGCGACACGGGCCGAGATCGCCGACATGGAGCGGGCGATGTCGTCGGCAAGACCTATGACCCGTGAAGACTTGATCCCCGGCGCCGGCTCGAGCTCATAAAGCGTGACGACGGGACCTGGCCGCACATTGACGATCTCGCCCTTGACGCCGAAATCCTCAAGCACGCCTTCCAGCAGCCTCGCGTTCTGGCTGAGCGCGTCTTCGGAGACTTTGTTGGCCGGCAGTTTCTTTGCTTCGGACAGCATGTGCAGGGGCGGAAAAACATAATCGCGCGGCGACAGCCGGTCGAGCATCGAGGGCTGTGCCTCCTTGAGTGCCCGCGTTCCAGGCTTCAACATGCCGGCCGCCGGTGCGATGGTCCGCCGCGGCGCATCCTGATCCACTACAAGTTTTTGCGCTGTCCCCTTTCGGTTTGCGCGCGGCGCGCGCAGCCGGCGGCGCATAGGCGCTGGCATCGAATTCTAAGTCCTCCGGTTCCGGCGCCGGCCAATGAAGCGGTTCGATGGCAAGATCGAGCGGCCGGTCGAATCCCGCGTCGGTATGTTGCAGGTTTTGCCAGGGGGCCGGCGGCGCCGCTTCCGCGTGGGCTCGACGCTGCGCGAGCCGACGCGCCAGGGCGGCCTTGAGGCTGAGCCCGGCATGGATCACCGCCCCGAGCAAAACCAGCGCCACGCCAGGTTCGCCGGCGGCATCCTGATCCTCGGGATAAGCGGGGCGGCGGCTCGAGACGGGTTCATCGTCGTCCTCGCCCAAATCCTCGGACCCATAATCGCGCAGGCCAATGCAGGCCGACAGACACAGAATGGCGCCTCCGGCCAAAATGACCGCGAAGATCAGCATGCCGACGCCGTGCCCGCCGATCAGCCGGTTGGGAAGCATCAGGACGGCGTCGCCCAAGACACCGCCAAGCCCGGTCGGCAGGGGCCAGCGGGCGGTGATCGGGAGAAGGCCGGCGAGGCCCGCCGAAAACAATCCCCCGGCGAACCAAAGAGCAAGACGCGTTTTCCAGCGCTCCAGGCGGCGGGTAAATAGAAGCCGCCATCCCCAAAGGGCAAGCGGCGCCAGGTAAGCGATGACCGACAGGCCGAGCATCTGCATGATCAGATCGGCTGCGATCGCTCCCGGCGCGCCGAGCAGATTATGCACCTGCCCCGAGGCCGCGTGGTTGAAGCTCGGGTCCTGGACCGACCAGGACGAGAGCGCCAGCCCCAAGCCCGCGGTCGCCGCCAGAAGCGCGAGGCCGATGAGTTCGGCGCCCCGCCGTGCCGCGAAGGCCCGAACGGGTTCCGGGATATGATCGAGGGCCGTGAAACTCGTTGTCCGCATCATTCCCCGCCGCCGTCCAATTGCCGCTATTTTGCTTTGTCTTTCCCCGGTCGTGACGGCGATTCAGGGCTTCGGCCGCGCCAGGCTGACAAGCTTGGCGCAAGTTACCAAGGGGCGGTTAACGGCGTTTTAACCTTGAGCCTCCGCTGGGCCATCGAGCCAAAGCCGTTTTCCGGAGCGCTCCAGCCTTGACGCCGCCCAAACCCTAAACTAAGAAGCTCGCGTCCCCCTTTTTGCAAAGTGGTAGACGCGACCGGCTGCCGTTTGCGGCATCGGGAGCATCCCAGCCGAACGAATTGATATTGAACGAGGAAAAGCCATGTCCCGCCGTTGCGAATTGACTGGAAAGGCCGTTCAGACCGGCAATCTGGTCAGCCATTCGAACCATAAGACGCGGACGCGGTTTTTGCCGAACCTCTGCAATGTGACGCTGCTTTCGGATGCTTTGCAGCGCAAGGTCCGGCTGCGGGTGACGGCTTCGGCGCTCCGCTCGGTCGAACATCGGGGCGGCCTCGACGCTTTTTTGGTCAAGGCCAAGGATGCCGAACTGTCGAGCGGTGCGTTGGCCTTGAAGCGCGAAATCGCTAAGAAGCAGACGGCTGTCGGCTAAGGCAAAAGCCGTCCTCGCCAAGCTTTAACCCTCGAATCAAGCGCAAGGCAGACTGGCGCGCGCCCGAAATCGCTTTGGCGGCGCGCTCTTTTGCCGGATATCTTGGGTGATAGGGCGGTAATCCGCCCCCCTCGCTTCTCCCGGATAGCTTAGGCCACGCGGCGGACGAAAATAAGGATCACCGGCGCAAGGCTGCTTGGCGTCAGGGCACAGAAAACCTTCAAAAGGTGAAAGAGCCAAGGCTGGTTGCCATGATAGGCCGGGTTCGGATTGCTCGTGTGACAAGCGTCGGCCCAATAGTTCGGCGAGAAATGCTGGCGAATGTCGCGCAGCGTATTCAATCGGTAGATTTTGGGAAAGGTGTCGATCTCCTTTCGGTTGGGCTGCAGGAAACGAAGGGCTTTCGCTTCCATCGCCTCATTCATGAGACGGACGCCGACCGCATAATAACTCCAGCGGTTTGGGGTACGGGCGCAAAACCAGCCGCCAACCTTGAGGACGCGCCGCACTTCAGCGGCAAACGAGACCGGGTCTTCAATATGCTCAAGAACCCAGTCGCAAAGAATAAGATCGAAAGTTTGGTCGGCGAAGGGTAGTGGTTTTCCGGGCTCGATGATTTCAGCCTGGTCCAATTCCGGATTATGTTTGACGGCGGGATCGACGTCGGCGCCAATCCTCTGCGAATATTTCTTTCCGAGCCGAAGCAACCAATGTTTCCAGGGCCCAAGCTTGGCATAAAAGGCCGAGCCACGGCCCGCCCCGAGGTCGAGAACGACCGCACCCTCGGGGATGACCGAGACCACGCGCTGATAGAATTCCACCGTTCCGTCGTCTTGCGCATAGCCGCCAGCCGCTATTTCAGGATGGAATTTCGTATTGAGATCTTGCTGCTCCTGCAAGGCGACGTCGACACCTGAATTTGCGTGTGAAATCTCTTCCGTCACATGATGCTCCATTCAGCGGACGCAAACCGGGAAACCGCCATTTGGCCGCTTTCCCGTGATGATAGTGAACACATACGATGATGCGCCGCAACATACTAAACGTCATGCCTTCCCGCGCAATGAAATTCGCCGGGTCATGAGCCTAAAAACCAGACATATTGCCGCCTTTGCACGCAAGTCTAGCGCTGTGCTTGTCAGCCCTGCAGACGATGCTGCATCGTCAAAGTCAAAGCCAATAGCGGATCAAAACGAAGGTTCAATACGTGGCTAGCAAATTCGACTTCATGGTTCCCTCGGACAAACAAGTATCCCTTGTCCTTCCTTTGACAGTGGTCGGTGTTTGCTCGGTCATCCAACTGATTCTTGGGGCCAGCCCGGCAATAATTGCAATGTGCGCGATCGCGATCATCGTGCCTTTTCTGCCGTTCGTAGTTTACGGACGCGACCTCTATTCTGTTTTGGGCGTTGGCTTCAGCCTGACCTATGTCGGCATCGCTTTGGTCACCAAGACTTTCTACGGACAAACCCTCGAACTCGAATCTCTACGACCCTTACGCCGCCTTTGGACTGACCATGTTGCTGATGGTGGTCCTGACAGCCATGCTGGCGACGGCCCGATACTTGGATCGGGGCAAAAGCTTGTTTTCGTTTCCGATCGATTTACGGAGTTTGCGGCGCTTGTCGCTGATCTGTATCGGCCTCGACTCGTCGGCGCGATCGTGGTTGCACAGGAAGTGCGGTCAGACGCCAGCTGGCTCTTGTGCAATTTGATCAAATTTTCCATCTGTCCGCGCGCGCAATAGAGCGTGTCGTAGATATGTTTCGGGCGAGCCATTGGCGATGTTGGTGACGACGTAGCGGATATCCAGCCCCAGTTCCGTTGCTTCGATGCGAGCGCAGACGCGACGACTCGACTTTCCAGGATTTGGCAGCGTAGTTCGTCTGTGTGTAGCCTCTCAGGACCGGTGCCTGTTCCAGCGCGCGACGGGTGCGGATGTCGTCGGCTTTGTCTTCGACGGCGGCAGCGAGAATTCTGTTGCCGGGCAGTCCAAAAACGTAATCGAGGCCGTTGTCCTCGCACCAATCCATCACCTCGCGGCGGCCATAATGGCCATCGCCTCGGATGAGTGATCTTGGTTGTTGGCCAGTGAGCGCGGATGCGGCGGACAATCCGGCGCAAATGGCCGCGCACTTCCTTGCCGGACGGCGTTTTGCCTGGCCGCGATGATTGCGACGGGGCGTCCGGCAGCGGTGTCGTAAACATGGATCGGAAGGAAGCAGCGCTCATCATAATGCGTATTGAACAGCGACAGTTGCTGATGACCGTGCGCGACATCGCAGGTATCATCGATATCGAGCGTGACGGCTTGCGGAGGCGCGGCGTAACTGGCGCAATAAAGATCGATGAGGACGCCGCTCAGCTTCACGATTTCGCGCAAGGTCGGCGCGTTCTCCCAACGCGACATGGTCGGCTGCGAGCATAGATCGTTCCCCGTATCGGGCAATCGCCCGCAGGCAAGCTTGAAGGCTGGATCCTTGCGCAGATGATCGAGGTCGTCCGCATCCTCGTAGCCGCAGGCGATGGCAAGAATGCGAGCGCGAAAGATGCTGCCGAGTGAATGGGTGATCAGCAATGGATTGCGCGGATCCGCGATGACGGCGGCGAGCTTGTCCGCCACTCCGAGCCGGCGCTCGGCTTGCCCAGCAACATCACGCCAGCATCCGAAGTGATGCGCCCGCCGTCGAAAGCAGCGGTGATCTTCTTGCGGCCAACGGCTGGAAACGAGAACGGGAGAAGGCTATCTTCGATCGAGTTTACGGACGCGACCTCTATTCTGTTTTGGGCGTTGGCTTCAGCCTGACCTATGTCGGCATCGCTTTGGTCACCAAGACTTTCTACGGACAAACCCTCGACTTCGAATCTGTACGACCCTTACGCCGCCTTTGGACTGACCATGTTGCTGATGGTGGTCCTGACAGCCATGCTGGCGACGGCCCGATACTTGGATCGGGGCAAAAGCTTGTTTTCGTTTCCGATCGATTTACGGAGTTTGCGGCGCTTGTCGCTGATCTGTATCGGCCTCGGACTCGTCGGCGCGATCGTGGTTGCCGGCAACAAATCAACCGAAAGTGGCGGCTCGAATGCCGGTGCCGCGATTGTTCTTGGGAAAAATTTTCAAGACCTATTCTACCTCGGGCTGATTGCAGAGGTCACCTATGCCATCATCAAGTCCGACGGACGCAGCTTTGTCAGTTTTCGGCTAGGGCTTTGGCTGCTCCTCGAAACCTTGATGGTTGTCGCCCTGAATGTGAGGGAAGTTCTCGTAAGCTGCATCATCGGCGTGGTCACTGCGGCATTCCTTCATGGCATGTTGCGGTTTCGTCATCTTGTCATCGGGATGGTGGGCTTGTTTTTCTTGATCAATGTGATGACGCCCATCACCATTTACCTGAGGATGTCGAAGGAAGGATTGTCGATAACCCAGTTTGTGGTCCTGGCCGTTGATACCGTCGCAAAAGCCGCCACCGACCCGGATTTTTTTCGCATGATTTCCGACACCGGAGATGCGGCGGCAACTCAAAATGACAATGTCTTGGTGGCGACCGACTATTATCACAAGCCCGCGAATGTCTTGGGACGATTGTCGTGGGTCGCCCTTGTCCACGCGGTTTACAATGGGACGCGGACCCGTGTGCCGATCGGGATGGCCGCTTTGGACGAGACATTGGCCGCAACCGCGCCGGGCTTCTTAGGGTATCGAAAAAGCACCCAGGGCATGGGCGACTGGCTTTCATGGCAAACAGGGACTCTCCGAGCCAGGCCGGGTTTATTACGCGATCTTCGGTCTCCCCATGGAAGGGCTCGCCTCTTGGGGCCTGCTGGGGATGATCGCCTATCCGTTCCTCTTCATGCTCCCGGTGCTGTATGTCTGCGGCACCTTATCGAGCTTCCGCCTGACCTTGCCGCTCAGCATCTTTCTTTTCACGGCCATTCAGCATTCAATGCTTGAAAGCACGTCCGAAACATTCGTTGCGTTTCTGACCCGGGGCGTCCTGTTTCTTGTGGTTATTATATTTATATTATCCAAGATGGTATCTTCCGGCTCGCGGGGGACAAGCTCCAAAACCCGCGCTTTCGAAGCGCCGAATTGACGGTGCCGGCTCAAACCGGTCTGTTGCATTCACTATCGGTTTGCGGCATATAGGCGAGCCGTCGGCATGGATGCGGGTGTAGCTCAGGGGTAGAGCACAACCTTGCCAAGGTTGGGGTCGAGGGTTCGAATCCCTTCGCCCGCTCCAATAAAA
>CAWAXL010000002.1:0-11751 GCA_963785995.1 uncultured Alphaproteobacteria bacterium
TCAAATGATGATTCGATTTGGGCCGCGATTTCGTCAAGCTCATCCAAAGATTCGATATCGTCTATTCTGATTTCAGCGGATGCTTTCAGACAATTCAATCGTTGAGGCATGGACATGTGGGTTGTAACGGCCTGCCCATATTCAAGGTCAACGTCTAGGAAGCAGTGGATCGCCATTTCAACGACGTGCTCAGTCTGGGCGGCCGATGCCGTCATGAGGCCGATGGCCGCTAGAAGCTCTTGTGGTAGGTTCCTTGGGTCGAAATCATAGACCTTGAACGTGCCGCGCATGGAACAGCCTCCAAAAATTGAAGACACAAAGCGCCTTATGGGCGCGCTCGCGCGCCAGCCGCCGAAGCTGCATGAGGAAATGAAGGTCGGCAAGCAGCCAGCGAGAAAGAAGCCGAAAACGGATAGCGAGGATGGTGGAGCCAAGCGCGCCGCCAAGCCAAGCAAAGACGGCCGCTGATCCTCGCCAGCGGCCACTCTTACAGTCTGTCCGCTACTAACTAGCCGCGAGGCGGATACGGATCGTGTCCGTAAGTCCATTCCGCGCGGAACAAGGCATTGGTTCCTTGAATTAGGACCTGTGTGTCGTCGCCTAACTGGCCGGCCTTATGGGCGGCGTCGACGGACGCACGGATTGCGCTCTTTTGCGAATTGTAAGGACCATAGTGCTTACCATTGAATTTGATCTTCCACTGGCCTTCGTGAAGGACAACGAAATATTGGGCGCGAGACATAACATTTCCTTTCGTCGCGAATCAGTGATTGGCGACGATGATACAACTGGGGTGACGCTTCCGCCAGAAATGTTGCCTGTGTGTTCTTCTGGGGACGGCGAAGTAACCTATTGTCCTCATGGGAAATGTGCTGATCAAATCGTACCGTGCCCGGATTGCGTCACGGTAACACTCGGCTCTTGCGCTTCCGCCACGAAAGGAAACGCTTAGCGAATTGCTTCTTGCTCTTGATCTTAGTTAGTCGGCCGATACGTCAGGCGCTTGCCTTCGATACCCTTCATGGCAATGGCCGTCCGTTCCCCATCGTTAACGCTGAGGGCAGTGCGGTTGTTATGGCGAAACTCAAATTCGTTCAAATAGCGCTGTAGGTGCTGTTCGCTGCAAAAGCGGTAGGTGCCCTTCATTGAACGCTTGAAGTTGCCGAAAAAGTTTTCGACGGGCACGCGCCAGCGCCTCCGAGTTGACAAAGATAGCAACGCACGCTGCCATGGCTATCAGAGGAAGATTTGACATAAGAGTTCTCCTCGAACGATCCTTGGTCGACTTCGCGGCACGTCTGCCCGCGGGCTGCCGACATTCTCCCACTTAACGAGAAGTCTGCCGCACAGTTCCTCCAGGGTCCCTCAGAGGCGAGTTTCAACACCGGCTGCGATGGCAATGCGTCGGCGGTCAAAATCTACTCGTGGCCCGCGATAGGGCGCGGCCGGTAGGGGGCTTCGAGCCGGGACACTTCCTCGTTCGTCAAGGCCAGCGATAGGCTCGCCACCGCATCGTCAAGATGCTGCGGTTTCGACGCGCCGATGATCGGCGCCGTAATTCCGGGCCGGCTCATAAGCCAGGCGAGTGCAATTTGAGCTGGCGGCACGCCCCGGCCAGCGGCGATTTGTTCGGCGGCGGCCATGATCGCGTCCTCCTCGGCATGGTGGTCGTACCATTGCTGGGCCGGGCGATCGGTGGTCGCTCTAATCGTCTTCGCTTTGCGGGATCCCGCCAGAAGGCCGCGCGCGAGCGGCGACCAGGGCGTGACGGCAATGCCGAGTTCGCGGCAGAGCGGCAACATCTCCCGCTCCTCTTCGCGATAGATCAAATTGTAATGGTTCTGCATCGAGACGAACCGGGCAAGCCCGTGCTGCTCCTGGAGGCCCAGCATCCTCATGAACTGCCAGGCGTTCATGGAGGAGGCGCCGATGTAGCGGGCCTTCCCGGAGCGCACGACGATGTCCAGGGCTTCGATGGTTTCCTCGATGGGGGCCTCTGGATCGAAACGATGGATGATGTAGAGATCGACATAGTCGGTGCCCAACCGCCGCAAGGAGGCATCGATGCTTGCAAGGATATGTTTACGGGACAGACCCTGATCGTTCGGCTTGTCGCTCATCTTCTGGAAGACTTTGGTTGCGATGACGACGTCATCGCGCGCCGAAAAATCGCGGATGGCCCGGCCGAGAATCTCTTCACTGTCGCCAAGCGAATACATGTCGGCCGTGTCGAAAAAATTGACTCCGAGATCCAGCGCCTTGCGAATGAAGGGCCGGCTCGCAGCCTCATCCAAAACCCACTCCCGCCATTGCGGGGAGCCGTAGGTCATACAACCGAGGCACAGCCGAGAAACCTTCAGGCCGGTTGAACCAAGACGCACATAGTCCATGAGGAAGATCCTTTGACCCAGGAAAAAAACGGACCGAGCTTCAATATGGACCTTCAATTGCGGAAGACGGCTTCGAACGTGGTTATCGTGCCGATAGGCGCGATTTCCCGCTCCCAAACCTAAATTCGAAGAGATCGAAGTCCAAGGCGATGTTGGGAAGTGCGGCGATTCGCGCATCGCTGGATTCTCGCAGCGGCTGAGGTGGCCGCCCGCATCCGCTTCTGCCGCCGAGGCGAATAATCATGGACAATCTCTTTGCCGGCCAGAGCAAGGCGCCCTCAAAACTACTTTGCAGCGTTCCTCATATGAATGCATAGCATAGAATTAGAATAGCTAAAAAACATAGTTGTTGTATTGATGTATTTACGAAATTATATTTGCATCTCCATAGCAATGGAGCGTTCTCATGTGCGATATTATGAAGGAAAGAACTAGAATAAATAAAATATTGGCTCATACTATAAGCCTGCGCTTGGATACTCGGCCCACGAATTTAGATGAGCTGACGCGCCTGTGCGTTATTGCCCTTCAAATCTTTTACGACGGGGCGTGCCCGGACGAATGCGTCGCCGACAAGGCCCGTAATTTCGCCGTCTGGCATCTTGCCCACCTCGGCCAGGACGATCGGCCATCCCGCAAATCCGTCCGTCTTCTCCCAGAATGTTGATCCGCTTTTCCGACCATGGAGGCCGTCATGATCCAGCATGATACCGCACATCCCCAAATCACCGCCGTTCATGCAGATGCGCCTGCGGAAAGATTGTTCTTCGCTCAATACCGCTTGTGGATGGCCGGATATTGCGCCCGGGATGAGCTTTATTGGGATTGCGCGTTCGACGTATTGCTGCGGTTCGTCGCCCGCGAATCGGCGCGAATTCTCCATGCCCAGTTTCATCTGTTCACGCGAACCTTGAACGAACAGGCTCGAAAGAAAATTGTCTGGCGGTCTTCGGTTTGCCGGTGCCTTTGCCGGGACGAATATCTGGTATTGAGGCTTGTCGCGGCGTCGCAAAGACAAGACGAGGAAACCGAATATCGTGCCGCGATGGATCTTTTGGGAAGCGAAGATATCCGGCCTGTATTGATGGCCAGCCGATCCCTGGCCAAGGCGCTTCAATATCGAAGTTTTGTGCTGGCGCCGGCTGACTATGTGTCGCCTGCGGCCGATATGCCTGGGGGGCGCCGCTTGCACTAAAGAGAGACGAGCAAAGATTGCCGAGGTTTCTGATCGGGACGGCTCAAGCCCTCGTCGGGCTTCTCCAATCATCCATCAGGCCAATACCATATGTTGGAAGCGGATCGTTTTCAGGGGCAGACCAGCCAGTAATGGCAGGCCCGCCGACGACGTTATGGGGCCGCAAGCTATCAGGGCTTGCCGGCGCAGATGGCCTGCACGTTCGCTTTTGGAGCGCTGTGGGTCCACACGCATTGCCAAGTGTTGGCTTCGAGATTCACTCCCATGCTATGCAACACCGCTGAACCGCCCCCTGGGAGAAGGCAGCTTCCCGAAATGACCGTTGTCCCAACCGGACAGTTCGACACCCATTCCATATCCTTATTGCTTCCTACGCCCGCAGAGCCTGACACAAACTGCTGCGCCGTAGCTGGAATAGCTCCGAGCAAAAAAGCAGCAAACACCGTTCCTATCTGAGCGATCCTCATCGATTTGCCTCCCTAGAATGACGGCCCGGATTGGATGATGGCGGGTCCGCTTCGCAGGCTGTCCAGCATCTAGATGGGCAGCCATCGGCGCGGCCCATGATCACCATAATCTGAGCCTTTCTAAATAACTGTGAAAGCTTAACACTAGTTCCTCAGCCGCCAGCAGATTCTGATTATTTTGGCAGTCGAAAGAGCGTCAGGATGAGCGCCGTGCTAAGGGCTGGCAGAGGGTGGTGCGCCGATCTTCCAATCTCCATCTTTGTTGCCTTTTGCCCGCTGGATGGCCGCGTTCAATTCGCCGCCGAAGATGAAAATCGAAGCGATCATGTAGAGGAAGACGAGGGCGATCATCACCGACGCCAGTCCCGCGTAGGTGGTGACATAATTGCGTGCGAACTGGGCGAGGTAGGACCCGAACGCGATACCCGCCGCGATCCAAAGCGTGAAAGTCAGCAAGATCCCCGGGGCAATCTCACGCAGGGATCGCCGTCCCTGCGGCAGGAATTCATGCGCAAGGATGAGCGCGAGCAAAAGCACTAAACTCGCGATTGCGAAACGCCCGACCGTGAACAGATGATGGAGGGGCTCAAGCCGGGGCGCGAAATGCAGCACCGCCGTCCAGATCAGCGGCGCCAAGACGACCAGGAAAGCCAGGGTCAGGAGCGAGAAGGCGCCGACGAAAACATAGGCGATGGACTCGAGCCGCAACAGCCACCAGGACCGCGAATCCCGGACACCATAGGCGCGATTGAGCCCGATCCGGAGCGCTTCGACTCCGCTTGAAGAGAAATAAATGGAAAGAATGACACCGATCGTGAGGATCCCGCTTCGGGCTTGCGTCAAGACACTATGGATTTCATTCGCGATCGGCGCGGCGACCTGCTGCGGCCAGGTCTGAAACAGAATGGTTATCCCTTCATCGGAAAGATTCTTCGAGCCCAGAAAAGCCGCCAGCGCCGTCACGAAGATCAGGAACGGGAAAAGCGACGTCAGGATCGACAAAGCAATGTGACTGGCAATGGCCCAGCCATCGTCCTGCACGAAGCGCCAATAGGCGTCGTAGAGAACCCGATAGATAAAGCGCATCCGTTGCCTCATTGCCGGCCATGACCTCATCAAAACCCCGCCCGCGCCCGTCCGTTGCACACTTCGACTGATAGCACGCGGATTTTCCTTTATTTTTGTGACGGCCTGATTTGCGTTCTTAATTCGTTCCCAGCGCGCGCCGAATCAGTTAAAGACAAGCGGATGGAACGGGTCCTGTTTGTTCTGAACGGTACACCGGTCGCGATCGCCGATCTTGTCCTCGGCGGGGCGGCCCTTGGCTTGCTGCTGTTTGCGGTCCTGGTGTGGAACCTTGGGAGCGGCGCCCGCGCCCGCAGTCTGGAAGCGCTTTCCGCCACGGAACGCCAGCGCGAAATGCTGCGCGCAATGGAAGAAATCTCCCGCCAGAATGCCGGTCTCACCGGCTGGGTCCGCAGCGTGGCGGAGGTTCTTGGGTCGCGCCAGACCGAGCTTGCGCGGCTTGTCACCGACCGGCTCGACGTGGTCGGAACCCGGGTCGGCGCCGGTCTTGAAGCCTCGGGCAAGACCGCCGGCGAGCATCTCGGCCGGTTGCACGAAAGGCTTGTGGTGATCGACGCGGCGCAGGCCCGCCTCACCGCGCTGACCCAGGAAGTCGTCAGTCTTAAGGACATTCTCGGCAATAAGCAGGCGCGCGGCGCCTTTGGCCAGGGCCGGCTCGAAGCGATCATCCGTGATGGCCTGCCGGCTTCGTCCTTCGAGTTTCAATATACGCTGTCGAACAATACAAGGCCGGACTGTGTGATCCGTCTGCCGGGCGATCCAAGGTTCATGGTGGTCGACGCAAAATTTCCGCTCGAAGCCTTTACCGCGCTCAAGGAGGCAAGAAGCGACGAGGCGCGCAAACAAGCGGCGGCAAGAGTGCGCGCCGACGTCTCGAAACATGTCCGCGATATTGCCGAGCGTTATTTTCTGCCGCAGGAAACCCAGGAAATCGCGATTCTGTTCGTGCCGTCGGAATCGCTTTACGCCGATCTCCATGAGCATTTCGAGGATGTTATCCAAAAGGCGCATAAGAGCCGCATCATCATCGTCTCGCCGTCCTTGATGATGATGGCCGTCCAAGTCATGCAAGCCATCGTGCGCGATGCGCGCGTGCATGAGGAAGCCCATGTCATCCAGGCCGAGGTGCGCCGTCTCGTTGAGGAAGTTGTGCGTTTGCAGACACGCGTTACAAAACTCGACGCGCATTTCAAAACCGCGCAAGAGGATGTGGCGCAAATCATGACGTCGGCGGAAAAGATCGCCCGGCGCGGCACGCGGATCGACCGGATGGATTTTGCCACGCCGATGAGCGAGGTTTCCGCCGAGCTCTTCGACAAAGCGGCGGAATGATGCGCAACGGATGCCAGGACGAAGTCAGCTGCCGTTGAGCATCGCATTCAGAATATAAAGGCCCACGTCCCCGACGGGATTGCCCCCTGTATTGACGAGAATGACAAGGCCTATTTGCGACGCCGGGACGAGTCCGACCCAGCTCGAAAAGCCCACATGCCCTCCGTCCTTGAAGACAATCCCTTTGGGCGTCACGACCCAGCCAAAACCCATTTTATTGCCATCGGGAGCGCTGAAGCTGGTGGGTTGAATGGCCGCCTGCATACCGGCAGTTAAAGCGGGAGGCACGGAGATGCCGCCGATCTGCGTCATCCCCAGATAGGCTTGGACATAGACCATCATGTCCTTGGCCGACGATCGAAGCGCCCCCGCCGCGCCCCAGGGCGCCCAAGGAAACGGCGGATGCGGCGTATAAACACCATTGTCATAGCTGTAGCCCGTGGCCATTTCCGAACCCGCGGCAGATGTCGAAGTGCTGGACATTTGAAGCTTCTGGGGCCCGGTGATGTTTGCGCTATACCAATCATCGAGCATTGGCGTGCCTTGCCCGAATTGTTTGATATCATAGCCCTGCAATCCCATGAGCACCTGGCCCAGGAAACCGAAGCTATCGTTCGAATAGGCGTAGGGGGCGGGAAGTTGCGGCGGCGACAGGGCATTCACATAGGCAACAAAATTGTCCTGCGTCGGCGGGTTGACGGGATTGTTCTGCGTATCATCGGGAAACCCGCCGGAAAATGTGGCGAGTTCCTCGAAGGTGATTTGCTGTCCCATCGCCGTGAGCGAATAGTTGCTGCTGATTTTATTCAGCGACTGTGAGACTGCGGCTGAAAACAGCGCGGGCTGTTCTCCGAGCAAGGCCGCGGTGAATGTCTTGGTGACGGAAGCAAGCTCAAATCTCGTCGCTTGCGTGACAGCCGCGCCGCCGAGGGACTGGAGCCCAAAGGGAAGATAGCCGACGGCGCCCCCCGCATAGACCCCCAGAATTCCGCCCACTGTGTTGAGGACGGGGGTTGTGCTTCCAGCGCCTCGATCCGGCATAAACGTTTTGAGACTTCGTTCCAGGATCGCCTGGTACTTTGATGGCGCGCTCATCGTCCCCCCTCGTTTTTGGTAACATGAACCGCAGCTGCACCTTCGAAAGGGTCAACCGCGGATCAGCGGTCCTCGGTTACTTTGCCTTGGGTTGCCACAGCCCGATCGCCGCGCCGGTCGGATCGAGGATGACCGAGAACGATCCTGCGTCCGGGACTTCCGTGACATCCTTCATGACGGTGGCGCCAAGCGATTTCGCCTTGGCGGTCGACGCAACGTCACGTCATCGACCAGCACATAAGGCAGCCAGGCCGTTGGGACACCGGGCGCCGGCGTCTTCATCATGCCGCCGCCGGTGCCTTCGCCGACGTGGACCATCGTGTAGGTGAAGCCAGGCCCGATCTCGACGTCCTCGAGCTTCCAGTCGAACAGCGCGCCGTAAAACGACTTTGCCTTATCGGGATCCCCGGTGGTGAGCTCGACATGCACGAAAGGATTTGCCATGATCGCTCCTGTGTTTGCCTGACCCGGATTGCGTGTTCAGGGTTCATTGGCGCGAGCCATGCTCGGATATATCTCGGGCGGCACGGCGGCCAGGTAAAGCCTCCATCATGACGTTATCGTGATGGCCGTCGAACAACGCGTTGAGGCTGTCAAAACGCCGTGCGGCTGCGGATCGCGGCGGTGAGCGTTCCTTCGTCGAGATAGTCGAGTTCGCCGCCGACCGGAACGCCATGCGCGAGCCGCGTGATCTTGACCTCGAACATCGCGCCAAAAGATCCGGTGATGTAATGCGCGGTCGTCTGCCCATCGACGGTGGCGTTGAGCGCCAGGATCACTTCCTTGACGTGATCGTGCGCGACCCTGCTCGACAAGGCTTGCGAGATTCAAATCCTTCGGGCCGATGCCGTCGAGCGGCGACAAGGTGCCGCCGAGCACATGATAGCGCGCGCTCAGAACTGGCGGCGCGTTCGAGCGCCCAGAGATCGGCGACCGTCTCGACGACGATCAGCGTGCTGCGGATCGCGCCGCTCGTCGCCGGCAGAGCGTGCAAGGATCGCAGGTATCGATATTGCCGCAGATCGCGGCATGTCACGATTTTTTCGCGGGCCACCTTGAGCGCGCTCGGCGAGCGGCGCCAGAAGCTCCTCGCGCTTGCGGATGAGATGCAGCGCGGCGCGCCGCGCCGAGCGCGGTCCGAGCCCCGGCAGGCGCGCCAGCAGTTGAATGAGCCGCTCGATCTCGGGCCCGCGACGCGTTCAGCCATCGCAGCGAAGCCCTTAACACGCAATACCATCAGAACGGCAGCTTCATACCGGGCGGCAGCGAAAGGCCGGCGGTCGACGTCTTTCATTTTTTCTTCGACCAGACGTTCGGCTTTCTTGCGGGCATCCTCATGCGCGACGACGATCAAATCCTCGAGGATCACTTTTTCATCGACCTTGAGAAGCTGATCGTCGATCGCAGAGCCCCTTCATCTGGCCCTTGGCGGTCAGGGTCACGCGAACCATGCCGCCGCCGGCCTGCCCCTCGACTTCGATCCGCTCCATCTCGGCCTGCATTTCCTGCATTTTGGCCTGCATGGCCTGCGCTTGCTTCATCAAACCCAACATGTCGCGCATTGCGTGTTTCCTCTTGCGTTGCGACGAATTGCGAACACGCAAACGATGCCTGCTCAAAGCTCGTCTTCCGTATAAATGCCGTCGCTAAAGGCGATTTCATCACCTGTCTCGGTGTCTCGTCGCGGCGGCGGGCTCAGTGTCCGGCGCGGGCCCGGCCGCGCGGACCGCGACGATCTCGGCGCCCGGAAAAGCGCGAGCACGCTTTGGACCAAGGGCTCGGCGCGCACGCCGGACAATGGCTTCGCGCGCCTTGGCGTCTTCCTGCTCCTTCAGGCTCGGCTGCGCCTGGCGCGTTCGAGATCGCGACCATCCAGCGGCTCGCCGGTCCATTCCTGCAAGCGGCGCGCAAGCGTTTGCGCAAGCTGCGGCGAGCGCGCCCGGCGCCACGCGAGAATTCGATGTGGCCTTGCTCGAAGCGGACGAGGCGCACGTCGCGTTCAAGCGCGATCTTCATTTGAATGTCGCGATGCTGGCCGGCGAGCGCCACGACATCCTCGAACCGGGCGAGCGTGATCGACGGCCGCGGTCGCCTCCTGTCGGGGCGCCCGCGCAACGGCGCGACGGCTGGACGTGCCGCAACGGCCGCCGGCCCACGTCGCGCCGGGACTCGGCGCCGCGCGGCGACGCTTCGCTGCGCTCGGCTGCTCGCCGGCAGGCTCAGCTTGCGCAGCGCCTCGTCGGGGGTCGGCAGATCGGCCGCAAAGCCGATTCTGCACCAAAACCATGTCGGCGGCGGCGAGCGGGCGCGGCGAATCCTTGACTTCGCGCAGGCCCTTCAGCAGCAATTGCCAGGCGCGGGTCAGAACCGGCATGGAGAGCGCTTGCGGCAAATTGCCGGCCTCGGCGTGCGCTCGTCCGGCGTCAGCGAGGCATCTTGCGCGGCCTCCGGCACGAGCTTCAGGCGGGTGACGAGATGGACGAATTCGGCGAGCGCCCGCGAGGACTTCGGAGGGGTCGGCGCCGAAGTCATGCAGCTCCTTCAGGATGCCGAGGGCCTCCGCCATCTGGCCTCGCATGAGGGCTTCGAACAGATCGATGATCCGGCCGCGATCGGCAAGCCCCAGCATGGCCCGCAAGGCTTCCGCGTCGATCGTCGTGCCGGTCCGCCTGCGGGCCCGCGCCATGCGCGATCGCCTGATCGAGCAAGCGACAGCGCGTCGCGCACCGAGCCTTCCGCCGCGCGCGCGATGAGGCTCAGCGCCTCGTCCTCGATGGCGACGGCCTCCTTGGCGCAGATCGAAGCGAGATAGCGGGTCAGCACATCGGCCTCGACGCGGCGCAGATCGAATCTCTGGCAGCGCGAGCGCACGGTGACCGGAACTTTTTCGATCTCGGTCGTCGCGAACAGGAATTTCACATGATCGGGCGGCTCTTCCAAGGTTTTCAAAAGGCCGTTGAACGCCTGCTTGGAGAGCATGTGCACTTCGTCGATGATATAGACCTTGGTGCGCGCCATGACCGGCTGGTAGCGCGCGCTCTCGATGATCTCGCGCACATCGTCGATGCCGGTGTGCGAGGCGGCGTCCATTTCGATGACATCGACATGGCGCGATTCGATGATCGCCTGGCAATGCACGCCGAGCTCCGGCATGTGGATCGTCGGGCGCGTCACCGCCTGGCGACGCGCCGCGCGCCGGCAGTTCATAATTGAAGGCGCGGGCGAGGATGCGCGCGGTCGTGGTCTTGCCGACGCCGCGCACGCCGGTCAAAATATAGGCTTGATGGATTCGGTCGAGGTCGAAGGCGTTCGACAACGTCCGGACCATGGCCTCCTGGCCGATCAGATCCTCGAAGCGCGCGGGGCGATATTTGCGGGCGAGGACGCGATAGGGGCCGTCGACATCCGGTTTGCGGGCGCTGCACGAGCGCCCAATCCGAGACCCGGGCGCGGCTTCGTCATGGGCATTTGAGGGTCGTTGCCATGCGGTCGTCCGGCATCGCGCGGGCCAGGCGAGAGGCTTGTGGGCCGCGCCTATGCCCGCGGCCCGCTGAGCCTGTCCGTGATCAAACCGCAAGCCTGGCGCAGGCCGAATTATGGCAAAGCTCAAGCTGCGAGGCGAAAGTGGGAGGCTGGACAGAGACCCGCCCGGTCTCGTTAGGGCTGCTTCCTTCCGGACCTGACCCGGTTGGCGAGTGGTGCGTCCACCGCCAACCTCCCAGCCCCTATTTGGACCAGCGCGGGGGATTTTCGCAAGCTTCGCGAAATTTTAGTGGTGGTTAGCTGAATTGCCGTGATGGGTGGGAAACCGTCGCTTGGTCAAGCTAATTTGATGACACGGACGTGCGGAGAACAGTTGTTCCCGATTTCCAAGAAGACATTCGTCATATGGAAATACGTGAGCCTTCTAGGACGGACGCTATCCCGCCGCCCGGAAACCACACACCCCGGCCTGGCGACTGCCCCTTGAGAATGTCAATCGCCGCATCGACCGGCGACATGACCTTGCGCCCAGCCGGAGCACTTCCTTCGGCCGCCGCGCTGGCGGCGCCCGCTGCGCTCGCGGTGGCGACTGGGGCGGGCGTCGTTTGCGGTTCCGGTCGTGGGAACTCAGGCGACCTCCCCTTGCCCCGGCGCCTCGTCGGCCGTCCCCGCCGCTGCTTCCAGATCGACTAGCAATACGTTG
>CAWAXL010000003.1:0-8431 GCA_963785995.1 uncultured Alphaproteobacteria bacterium
ATCAGGAGGGCGTCAAGCTCTATAACGGCGGCCGACACCTGCTGCAGTTCAGCACTTTGCTTGTCGAAGGAACTCTTCGTCGATGCGATGAGCAGCCCAAGCACCAAGGCAGCCAAGGTTGCGACCAGCCCCATGACGAGTTTCACGACGTCTTTCGAATCCTCGTTCAGATGATGATCCGGCAATTTCCGATGCAGCACCGAGCCGAACAGCGCTGCGGTGAAGGTACAGGCGAATATAATCGACGCAACGGCGATCGGAGATAAGGCGTCTGGCATTTGTGATCCCTGAAGCTTGGCTGGAGTTCTCGACCATAGGGCAAGGTCCGCCGATCGGACAACTGAGACTGCTTTATTTGGAGCCTCAGCTACTCCCCAAGCAGATGCAGGACGATCTCGCGACGGTGGGGCGCCCGGCGGTGCTCAAACAGATAGATGCCCTGCCAAGTCCCCAGCACCATCCTGCCAGACGCCACCGGAATCGAAAGCTGTGTTTGCGATAAAGCGGTTCTGATGTGGGCCGGCATATCGTCGAGGCCTTCCGTTTGATGGATGTAGCGGTCGCGATCCTCCGGTGCGATCGCTTCGAAAAAATTCTCAAGATCGGCACGCACATCCGGGTCGGCATTCTCTTGAATGAGCAGAGATGCCGAGGTGTGGCGGCAAAAGATCGTCAGCAGGCCGGTCGCAATTTTTTGCGCGCTGAGCCCGCCGGCAACGTCCCCGGTGATCTCGACAAGGCCCTTGCGACGGGTCTGGATGTGCAGGCTATGAATGGCTTGGCGCATCTCTCGTCGGCTCGATCACAGGTGGCGTCAGGACATCGCAAACGCGTTCGCGCTTGATCCGTTTATTTGAGATCGAAATCGCAAGGCGCGGCGTCTTTGACGTTTTTGAATGAAAAATGCCACCATTCGCCGGGGTAATTCTCAAAGCCGTGCCGCTGCATCAATGCGGTCAGCAGGGCGCGGTTCCGCGTCGGCTCGGCACCCAGGCCCGGATAATTGGTGGCCGAGGCCTCGTCGAAAAAATCGAAAGTCGTCCCAAAATCGAGGCCAACCAGGGCAAGATCAACCGCGACCCCCGTCGAATGCATCGAGACCTTGGAAATATAGCCGCGTTCGAAAAGCAGGCTCTTGTCGACTCTTGGATAATAGGCGGCCTTCATAGCCTGATCGGAGTCGTCGCCGGCCCAGGCCACGAAAGCCTCGGTCGCCCGCAACGGCCGATAACAATCATAAACGACGAGGCTTAGGCCAGAGGCGGCGGCTTCTCGTTGCGCGGTCGCAAGCGCTTCCGCTGTTTCCTGGCGCAGCCAACACCGCGGCGCCGAATAGCCCGGCACCGGCCGCCCGGTAAAATTCTGGCTGCCCGCATAGCGGATATCCTGCCGGATCGTGGGTGCGACATCCGAAAGCTGGACGAAATTCCTTGGCGGCTCCTTGGCGGTGGCGATTTCGGTCCCGCACATGGACCACATTGTCACCAGCGAGATCGCGGCAAACCGGCCTTCGCGCACGCGGCACTCCTTCGAAACGGCTTGGACACTCGCAGTCCGATCCTAACTATTGCCCATTCGCATAAGCTTTGCAGCAAATTAGCATGAGCATCAGAAAAAATTGATTTTCGTTCAATAGCACTTGTTCCCTTTCGCAAATTTGCGCGTAACATGGCGTTTACCAAAGCTGCTCCCCTGGTGAAGGGGCGCCGTTATGGCTGTGGCTCTTGTCTTGCTGTCCTGTCGGGACCACATGTTGCTCGGCCAAACGACGGATGTGTAGGCAGTGTTTCAGTTGGAACATGTGGGTCCGCCGGGCGTAGGTGGAGTGTGAACATGAGCGACAGAAGCGGTTATGAGCGGTCGGGCTTCCCGGTTCCGGTGTTCGTCCAGCTTCCGGCGGAAGCTTTTGCGGGCGTGCGCACGCGTCGGATCGTGGCGCTCCTTCTGGACCTGATCCTCGTCTCGATCCTGTCCTGCGTCCTTTGGATTGGGCTCACCGTCCTGACGCTCGGGCTTTCCCTCCTGATCCTGCCGCCCCTGTTTCCACTGGTCGCGTTTTTCTATAATGGGCTCACCGTGTCGGGATGGAGAATGGCGACGCCGGGCATGCGCGCCATGGATCTGGAAATGCGCCTGACCGATGGCGCGCCCGTGCCATTTCTCAATGCCGCGGTGCATGCCGTGCTCTTTTATGTGAGCACGATGTTCCCGCCGATTTTTCTGGTCTCGCTTTTAAGCGCGAACAAAAGATGTTTGCATGATATGCTTGCAGATGTAATCGTCATCCGGCGGATCGGATGACGAGATCATCCGCCGAGGTTTCGGAGAGCTCGGGAAAGCTTTCGCTTTGAAGGCCCGCCGCAAACAGGGAAACAAGGGGGCAGCCCAGATTGACGCGAGAGCCGCGTGACGCACCCCAGTTTTATCTGACGGCACCTTCGGCTTGCCCCTATTTGCCGGATCGGCAAGAGCGCAAGGTGTTCACCCATTTGATTGGCCGGCGTGCCGTTGCGCTCAACGACCAACTGACCCAATCGGGGTTCCGGCGGTCGCAGACAATTGCCTATCGTCCGGCTTGCGAACATTGCCGCGCCTGCGTGTCGGTCCGGATCAAGGTCGAGGAATTCAAGCCCTCCCGCAATTTCCGACGTATTGTCGAAATCAATCACGATCTTGTGGGGACGGTGGCGCGCGCAGAACCGACCTCCGAGCAATATGCGCTGTTCCGCCGTTATCTCGATGCGCGGCACGGCGACGGAGGCATGGCCGACATGACCGTCGTGGACTATACGACCATGATCGAGGACAGCCATGTCGAAACCAGGCTGGTGGAATATCGCCTGGCGCCCGACAAGGAAGGCCAAAGCGAAGGGTCGTTGGTGGCCGCCTGCCTGACCGACCTTCTGGCGGACGGGCTATCCATGGTCTATTCCTTCTATGTGCCGGACGAGCAGCGCCGTTCTTTTGGTACCTATATGATCCTTGACCATATCGAGCGCGCGAAGCGTCTCGGCTTGCCGCATGTCTATCTCGGCTACTGGGTCGCGGGTTCGCGGAAAATGGCCTATAAGGCGCGCTTCCTGCCGCAGGAGCGGCTTGGAATGAACGGTTGGGAACGGATCGAGTCCATCACCCCGTGAAGCCGCCAAAGACCTCTGGTGCCGAGCCTGAGCGCCTCTTACTCCGCGGCGGTGACGATTTCGGTAGCGATCTTCACCAGGGACTCCGAATTATTCGGCTTGACGAATACTTTGTTGGCACCCGCCTGAATGGCTTCTGCGTGGACGGCAGCTTCGGCCGAGGTCGTCAGGACGAAAACGGGCAGAGCCTTCAAGGCCAGAGAGTTTCGGAGAGATCGCAGGAATTTGATCCCATTCAGGCGCGGCATATTGAGGTCCAGAACCAACGCGTCCGGAAGTTTGTCGATGATGTCCTTTTGTGAAACTAGAAGGACCGCATCGAGCCCATTGCTCACATACTCGCATTTGATCTCGCGGTTCAAGGACAGCTGCGCGTGTTGCGCCGCTCTCTTGAAAAGGAAGAAATCGTCTGGATCATCCTCGATGATCAAGAGCCTGCAAGCTGTTTGCTTAGTCTCTGCAGTCAACATATTTTTCCAATTCTCACGCCACTCGACGTGCTGCTTTCGCTTGGCGGCCAAGATTTTAAAGTATAGAGGATTTTGTCTTCCTTTGGAATGGTTACATTGCGGCAGCGGTCCCGATCAAAGCCGGCACGCCCTGGACGGTTGACCACATGCGCAGCGTGACATGGAGAGCGCCATGAAATCTGCCGGGATAGAAGACGATCGTTTTCGCTTGGCGGTAGAGTCTTCTCCCGCAGCCATGATCATGACGGACCGGGAAGGCATCATTAGGTTTGCCAACGCCGAGTCCGAACGTATGTTCGGCTATGCCAGAGATGAACTCATCGGCAAATCGATCGATCTCCTGGTTCCCGCCAATTTGCGTCAGACGCACGCCTCTTTACGCCGCGGCTTCTTGGCCAATCCAAGTAACAGGTCGATGGGCGCGGGTCGCGACCTCAAGGGGGTGCGCCGCGACGGCAGCGAATTCCCGCTCGAAATCGGGCTGACGCCGATCCACTCCGGCACTGAACTCATCGTCTTCGCCATTGTCGTCGATATCACCGCGCGAAGGCAAACTGAAAATGCTCTGGCGCGGCGGGCCGCCGAGTTGGAACGCGCCAATGAACGCCTGGAGCAATTTGCCTATGTGGCTTCGCACGATCTGCAGGAGCCACTGCGCAAAATCGCGGCATTCTCGAACATTGTCGATGACGCGATCGCAAATTCAAATCAGGAAGAACTCGTCCGCGCCAACACGGTGATACGAACTGCTGCTTTATATGCGCGTGAACTCGTCGATGATCTTTTGACACTGGCCCGCACGATCAACAGCGAACAGCAATTAAAACTGCTCGATTTGCGTGAAGCCATCGAATTCTCGCTATCGACCCTGTCGGAATCGATCATTGAGACAAATGCCAAGATCAATATCAATTTGCCGAAGCTTGCGATCCACGCTGACCAATCGCAATTCGTGCGTTTGATGCTGAACATCCTCTCGAATGCAGTCAAATATCACACACCCGGTCGAGGGGCGACGATAGACATCACCGCGGCGGCGGTCGACGGCCTGTCGATATGCCTGGCGATTGCCGATGACGGCATAGGTTTCGAGGGGAAATACGCGCAAGCCATTTTCGAGCCGTTCAAGCGGCTCCATTCAAAGGCGGAATATCCCGGCTGCGGGATCGGACTGGCGATCTGCAAAGCGATCGCCGACCGGCACGAATGGCAGATTTCGGTGAAGTCCGCGCCGGGCGAGGGGACAACCTTTTTCCTCATCCTCCCGGCCTGGCCCAAGGACACTTTAGGCGACTCTGCTTCTTAATCGGCACAGCCGTCCCCTCCTCCCATGCCGAATATCTTTACCGCTTGCGCGACGCGAGCCGACGCGACAGCACGGATTGGCTGAACTTGAGGCCTCATGCACCGCCGCAGCCAAAGTTGGTAGGCCGGTGCTCGAGGCGATGGCGAGCTCGCTGATAATAGACTATAATGCTTGGAGCGGCGTTGTTGGACCGCCCTGCGCCTTAAGGGAAGTGGATGATTGCACGGATCATCGCAATTGCATCCTTGGCCATCTTATCGGCGGCAACTGCGGCGCCAATCCGCGCGGCATCGATCGACGCGCTCGTGGAAGCCTATCCGGATCAGCTGGCGGGCCACGACCAAACCGATCTGATTTGGCGCGATGGAACGCGCCAGAAGATTTCCGACGGCAAAGGCGAAAAGAGCTTTGACGAGACGCTGCGCAATGCTTCGCTCCTCGATCAGCTGAGCCTGCCCTATCCGAAAGGGCCCTTGAAAGCGCCCCCCGGCCCCCAGGATGATCCCGGCCGGTTCCGCAATTCCGCGTTCTTCGACAAGATGTATGGGAATTGCGAGAAGGGCGAAACGCGCGGGCATTTGACAGGCGTTAAATGGCTGCCGGCCACCGGCGGTAAGCTCGTTCAGGTCACAACCGTAAACGGCGTTGCCGACAAACTGAGGGCTGTCGCGGAAGAGATCGAGCGGCTGCCCCCTGAGATTAAGCGTTTTGCATATCCCAGCGCCGGAACCTTTAATTGCCGGACGGTAAAAGACACCGGCAAGCGCAGCATGCACGCCTATGGCGCGGCGATCGACCTGAATACAAAATTCGCCGATTACTGGCTGTGGAGCAAAGATGCGTATCGCAACCGCATTCCATTCGAAATCGTCGCGATATTTGAAAGGCATGGGTTCATCTGGGGCGGAAAATGGGGCCATTTCGATACGATGCACTTCGAATACAGGCCGGAACTTCTCCGGGATTAAATTTGACTAATATTGATACCAGTCATTTCGCGGAAACTATGTTAATTTAAATTGTCAGCTCAAGCTCGGAGGCTGAAGAAATGAAAACGCGTAAGACGATTGCAAGATTCTTAGCGGCGGCAACGGTTGCGAGCGGAACTCCTCATGACGTGGTCTTTATCGTCCGCAAGAGCGCAGGACGCATCATCCATGTCCTGTGGGCAACTCTGGTACGCACGCAACGAAATCTACGCACGAAATGGCTATTGCTTCCAAACAGCCCGCGCGCAGGCAACGTTCGGCAAGGGGTGTTTCCCTCCCTATGGCGCATTGCACGGCTGGGAAAAAGATCGTGTGGGCGAACTTAAAATGTGGGAGCAGCGGAGAGGTTGCTGATGGGCTGTCCGCCTCGCGGCCAAGGCTCACCCAAACCGATTGTTCTTGGGAAAGCCTTTCGGTGGCAGGCGCCCGGCGTCGGCGCGGTTGCCAATCCAATCGCGTAAATCGCCGCGGCCGACAGTAAAAGTCCGACCTGCCGAATCCTTCCAGCTCAAGCCTTCGGCCATACGGAAGACCTTGGCGTCCACAATCCCGCCATCCCTGTATTTTTGCAGCCGCACGCCTTTGCCGCGCGCCATTTCGGGCAGCTGCACCAGCGGAAAGACGAGCAGCTTGCGATTATCCCCCATCACCGCGACATGATCTCCAAGCGCGGGAACGATGACCGCGGCGGTCGCGGGCTTATCCACATTGAGCAGCTGTTTGCCTTTGCGCGTGCCTCCCACCATTTCGTCCTGGCTCACAAGGAAGCCACGCCCGTCGCTCGACGCAACCAGCATTTTCATCCCTTCCGCATAGGGAAGGACCGCGGCAATCGTCTCGCCTTCGGCGATGTCGGCCATCAGCCGGATCGGCTCGCCCTGGCTGCGCCCGCCGGGGAGCTTGCTCGCCTCGAGGGTGAATATTTTTCCATCGCTGGCGAGGACCAGAATTTTTGAGATGGTCTCGGCGAAGAAAGACACGGCCAGCCGGTCGTCGCCTTTGAACTGCAAGCTTGAGAGATCTTCAACATTGCCCTTAAGAGCACGGATCCAGCCCTTTTCAGAGACGACGACGGTGACCGGCTCGCGCTCAATCATCGCTCCGGCGAAATCGGCAATTGCGATCTCCGGCGCCTGGCCGAAGCTTGTGCGCCTCGCGCCGAGCTTTGTGTCGGGACCGTATTTTTTCCTAAGCTCGCGAATTTGCGTGGCGATAGTCTTCCATTGCTTGGCTTCATCCCCAAGCAATCGCTCGATCTCGCGCTTTTCCTTGCCGAGCTCGTCGTGCTCGCGGCGAAGCTGCATCTCCTCAAGTCGGCGCAGGCTGCGCAGCCGCGTATCGAGGATATAATTTGCCTGCACGTCGGAAAGCTCGAAGGCCGTCTTCAATTCCAGCTTCGGATCTTCCGCCTCGCGAACGATCTGGATCACCGTATCCAGATTGAGGAAAACGATCAGCATGCCGGCGACGACTTCGAGGCGATGCTCGATCTCGGCTTGCCTATGGCGCGAGCGGCGCAGAAGAACCTGGCGCCGATGGTCGAGCCATTGCTGCAAGGCCTCCTTAAGGGAGACAACCCGCGGCACCACGCCATCGACCAGCAGACTCATATTCATGGGGAACCGGCTCTCCAGCTCGGTGAGCTTGAAGAGCTGCTCCATCATCATTTCAGGATCGACAACGCGGGCACGTGGCTCAATGACGACCCTTACATCCTCGGCGGATTCATCGCGTACGTCGCCGCGACGATGGCGCAGGCGGCGAAAGCTGCACTGTGCAGCGATAACTTGGACGTCGTTGCGGATCGGGGCTACTTTAAAGGTCAGGAATCCTGGCATGCGAACAGGCCGGCGTCGCGGTCACGCTGCCCAAGCCGCAAACCTCGGGCGCCAAGTCGGCAGGCCGCTTCGGGAAACCTGATTTTGTTTATTTGGCCAAGGACGATGTCTATCGCTGCCCGGCCGGCGAGAAGCTGGCGCACCACTTCACCGCTGATGAAGATGGCCAGAAAATGCGGATTGTACTGACCAAGGCGTGCCGCACATGCCCGCTCAAGGATCAGTGCACAACGTCCAACGAGCGCCGCATCAAACGCTGGGAACACGAACACGTCGTCGAGGCCGCGCAGACGCGGCTGGATCAGAACCCGCAAGCCATGCGTGTGCGCCGCGAAACCGTCGAGCATCCGTTCGCCACGCTGAAGATGCGGATGGGGGCGACGCACTTTCTGATGAAGACGCTGCCGAAGGTGGCGACTGAGATGGCGCTGCACGTGTTCGCCTACAACCTCACGCGCGTGATGAACATCATCGGTATCAAACCGCTCCTCGCGGCGATCCGGGCTTGAGGAGCGTGTACCGTTGTGCGAGCCGTGTGACCGTTCAGGTCGCTCAGCATGGCTTAAGGTTGCCCCCGCATTGACCCGTACTCGATACCGCAAAAATATGCTCAGACGGTCAGGTCGACGTGCACCACGCCCATCCGCTGTAGTTTTTGGAGGGTGAAAGGCGTTTTCACACGGCCTGG
>CAWAXL010000004.1:0-117459 GCA_963785995.1 uncultured Alphaproteobacteria bacterium
CTGTCCTCGTCGCTGGTCGCTGTGGATTGATCATCGGCCGGCTTTGCGACCATGACATAGACGCCGGGATCGAGTTTCGTGACCGCCTCGTTCACTGGGAAAGCGGTTGTCACATCGGCATTGAGCTCGGGGCTCACGTCGAGCGTTCCCGACCAGACTTTTCGGCCGTCCGTGTCGATCAATTGCTTGATACGGTAGGAGGAAAGCTGGGAAAGGAAATCCTCGGACCTGATCGTCGGCAACAGATTGCGATCGCCGATCCGGACGATGTCGATGCCGACCTTGCGTGTATTGACGGAGACGACTGGAATGCCCTCCTGGCCCACCCGTGGCAGCACGTAATTCTTGCCGGTGAAATGCACATGCGGCGAACGATCGCGGACATAAAGTTCGTAATCTGCTGTTTTGAGAAGTGCTTCGCCGGTCGAAGAGGGAAGGCCCTGCCGCAGCACGATCTTATAATGTTCGCCGTGCTTCAGGCCTTCAACGCAAAGCTGCTGATCTTCGCTGGAAATGGCGGGCGTCGTGAAACCCGACGCTGTCACGAAAGGCGCGAAATCGACCTTGCCGAAGGCAAGCGGTTCGGAAAATTGGAAACATGCGCGGGGCGAAGCCAACTCATTATCGATTTTATAATCGACGATGCGGAACCCATGCTTCTCCCGGAAGATCCTCATAGATGGCGCGCACGGCAGGGATGTCCACGAGATCGAGGCTTGCGTGATAGGCATCGAGCGAGGGACGCCACATGCTTCGCTTCGCGTAGATTTCGCCGAGCCACGCGAGCGCGATGGCTCGCTGCGGCTTATCTGTGGCGCGTTGATAAGCGATGTAGGCGGCGGCCGTGCCGGCCTGCATAAGATCGTAATCATCGTCTCCGGCGGTGATCGCGGCGTGCGAATAGGCGAGCCAGGCGCCGGCATCCTTTGGATTTGCCGCAATGATCGCGGCGAGATATTTGACCGCTGTTTTGAAATCCTTGCGGGCGAGAACTTGATCGGCATCCTTGCGTATTTTGGGCAGCGGCTGCGAGGCAAGAGGGCCCAAATCATTGCCGATGTTTTGTTCGAGACGGGTTGCGTCGCTTGTCAGCTCGTCGGTTACGAAGCTCTTCTGCGCTTGGGCGGGAACGGCCCAAAGAAATAGCGCCATGCCGAAGACCAAAAGGGCCGATTTGCGCATTTTTTTCTCGATGAAATGGAGGGAAGGGCAATGATCGATGCTAGCATATTCAGTGTCGTACGCCACGATTCCGTCAGTAATATTTCAGCCGTAGAATATGGCTCGGCTGCAGCTCATCGACTTTCCGATGGTCCGATCAATTTCTGGATGCCTTAGGGGGGCGATTTGGAAGAATAGGGCCGAAGACCTTCAATCCGCGGCCCTTGCGCTAAAGCGGCAGACGGATGGTGGCGATGGCAAGCGATGCAATGCCTTCCTCGCGGCCGGTAAACCCCAAACGCTCGGAGGTCGTCGCCTTGACCGCGACACGGTCGAGCGGAATTTCGACGATCTTCGCGATGCTGGCCCGGATCGCGTCGCGGTGCGGCCCAAGCTTTGGCCGTTCGCAGACGACCGTGGCGTCGATGTGGGAAATGGCACCGCCGCGCGCGCGCACTTTCGCGGCCGCGGCGGCGAGAAAAATCCGGGAGGCCGCGCCGCGCCATTGCGGATCGCTCGGCGGGAAATGGCTGCCGATATCGCCATCCGCCAAGGCGCCGAGCAAGGCGTCGGTGATCGCATGACTTAAGACATCGGCGTCGGAATGGCCGACAAGACCATGATCATGCGCGATTTTTACGCCGCCGAGCCAGACATGATCGCCGGGCCCGAATGCATGCACATCATAGCCTTGTCCGGTTCTGATATCGGCGAGATCGCGGAGCAGCCTCGTCTCGGCGGCGGACAGATCCTGCGTGGTTGTCACTTTCATGTTCGCATCCTCTCCGGCGAAGACATGGACGCGATGGCCGGCCCATTCGGCGACGGCGGCATCATCGGTCAGCTCCGGGCTCCCATGGCGGCGGCATGGCGATGCGCGGCCAGAATCAGATCGAAACGGAACGCTTGCGGTGTCTGCACTGCGCGCAACCCGCCCGCGGCGGCGTTGCGGTGACAAAGCCCTCCGCGTCGATTTCCTTGATCGTGTCGGAGAGCGTCACGCCAGGAATGGCGGCGCCGTAGGATTTGGCGGCGGCGATCGCCCGTGCAATTAAAGTATCACTTACAAATAACCGCGCAGCATCATGAATTAGAATGATTTCTGGCATTATTGGCTCCAAAGCAAGCGCTTCCAGCCCCAAGCGGACGCTCGCTTGCCGCGTGGCTCCGCCAAAGACCGGGGGCATGAAACGAGGGCTCACCTGCGAACATGGCCAGGCTGCTATTCGATAAAGGTCGAGATCATCCTTGTGAATAACGGGGAGAACTGTGGCGCCAGGCGCCGCCCGCATCAATGCGTCCAATGTATGCGCTAGCAGCGGTTTGCCCGCCAAATTTCTGTATTGTTTGGGAATTCCGTCGCCCGCGCGCGACCCTCGCCCCGCCGCGACGACGACAATCGCAAATTCCGATCCTGCATTCATGAACTCTTCCAGTGACTCCGATCGAGGACGAAACCTCTTCCTCTTTTGTTTTGCGAGCGCCGTCAATTTCTCTCAGCTTCTGACGTCAAAATGAGCAATTTCCTCGTTGCCGCATTGCATCAAATGACTATAATGTGAGCATGAGCATGTATGCTAAAAATTTAGGCAATCCTAGAAGCACAGCGCCTTCAGATCGGCGGCGTGCCGCTTCCATGGACGCGCGTTTCTGGCCCCCATGGCCGGTGTGACCGACCTCGGCATGCGCCGGCTGGCGCACAGATTTGGCGCCTCGCTCACGGTCTCGGAGATGGTTGCCGCGAATTATTTCTCCCGCGGCGACGCCGCGAACCGGTTGAAAGCCGAAGGCGGCGGGCGCTGGTCTCCACGTGGTGCAGATCGCCGGCTGCGACCCTTATGCCATGGCGGAAGCGGCGCGCCTCGCGCAGGATTCCGGCGCCGCGATGATCGACATCAACATGGGCTGTCCCGCGAAAAGGGTCACGAATGGCTATGCCGGATCGCATTTGATGCGCGACATGGGCCTGCGCGATCGCGCTTATTCGCGCCACGATCGCGGCCGTGCGCATCCCCGTCACGCTGAAAATGCGGCTTGGCTGGGATGACCAATCGGTCAATGCTCCGGAACTCGGCCGGCTGGCTGAAGCCGAAGGGATCGCCATGCTGACCGTCCATGGCCGCACGCGCTGTCAGTTCTATTCGGGCAAGGCGGACTGGACCGCGATCGGCGAGGTCAAGAAAGCGGTTTCGATACCGGTGGTCGCGAATGGCGATTGCGCGAGCCTCGCGGACGCGGCCTCGATGCTGGCGCAATCCGGCGCCGATGCGGTGATGATCGGCCGTTCCGCGATCGGGGCGGCCGTGGTTCGTTGGCGATGTCGCTCATTATCTGGCGCATGGCACAGCCCGGGCCGAAACACCAGCGCGCGGAGCGCAAAAGCGCGGCGCTCGAACATTTCGAGACTTTGCTCGAAATCATGGGTACCGGCGCATGGCGTGCGCCACGCGCGCAAGCATCTTGCCGCTTACGCCGAATGGGCAGGTGTCCGCGACGGTGCTTTGCTGCGCCAGCGCCTGGTCACGGCTCGAGTGCCCGAACGCGGTCAGGTCCACCCTTCGCCAACTGTTCGATTCTCCTTTGTTGAGCGGAGGCGGCATGAGCGCGCCTTATGTTCCCCAGGGACCGGCGCGGGCGGTCCCGCCACGGCCAACGGCGATGCGGGCAAGCTTTTGAACGCTCTCCCGCATCCCGTTGTCGCCGTGCTGCCGGATGGTTCCATCGCCAATGCCAACCCGGCGGCCGAGGCATTTTTCGGGATGAGCCGGACATCTCTTTGGCATGCAGAAACTCGCCAATCTTGTCGCGGCGGGACTCGCCGCTCCTGTCCCTCGTCGAACAAGTGAGATCCGGGGGCGCGGCGATCAACGAATACCGGGTCGAATTAAGCTTGGCAAAAGCCGAGAGACAACCGGCTGGTCGATATCTTCGTGACGCCGCTGCAGGAACCAGACGATGGCGTCGTCATCATGCTGCAGGAACGCTCGCTCTCCGAAAAAATCGACCGCCAGCTCAGCTCATCGCGGCGCCGGGCGATCGGTCGCCGCGATGGCATCGGTTCTCGCGCATGAAATGAAGAATCCGCTGTCGGGTATTCGCGGCGCCGCACAGCTTCTGGAAACCGACGCGACCGACGGAGATCGCGTGCTGACGCGGCTCATTTGCGAGGAGACCGACCGGATTGTGAAGCTTGTCGACCGGATGAGCGCGTTTTCCGAAGAACCGCCCGTCGAGCGCGAAAAAATCAATATTCACGCCGTGCTCGACCACGTCAAGAAAGTGTCCCAGGCCGGGTTTGCGCGCCATATCCGCTTTCATGAAAACTATGATCCCTCGCTTCCTCCGGTTTTCGGCAACAAGGATCAGCTCATTCAGGTCTTCTTGAATCTGGTCAAGAATGCCGCCGAAGCGATTGGCGAAACGCGCAAGCGACGGCGACATCGAATTATCGACCGCCTTCCGGCCCGGCGTGCGTCTGCAAATTCCCGGCGCGAAGGCGCCGGTGAGCCTGCCGCTCGAATTTTGCGTGCGCGACAATGGCTCCGGCGTCGCGCCGGACTTGTTGCCCTATTTGTACGATCCCTTTGTCACGACGAAGGCAACCGGAACTGGCCTAGGGCTTGCTTTGGTTGCCAAGATTGTTGGCGATCATGGTGGTACCATAGAATGCGAATCCTCTCCCCGCCGTACGACGTTCCGGGTTCTCATGCCCATGTTTGCCCCACGTGACGGCCAGGGCGTGAAGCGCGGCCAAGGCTGACGTCCGCGTTCCACAGCCGCCGGCTCCCGCCGGGCTGGGGAAACCGCGCAAGATTTTAAATTCGGCGGGTTTGAGCAGTTTGTCCGCCGGCAGGAAGGTGCAATGTTGATGGCCACGGGCAATATTCTCATTGCTGACGATGATACGGCCATCCGGACTGTCCTCAGTCAGGCTTTGTCGCGCGCGGGCTATGATGTGCGCACGACCGGAAACGCAGCGACGCTCTGGCGGTGGGTTCAGTCGGGCGAGGGCGATCTCGTCATTACCGATGTTGTGATGCCGGACGAAAATGCCTTCGAGCTTCTGCCGAAGATGAAAAAATTGCGGCCGGAACTGCCGATCATCGTCATGAGCGCGCAAAATACCTTCATGACCGCGATCAAGGCCTCCGAGCGCGGCGCTTATGATTATTTGCCAAAGCCCTTCGATTTGCGGGAACTGGTTTCGATCGTCGGGCGCGCGATGAGCGAGCCGAAAAATCGCGTCCGCGCCGAGCCCAATGCCGAATTTGATGGGATGCCGCTCGTTGGGCGCTCCCCCGCCATGCAGGAAATCTACCGTGCCTTGGCGCGCCTGATGCAGACCGATCTGACGGTCATGATTACCGGCGAATCCGGCACCGGCAAGGAGCTTGTCGCACGCGCGCTGCATGACTACGGCAAACGCAAGAAAGGCCCATTCGTTGCCATCAATATGGCGGCGATTCCCCGCGATCTCATCGAGAGCGAATTGTTCGGCCATGAAAAAGGGGCTTTCACCGGCGCCAATCAGCGCTCCGCCGGCCGCTTCGAGCAGGCCGAGGGCGGCACTCTCTTCCTCGATGAGATCGGCGACATGCCGATGGAAGCGCAGACAAGGCTTTTGCGGGTGCTGCAACAAGGCGAATATACGACGGTCGGCGGCCGCACGCCCATCAAGACAAATGTCCGGATCATTGCCGCGACCAATAAGGATTTGGGCGGCCAGATCCGCCACGGCCTCTTCCGCGAGGATTTGTTTTTCCGGTTGAACGTCGTCCCTTTGCGGCTGCCGCCGTTGCGCGAACGCCTCGATGATATCGCCGACCTCGCCCAGCATTTCTTCGTGCTCGCCGCCGCCGAGGGCTTGCCGCTGAAGCGGATCGAACCCGAGGCCTTGGAGCGCCTCAAGCGCTATCGCTGGCCAGGCAATATCAGGGAACTCGAAAATCTCACGCGCCGGCTCGCCGCGCTTTATCCGCAAGAAGCCGATCACGGCGCAATTGGTGGACATGGAACTGAATGTCGATGCGCCGGAGATTGGCCCGGGTTATGCGGCGGCGCCTCGAGGCAGGAAACGGGCGGCCGGCGCAGAGCCCGAGCGGCGCCAGACGCTCGCGGGCGCGATGGAACGGCATCTCTCCGAGCTTTTCCATGCACATGGCGACAAGCCTGCCGCCTCCCGGTCTCTACCACCGGATTCTGCGCGAGATCGAATATCCGATGATTTCCGCAGCGCTCGCCGCCACGCGCGGCAATCAGATCAAGGCCGCCGAACTTTTGGGACTCAACCGCAATACCTTGCGCAAAAAAGTCCGCGATCTCGACATCAGATGGATGCGTTCGCCGCGCTGAGGATCGAATAGGTCCTCGCAGCCAGACTTCGCTTTTTCTGCACCAAACATTATTTTAGAATCAGTGACTTAAAGCCAGCTCATAAGGTTTTAGATGCAGATTTGCGCGTCTGTTTCTCAACTTTGCGCGACAGGCTGGTCCCTGAAATGTCGCAATCTTGCAACAGCGTGATATTATGGCAACGCGACTCATTTTCCTGCGGTATTCTAACCCTTTCATCTTCTTTCTTCCGGCGAGCATGGGTGATCAGCGAATAGCAGGGCGAGCTAAAGGCGGACGAAATGGCAAACCCCGGTTTCACGGCTCGTTTCGGCCCCGTCGCGGTTATCCTCGCGCTCTTCGTCGCTCTCGTCAGCTTTCTGATTTTTTCCGGCTATACGCCGATTTCGCCACAAACACCGTGGTTGTCGGGTTCTTTGTCGCAAATATCCTTTGCATCCTTCTCGTCTTCTGTTTCGTCCTCGCCGAGGCCTATGCGCTGTTCACGGCACGCCGCGCGGGCGTCGCCGGGGCGGAGCTGCATGTTCGCGTCGTCGGTCTTTTCTCGATCATCGCCGCCGCGCCGGCTCTCTTGATGGCCTGGGTCGGTTCGGTGACCCTCGAACGAAGTCTCAATCCTTCTTTCATGCAGGACGGGCGCGGCTTTGTGCAAAACACGATCGATGCGGCGCGGTTCTGTTGAGCGAGGACCAATGCAAATCGCTGCTGCAGGAAGCCCGGCTCACCGCGTCCGATCTCGATCGCGGCAAGCTTATGTTTGAGGTGGACCGGCCCGTTGTTTCGGGAGTTTTTCGCCTCGCGGGCGCGTTTTCTGGGCTTCACCGCGGCGGCGCTTATGAAATCCGATGGCACGGTCGTCGAGCGGGTCGACACCGGCGCAGCGGTTGGAAATGTGGTGGTTCGGCCGGAGCCTAGCGATTTCGAGGACGCAAAAAAAAACGAACCGATTTGTCTGATTCTCGATGAAGGCCGGACTTTCGTCGCCTTGCGAACGCTCATTTCCTTCCAGGACACGTTTTTATATGTGGCGCGGCCGGTCGACCCGTTCACGGTGGAATTTCCCCGCCAGGCCGCCAAAATCGTCGCGCTTTATGATGCTTTCGACAGCCATCGAAGCGGCATCAGTATCGCTTTCGCGACGATGTTCGTCCTGATCGCCCTGATCATGCTCTTGTCCGCGACTTGGCTCGGTCTTTCCTTCGCCGATAGTCTTGTCGCGCCGATCCGGCGGCTGATCGCGGCGACCGACGAGGTGGCCTCCGGCAATCTCCATGTTCAAGTCCCGGTCCATAAGTCCGACGGAGATCTTGGCGCATCTCGGCGAAACCTTCAACAAAATGACCTCGGAACTGAGCCTCCAGCAGCACCGGCTGATCGCGGCCAGCAAGCTGATCGATGAGCGGCGTCTCTTTACCGAGGCGGTGCTTTCCGGCGTTCCGGTCGCGGTCGTGGGCGTCGGGACGCAAGGGCGAAATTACCGCGCTCAATCCTTCCGCCGAGAAATTGATTCCCGCAAAGCGGCGAATCGGCCGAGCGGATCATCGGGCAATCGATCGCAACCGTGCTGCCGGAAATTGAAAGCATGCTGGCCGAGGCACGTTCCAGCCAATCCCGCCTGGTCCAGGGACAAATTTCGCTTATCCCGTGACGGGCTCGACCGGCTTTTCAATGTGAGCATCACCAGCGAGCCGAGCGAACGCACCGACAAGAGCTATGTCGTGACGCTCGACGACATCACGGATCTCGTGACCGCCCAGCGGACGGCAGCCTGGGCCGATGTCGCCCGCCGCATCGCCCATGAAATCAAAAACCCGCTGACGCCGATTCAGCTCTCCGCCGAACGGCTGAAACGCAAATATGGCCGTCTGATCGAACAAGATCGCGATATTTTCGACCAATGCACCGACACGATCGTCCGGCAGGTCGATGACATCAAGCGCATGGTGGATGAATTTTCCTCATTCGCGCGGATGCCAAAACCCCGCCTCGAAAGCGACGATCTTGGCGAATGCGTGCGCCAGGTTCTGTTTCTGATGCGGGTCGCGCATCCCGATATCGTGTTTGAAGACAAGTTGCCGGAGGCCCCGGTCCGCGTCCCTTTCGACCGGCGACTCTTGTCCCAGGCTTTGACGAACATTGTCAAGAATGCGACCGAAGGAATTGCGCGCGCAGCCGGAAGACGCCGGCGTCCAGGGACAGCATTTCGGTGACCGTCGCGGTTGCCGGGCGCAGGTGTCTCCATCGATGTCATCGACAATGGCAAGGGCTTTCCAAAGGAGAACCGGCAAAGGCTGCTCGAACCCTATATGACGACGCGCGCGGAAGGGACGGGCCTCGGACTTCCGATCGTTGCCAAAATCCTCGCCGATCACGGCGGCGGGCTCGAACTGCGGGATGCGCCAGAAGGGCGTGGCGCCTGGGTTAGGATGTTTTTTCCTTTGGGACATGATCTTGGCGGGCATGATCCTGGCGATCTGGACCTCGACCGCGCGAGGTCAGAATCATGCCGGCCGAAGCCAGAAAGGGAGCGTGAAAGACTTCATGGCGAGCGACATTCTGATTGTGGACGACGAAGCCGATATCCGCGAGATTGTTTCCGGGATCTTGTCGGACGAAGGCCATGGCACGCGGACGGCCAAGAATTCCGACGAGGCGTTGGCCGCGATTGGGGCAAGGCGTCCAACCCTCGTCTTTCTCGATATTTGGCTGCAAGGATCACGCCTCGACGGTCTTCAATTGCTGAAGATCGTCAAGGAGCAGAATCCGGCGCTTCCGGTCGTCATGATTTCCGGTCATGGCAATATCGAGACGGCGGTCTCCGCGATCAAGCTTGGCGCCTATGATTTCATCGAAAAGCCGTTCAAGGCGGATCGTCTGGTGCTTGTCGCTGAACGCGCGCTCGAAGCCTCGCGGTTGAAGCGCGAAGTGACGGAACTGCGCACGCGCGCGGGCCGGAGCAACAAGATTGTCGGCAAATCGACCGCGATCAATCAATTGCGCCAGGTGATCGAGCGCGTTGGACCGGCCAATTCGCGGGTCTTGATCACCGGTGCGCCGGGCGCTGGCAAGGAACTCGCGGCACGCAGCATCCATGATGCATCGGCGCGCGCGAACGGTCCGTTCGTCACCATCAACTCGGCGACGATCGAGCCGGAAACAATGGAAATGGAATTGTTTGGGGTCGAGGCCAAGGAGGGACGTGGCCGCAAGGTCGGCGCTCTCGAGGAAGCCCATGGCGGCACGCTCTATCTCGACGAAATTGCCGATATGCCCAAGGAGACCCAGGGCAAAATCCTGCGTGTTCTGGTCGAACAGAATTTTCTGCGTGTCGGGGGCACGACCCGCGTCCATGTCGATGTCCGCATCATTTCGTCGAGTTCGCGCGATCTCCCGAAGCTGATCGCCGACGGCGCGTTTCGCGAGGATCTTTTCCATCGTCTTGCCGTTGTGCCGGTTCGCGTTCCCTCCGTCAGCGAACACCGCGAGGATATTGCCGAACTCATCGCTTATTTCATGGAGCAGCTTTCGATGACGACCGGCATGCCCAAGCGTGTGATCGCCGACGACGCCATGGCGGTTCTGCAATCGCATGATTGGCCCGGCAATATCAGACAATTGCGCAACAATGTCGAGCGGCTGATGATCCTCGCCAGCCGGCGATCCCGAGGCGCCGATCACCGCCGAAATGCTGCCGTCCGAGATCGGTGCGCTCGTTCCTTCGACCCCAATGGCCAGGCGGCGAAAAATTGATGAACCTTCCCCTGCGGGACGCCCGCGAAGTCTTCGAGCGGGAATATCTGGTCGCCCAGCTCAATCGCTTCGGCGGCAATATTTCGCGGACCGCCGAATTCATCGGCATGGAACGCTCGGCCTTGCACCGCAAATTGAAGTCGCTTCAGGTTGACTGATCTAAAAGAATTGAATGGCCCATTGATCATGTGTTGAAGGGGCTTTCGCCGATTGCCATGAATCCCTATTTTTACATTCGGGCCTCGACCAAATCTGTTCGTTTAACAAAGCGCCTAAGGACTCATTGGAAACGCCATCCAACTTGTTGAACGGCACTAAGCAAGACTTACAACGTGGCCCTAGCTGGTGGCTGCTGCTACGGCTCGCCCTGCGCGACTTTCGCGGAGGCCTGCGCGGTTTCGGGATCTTTCTTGCGTCCATCGCACTGGGCGTCGCCGCGATCACAGGCGTCGGCTCGGTGTCGTCTGCGCTTAAGGACGGGCTTGCCCAGCAGGGGCGCGCAATTCTTGGTGGCGATGCCTCTTTTAATCTCGTCCAGCACGAAATAAATGCGCCTGAACGCGAATTTTTCCTCCAGCAAGGACGCCTTTCCTTCGTGGCGCTGATGCGCGCCATGGCGCGTGGGGACAATGGCGAAGCCGCGCTTGTCGAGATCAAGGCGGTCGACGGTACCTATCCGCTGGCCGGCGAGCTTGGTCTCGAACCACCACTGCCGCTCGCCGACGCCTTGGCCGAGCGGGAGGGTGCCTTTGGAATCGTGGCCGAAGCGGCGCTTCTGGCAAAGCTCGGCCTCTCACTGGGAAGCCGCCTCACAATCGGCGACACGCCTTTCGAATTGCGGAGTGTGCTCGCGGCCGAGCCGGACCATTTTTTTGGGGCGATAGGATTCGGACCCCGTGTTTTAATTTCGGAAGCCGCACTTCGCGCGACCGGTCTGCTGCAGCCGGGTGCTCTCACAAAGTGGGCTTATCGCGTCCTGTTGAACGGGGCGACTGCAAGCGATAGTCAACTCGACGCATTTACGGAGGCGGTGAAACAAAAATTTCCCGAGGCGGGATGGGACGTCCGCACGCGAAAAAACATATCTCCGCAATTTTCCCGCAATCTGGATCGCTTCACGGAATTTCTGACCCTCGTCGGCCTCACGTCTTTGATCGTCGGCGGGATCGGCGTCGCCAACGCGATTGCCGGCTTTGTCGAGCGTAAGCGGCCGATGATTGCGACTTTGAAGGCAGTCGGCGCGAGCGGGTCCACCGTCTTTGCTTTGATGTTGACTCAAACGATGCTGATTGCCCTCGTAGGAGTGACGATTGGCGCGGCGCTTGGCGCCGCATTGCCTTTTGTCGCTGTCTGGGGCTTTGGTTCCCTCATCCCTTTCCCGCTTGCGCCAGCGGTCTTCCCGACTGCGATTGGCAAGGGCGTTCTGTACGGCCTTTTGACCGCGCTCGCATTCTCGGCGGGACCGTTGGGACACGCCCATGACGTTCCCGTCCAGGCGTTGTTTCGCGCCGAGATCGAACCAAGGCGGACTCTCCCGAGGCCCCGCTACATTGCCTTGATTGTCTGTGCGGCCCTGGGTCTTGCATCGACGTTTTTGGTCTTTGCCACCGATCGCGGGCTTGTCCTAATTTACATGGCAGCGACCCTCGCCGCCTTCGCCGTATTGCGGGGGGCGTCCTTTCTCATCATGTTTGGCGCCAAGAAAATCCCGCACATGCGCAATGTCGCGTTGCGCTTGGCCATCGGTAACATTCATCGGCCGGGTGCGCTCACGCCTTCCGTTGTCCTTTCGCTCGGCCTTGGGGTTGCGCTTCTCGTGACGCTCACTTTGATCGATGGCAACATCAGCGCCGAACTCAAACCCTCCCTCATCGGCAAGACACCGAGCTTTTATTTTCTCGATGTCCAAAACGCGAAGGCCGGAGAGTTTACGGCGTTCTTGAAAAGTCATGCGCCTAGCAGCAAGATCGAACTCGTCCCGATGCTGCGGGGTCGCATCGTCCGTCTGAACGGATTGCAGGTGGGCGTGGCCCAGCCCAAACAAAGGGTCGCCTGGGTTTTGGAAGGCGACCGCGGGATTACCTTCGCCCCTTCTTTGCCGGAAGGCTCCGTTCTAATCAATGGGGCCTGGTGGCCGAGCGATTACACGGGGCCTCCCTTGGTCTCGATGGAAAATGAGGCCGCCGAGGGGCTCGGGCTTGCCGTCGGCGATGAAGTCACCGTCAACGTTCTCGGCCGAGAGATCACCGCCAAAATCGCCAATACCCGCAAGGTCAATTGGCGGAGCTATGGAATTAATTTCGTCCTGGTGTTCTCGCCGAACAGCTTCGCTGGCGCTCCCTTTGCCGACCTCGCGACGCTGACCTTTGAAGATGCCAGCAGCCCGGCGCGGGAAGTCTTCGATTTTGCGCGAGACAGCGCGGAAGTTTCCGTCGATCACGAGCATCCGTGTGAAGGATGCGCTTGATACCGTAAACGCGGTTGTGGCCCAGCTGGCCTTTGCGGTCAGGGGAGCCTCCAGCGTTGCGTTCCTGGCCTCGATCCTGGTCCTCGGCGGGGCGCTCGCGGCGGGTCAAACCGCCCGCATTCACGATGCCGTCGTATTGAAGACGCTCGGCGCGACACGCTCGCGCCTGCTGGCCGCCTATATTTTTGAATATAGCGCGCTTGGGCTTTGCACGGCTTTGTTCGGTGTCGCGGCAGGGGGGGCCGCCGCCTATGCGATTGTTCGACCAAGTGATGGATCTCGATTTTCTCTGGCTCTGGCCGCAGACATTTCTCGCCGCAGCGGCCGCGGTGAGCGTCACAATTGTCCTTGGACTACTCTCGACATGGTGGATTTTGGGCCGCAAACCGGCATCTTATTTGCGCGATTTGTAGTCAGGGAACGTTAAGCATTGTTCATGTTGGCGACCCTTGTACCGTCTCGACGCTTGCGCCATATTAAGGGCGACGCTGATCCTGCAAAGGCAGCGGCCGGAGGCGGTTAAGCCTCCCTAACTTTAGAGGAAAACATGTCCGACTTCGACCGCAACGCAAGTGCCCGCTGGGGGCAGGGCGCAGCTACGGGCCGGTCGCGCCGAAATCGACCAGGGCCTGCGCTCGTACATGCTGGGCGTCTACAACAATATGGTGGTCGGTCTGGCGCTCACCGGCTTGGTAGCGCTTGGCGTCCATATGCTCGCCGTCACGACCGATCCCTCGCATGGCGGTCGCCCAAATTGGGCGAATCTGCTGCTGACGGCCTTTGGCCAGACGCTGTACCTGACCCCGGTTAGATGGCTGGTGATGTTGGCGCCGCTCGGTTTCGTTCTGTTCTTCTCGTTCCGCATTAACCAGATGTCGGCATCGAGCGCGCGGACCTTGTTCCTCGCTTTCGCGGCGACGATGGGCTTGTCCTTGTCGACGATCCTCGCTGGTCTATACCGGAACGTCGGTCGCCCGCGCTTTCTTCGTGACGGCGGCGGCTTTCGGCGGCTTGAGCCTTTATGGCTACACGACGAAGCGTGACCTGTCGCCGATGGGTGCCTTTTTGGTGATGGGTCTGTTCGGCCTCGATCATCGCGATGCTGGTCAATCTGTTCGTGCAAAGCACCGGGTTCCAGTTCGCCTTGTCGATCCTGTCGGTTCTGATCTTCTCGGGTCTCACCGCTTGGGACACGCAAGCGATCAAGGAAATGTACTTCGCAAGCGATGATTATGAGGTCGCCACGAAGAAATCAGTCAACGCCGCCTTGATGCTTTATTTGGATTTCATCAACATCTTCCAGTCGCTCCTGTTTCTCACAGGGTCAGAAACGACTGATCATCGCACTGTTTGCAAATCAGGCCCCGCGAAAGCGGGGCCTTTTTTTGCTTTAATAGCTCACTGCAGTTGGCCGGCGATGAATGCAGAATAATACTGCGCCGTGATATCAGAAATCGTGGCGATGCCCTTGACCTCCCAATCACCATAGCGGACCGGCTCTAGACCATCGCGGCCATTGACTTCCGTGGGCGCCACTGTACTGTCCTGCTTGGCAATGGCGACGGCGTTCGTCTGCCTCGGCGAGCGCCCGCTGCGCCGCTTCGCTGAGCTTCCTTCGGCTTGCCTTCAAAATGGCAAGGTCATCGTTTTTCGGTCGTTCCATCTTTATGGCTCCGCAGTCTTGGCGGGAACAAGCGCGCTCGCATGTGCGGCCATTTGTGAGAAGTTTGGGCCAAATTCTGGGCAAAGTCCAAAGGTTCGTGCTAGGAGAAGCCGATGATCCGTAGTCCCCGAAGTCTTCGCAGCGGAGTGTCCCGTTTGACCGATCTCCGCGTCCGCCGTCGGATCGGCGGCGTAGCCGCAAGATTTTGAGCGGAAGGCCCCATCATCCTCCGTTTGCGCGTTGACCACGGGCAACAGGGCGAGGACTGCCCGGGACTTGCCGCGCGCCTCGCCGCTGCGGCGATCCTGAACGATATCGTCGGCCGTTATCATCCCCTCGATGAATGTTTTTCGGGCACGGCTATTCCGTCTCGCGGCTTGGCGGGTTCGATGCCCGCGACATCGCCCTGACTCGATCGATCGTCACCGTTGGACTCCGCCGGCTTGGAACGATCCGCGCGGCCCTGGCTGGGCTTTTGGATAAAGGCCTGCCGCGCCAGGCCGCCCATCTCGAATGGACCTTGATCGCGGCGGCCGCCCAGATTCTCTTTCTCGACGTCCCCGATCATGCCGCCGTCGATCTCGCCGTCCGCACGACCCGGCTCGAGCCGAAAGGCGCGCCTTACGCTTCGCTCGTCAATGGCGTCTTGCGCAATCTCATCCGAGCACGCGAAAAGATCTTATTGGAAAGCGACCCTCTCGATCACGACACGCCGGCATGGCTGGCTGCGCGCTGGCGGAAGACCTATGGCGATGCCGAGGCCCGTGCGATCGCGAACGCCCATCGTGAGGAGCCGACGCTCGATCTCACGGTGCTTTCGGACCCCTTGATCTGGGCCGAGCGGCTTGGAGCGATCGTCTTGCCGACCGGTTCGCTGCGGCTTTCGCACTCATGTGCCGGTGACCGAACTCCCGGGCTTCTGCGGAAGGTCGCTGGTTCGTTCAGGATGCCGCGGCGGCGCTTCCCGCGCGCCTTTTGCAGGTAGGACCCGGGCTCAAGGTCGCCGATTTTTGCGCAGCTCCGGGCGGCAAGGCGGCGCAACTCGCTGCGGCCGGCGCCGACGTTACCGCGATTGACCGGTCGGCCGAACGGCTGAAACGACTGACCGCCAATTTCGCCAGGTTGAACTTGCATGCCGACGTCGTCGTCGCCGATATCGTCAGCCTGAAAACGCCACCCTTCGATGCGATTTTGGTTGACGCGCCCTGTCTTGCCACCGGGACGATCCGGCGCCATCCGGATATCGCCTGGATCAAGAAACCGCGGCGATCTGACCGCGCTGACGGCCCTTCAAAGCCGCCTGCTGGACAAAGCCGTCGAGCTCGTCAAACCGGGCGGATTGATCGTTTATTGCACCTGTTCGATCGAGCCGGAGGAAAATGAAATGCAGATTTCCGCGCTCTTGCGCCGCGAATCCGGATGTTACGCGGGTTCCGATCGAACCAGGACGAAGTCTGGCGGCTTGCCGCAAATTTTGAACGAAAACGGCGAATTACGGACCTTGCCTTCGCATCTTCCCAGATGGCTGAGCCGCGCCTCGCGGGCCTCGATGGTTTCTTCGCCGCCCGTCTGGTTGCGCCGTGGTTAATAAACCCGACAGAATTTTAAAAGATAAACCCAATGCTGCGGTTTAGGACCGCTCGGCTGAAACGGACGATATGCCAGCGACAAGATTTGCTGGCCGCGTCACGGTCCTGCCGCAAACGGGCGGCATAGAAATGGAGGAGGTAGTCCCCTGGCGGGCGCGACATTCAAGGAACGGTTGCGCGTCGTCGGGTCTCTCGCCGCACGCGCCGGATTGGTTTTGCGGCGCGTCCTCGGCGCGCCCCTGGCGCGCCGCCATCGGATTGCGGAGGCGGCCGCCGGAGCGGCTCTTGATCGCGCCACAAGATATCCGAACCAGCGATCCGACACTCGCGGCGGATATTTATGCCGGCTATTTCGCGTTCGGCGGCAAGATCGTCAATGCGCATGGCCGCTCGCCGTTCGAACTTGAGACCGGATCGGCGGCCTGGGCGCGGGCGCTCGCGGGCTTTGGCTGGTTGCGGCATTTGCGCGCCGCCGATACCGCAGTGGCTCGCGCCAATGCCCGCGCCCTGGTCGATGATTTCTTGAGCATTGGCGGGCAAGCCAAGCGCAATCCCGGCGTGGGAACCGCGAGGTCGCGGCGCGGCGCATGCTCGCCTTTCTGTCGCAATCGCCGGTGATCCTCGACGGCGCGGACCGCGCCTTCTACCGCCGTTTCATGAAAGGCATCGGCCGCACTCAGCTGTTTCTGGAGCGCAAAATCGGCAGGCGGCCTCGCCGGCGAACCGCGGCTCCTTGCAGCGATCGCGCTCGCCGAATTCGGCCTTTGCGCGGAGGGGACGAGCCATCTGATCCGCAAGGGCACGAAACTGCTCACCGAGGAGCTTGATCGCCAAATTCTTCCGGATGGCGGCCACATCAGCCGCAATCCGGAGGTCTTGCTCGACTTGCTTCCCGATCTGCTTCCTTTGCGGCAGGCCTATGCCGCGCGCGGGCTGCAAGCCCCCGCCCAGCTCCTCAACGCGATCGACCGCATGATGCCGATGCTGCGCCTATTCCGGCATGGCGACGGCACGCTCGCCTTGTTCAACGGCATGGGCGTCACGCCGCCCGAACTGCTTGCGACAATTCTGGCTTATGACGACGTGCGGGCGCAGCCGCTGACCAGCGCGCGGCACTCGGGCTACCAGCGCCTCCAGGCGGCGGACGCCATTGCCTTGATCGATGCCGGCCGGCCGCCGCCCGCAAATTTTTTCCAATCGCGCGCGCATGCCGGTTGTTCGTCCTTCGAGTTTTCGGCCGGCGCGCAACGGCTTGTCATCAATTGCGGCGCGCCGGATGCCAATCGCGCGGCGGCGCGCGAGGCGGCCCGAATGACGGCGGCGCATTCGACACTCGTCATCGACGACACCTCCTCGTGCCGCTTCGCGTCGCATGCGGGCTGGCGAAAATGGCTCGGCGATCAGATCGTCGCGGGGCCGGACAAGGTCGATGTCGAGCGCCATCGACGAGCCCTCGGGATCAACGGTGATTGCTCGCGCATAATGGCTATGAGGCGCGGTTTGGCTTCATCCATGAGCGTCTCGTCATGCTGAGCAAGGACGGCAAGACGCTCGAGGGCGTGGATCGTCTGCGCGGCCGCGGAGGCCGGTGAGCCGGTCGAAAAACTATCCCTTCGCGGTGCGCTTCCACATTCATCCGAATGTGCGCCTGAAGCGCGTTCGCGAAGGCCGTCGCCGTGCTTTGCGTTTTGCCGAATGGCGGGCGCTGGCTCTTCGAGACCGCAGACGGTGAGGCTGGACATCGAGGAAAGCATTTTTTTCGCGGCACCCGACGGGCCGCGCAGTTGCGCCCAGATCGCTGTTCACGGCGAGACCGCGGCCGATACGGTTGTCGAATGGAACCTCCGCAACATCGAACGGAAGTCACCGCGAGACGAGGGGTGAGGGCGTGAGCACGAACCCTCGCGTCGCCCGTACCCACTCCCGGGTGCGTTGTTCGGGGTCCGCGTTTAAGGTGATGTCGGTGACCACCGCGGCACTATCGGCGCCGGCTTCCAGTACGCCGGCCACGCGGTCCAAGGTCACGCCACCGATTCCGACCAGCGGCGTGTCCCCGATTTTTCTTTTTCCATTCGGCAAGCGCGGCAGGCCTTGCGGCGCAAAAGCCATCGCCTTCAGGATCGTCGGATAGATCGGACCAAGCGCAATATAATCTGGCGCCAGTTTCGAGGGCGCGGAACAGTTCGGCGTCGTCATGGGTCGAGACACCGAGCCTCAATCCGGCGCGGCGGATCGCGGCGAAATCAGCCGTATCGAGATCGCCTTGGCCGAGATGGATGAAATCGCAGCCCGCTTCGATCGCCTCTTGCCAATAATCATTGACGACGAGCTGCGCGCCATGACGCTCGCAAAGCGCCTTGGCCTCTTTGATCTCGGCGCGGACCGTTGACTCCGGCTTGTCCTTGATCCGCAATTGCACGAGCCGAACACCGCAAGGCAAAAGCCGTGCGATCCACGCCGCGCTGTCGACGATCAGATAGAAAGGATCAAGCACGCGCGAGATCGCTGAAGGCGCGCCCGATCACCGGCGTCGAGGGCGCCGCCATGTCCCGCGCCTGCATCAGATCGGCGCGGTAGCCAAGCCGTCCAGCCTCGACCGCGAGAGCGAAGGCGCGCGCCATTTCGACAGGATCGCCGGCCTTGGCGATCGCGGTGTTCGATGAGCACCGCATCAAAACCCATTTCCATCGCCGCCGCCGCATGCGAGGGCGCGCCGATCCCGGCATCGATGATCAGCGGCACCTGCGGAAAATGCGCGCGCAATGATTTCAGCGCATAGGGATTGTTGAGGCCGCGCCCCGAGCCGATGGGCGATCCCCAAGGCATGAGAACTTCGCAGCCCGCGCCAAGAAGTTTTTCCGCCACGACAAGATCCTCGGTCGTGTAGGGAAAAACCTGAAACCCTTCGCGCGTGAGAATTGAGGCCGCCTCGACGAGACCAAAGACATCGGGCTGCAAACTGTCTTCCTCGCCGATGACTTCGAGTTTGATCCAAGGCGTGTCGAAAACCTCGCGCGCCATTTGCGCGGTGGTCACGGCTTCCTTCACGCTGCGGCAGCCGGCGGTGTTGGGCAGAACCCGGACGCCCAAGTTCGCGGATCAGCGACCAGAAACTTTCGCCGGCCCGGCTGCCCCCGGCTTCGCGCCTGAGCGAGACCGTCACGATCTCGGCCTTGGCCGCCGCGATCGCGCGCGAAAGAATTGCGGGTGAGGGATATTGCGCGGTTCCGGCAAGAAGCCGCGATGAAAATTCGGCGCCATAGAGGGTAAGACGGTCCCTGAGCCAGCGTCGCGAGACTCCGTCATGCTCAGCCTCCTTGGCGCGGCGCGAGAATTTCGACCGCGTCGCCCTCTTTCAAAGGCGTTTTGCCGCGATCTATCTTGCGGACGAAATTCTGATTGAGCGCGGTCGCGACGGCGGCATCTTCATAGTCGAGTTCGCGCAGCAGCGCGGCAAGCGTTGCCGCGCCGACGTCAAGCGCTTTGCCGTTCACATGGATTTGCATCCATCACCTCCGGAAAATGAGCGTCTTCGAGCACGATTTGCGCGACCCGGCGCGCGAGCGCGGGCGCCAGCAGGAAACCATGCCGGTACAGGCCGTTGACATAAATCTTGCGCCCGTCGCGGCGGATTTTTGGCAGATTGTCGGGAAACGCCGGCCGCACGCCCGCACCGGTCTCCACGATTTCCGCCTCGGCAAAAGCCGGATGCAGGCAATAGGCGGCGCCCAGCAATTCGAGCATGGCCCGCGCGGTGATCCGGCCGGCTCGTCGTTTTCGATCATCGTCGCGCCGATCATGAAATGCCCGTCGCCGCGCGGCACGATATAGACAGGATGGCGCGGATGCAGGAGCCGCACCGGCCGCGCAAGCGTGATCTCCCGCGTTGAAAGAACCAGCATTTCACCCTTGACACCGCGCAAATCGGGCAAGGCGTCTTGCGCCGCAAGGCCGCGGCAATCGATCGTCCAATCGGCGGATCTAGGCAGCTTGCGCCGCATCGACGCCAAAGCGCAGCGTAACATTGTCGAAGGCGGCAAGCCGCGCGGCGAGCCCCGCCATGCGCCGCGCGCGGATCGAGATGGGCTTCGGAGGGGAAAAACAAGGCCTCGTCGAAACGCCCTTCGAGATCGGGTTCGAGCGCCGCGATTTCCGCGGCATCGATCGGCTCGAACCCAGCCGGCTGCGCCGCGCAAAACGGGCCAGCTCCGGCCGGTCGCGGGCGGGCGCGACAACAAGCGATCCGTTCTGTCTTGCGACGGGCACGGTCTTGGTCCAGAATTGCAGCGATTCAAGACCGAGATCGAGAATGAGCTTTTCCGTGCTCTCGGCTTCGCACCAGGGCGCCAGCATGCCGCCCGCAAGATAGGAACAGCCGAGACCCGGACCTTCGCGCCGCTTCGAGCACTTCGACGTCTAGCCCCGCCCGGGCGCAGTTCAAATGCAACGGTCAGGCCCGCAACCCCGGCGCCCAGGACGCGAATGCGCATGGCCTTACGCCATTGGCGCAACCCTGCGGCTGGCAGGGTCGACAAAGGCGCGGACGGACAATAATGAAGGGAAAAAATCACGACTCACCATCCCTACGCCAGTACGAGCTGGATCAGGTTCGAAGGGTCGCCGGGCCGCTTTCTCAGCGCCGCCAGCCTCTCAGCCCCCTGCCGGGGATCCCCTAGGTCTGTCTGTTTTAGGTAGGCTTTTGAGCGGCTTGCGTCAAGCAGAGCTGGGGGCCAGCTATGCCGCCAGCGCCTTATCGGTCTCTGCGTAGCCTTCGTCGGCACGCTGCTTGATGGTCTCGGGCGAGAAATCGGCGCCATCGAGGCCGTCGATTGGTTCCGGCCGCGTGATGGAAATGATGCGCGGGACACGAACATAGCCGCGTTTCGCCACCGCCTCATAGGCCGGATTGTCTTTCAGCGGATTGCCTCCGGGCAGGTTTTCGAGCGCCTCCATCAAATCGGCCACTTCGTCGATCCGGTGCAGCATCTTCACATCCTGCGCCGTCTTGTTGGCAAACTGAAGGTTCTTAGTCCGCGAGGTCACTTCCTGCATGGTGTGCGGAATTTGCCCTTTGTTCGGGAAGAGATTGACGACATAAATCGTCCGCGCCACGCCCCGCGCCCGATCCATCGTGTCGAGGACGGCGCCGAGCGGCGTGTTGTCGAACAATCCGCCGTCCCAATAATATTTGCCCTTGATCACCGTCATCGGAAACGAGGGCGGCAGACTGCCGCTTGCAACAATGTGGTCCAAGGACAGGCTTTGGTCGCGGCTGAAGAAATGTTCGATCTGGCCTTCCTCGATATCCGTCGCGGTCACCAGAAGACCCGGCGAGGCGTTCGTGTCGGCCAGCGCATCGAGATCGACGAGTTGCGAGAGCGTGTGGCGCAACGGCTCGGTGTCGTAAATATTGGTCCAGCTCGGCAAGGCAAAATAATCGAGCCGTGGCACATAGAAATTGGGATTGCCGAGAACCGACGCATAGGGCCGGAAGGCCGGCGGAAGAAACAATCCGGAAACTGTGATTTTATCCCAAAACGCTTCCAGCGCTTCGAGCGGTTTTAGACCTTTGGCTGGGCGCGCCAGCAGCACCGCGGTAATTGCGCCGATGGAAACCCCGGCGATCACGTCGGGGGCGAAATGATCATCCTGGTAGAGCCGTCGCGCCGCGCCGAGCTCATAGGCGCCAAGCGCGCCGCCCCCCTGCAGAACCAACGCCGAGCGTGCCGCATGCGACATGTCAAACCCTCCGGTGTACTGCGATGCAGCAATCTACCGCCGCAGAGCAGCAAGGGCAAGCTGAGGGGCTGGGGGTAATTCAGGGTCGACCAACGGATGCGCCAACGTCGCGGTCTCTCGTTGATTCTCTTGCGCGTTGAGCAAATCGCTGAGGCACGGCGAAAAAAGTCGCCGCCTCGCTGCAGCAGCAACGCGTCAAAAGCAGAATTCGGTGAAGTTTCAGAAGTCGCCGTTCAAACCCGAACGAACTGTGGATACCAAACAATGAAGAGAAACAATCTCATTCACGGCATTGTTACGCGGTAGAGTAATGATCGCATTGGTGTATTGGGGGCAAACATGTCGGTGGAGCCAGTTAACAGCGAAATTGCCCGGTTCTTGAGAAGGAAAGATCCTGAGGTCCTTTGTGTAAGAGGCAAGTGGGGCGTTGGCAAGACCTACACATGGATGAAGCGAATAAAGGAAGCTCAGGCATCTAAGCAGATCTCGCTGCTACGCTACTCCTATGTGTCCCTATTCGGTGTTAATTCGGTGGACGAGCTAAAATTCGCAATATTCGAGAACGTCGTCACGCTGAGCGATGGAAATCTAAAGGTCGATCTAAATACGCTGGAGGCGTTCGTTAATTCCCACATCGGACCATGGCGTAAGCTTACCAGGCTCGCTCAGTCGATTCCTATCGTCAAATCATTTATCGGCGGCAACGCCCCTACGCTTCTATCATTCCTGATGATACGCGATCAGATCGTCTGCATAGACGATCTCGAACGCCGGGGACCGAATCTCGATGTCGGCGAGGTTCTAGGCCTCACTTCATTTCTCCGCGAGCAGAGAGATTGTAAAGTCGTCTTGCTTCTCAATGACGAACAACTGAAAGACGACGCGAAGGCGAAATTTGAGGGTTACCTCGAGAAGGTAGTCGATATCTCGCTGGTTTATGAGCCGAACTCTCGAGAATCAGTCGAAATCGCATTGAAAGGCGACGATCCAGTCGGCCAGAGGACAGCAGAACTTTGCGCCTCCCTTGGCATTTCTAATATCCGCGTCATAAGGAAGATTGAGTACTATATTCAAGCGATACGTCCGCTGGTAGCAGAATTTGATGAGGTTGTATTTAGACAAGTGACTGTATCGCTAGCACTGTTCGGTTGGTCCCATTGCCAGCCTGGCGAAGCTCCTACTCTTGAATTTCTGACGACGGAGAAGGCGAAAAGCGCCTTTGGCTTGCAGGAGAAAGAAAATCTTTCGGCGAAAGAGGCTGCATGGAACGCTTTGCTCGATGCTTACGGCTACATTTGGACAGATGATTTCGATCTTGTACTCATCGAAGGCGTCAGAAATGGTTATTTCGACCCTGTGAAGGTCAAAAAACACGCCAAAGAGTTACATGAGCAAGTTCTGGCGACAAAGGCTGATGGGTCCTTCAAGGAGGCGTGGAGTATCTACCATAACTCATTTGCCGATAATCAGGGAGACGTTCTCGACACTTTATACGCGTCGTTTATGAAAAATTTCAGGTACATCACGACCCTAAACCTCAACGGCATTGTTGGACTGTTCAAGGATCTGGGTCGGAAAGATCAGGCCATCGAGATGATCAAGCACTACGTCGAGAATAGAGCCGAGGACAGGGGTTTCTATAATCTAGAAGAGCATCCCTTCCACGGGCGGATCACCGATCCTGATATCGAAGAAGCATTCAAAGCGAAATGGGATAAGCTTGAATACAAGCTTGGTAACTGCTCACACCTACCTTCCAGATGTGATCGCGTGCGGCCAATTGACTTGGGTGCGTGAACGGACTGGCGTCGCGGCGGCGGATGTGAGTCAACCCATGGATGAATTGCGAAGCGCTTGAATTGCTGGACCGTGAGACACTGATCCGGCTTGTTCTGGCGCAGGCGGAGGCGATCGAGCGGGTGAACGAAATCGTCGCCCGCGTGGCGGTTTTTGAGGCGGAGAACGCCGCGCTTCGTGCGCGCGTCGCCGAGCTTGAAGCCAAGCTCGGCCTGCCGCCGAAGACGCCGGATAATTCGAGCACGCCGCCCTCGCAGGGGCGCAAGGCGTCGGATGAAGCGGCGAGCAAGCCAACCCTTCGACCGAAGCTCAGGGGCAAGCCGCATGCTGGCGCGCATCGGCCGCTGCATCCAAATCCCACAGCCCGGCGCGATATGATGGCGACCGCTTGCCAGCATTGCGGCGCGGACGTTTCCAGCGCGCCGCAGATCGTCTGCGAGGCCTACGATCACGTCGAGATCCCCGAGATCAAGCCCGATATCACGCGCGTCACTCTGTCTAGCGGAACCTGCCCGTGTTGCGCGAAAAGGTTCAAGGCCCCGCCGCCGCAAGGGCTGGAACCAGGCTCGCCCTTCGGGCCGAACCTGCGCGCATTCGTGGTCTATCTGCGCTTCACCCAGGGCATCTCATTCGAGCGTCTGGCAAAGCTTTTGTCCGATATTCTCGGACTCGACATCAGCGAAGGCGCGCTGGTCAACATGCTGGAGGCGGCCCGCCATCCCTTCGCCGCGCAGACAAGCCTGATCCGCGCGCGGCTCCTGTCAGGAACCGCGCTGGAATCGGACGAGACCGGCGTGCGGGTCGGCAAACGGAACTGGTGGCTATGGGTCTTTCACCACAAAGACAGCGCCGTCTTCGTCGCTGATCCCTCGCGCGGCAAAAGCGTGGTTTCGACTTTCCTCGGCGATTTCCGCCCTGATTTCTGGGTCTCCGACCGCTACGGCGGCCAGTTCGGTTGGGCGGAAAAGGAAAATCAGGTCTGCCTCTCCCATTTCATTCGTGATGTGCAATATGCCATCGACGCGGGCGACAGCGTCTTCGCTCCCGAACTGCGTCACCTGCTGGGCCGCGCCTGCCGCATCGGACGACGGCGAGAACGTCTCACCGATGCGACCCTGAAGGTTTATGCCGCACGTCTTGAGGCTCGCCTCGACGAACTTATGGCTCGCACGCCGACGCACGCGGCCGGCGTCAAGCTCCAGCGCATCGTCAAGAAGATCCGGCGGCATCTGTTCATCTTCGTCACCAACCGCGACATCCCGGCGACCAACAACGGCTCCGAGCGAGCGCTACGCCCCTGCGCGGTGTTCCGGAAAATCACCAACGGTTTTCGCACCGAATGGGGCGCGAAGCTTTATGCCGATATCCGCTCCGTCGTCGAAACCGCCCGCCGCCGCGCCGTCGGAGCACTCGAAGCCATTCGCCTCACACTGGCCGGAATGCCGCTCCCGAACCTTGCCTGAACCGCACGCTGCAGCCGGGGGGCTGAGCAATTACCAAGCTTGATGTTTCGGAACTGCTTATCAAACTGAAGCACCATTGGAATGATGAAATTCTTGCCGAACTCGCTACCACTCCTGTTGACGAATACCGTAGGGTCTTCAAACAGAACACGGGGAAGGATCTTCGTCAAATACTGGCGGGTGCGCTTCAGTTTGACCGGATCAGTAATGCTTCCCCGGAAATGATGGAAATCTCTAAACGCACTAAGGAGGCGTTAAGGCAGATCGGGATGGAATCCGAAATCAATGCTCACAGGGTAGCTAAGTTCGGGGTGAAAATAGAGAGTTGGGTCCAGGGGCCGAAGGAGACTGAAACTTGACGGTATATGCTGGATAAGCCGTCGACCGCGACTGACCAGTTAACTTCTATATTTGCCGGGCCTAACCGGCCCCCTGTGGACAGCCCCGCATACCCTGTAGGATGCCCGGCCCGCAGGGCGCATGATGGCCGCTGCCCCAATCATTTGAAAAATCCGCTTGGACAAAGCAAAGCTTTTCACCATCGCGCCGGGAGCGCCGTTTCTCAAAACCTTCGCCACGGCACTGCTCGAAGGCCGCATCATTGCGGGCTATTCCAAGACTTCTCGGCCCGCTCGAAATCGCCGACGCCACGATCTATGTGCCGACCCGCCGCGCCGCCCGCGCGCTGGCTTACGAACTCGGCCGCGCGCTGGGCCGTCCCTCGATGCTTCTGCCGCGCATTCTGCCGCTCGGCGCGCTGGAGGAAACCGAGACGAGTCTTCTGTTCGAAGCCACTGGGCTTAACATCGCTGAGGAAGCCGCAGGTACCCCCGATCTTCCCGAGGCCGTGGGCGAGATCGCGCGGCGGATGCTGCTTAGCGAACTGATCCTTGCCTGGGCGCGCGCCTTGGGCCATGCGATCGTCTCGGTCGATGCAAACGGCAAGCGCGAAGTCGATCAAGGCGAATCTTTTCTTGTGGCGAAGACCGCCGCCGATGCCTGGTATTTATCCGGCGAGCTTGCAAGCCTGATCGATGAAATGATCATCGAGGATGTGGCTTGGGAAGAACTCGATCCGCTGGTTCTGCCCGAGTTCGATCAATATTGGCGGATCACGCTCGATTTCCTGACGATTGCCATCGAGCATTGGCCGAACGAACTTTCGCAGCGCGGACTGGTCGACAAGGCGCGGCGACAGATGGCGCTGATCGAAGCGCAAAGCAGAAGATTGCGCGAGGGCGGGACGACAGGCCCGGTCATCGCGATCGGTTCGACCGGATCCAATCGCGCGACGGCCGATCTCCTTGCGGCCATCGCGCGGGCGCCGCGGGGGGCGGTCGTTCTGCCCGGCCTCGATCAGCAGATGGACGCGCGCGCCTGGGCGATGATCGTGGGGGCGACTCCCGATGCCGAAAATTCCTTCACCCATCCTCAGGCTTCGCTCCGCCGCCTCCTGTCTTTGCTACAAGTGCAGCGGGATGAGGTCGTCAGCCTCGGCGAGGTCGCGGCCCCTCTCGTCATGCGGGAAAGCTTTGTCTCGCAGGCCTTGCTGCCGGCGGACGCGACCGACGCCTGGAATGCCTATCGCAGTCGTGTGGACCCTGTTGAATTAGAGTCCGCCCTCGAGGGGATAAGCCTGATCGAGGCCGCCGACGCGCGGGGGGAGGCGCTGGCGCTGGCCATCGCCATGCGGCAAGTGTTGGAGACGCCGGGGGAAACGGCGGCGCTCGTGACGCCGGATCGGGAACTCGCGGCCAGGGTGCGCGCGGAATTGCGGCGCTGGGGCGTGGAGGCCGATGATTCCGCCGGCGAGCCGCTTAGCGCGAGTCCTATCGGCATTCTCGCCCGGCTCGTGATCGCCTGCGCCGCAAGCGGAATGGCGGCGGTGGATGTCGCGGCTCTTCTCGGCCATCCCTCCGTGCGGCTTGGGCTGGCGCGAAGCGAAGTTGCGCGCCTCGCGCCGCTTCTCGAAGTTGGGTTGTTGCGGTCTCCTTGTGCCGCGCAAGGATCTCAGTGGCGAAGCGTCCGCGCTGATCGCCGCCGCGCGCGAGGCTGCCAAGGACGTCTTCGCACACCCTGCGAAGCAGCGTATTTCCGAAGCGGATTGGGCGGCCCTCGAAGATCTGTTGAATCGCCTCGGCGCTCAATTCACGCCGCTTCAAAACCTGCGTGGCGATCAACCCCTCAAAAACTGGCTTGCGGCGCATCGGCTGGCGCTGACGGCGATCCTTGGCGACGATGAAATTGATAATGATCGCGCGGCGCTTGAAGATTTATTCGATGAGCTCACCGCCAGCGTCCCCGACAGCCTGAATTTCGATGTCAACTCCTATGCGCATTTCTTTGCGGCGGTCGCGCGTGAGGTTGTCCTGCGCGGACCGAAGCGCGCGCATCCGCGCCTTAAAATTTTCGGCCTGCTCGAAGCGCGTCTTGTCGATGTCGATGTGATTTTGCTGGGTGGCCTCGATGAAACAGTGTGGCCGCCGCAGGCGCGCACCGATGCGTTTCTCAATCGGCCGATGCGCACGGCCTTGGGGCTGACGCCGCCGGAGCGCAAACTTGGTCAGACAGCCCATGATTTCGTCCAAGCCATGGGCAAGTCCAAGGTCATCCTGAGCCGCGCCCGCAAGCGCGCCGGCTCGCCGGTGGTCGCCTCGCGCTTTCTCCAGCGCATGGCGGCGCTCGGGGGTTCCGCGTGGGACGCTTGCCGGGAACGCGGCGATTATTATCTGCGATTGGCGCAGGCGATCGACCATCCGGTTTCCTCCGGGGCGCCGTCCGAGCGCCCGCTTCCCAAACCCTCAGTCGAGCTGCGCCCGACCCGTCTCAGCGTGACCCAGATCGAGACGCTTCGGCGCGATCCCTATGCCCTTTATGCCGAAAAGATTCTCGGTCTCGAGGAACTCGACCAGCTCGGCGCAGTGCATGGCCTCAGGGAGTTGGGCAGCGCCGTGCATTATGCGCTGGAGAGCTTTGTTGCCGATCATCCGGCTGGCCCGCTGCCACCCGACGCGCGCGAAAAACTACTGGTATTTCTACGCGCCGGACTTGTCGCCCATTTGCGGGATGAGAGTTTTGTCGCCTTGCAATGGCCGCGGCTTGAACGGACCATTGATTTCTACCTCAACTTCGAGGCGCGGCGCCGCGAAAAAATTGGCGATATCAAAACCGAATTGGCTGGCAAGCTCGATATCCAACTCAAGGATGGTTCCGTCTTTACCTTGACCGCGCGCGCCGACCGGATCGAGTTGAATACCGACGGCAGCGTGACTCTGGTCGATTACAAGACGGGGACGCCACCGGGAATAAAGGAAATTCTGGTTGGCTTCGCGCCGCAGCTCACGCTCGAGGCGGCAATGGTTTTGCGGGACGGCTTCGATCTTGGCAGAGCCGTTCGCTCGATTGATGGTGTCTATCTCAAACTGCTTGGCGCCAAGGGAGGCGAAGTCAGGCCGATTGATTTCAAAGCGAATGGAAGCTTCATGGACGTTTCGGAAAAGCATTATAAGAGCCTGTTGGAACTCCTGGATCAATTCCGCGATCCGGCGACTGCCTATCCGCCGCGTCCATTTCCGAAATTTGCCAAGCGCTACAATGCCTATGATCATCTGGCGCGTGTCAAGGAATGGTCGCAGGGCAGCGAGACCGAAAGCGGCGGTGACTGATGCCATTTTTCGAGATCCCGCCCGACACGCGGGCCAAGCAGCATCAGGCCTCAAATCCAAATCATTCGGTCTGGGTCTCGGCCAATGCCGGGTCCGGCAAGACCCATGTGCTGGCGCAACGGGTCGTGCGCCTTCTGCTTCAGGGCGTGGCGCCTTCGAAAATCCTTTGCCTGACCTTCACGAAGGCGGCCGCCGCGAACATGGCTTCGCGGGTGTTCGATACGCTCGCCGATTGGACACGGGCGGAAGATGACGAACTTGCGAAGATGATCCTTGCCATCGGAGCGCCCGCACCGGACAGGCAGGGGTTGACCGTCGCCAGGAAACTGTTCGCGCGCACGGTCGAGACGCCGGGCGGTCTGAAAATCCAAACCATTCACGCTTTTTGCGAGCGGCTGCTGCATCTGTTTCCGTTCGAGGCCAATGTGCCGGCGCGCTTCGAGGTCCCCGATGAGCTCCGCCAGGCGGAATTATTGCACTGGGCTCGGCGCGACGTTCTTGCGGAGGCAAACTCCGGCAGAAGCGGGCTTGCCGCGGCCGTCCAACGTGTCGCGGAGGAATGCGGCGCGCAGGGCTTCGAAGATCTGATCCAGGAGGCCATGACACATCGCGCGATGGAGCGGGCAGGGGTGGAGCTTCAATCAACGGAGAGCCTGCGCCAAGCGTTGGGTCTGGCAAAGGGCGATGGCGCAGTCCAGATCGAAAGCGAAATGATCGAGGATGGGATCGCACCGAAGCGCTGGTCCGATCTTGCGGATATGCTCGACGAAGGCAACATCAACGACAAGAAAAAAGCGGTTCTGTTGCGGCGTGCGGGGTCAGCGTACTCGAAAGGGCAATTGGAAGATTGCCTCGCGTGTTATCTCTCGGTCTTTTTTACCGAAGGCGGCAAGGGAAGCAAAGCCCAAAAGCTCCTGACGAACAGCCTTGCCGCCAAATATCCGGAGATGAGCGCCGAACTTAGTGGCGAGCAGGACCGGCTCGAGGCGCTGCGGATCAGACATAAGGCGGCGGCAACTTTCGAACGCACCTGTGCGCTGACCGAAATCGCGGCTGCGATCTTCAAACGCTATCATGCGGAGAAAGCAGCCAGGGGGCTTCTCGACTTCGACGATCTGGTCGAGAAAACCTTGGCCCTTCTAGAGCGCTCGGATGCGCGCTGGGTGCTCTATAAGCTCGATGCGGGGATTGATCACATTCTCGTCGACGAAGCCCAGGATACCAGCGAATCCCAGTGGCAGATTTTGGAGAAGCTTACGGAAGATTTCACGGCGGGGTGGGGGCGCAGCTCGGCCTCGCGGACCTTCTTTGCGGTCGGCGACGAAAAGCAATCGATCTTCTCTTTTCAAGGCGCGGCCCCGCATATGTTCGCCGAGATGCGGCGAAGATTTCAGACCCGGTTTACCGCCGGCGCGCAAAGCTTCGCGCACGTGCCGCTCACTCTGTCGTTTCGCTCCGTGTCGGGCGTGCTGTCTGCGGTCGACCGGGTTTTTTCGCGACGCGAATATCAAATAGGGCTCGTTGCGGCCAATGATGTTTGGATGCCGCATGAAGCCTTGAAGCATCAGCTTCCAGGTCTCATCGAGGTTTGGCCAGCGGTCAGGCCACAGGAGCGTGAGGACCAGCGCGATTGGACTTTGCCGCTCGACATCCTCGACCCGCAGGACCCGCCAAGCCTGGTCGCCAAGCGGATCGCGCAAAAGATCGCGGAACTCATGGCTCCCGGGTCAGGTGAATATGTGCACGATGGTCAAACAGGAAGGCCGCGGAATATTTCTGCCGGCGATATTCTAATACTGGTGCGCTCGCGGGGGCCCTTCTTCGAGGCCATGATCCGTGCCCTGAAAAGGAAGGGGATTCCAACCGCTGGCGCCGACCGGCTGGAGATCGCCAGTCATATCGCGGTGATCGATCTTGTCGCGGCCGGGCGGGTGGCTCGGCTGCCGCAAGATGATCTTACGCTCGCTTGCGTGTTGAAATCGCCATTGATTGGCCTCGATGACGAAGATCTCTTACGGTTCGCGCCGGGCCGGGCCGGCAGTCTTTTCGATGCGCTCAAAGGCTCTCTCGATCCGCGCCACGTCGAAGCGGCGCGCAAGATCGCCGTTTGGCAGGCCCGCGCGGCCGACAGCCCCTTTGCCTTTTATTCACGCCTGCTGAGCGCCGATGGCGGGCGACGCGCCCTGGAGGCACGGCTTGGCCCCGAGGCAGGAGATGCTATCGATGAGTTCCTGCAGCTCGCTTTGGCGCATGAAAGCGAGACTTCGCCGGCTTTGGCGACGTTCCTCGATGCCGTCGCAGGCTTGGAATGTTCAATCAAGCGCGATATGGAGTCCGGCCACGACGCAGTGCGGGTGATGACGGTTCACGCGGCGAAAGGGCTCGAAGCGAAAATCGTCTTTCTTCCCGACAGTTGCCGGGCGCCATCGCCGGCGCATGATCCCTGCATCTTTGCCCTCCCCACGCGCGTGCCGGGTCGGAAACTTATCGCCTGGTCGCCCAAAAAGGATCTTGATTGTGCTGCGGTTGCACTGGCGCGCGAAGTGTCGCGCCAGGCTGCGGCCGAGGAGTACCGTCGGCTTCTCTATGTGGCGCTGACCCGGGCCGAAGAGCGGCTCTATGTTGCCGGATTTCACGGCACGAGGGGACGCGACGCGGGCTGTTGGGCGGAGATGATCGAGGAGACTTTGGGAGAGGAACCGGGCTTCGTGTCCATGCCGGCATTCTGGAACGGTGAGGAACAAATTTCGCGCCGTGTCTGCGAGCCAAACGGCGGGCCGGATTTGGTGCCTATGCCGAAGGAAATGCCCTCGAACATTATCCCCGGCGTCCCGGATTGGCTTTCGCTGCCGGTCGCGTTTGAAAAAGATGTGAAGCTGCCGGTGAGGCCTTCCAATGCGCTTGCGGCCGCCGATCATTTGGAAGGGGGAAGCCTCTCCAAGGGCCGGTGCGAGGCTTTGCGATGGGGCAGGCTTCTCCATGCTTTGCTGCAATATTTGCCTGGCGTCGCGGCGCCCCATCGCCAAGCTAAGGCCATGGATTTTTTGTTGGCCCGCGCCCCCGACCTTGCCGAAGCGGCACGCCAAAGTCTCGCCGGTGAAGCGCTGAACGTTTTGAATACGCCATCGCTTGCCGCTCTCTTCGGTGAGACCTCGAAAGCAGAAGTGTCGGTGGTCGGCACGGTGAAGCTAGCGGAAGGGGGATCGATCGATATCCTCGGTCAGGTCGATCGGATCGGCGAAACCGCAAGCGAAATTCTCGTCGCCGATTACAAGACCGGTACGCCCTGCGCGCTGGCCGAGACGCCGCACGCCTATCTGGCCCAGATGGCGCTCTATCGCGCGGTTCTGGCGCCGCTCTGGCCCGAGAAGCGTCTGCGCATGCTGTTGATTTGGACAGCCGGGCCGCTCGTCGTCACGCTGCCCGGCGAACTGCTGGACGACGCGCTGAAAGCACTTAATTCGAAAGCCGACGTGGCCTAAGGGGCGTGCTCCTCCGACGCCTGCGCCTTGGGCGGCTCTTGTGGGGCCGAAATCTCATCGGTCGGAGCTGCTTCTATCGCAAAATGCGGAGCGGCGGTTTCGAGCGCGTCATAGGCATCGACAATGCCCGCGATAGATTTTTGCCCGGGTTCGCTCGGCTGCAAATGTCGCGCCGTGTTGAACAGAATTTCCCGCACGGCCTTGGGCCCGAGATCTGGTTTGGCGTCGAGCAGAAGCGCGACAACACCGCTCACATGCGCGGCGGCCATCGAGGTGCCGGAGAGGAAGCCATAAGCATCGCCCGGTTCAGCGACGAGCACATCGACGCCGGGGGCCGCGACACAGGTGGCGGGACATGGATTGGCATCCTTGAAAATCGCATTGCTTCGGTCGGTGGCTGTGACCGCGATAACATTCTCATCTGCGGCCGGGTAAAGCGGCTTTGCGGTTCTGCCCTCATTGCCGACCGGCGCGATGAATATCTTTCCGCGATGCGCTCCGTCAGCGAGTTCGCGGGACAAGGCCGGATCTTGAGGTCCAGCAAAACTCATATTGACGATGCGCGCGCCGTGTTGCTCGGCCCATTCGATGCCGGCGCGAATATCATAGGTCGTGCCGCGCGCGACGGCTTTTGCATCTTTGCCGAAAAAAGCGCGCACGGCGAGGACGTGGGCTTGCGGTGCGACTCCGGTAAGTTCAGCGTGAGCGGCTATGATCCCGGCAACTGCCGTACCATGCACGCCCGTGTCCCGATTTTCGGCGTCGCCGTCGAAGCTTTCCTTAACAGCGTTTGCGATTTCAGGATGAGACTGGTCGATTCCGAAATCGATCACGGCAACAAGGGCACTGCCGCCGGTGGAGATTGCATGAGCCTCGGTCAAATGCATTTTCGGGACGACATACTGGGCTTCGGACAGCGTGCCTGTGTGGTCGGCCTGAAGGCTGTAGAGATAATTTGGCTGAATCCCCGAAAGACGGGGATCGGCTTGAAGGGCGGCGACGACGGTTGCAACCGAACGCTTGCCGATGATCCGGCTGCGGTACATCGTTGTCCCGATCAACGGGAGGCTTTGCGATCCGAGCAGTCGAAGCCGATTTTTCTTTGCAAGGGCCTCGGCCATTTGCGGCGGAACGTCGGGTCGAAGTTCAAATAGCACCTCGTCCGGAACGAAGCGATCATCGTGCGCCGCTGTCACGACGTGATGGGAACGCGGCGGCGGCTGGCTGGCCACCGGCTTGCGCGGCGCCACCACGATTTTCTTTTCGACCGGCTTTTTGGCGGCTTCGACCTTCGGAGCCACGATATGATGCCTGTGCCTGCGAGGCGGCGGATTCTCGTCGCTTGGGTCGATGACGGGGATCGGCCGGTGTCCAGGGTGCGGCCAAGGGTAAGGGTCGGGATAATAAGGTCCGATCGGATGGCGCCCGAAATGGCGCGGCCCATCCCAAGGTGGATAGTGCGGGTGGCGATGCCCGCTTTCCGGCAGCGGGCCATTCGGACCCCCACGGCCCAGGATTTGGCCATGTCCGAAACCAAAGGGGGAGCCTCCTCCCATTGCAGCGGAGCGACCAAAAAAGGCCGGGTTGGCTTGCGCGGATAAAGGAAAAAGAATTGACCCGCTGCAAAGCAGCAGCGTGAACGCGCAGAGGCGTCTGCACGGGCGGGACACCGGCTCGGCCATGCCGTGCAAGTTCCGAGTTCGGTCTTCCCGAGGCGATGGGCCTGGCATGGCTAACTCCCTCATCACCGGTTTCGGTTGGCCGAAACGGGTGCGTTACCCGGATCAAAACGCAATCACAAGGTGGGCGCGACGAAGCGCACGATCGTGCTTTCCTTTCGCATCGAGATCACGATGGCATACAGCTCCTCGGGGGAAAGTGCCTTATCGCTCACTCGGATACGAAACATGCCAGCTGCCAAGGGCCCTTGAACGATCGATGCCTTGCGGACCTCCAGGAAGTTCAGGATTTGAGCCGTCGTCGCCTCAGGCACGAATGCGACAAGGAGGAAGGTCCCTTGCTCAGCGGCCTGCTTGGAAGCCGATGCCGTCTCATAGATCGCGCCCGTTTGCCCGGAGCCAAAATACACTGCCCCGAGCAGGCCAGCCTCGATTACCGCGATAAAGGCCGCCACTAGGGCTGCCAATGCCATGGAGCGAGGCTGCCAGGCAAAAAGCAAATTGGACAGCCAAGCTCCAAGTTCAAACTTTTTAGGTGCTGGTGCCTCTGCGGCGTCACTTTGAATTCGCGCAAACAGTCTCTCTCTGGCTCGTAGCGAGGGTGTACCGAGGCCTTCGTTCAAGGTTGCGGTTGCGGCGCGCTCTTCGAGAATAAGGTCATACCGCCTTCGCAATTCCGGCATTTGCGCAAGCGCCAGTTCGACGCGGCGCATATCCTCGGGTGCAAGCGTTCCGCTGGCGTACCAGGGAAGCAGGCTCTCGACATGCTCAAATTCACGCGGATCATCTGTCGTCGTCATGGCCAACCTCTGTCCACCCCGGCAGCGACAAGCAATTCCGAGAGGCGTTTTCGTGCATGAAACATCCGCGTCTTGACCGTGTTTTCCGGAATGTTGAGGATCTCTCCGACTTCCTTGATGCTCTTCTCGTGGTAATAGATGAGATCGATGACCTCGCGGTGCGGCACCGACAGGAGTTTCAGGCAATTTTGCATGAGCTTGCTCTTGTCGGATTTCTGCAAGAGATTTTCCGGGTCATCGCTTTGGTCTTCGATCAAGTCTTCGTCGGGACCGAGTTCGAGGTGCTGACGTTCTCGCCGCGTTGACAGCGCCTTGAATTTGCCAATCGCAAAAAGCCATGTCGATACGCTTGAGCGCGCTTCAAATCGTCCGGCCTGTTGCCAAACATCGAAGAAGACATCGCTGAGGATATCCTCGGCAGTCGATTCATTGTTGGTCAGACGGACAAGGAAACGGTACAGCTTCACCCGATGGCGCCCATAAAGCGCCTCGAGGGCTAGCCGGCTGCCCTCTGCTATGTGCTTGATGAGGTCCTCGTCCGAGAGCTTATCCATCCCCTGATCGTGTCCGTGGCCCTAGCTCGATTTGCAGCAGCTTCGGGCCACCTCAGGCAAAGTCAAGCGCCGGTTGGAAATCGTGAGATAAGTCACCATCCGGAATCGAACGGATGAGGGGAGCGGCAATGCGGCCGGCTCAGTCGAACCGGCCGATTGACCACAGCTTTATCGAGGGCTCAGTAGCAGACCTTGCGGACGACAACCCCGACGTCTTCGTCAAAATAGCGCTTGATGACGCATCCGCCGTAATATCCGCCATATCCGGCCCAACCCCATCCATGACCATGGCCCCAATGCCCGTGGTGACCCCAGCCACCGTGGAACCCGCCGCCATGGAACCCACCGCCGTGGAAGCCGCCTCCATGAAATCCACCGCCGCCGAACGCCGCTGCCGGTGCGGCTGAAACCACTGTGAGGGCGGCCGTTGCAACCACGGCGCTAAACACGGCCGCTTTCAAATTGAACTTGCGCATTGATCCTCTCCTTCGGGTCCGGGGGCCCGGTTTCGAGCCCCGATATCCTTTGGTCGCCCGAGCGAGGAAAAAGGTTCATGCCATCCGCATTATTTTTTTGATTCGCGGAAAGCTGCAGCGCGGCACGGCAGGATTTCCGAGAGCGGCGGGGCCTCCTTGTGCGCCGCGGCGCGGCTTGACGAAGGGCCCCCGCCTTCTTACTTTGCGGGTAATCTGCGGCGGGTATGGTCCCACGCACGAATCTTCGAGAGATGGCGATGTCCACCGTTACAGTTACGGATGCCAATTTTAAAGACAAAGTGGTGGGAGCCAGCGGACCTGTGGTCGTCGATTTCTGGGCTGAATGGTGCGGTCCCTGCAAGATGATTGGGCCGACGCTCGAGGAAATCGCAACCGAAATGCAGGGCAAGGTTACGATCGCCAAACTGAATGTCGACGAAAATCCGGGTGTGGCTGGTGCCTACGGCATCCGCAGCATCCCGACGCTCATGCTGTTCAAGGGCGGCAAGATGACGTCGTCCAAGGTAGGCGCTGCGCCGAAGGGCGAGTTGAAGAAATGGATCACAGAGGCGATCTAACGTCCAAGCGCTGCCAGTTTCTGCAAAGGGACCTCGCGAGGGGTCCCTTTTTGCGTGGGGCATGATCCGCCAAGGCGGTCATGCTCCAAGGTTATTTCTTTTGCGTGATGTTCTCCCTTTCAAAATCACGCTTGGGGCGAACGCATGGGCAATTATGCGGTCAAGGAGATTTTCCTGACCCTCCAGGGCGAAGGCGCCAATGCGGGGCGTGCTGCCGTGTTTTGCCGTTTTGCCGGCTGCAATCTCTGGTCCGGCCAAGAAAGAGACCGAGAGGACGCCACCTGCAGCTTCTGCGATACCGACTTCGTCGGAGTGGATGGCGTCGGTGGCGGGAGCTTCGGCAATGCGGAATCGCTCGCCGCCGCGATCGAGAGCAAGTGGACCGGCGGAAGAGCGGACCGACTGGTTGTCTTCACAGGCGGCGAACCTCTTCTGCAACTCGATGAGGCACTGATTGGCGCGGTGCATGCGCGCGGGTTCGAGATTGCGGTCGAGACGAATGGCACGCTCTTGCCTCCCAGCGGCGTCGATTGGCTTTGTGTCAGTCCAAAAGCAGGGGCGCCCCTTGTCGTACCCTCCGGTTCCGAACTGAAGCTGGTTTTCCCGCAACCGGGCCTTCCGCCCGATGCCTTGGCGGAACTCGCCTTCGATCATTTCTGGCTGCAGCCTATGGATGGCGAAAACCTCGCCCTGAATACGGCGGCAGCGGTCGCCTATTGTCTCGATCATCCGCGCTGGCGGCTCAGTGTGCAAACCCATAAGCTGATCGGCTTGCCGTGACTTATTTTGAGGTGAAAATCCACGCATGAAGATTACGCAAGCCTTCAGCTTCGAGGCCGCTCACTCTTTGCCAAATGTAGCTGCCGAACATCGGTGCAAGCGTCTGCATGGGCATTCCTATCGCGTCGAATTGCGGCTTGAAGGACCGGTCGATCCCGTCACCGGCTTTGTGGCCGATTTTTTTGAAATCGAGGCCGCGTTCGCACCGCTCCTGGAGCGCCTCGACCATCATCATTTGAATGAGATCGAGGGGCTTGAAAATCCCACCGCGGAAAATATCGCGATCTGGATTTGGGACCGGACCAATAAGGCCCTGCCGCAACTTGCCAGCGTCGTTGTGTACGAAACGCCTGATTGCTGGGCGGAATACGAGGGACTCTGAACCCTTGAGTCAGCCGCCGTGACCCTCGCTCCTATCCTCGGATTCCCCTGCGTCCAGGAAGGATTGCTGCTCTTGCCACAAGGCGTTGATGATCGCGAAGGAGATGGCGAGGCCAACGCCGAGAACCCAGGAAAAATACCACATCGGGACTTTCTCTCAGTAGGAACTGGAACTGCTTCCGCCGTCGGCCAACATGACCCGTCCGCGCAGTACACGATAAACGAAGGAGGTGTAGGCGAGGATAATCGGCATGAAGACCAAGGTGGCGATGAGCATGAACAGCAGGGTCAAACGGCTTGATGAGGAGTCCCAGATGGTGAGGCTCGCGTTCGGCTCTATCGATGAGGGAAGCAGGAACGGGAAAGCACTAAGCCCAGCCGTGGCGATGACTCCCGCCACCGCGAGGCCGCTTGTGATCAAGGCAAAACCATTGCGCCGCCCGCGCAAAAAGACGATCGTCAGCATTGTGCCGACCACGACCATTGCCGGGGCAATCAGCATCCAGGGATATGTCCAATAATTTGACACCAAAGCACCACTTGCGCGGGTCACGGTTTTGAACAAAGGATTCGACGGGCCGCCATGGGCGAGTTCGCTGGTGATTTGATAGCCCTCGATTACGAGGCTCACGTAAATTCCGCAAATGGCAAAAAGGGCAAGCAACACCAGAATGGCGCGCTGCGCATAAACCGCCGCGCGATCGGCAATCACCGGGTCTGCCTTGAGGGCGAGATAGGTGGCCCCATGCATGACAATCATCGCGCAGCTGACAAGCCCGCAGAGGAGTGCGAAAGGATTGAGAAGATCAAAAAAGCTGCCCTCATAGGTCATCCGCAAGGTGTCATCGAGGCGGAAGGGGACGCCTTGCAATGCATTGCCGACGGCGACCCCGAAGATCAGGGCTGGAACCGCGCCGCCAATGAACAGGGCCGCGTCCCATACCCCCCGCCAAACCGGATTGTCGACTTCGGAGCGAAACTTGAAACCGACTGGACGTAGGATCAAGGCGGCCAAAACCACGAACATCGCAAGATAAAAGCCGGAAAAGGCGATTGCGTAGAGCATCGGCCAAGCCGCGAAGATGGCGCCCCCTCCAAGGATCAGCCAAACCTGATTGCCTTCCCAGACCGGCTCGACAGTCGTCAAAACGATTTCGCGTTCCCTTTCATTTCGAGACACGAAAGGGAGCAGCATCGCCGCGCCAAGGTCGAACCCATCGGTGACCGCAAAGCCGATCAGCAAGACGCCGAGCAGGAACCACCACGCCAGCCGCAGGACCTCATAGTCGGGCATGACTCACTCCTTCCAAAATCATTCGGCGCTGCCCGCGGCGTGAACGGCTTGTTCCCTCGGTTCTGCAAAAAAACCGCCGGGGCCCAAGCGAATCGCCTTCACCATCAGATACACATCGGTGATCAGGAGCGCGGAATAGAAGCTAATGAAACCGAAGAGCGTGACAAGAACGTTCTGCTCGGAAAGGCTCGACACGGCAAGAAAAGTTGGCAGGACCCCTTCGATTACCCAAGGCTGTCGCCCGACTTCCGCGACATACCATCCGGCCTCGGCGGCAATCCAAGGCAGCGGCAAAGCGAAGACCAGCGTCCAAAGCAATGCGCGCGACTTCCATAGCCGCCCGGTCGATACAAGGAAAAAGGCGGCACCAAAAAGAAAGATAAAGAGGAAGCCAAAGGCGACCATGACGCGGAAGCTCCAGAACAGGGCTGCCACGTCCGGCACGGTACTCCAGGCCGCTTTCGAGATGTCCGCGTCGCTCACTTGCTCGATGTTTGGAAGAAACTTCTTGAGGAGGAGCGCGTAGCCGAGATCGCCAGAGTATTGATCGAGCACCGCGACTCGCCTTTGCGTCGGTATGATCGGCCCGTAATTTTTGCAAGGCTGAATAAGCGATCAGCCCAGTCCGGATATGTTGTTCGTTGCGCTCAACTAGTTCCTTGATTCCAGGCACCTCCGTATCGATGGAATGGGTTGTGATGAGGCCCAATACCCAAGGAAGACGCAAGGCATATTCGGTCTGGCGTTTGGCTTGGTTCGGGTATCCAAACAGCGTGAACGATGCCGGCGGCGGCTCAGTCTCCCACATCGCCTCGATCGCGGCGATTTTCATTTTCTGGTTTTCGGTGGCCGTATATCCGCTCGCATCGCCGAGCACGACGACGGAAAGCGCGGAGGCGAGGCCAAAGCTTACGGCGACCGTCATCGATCGCCGTGCCATCGCGATGTGCTTGCCGCGAAGCAGATAGAGCGCGCTGACGGCCGCCACAAACATGGCGCCTGTCACATAGCCGGCGCTCACCGTATGAACAAATTTTTCCTGCGCGACCTGGTTGAAAATGATCGCACCAAAGTCCGACACCTCCATCCGCATCGTTTCGGGATTGAAATGCGATCCCACGGGATGCTGCATCCAGCCATTGGCGATAAGGATCCAGAGCGCGGACAGATTTGCGCCCGCGGCAACCAGCCAGGTGACGCATAAATGTCCCACCTTGGACAACCGATCCCAGCCGAAGAAAAAGAGCCCGACGAAGGTCGCCTCGAGAAAAAAGGCCATCAAGCCTTCGATGGCAAGCGGGGCCCCAAAAATGTCACCGACATAATGGCTGTAATAGGCCCAGTTCATGCCGAACTGGAATTCCATGGTGACGCCCGTGGCAACGCCCATGGCAAAATTAATGCCGAACAGCGCGCCCCAAAATTTTGTCATCTGCCGCCAGACCTCTTTGCCGGTCATGACATAGACGCTCTCCATGATGCCCAACAAAAGCGAGAGGCCGAGCGTGAGGGGCACGAACAGGAAATGATACATGGCCGTCAGGCCGAATTGGAGCCTTGAGAGCTGTACAACGTCGAGCGTTGTGGACATGGCCGAACGTTCCTAAGGTTGTTGAACGAAGGTTCCGATAACTCGCGCCTGAACCGTTGCCGCGTCTATCCTTGCTCGCTGCCCGGAGCCGTAAATGTAAATTGCCGCGGCGATGATAATGAACAGCTTAACCGCGACGGCAAGAGCGACTTCTCGGACGAGGGGAGGGCGGACCATGGGGAGGTTCCAGTACCGCGGCAGGGAGGACCGATTGGAATCAGAAAGAAAGTCCTTATCATACATATTGCATGACGGCGGCGTGACCAGATGGCTCAGCCAGGGTTATGTTACTCTGCGTTAAGTCTTCGGTCGCGGCGCGGGCGGCGGACGACGGTGGCTATGCAGAGTTGCTTTCGTCACTGCCAATCGGAACTCTTCTCAAATAGCCGGGTGTGCTAGATTCGTCGTAAAAGCGAAGCAGCAAGCTTCAACACGTTGGGCCGCGTTGGGATGCCATCTTCCGTGAGGGAAGTTCCCAGACCCTTCAAATATTAGGGAGGCAAGCATGGTCGATAAAATTCTGGCCAACATCGCCAATCAGATCGCGATCCGGCCGCATTATGACAATTTCATCGGCGGCAAATGGGTCCCTGCGGTCAAGGGCCAGACAATTCGAGAATATTTCGCCAATCGACGGTCATACGGTTTGCACGATTGCCCGCTCGACCGCGGAAGATGTTGAATTGGCGCTTGATGCCGCGCATGCAGCGCGGGAGGCCTGGGGACGGACCTCGCCAGCCGAGCGTGCGCTCGATCCTTTTGCGCATCGCCGACCGGATCGAACAGAAGCTCGATCTTCTTGCCTGGTCGAGACGATCGACAATGGCAAGCCCATTCGCGAAACCAAAGCCGCCGATCTGCCGTTGGCGGTCGATCATTTCCGCTATTTCGCCGGCTGCATCCGCGCGCAGGAGGGAAGTCTCGCCGAGATCGACCATGATACGGTGGCCTATCATTTCCATGAACCGCTCGGCGTGGTGGCACAGATCATCCCGTGGAATTTCCCGCTGCTGATGGCGACGTGGAAGCTTGCGCCAGCGCTCGCCGCCGGCAATTGCGTCGTGTTGAAGCCAGCCGAGCAGACGCCCATGAGCATCATGGTGCTCATGGACATGATCGGCGACCTCCTGCCGCCTGGCGTCCTGAATGTGATCAATGGCTTTGGAGTCGAGGCCGGCAAGCCGCTCGCCCAGAGCAAGCGCATCGCCAAGGTCGCCTTCACCGGCGAGACGACGACCGGCCGTCTCATCATGCAATATGCGTCCGAGAACATCATTCCGGTGACCTTGGAACTCGGCGGCAAATCGCCCAATATTTTTTTCGAGGATGTCGCGGCCAAGGACGATGATTTTCTCGACAAGGCGCTCGAAGGCTTCGCGATGTTCGCCTTCAACCAGGGCGAGGTCTGCACCTGCCCGTCGCGCGCCCTGGTTCATGAAAAAATCTACGATCGCTTCATGGAGCGGGCGCATCGCCAGGGTCAAGGCGATGCGGCAGGGCAATCCACTCGATCCGGCGACCCAGGTCGGCGCGCAAGCCTCGAACGATCAGCTCGAAAAAATTCTCTCCTATCTCGACATCGGCCGCCAGGAAGGCGCCAAGGTTCTTGACGGGCGGCGCGCGCGCCGATGTGGGGCCCGAGCTTTCCGGCGGATTCTATGTCCAGCCGACGATCCTCGAAGGCCACAACAAGATGCGCATCTTCCAGGAGGAGATTTTTGGTCCCGTTCTCTCGGTGACGAGGTTCAAGGACGATGAAGAGGCGCTCGCGATTGCCAATGACTCTCTCTATGGGCTCGGCGCCGGAATTTGGACTCGCGATGGGACTCGCGCCTATCGTTTTGGCCGGGCCTTGCAGGCCGGGCGGGTGTGGACCAATTGCTATCATCTTTATCCGGCGCACGCGGCCTTCGGCGGCTACAAGCAATCGGGTATTGGCCGCGAAAACCACAAGATGATGCTCGACCATTATCAGAAGACCAAGAACCTGCTGGTCAGCTACAGCCCCAAAGCGCTCGGGTTCTTCTGAGCCCGATCCCACAAAGTTGCAGACTTTTGGAAAGATCATGCGACAAAACAAACACATAGAGACCATGATCGCTTCATCTTGAAGTGATCATGGTCTAAGCGCCGCAAGGGTTTCGCGCGCCTGCGGCCCTTGTCCAACTGGAGTTGGTGATGGTCGAACGTGTCGTCGCAACCGAGAAGGCGGAAGACCTCATCGCGCGGCTCAAGGAAAAACATGGCGCGCTTCTGTTTCATCAGTCGGGCGGCTGCTGCGATGGCAGCTCGCCCATGTGTTTCCCGCAAGCCGAGTTTCGCACCGGGACCGAGCGATGTGCTCCTCGGCGAGATCGCGGGCTGTCCGGTCTATATCGGCGCCGCGCAATTCGAACTCTTGGTCGCACACGCAACTCATCATTGATGTCGTCCCAGGCCGGGGGTCGGGCTTTTCCGTCGAGGCGCCGGAAGGCGTGCGGTTTCTGACGCGCGGGCGGGTTTTTAGCGACACCGAAATGCGTCGCTCGGCGAGGCGCCAAAATCGGGCGCGTCTGATCCGCACAATCGGACCAAAATGTTTCACGTGAAACATTTTGGTACGATGCGCTGGGATATGGAGGGGACGCGCCGCGCTGCCCCTTTACTGAAACGCCACGTTCAAAATCTCATAGCTCTTGCCGCCGCCGGGCGTATTCACCTCGACCGAATCGCCGATTTTCTTGCCAATCAAGCGCGCGCGCGGTCGGTGAGGTGATCGACACGCGTCCAGCCTTCACATCGGCCTCGCTCTCGCCAACGATCTGGTAGATCTTTTTTTCATCCGTGTCCTCGTCGACGAGCGTCACGGTCGCGCCGAACATGATCGTGGTTCCGGAGAGTTTCGAGACGTCGATAACTTCGGCGCGAGACAATTTGTCCTCGAGTTCGGCAATGCGCCCCTCGTTCAGGGACTGCGCTTCCTTGGCGGCGTGATATTCCGCATTTTCGGACAAATCGCCGTGCGATCCGCGCTTCCGCGATCGCCTGGATGATACGCGGACGCTCGATCTGCTGGCGCCGCTTCAACTCCTCTTCGAGGGCGGTATAGCCACCCGCCGTCATGGGGAACTTGTCCATGCTCATCTCTTTCACGTCTGCTGGTCTTCTTTGTCGTCACGATTGCCGGTTCAATATTCGGCGAATAATGGTGGTCCACGCCAAAGCGGTTTCCTTGCCTATGCCTTTGCTGAGACCCCACATCGGCGGAAACTCCGCCAGCGTCGTTGCGTCCCAAATGTTAACAGACACCTTCACGAAACCGGCCGCAAGGGGTGCAGATTCGCTAGGCTGGGGCGCCGCGGTGAGGGCGCGCGGGTTAAGGCTGCGCTTTAGCTAAAATAATCCTGCAGGGCGCGCACCTCCAGATCGCCGGCGAGATAGGCCCGAATTCCCTGCGAGGCGGCGATCGCTCCCGCAAGGGTTGTGTAATAAGGCACTTTATGCAAGAGGGCGGCGCGGCGCAATGATCGCGAATCCGCAAGGGCTTGCGCGCCTTCGGTCGTGTTGAGCACAAGTTGGATGTCGCCGTTCTTGATGAGGTCGACGACATGCGGCCGGCCCTCGGAAACCTTGTTCACGCTGTTGTGCCGTGACGCCCTGCGCCCTCGAGATAGCGCGCGGTGCCGCCGGTGGCGGAGATTTTGAAGCCGAGCTCCGCCAATAACTTCGGATCGGCTTCGAGGACGCGCGGTTTATCGATATCGCGCACCGAAACAAAGACAGTGCCAGTCCTTGGCACTTTCGTGCCGCCGCCGAGCTGACTCTTGGCGAAAGCGATCCGGAAACGAGCGGTCAAGCCCCATGACTTCGCCGGTCGAGCGCATTTCCGGCCCGAGCACGGTGTCGACCCCGGGAAAACGCGCAAAGGGAAACACCAATTCCTTGACGCCGATGTGATCGAGATGCGGACGGCCGCAATCCGAAAGCTGGCGAGGCTTTCTCCCGCCATGATCCGCGCCGCGATCTTGGCGATCGGCACCCCAATCACCTTGGCGACAAAAGGCACCGTCCGCGCCGCGCGCGGATTGACTTCGAGCACATAGATCTCGCCGTCCTTCAGCGCATATTGCACATTCATCAAGCCGCCGACGCCAAGCGCCAGGGCGAGCTTCTCGGGTCTCGTCTTCAAGTTCGGCGATTTTTTCGGGGGTCGAGCGAACGCGGCGGCAGCGAACAGGCGCTGTCGCCGGAATGAATTCCCGCCTCCTCGATATGTTCCATGATGCCGCAGATGAAAACATCCTTGCCGTCGCGAGAGCGCATCGACGTCGATCTCGACGGCGTCCGACAAATAGCGGTCGAACAAGAGCGGGTTCTTGCCGAGCACGGTATTGATCTGTCCGGTCTTGTCGTTGGGATAGCGCGCCTTGATTTCGGAGGGAACGAGGCCAGGCAAGCGTGCCAAGCAGATAATCGTCGAATGCCGCTTTGTCGAAAATAATCGCCATCGCCCGGCCGCCCAGCACATAAGAAGGACGCACGACGAGCGGAAGGCCGAGATCGGCGGCAATGAGACGCGATTGCTCGACGGAATAGGCGATTCCATTCATCGGCTGTTTCAGGCCGATCTTGTCGAGGAGCCGCTTGAAGCGGTCGCGATCCTCGGCGAGATCGATGGAATCGACCGATGTCCCAAGAATGGGAATGCCCGCCTCTTCAAGCGCATGCGCGAGTTTGAGCGGCGTCTGGCCGCCAAACTGGACGATCGCACCCTTGAGCTCGCCCGCCTCGTTTTCCTTGGCAAGGATTTCAAGCACGTCTTCGGCGGTCAGCGGTTCGAAATAGAGCCGGTCCGATGTGTCGTAATCGGTCGAGACCGTTTCCGGATTGCAGTTGATCATGATCGTTTCAAAGCCCGCCTCGCGCAGCGCGAAGCTGGCATGACAACAGCAATAGTCGAACTCGATGCCTTGCCCGATCCGGTTTGGGCCGCCGCCCAGGACGACGATTTTTTCACGTGCCGTCGGCCGCGATTCGCAAGCAGGCGCGGTGCCGAACGGCGGTGCATAGGTCGAATACATATAGGCGGTCGGCGAGGAAAATTCCGCCGCGCAGGTGTCGATCCGCTTGAACACCGGGCGCACACCGAGCTTATTCCGCAAGGCCTTGACACGTGCGCCTCGGGCAACCTGCGCGAGCGCGGCCAAGCGCACATCGGAAAAGCCGGCTGCCTTCAGCATGCGCAGATTGGCGGCGTCGCCCGGGATACCATGCATGCGGACCTTGGCTTCGAGGTCGAGAATCTCCTGCGATGCCGCGCGATGAACCAGGGATCGATGCCACAGGCTTCGTAAATCTCATTTTGTGGCATGCCCTGGCGCAGCGCCTGCGCGACCACCAGCAGCCGGTCGGGCGTCGGACGACCCAAGGCGGCGCGCGAGCACATTCATATCGTCGCCGAGGCCCAGTCCCTCGATTTCGATTTCGTCGAGACCGTCCAGGCCGGTATCGAGCGAGCGTAGAGCCTTTTGCAGGCTCTCGGCGAAGGTCCGGCCGATCGCCATGGTCTCGCCGACGGATTTCATGGCCGTCGTGAGGATCTGCTCGGCGCCGGGGAATTTTTCGAACGCGAAGCGCGGAATCTTGGTGACGACATAGTCGATCGACGGTTCGAAGGATGCGGGGGTCGCACCCCCGGTAATGTCGTTGGCGATTTCGTCCAGGGTGAAACCGACGGCCAGTTTCGCTGCCACTTTTGCGATGGGGAAGCCGGTCGCCTTCGACGCCAGCGCCGAGGAACGCGAGACGCGCGGGTTCATTTCGATGACGATCATGCGCCCATCATTCGGATTGACCGCGAACTGGACATTGGATCCGCCGGTCTCGACGCCGATCTCGCGCAGGACCGCGAGCGCGGCATCGCGCATGGTCTGATATTCCTTGTCGGTCAAGGTCAGCGCCGGGGCGACGGTGATCGAAGTCGCCGGTGTGGACGCCCATCGGATCGATGTTTTCGATCGAGCAAACGATGATGCAATTATCCGCCTTGTCGCGGACCACCTCCATTTCGATACTCTTTCCAGCCGAGCACGCTTTCCTCGACCAGAACCTCGCTGGTCGGCGAGGCATCGATTCCCCTTTCGATAATGTCGATGAATTCAGCCTTGTTGTAAGCAATGCCGCCGCCGGTTCCGCCCATCGTGAAGGACGGCCTGATGATCGCTGGGAGGCCAATATCATCAAGAATTGCAAGGGCCTGCGAGAGGGTTTTAATCTGATGGGAACGGGGCGTTGAAAGGCCGATGCGGGTCATCGCTTCGCGAAACAGCTTGCGATCTTCGGCCATGTCGATGGCGCTCGCGCTCGCGCCGATCATTTCGACATCGAATTTTTCGAGAACGCCCATTTTTTTCAAGGAGAGCGCGCAATTGAGGCCTGTCTGGCCGCCCATGGTCGGCAGAAGCGCGAAGCCGCCGGGAACGACGTAGCGCTCCTTGGCTATGATCTTGGCGACGATTTCCGGTGTGATCGGCTCGACATAGGTGCGATCCGCCATGTCCGGGTCGGTCATGATCGTTGCCGGATTGGAATTGACGAGGACGATTCGATAGCCTTCCTCGCGCAGCGCCTTGCAGGCCTGGGTGCCGGAGTAATCGAATTCGCAAGCTTGGCCGATGATGATCGGTCCCGCGCCGATGATCAGGATCGTGGAGATATCCGTCCGCTTGGGCATTGGGTCTCGTCAGAACACACAAAAAAGGCCGCGTCTGCGCTTGAAACCCGCGGCGCGTCCTTTTAGCAGAGGCCAGAAAGCTTGTCGTTTCCAGTCTCGGGTGTCTCCCTAGACGAGAAATGAACCCCTGTGAACCCGGAGGGGGAAGTTAGCGCGCTTCCTGATCGGGTGCTTGTGGCAATTGTGCGGCGCGCTTATGGTGCGCCGATGAGCATGTATCGAAAAGACGGTTCGCCCGGCCCACGGGAACATGGAACCGAGGTAACGCCGCTTTATGGCGATGCCGGCGAGCAGGGCGGGTCCGGCCCGCCACGGCGAAGGCGCGGCATTCGCGCGGTGCCGCTGCGCATCATCCTGCCCAATCTCGTGACATTGCTGGCGCTGTGCATGGGCCTCACCGCGATCCGTTTCGCGATCGAAGGCCAGTTCGAGATCGCCGTTGTCGCGGTCATTGTCGCCGCCATTCTGGATGGATTGGATGGACGGATCGCGCGGGTGCTGCGCGGCACGTCGCGGTTTGGCGCCGAACTCAATTCGCTCGCCGACTTCGTCGATTTCGGGGTGGCGCCCGGCGCTCATCCTGTATTTTTGGGGCCTCCACGAAATGAAGAGTTTCGGCTGGTTCGCGGCGCTTGTTTTCGCGATCGCGGCGGCGCTGCGCCTCGCCCGTTTCAATGTCATGATCGACGATCCGAACCGGCCGCCTTGGCAGGTGCATTTCTTCACCGGCATGCCGGCGCCCGCGGGCGCCATCGTCGGGCTCTTGCCGCTCTATCTCAATCTCTTCGATTCTCGCGGTTCCCAATGTGCGCGCGCTGGTGCCGCTCGAAATCGCCTATGTCTTGATCGTCGCCCTCTTGATGGCGAGCCGTATCCCGCATTTTTCCGGCAAGAGAATTGGCCGCGTGCCGCGCGAATATGTGATCGTCGTCCTTTTCGGAATTGTCGCGTGCATGCTTCTGCTGGCGACTCTTTCCGATGGAAATGTTGATCGGCTTTGAGCTTCATCTATCTGGCAACCATTCCCTTTGCCATCCGCCGCTTCAACGCCTATGCGGCGGAGGACGCCGCAAGGCAGACGGGCGTGGCCGCATCCCAAGGGCCGCCCGCTCCCAAGCGCGCGAATGACCCGGGGCATCTCAATCGGTCTCCCGCGCCCCCGGTCAGCGCTCACGATGAAGACACAAGCGTAGGGCAAGCAGCGCCAGTTCACAAAGCCGCGTTTCTCGATTAGGGTCCGCGCCGAAAGCCTAGCCAGGCCGCCGCGGAGCGACGGCGGTCTAAACTCAAGGAAACAAATGTCGAAGGAAGAATTGCTCGAATTTCCAGGGACCGTCATCGAATTGCTCCCCAACGCGACCTTTCGCGTCAAACTCGAAAACGACCACGAGATCATCGCCCACACGGCCGGAAAAATGCGCAAAAATCGTATCCGCGTTCTCACGGGCGATAAGGTTCTTGTGGAAATGACCCCTTACGACCTGACCAAGGGCCGCATTACCTACCGGTTCAAATGAGCGATGAGTTCGGCAATGGAGAGCCGCCATGACCAGCGGCGATAAGGCGTGGCGGCCAAGGCTCGTTCTGGCCTCGGCGTCGCCTCGGCGGCTCGAGCTTCTGCAGCAGATCGGCATCGAACCGGACGCCTTGCTGCCCGTCGATCTCGATGAAACGCCGCGCAGGAATGAACTGCCGCGGAGCTCTCGCCGCGCGGCTTGCCGAGGAAAAAACAAGAGCCGCCGCAGCCATAGCATCGCGCATGCCAGAACTTGCCGACGCCTATGTCATCGGCGCCGACACGGTTGTCAGCGTCGGCCGCCGCATTTTGCCGAAATGCGAGATCGTGGCGGAGGCGGCGCAATCCTTGCGGCTCTTGTCAGGGCGAGCGCACCGGGTGCACACCGCAGTCTATCTCATCACGCCAAAGGGCCGTCGAACGCCACAAGCTCGTCGAGACCGGCTGCGCCTCAAGCGGCTGTCGGCAGACGAGATCGAGGCCTATCTCGGATCGGGCGAGTGGCGCGGCAAGGCGGGAGGCTATGCGACTCCAGGGTCTTGCCGGCGCATTTGCCCAAAAACTCGTTGGCTCTTATTCCGCGGTCGTCGGTCTGCCGCTTTACGAGACCATGTCCCTGCTTTCCGGCGAAGGCTTTCCGGCCTATGTTTCTTGGTTGAACAAGGTGTGACGTTCCTCTGTTACTCTCATGCCGGCGAAGCCCATGCCCGCGACCAAAACCGAAAAACGTCTCTTCGGCAAATGCCGCGGAACCCCAAGCAGACGCCTGTCCCATCTGCGGAAAACCTTCGGTCTTTGCGATCCGCCCGTTTTGTTCGAAACGCTGCGCCGACATTGATCTTCACCGCTGGCTCAACGGCGTTTACGCCATTCCGGCGGCGGCCGCGGATGAGCGACGAAACGAGCGACGAGGAGCCCGAGCCGGACTTGAGGGAGCGATAAGATCGCGCGCGATTTTCGGCGCCAGCCTCTGCCCCGAGAAGGGACTCGTGGCCTACCCTGTGACTCTCCCCAAACCCCTCGCCGGACAAAGCATGTTTTTCACGGCTTCGAAAATCTTTTGGCTCGTCGCCGAGCCCGTTTCCCTGGCCATTTTCGTCGGCCTTTTGGGCATCGTCCTTTTGTTCACCCGTTTCGCGCGGGCGGGGCGGGCTCTCATGGCTGGCGCGATTTTGCGTCTCGCGTCGGATTGCTCACGCCGTTGGAGCGCTCCTGATCTTGCGGCCCTTGGAGAACCGGTTTCCGCAGCCCACCGGTCGACTGGCCGCCGCCGACGGAATCATCGTTCTCGGCGGCGCCGTGGAAACGGCAAGATCGCGAAGCGCGCGGACAGGTGTTCCTTGAACGCCGATGCCGCCCGGATGACGACGGGCGTCGAATTGGCGAGGCGCTATCCCAATGCACGGCTCGTCTATACCGGCGGCTCGGCGCTTTTCCGCACGAGGGACCGGCGGAGGCGATCAGCGCGCGGGAGCTCTGGCTCGCTCTGGGCGTCCCGCCGGGCAAATGAGTTTCGAGGCGAAATCCCGCAATACCTGGGAAAATGCCGTGTTGACCCGCGACCTTGTCAAGCCGAAGCCCGGCGAGACCTGGCTGCTTGTGACCTCGGCGTGGCACATGCCGCGTTCGGTCGGCATCTTCCGCCACGTCGGCTTCCGCCGTCGTGCCTTATCCGGTCGCTTATCGCACGTTTGGCGATGAACGGGATTTCCTATCTCCTATACCCCCGAGCGAAAGGGTATTCATGTTGGATTTCGGCGTTCGCGAGTGGGTCGGCCTCTTGGCCTATTGGCTGACCGGCAAGACCAGCGCGTTCTTTCCGGCGCCTTAACCCGCCACACTTTTCGCGGCACGGCCATCGTCATCCGTCGATGGGCGCGCCGTCGATCAATTCAGGAACCCTTCCATGAGCCTGACCCTCATCATCGCCAACAAAGCCTATTCCTCCTGGTCGTTCCGGCCGTGGATTTTGATGCGGCATTTCGGCATCGCGTTTGACGAGATCGTGATCCCGCTGGCGCAGGAGACGACGCGCGCGGAATTGTTGCGCTATTCGCCCTCGGGCAAATGTCCCGGCCTTGCGGGATGGCGATATCACCGTCTGGGATTCGCTGGCGATTATTGAATATCTCGCCGAGCTCCATCCGGAGATGCCGCTCTGGCCGAAGCGCGCGCGCGGCGCGGGCGCAGGCGCGTTCGCTCGCCGCCGAAATGCATTCGGGCTTTACCGGCTTGCGAGGGCTCTTGCCGATGAACATGCGCCGCGCCGTCAAGCAGAGTGCGAACTGACCCCGGAGGCCAGCGCCGATGTCGCGCGTCATCGAAGAGGCCTTCAGACAAGCGCGGGGAAGCAGTTTGGCCAGGCTGGCGCCTTTCTCTTCGGCGCATTTCTCGGCGGCGGATGCGATGTTCGCGCCCGTCGTCAATCGCCTGCATGTTTATGATGTGCCGGTCACGCCCGCCACCCGCGCCTATATGGACGCCATGATGGCGCTGCCCGCCTGGCAGGAGTGGCAGGCGCAGGCGCGAAGCGGAACCCTGGATCGATCGACAAATATGAAGTCGCTTAATTAGTGTCCTGCAGTCGGCGTTGACATCTTGCGCCGCCGCCGGCCTTGACTGAAAATGCTTGCCGTTGGGCCCGGAAAGCACGATCTATAAGGGGGTTAAGAAAAGCTTAACACGCGAGGAGCCAAGTGGGTCAGCCAGGGGACAAAGGCGCGGTCATCGTGCCGAAGTCCAGCACCAAGTCGGATATCGATGGTTTTCTCGAGGCCGCGGCGAAACTGCCGGCGGCGGCGGAGTCCGGGCGCGGCCGGCTGATTTTTGCCCTCGATGCCACGATGAGCCGGCAAGCCACCTGGGACATTGCGCAAAGCGTGCAAGGGCGCATGTTCGCGACGGCGGCGGCGCATGGCGGGCTCGATGTCCAGCTCGTCTATTACCGGGGCTTTTCCGAATGCAAGGCCTCGCGCTTCGTGGCGGGCGGCCAGAGCTTGGCCTCCCTGATGAGCAAGATCGGGGTCGGCGCCGGCCAGACCCAGATCGAGAAGGTTTTGCGTCATGCGCTCGATGAAACGCGGAAAACGCCGGTCCGCGCCTTGGTTTTCGTCGGCGATGCCATGGAAGAGCAGCTCGACGTTTTGGCCGGGCTCGCTGCGGAACTCGGGCTTTTGGGCGTGAAGGCGTTTCTGTTTCAGGAAGGGCGCGACAGCGTGGCCGAGCAGGCGTTCCGGAAGATCGCGCAGCTGACCGGCGGCGCCTATGCAACCTTTGATTTGTCCGCGCCGGAGCGGCTCGTCGCGCTGCTTTCGGCCGCGGCGGCCTATGCCGCGGGTGGCCGCCTGGCGCTGGAATTCGAGGCGCGGGCGCGGGGCGCGGTCGCGGCGGACCATCTTTTGTCGCAAATGCGCTCATACGGGCGGCAGGAATGATCTATCTTCTCGTCGGATTGTCCTGTTCTTTCTCGTGCTCCGCGCGCTGCAGGGCGTTCGCGGAGGCGAATCCCGCCTGCGCTCGCGCTGATCATCAGGCGCGGCGGCGGCAGCGCGGCGCTTTTCGCGGCGCTGTTGTTGTTATTACGGGGGCGCATTCGACATGGCGATCGGTCTTGGCGGGCTTGGAGCCTGGTTGCTCGGAATGCGCAGCGGATCGTTCTTGCGAATGTTCAAATCTTCGCGCGGCCAGGACAGCAGAAAGTCGTCATGTGTGAGATCGGCCATGATCGAGATGGAGCTCGATCATGACAGCGGCAAGATGCGCGGGAACGGTCCTCGCCGGGCCGGACGAAGGCAAGTCACTGGACTCGATGACGAGGCCGCAATGCGAAGCCCTCTATGACATCTGTTGCCGGGACGATCCCGAGGGCGCGCGGCTGATGGAAGCCTATCTCGACCGCCGGTTTGCCGGATGGCGTGCGGCAGCTCAGAACCAGCGCGACGCGGGGCGCCGAAGCACGCGCCGCCGCCCCGGCACGATGACCGAAGATGAGGCGTATGAAGTTTTGGGACTTCAGAAGGGCGCGTCGGAGGAGGACGTCGTTCGGTCGCACCGGTCGTTGATGAAGAAATTGCATCCCGATCACGGGGGGTCGACGGATTTGGCGGCTCGTGTCAACGAAGCCAAGGATGTGCTGATGCGGCGTCATCAATAGGTCCAGAGAGAGACGGCACGGCGGATTGGCGACCCACCTGCGGTAGCGTCAATTTTTTGTCGCGAAACAGGAAAATCCCGAACGTTTGAGGGTTTTGCAGGCGCGTTCCGCGCTCTCGGCCTCGAGACCAGCGAAACGCGCCCGATAGAGGGTTTCCGACCCCTTCTGGACTTTTTCGGTGAAGGCATGCGCGGTCGCTCAGCGTCGTGCGGCTTTCCGATTTGGCGCGGGCGAGGAGCTCGGTCGCCTTGCTCATGTCGGGGGTCGCGCCGATCTGGATCATCCAGCCGTTTCGCGCCGCGGCAGGGCGGCGGCCGTTGGCAATCTTCGAGCGCCTTAAGGCGACGTCTTCGATGGCGGCCGCGATTTTGTCGGCACCATGGGAGGGCGCCGCCGAGGGCCGTCGGCCGCGCGCACGCGGAAGGGGTTGCGGTCGACCGGGCTGGCGCCGCGCCCCGGGCGGCGGCGCGCGGTGGAACCATCGAGACTTGCCTGTTTCCCATTGCTGTCACCAAGGGCCGCGCGGGGCTGGGCAGGCTCCGGTTTCGGCGCGCCAGAGACAAAGGCCGGGCGCGGTTTCTCGGCGGGAAGATCGGCGTCCAGCGACGCGACCGGATCGGTCGGAGAACAGGATCGGGTCCGAGCCGGGCTCGGGCGCAGAGGTGAGTCCTCGATTGGACTTTCGATTGCGGGCCGACCGTCCCGAGGGCTTGCGTCCTGGCTCGGTCGCTTGGCGGCCGCGGCAAGTGAAGTGCCGCTTGCCTCGGCGATCGACGACGCCGTGCGGACGGTCGCGCCCTTGTCGATCTCATCCTCGATCAAATCCGCCATGATCTTGTCGCGGGTTCCGCGCGCTGGCACCGCCGAGGACCACGGCGACGATATAGTGGCCGTCGCGTTTGACCGAGGTCAGAAGATTGAAGCCGGAAGCGCGGGTGTAGCCGGTCTTGATTCCGTCCATCCCCTCGACGCGGTCGAGGAGGTGATTGTGATTTGTGATCGCCGCGCCGGCGTAATAGAAAACATGGGTCGAAAAATAGTGGTAATAGCGCGGAAAGCGCTCCTGGATCGCGCGCCCGAGGATGGCGAGATCATGCGCCGTCGTGACCTGCTCGTCATTGGGGAGGCCGGACGCATTGGCGAAATGCGTGTTGTTCATTCCCAGCGCATGCGCCTTCTGGGTCATGAGTCTGCGCAAAGCTGCTCTTCGTCGCCGCCGATGGCTTCGGCGATGGCGACCGCGATATCATTCGCCGAGCGGGTCACGACCGCCTTGATCGCGTCGTCGACGCTGATGGTTTCGCCGGGCCTGAGACCGAGCTTGGTTGGCTTTTGCGCGGCGGCATAAGACGAGACACGAATCTCGCTGTCGAGCCGCAGCCGCCCTTTTTCCAGCTGCTCGAACAAAAGATAAAGCGTCATCACTTTGGTGATCGAGGCGGGGAAGCGCAGGTCGTTTTCGTTGCGGGCGTAAAGCGTCCGGCCCGAATTGCCGTCGACGACGATGGCCGCGATATGCGATGTGGCTGGGGTGCCCGCGCGTGGTGGTAGCGGATAATGACGGCGTCATGGTGCCGCCGGCCTTCGTGACGTGCATGCAGCCATGAATGGTGGCGGCGCCAGTGGCGGGCTTCGGCGGGCGTGCGCAGGATGCAGGCTTGCCAGCCAACCAGGGCAAGACCCGTCCCGGCCGCTGCCATTTCTTTGCGGCAAAACGTCGCGTTAAGTCTCCACCATGTTGCAAGGTCCCTAGCTGCCCGGCCGGAAAGCGTCCAGGGGTGGCTCGCCGGATGGTTTTCTCGGAAACGCTATGCCGGACGCGGTTACCGGTTGGTTAAGGCTCGCTTTTAAGCACGGCATCGATTTAATGGCGGGGCGTTATTTGCGATGCACCATCAACTTGACGTGATTTGTGCGATGCACTAATTTTAAACTGGCAGCGGCCGAATGAACTTGCTATGTTAGCCGCCTCGGTAGCGAGAGCCGGCCACATCGAACGGAAAGAAAGGATAACACATGGCTACATGAATTTGACGACATCCAAAAGTTTGGCAAGGAACAATTCGATGCAGCGGCCACGGCAACGACATCTTTCACCAAGAGCTGCAGGCGATCGCAACGGAAACAGCTGATTATTCCAAGAAATCCTTCGAGAGTAACTCTGCTTTCGTAGAAAAATTGCTCGGCGCCAAGTCTTATGAAAGCGCGATTCAGATTCAGTCGGACTATTGGAAGAGCTCCTACGCCGGCTTCGTCGCGGAGGCGACCAAACTCAGCGAACTTTATTCCAGCCTCGCCAAGGAAGCTTTCAAGCCGATCGAAAGCGCAATTTCCAAGGCTCAAAGCAAGTATTGAGCTTCTGACGCAGACGTTTCCGGCAATTCTTACGACGACCCCTCTATCATCTGCCGGAAGCACCCGCTGGGGATGCGTTAAAACTTTGAAAGGCTCGACCTTTCGTCGGGCCTTTTCGTGCTAAAAATATGGTGAGTCATTAACAATTCGGGGACGGCACATCCTTCGAATGCGGCGTCATTTTCAGCGATCCTCGCTGAGCCTTGGAGGGCGCAGTGTTGAAGTCGTGATCGGCCCGGCTTCGGGCGCAACGACAAGCGCCTTTTCATTTCTTGAAAGGAAACCGATATGGCGCAGACCGAAGACAAGCGCGAAGATGAGCTTGCTCAATCATCGGAGGCCGGGGCGACGGTAAAGGCCGTGACCGCGCCGGTTGAGACATCTGCGCCAAGGGGCGCTTCCAAAAAACCTCCGGCGCCGCGCCGCAGGAGAAGACCCCGGCAGGGCGAAGCGAGCCCGCCATAGCCAAGCCGGTGGAAGTCAGCGAAGCCCATCTCATCGAAGAGGCTGTCGCCGAGGAAATCGACACGCTGCAGAAGTTGAGCGACAAACAGCTTGATGCCGCGGTATCGGTGGCGAATTCCTTCACCGAGAGCTTGCAGCAATTGACCGCTGAAGCGACCGACTATTCGAAAAAATATTTCGACAATGGCGCGGTTTTTATGAAAACGCTGCTCGGGGCCAGATCGCTGAGTACCATTGTTGAGGTCCAGACAAGCTATACTGAGACGGCCTATGCGAACTATCTGGCGCATCTTGTAAAAATGGGCGATCTTTATCGCTCTCTTCTCGAGGCCGCGGCGACGAAGACCGGCATCGCAAGGCCGAGGTAGATATGGTCAAGCCATAGTTAAAGGTTTGATGACAACTTCGTTTTGTCATTTTCCATTTCTGTTGCCGAATTGAAGACAGTTCCTGCGCATCCCAGCGAGCCCGGCTTTCGCCGGGCTTTTTGTTGCAAAGAGGTGGCGACCGCCCCAAATTAGGGACTGCCTGTTTTTTCGGCGCGCGCGGCCAGTTCGCGGGCAGAGATGTTGGTGAAACGACGTGGTTTGCACAAAAACTCGTGTGGCTCCCCACGCGAACCGGCGCTAAGATTGGAAAGCTGATCGAACGCTGGGCCGTGTTGTCAATTCCTGCTTGCCGGCACAGCCCGGACGTCGTTCACTGGTGGTCCGCCGCGGAAGCGATTGCGCGGTGGGAGCCTTTGGAAAGTCGAGGTTTGGCGGTGGCGGACGAAGTCTTTCGGAATTTTACTCCTCAAATCGATAACGCAGCCCGCGTCGGTTCCGGTCGCGGTCCGTCGCGTGCCTCCGCTCGCCCGGTTTTCGCCGCCAAGGATCCGCAGCGGGGCGGAGAGGGGAACCCAGGCACGGCGGTCATTACACGGCCCAAAATTCAGACCCGGCGTCCGAACATGTACCGCGTCTTGCTCTTGAATGACGACTACACGCCGATGGAATTTGTGGTCTCCGTGCTAAAAAAATATTTCAACAAGGGACCAGAAGAGGCGACGCGCATTATGCTCCATGTGCATCAGCATGGGGTCGGGGAGTGTGGGATCTTTACCTATGAAATCGCCGAGACAAAGGTGACACAGGTCATGGATCACGCTCGCAAGCATCAGCATCCCCTGCAATGCATCATGGAAAAGAAATGAGAGGTTGGAGCCTATGCCGTCCTTCTCCCGTAATCTCGAACAATCGCTGCATCGGGCCCTGGCGATCGCCAATGAGCGGCATCACGAATACGCCACGCTCGAGCATTTGCTGTTGAGTTTGACCGAAGACGGGGATGCCGCGGCGGTTCTGCGGGCCTGTTCGGTCGATCTCGATCTTCTGCGAAAAAATCTTCGCGAATATATCGACCAGGAACTCGACAATCTGGTCAGCGACGATCGCGAGGATGCCAAGCCGACGGCGGGATTCCAGCGTGTCATTCAGCGGGCGGTCATCCATGTCCAGTCGTCCGGACGGGAGGAAGTCACCGGCGCCAATGTGCTTGTCGCGATGTTCGCCGAGCGCGAGAGCCATGCCGCCTATTTCCTGCAGGAGCAGGACATGACCCGCTACGACGCGGTCAATTACATCAGCCATGGAATTGCCAAGCGGCCGGGCCTTTCGGATTCCTCGAGGACCCCGCGCGGCACCGAGGAAGAGACCGAGGCGCGGGAAGCGAGGGACGCCAAAGAGGGTGGCGAGTCGAAGAAAAAGGAAGGCGCGCTCGATGCCTATTGCGTCAATCTCAACAAGAAGGCGCGTGACGGGCGGATCGATCCGCTGATCGGCCGCGAGACGGAAGTTCAGCGTACCATTCAGGTCCTGTGCCGCCGGCACAAGAACAACCCGCTGCTTGTCGGGGATCCGGGCGTCGGCAAGACCGCGATCGCCGAAGGCCTCGCGCGCAAGATCGTCAAGGGCGAGGTTCCAGAGGTGCTGGCCGAAGCGACGGTTTTCGCGCTCGACATGGGCACGCTTGCTGGCGGGCACTCGCTACCGCGGCGATTTCGAGGAACGCCTGAAGCAGGTGATGAAGGAAATCGAAAATCACAAAAAGGCGATTTTGTTCATCGACGAAATTCACACGGTCATCGGGGCGGGGGCGACGTCCGGCGGCGCCATGGACGCCTCGAATCTTCTGAAACCCGCTCTGGCGCAAGGCGACGCTGCGCTGCATCGGCTCGACGACCTATAAGGAATACCGGCAATATTTCGAAAAGGATCGTGCGCTGGTGCGGCGCTTCCAAAAGATCGACATCAATGAGCCGTCGATTCCCGATGCGATCGAGATCATGAAGGGGCTGAAACCCTATTTCGAGGAATTCCATAAGATCCGCTACACCAACGAGGCCGTGAAGGCGGCGGTGGAACTCTCGGCACGTTACATCAACGACCGCAAATTGCCGGACAAGGCGATCGACGTGATCGATGAGACCGGTGCCAGTCAGATGCTGCTGCCGGAAGCCAAACGCAAAAAGACGATTGGCATCAAGGAAGTCGAGGCGACCATCGCGACGATGGCGCGGATTCCGCCCAAAACCGTCTCGAAGGATGATGCCGAAGTTCTCGAGCATCTCACCGAGACGCTTGAGCGCGTGGTCTACGGCCAGAACAACGCGATCGCAGGCCTTGACGGCGGCGATCAAGCTGGCGCGCGCCGGCTTGCGCGATGGTGAGAAGCCGATTGGCAGCTACCTCTTCTCCGGCCCCACCGGCGTCGGCAAGACCGAGGTCGCGCGTCAACTCGCGGTGAGCCTCGGCGTCGAGCTCGTCCGCTTCGACATGTCGGAATATATGGAGCGCCACACGGTCTCGCGGCTGATCGGCGCGCCGCCCGGCTATGTCGGCTTCGATCAGGGCGGGCTTCTCACCGATGCGATCGATCAGCATCCCCATTGTGTCCTGCTGCTCGACGAAATCGAAAAGGCCCATCCCGATCTCTACAACATCCTGTTGCAGGTCATGGATCATGGCAAGCTCACCGATCACAGCGGCAAGGCCGTCGATTTCCGTAACGTCATCTTGATCATGACCACCAATGCGGGCGCCGCCGACATGCAGCGCGCGCGCCTATGGCTTCACCCGCACGAAGCGGGAAGGCGAGGATGTCGAGGCGATCAACCGGATGTTCGCGCCGGAATTCCGCAACCGTCTCGATGCGGTTGTGACATTCAGGCATCTGCCGGCTGAGGTCATCGTCAAGGTTGTCGACAAATTCATCATGCAGCTCGAGGCCCAGCTCGCCGATCGCAATGTCACGATCGAACTCACCGACGAAGCGCGCAGCTGGCTGGTCGAACATGGCTATGACGAGCAGATGGGGGCGCGGCCGATGGCGCGCGTCATCCAGCAGACCATCAAGACACCGCTCGCCGATGAAGTCTTGTTCGGACGGTTGAAAAACGGCGGAACGGTGCGGGTTGTCGTCACGGCGCGAGGAAGATGGCGTCAAGAAATTGGGCTTTGTCTTTCCAGAAGGCCCGGTCCTCCCGCGTCCGGAACGGGACATTGTCGAGGCCGGCAAGAAGCGTGTTCGTGCCCGAACCGGAAGTGCGCCGCGCCAAATCGCGCCGTCTTAAGGGCGAAGAGGGCGACGATGAGCGGACGAGGATCTGCCGGAAGATGATGCGCCGGATGGCGATGAACCTGCCACCGTGCGCAGCGGCGAGCCGGATCTGAAGCACTGAGACGTCGTCTGCGAGCCCAACTGACACGATAAGGGCCGGCGCCCAAGCGCCGGCTTTTTCTTTGAGTTCAGACGGTCTCGATCGCCGTCGCGATTTTTCTGCGAAATACCTCCAGTACTTCAGGCTTTTCCAGTGTGCCGGTATGCGGCCGTAGCTCAACGTCCTTCCAGCGCGGCAGAATATGAAAGTGCAGATGAAACACGACTTGGCCACCGGCGGGCTCGTTATACTGGAGGATGGTGATGCCGTCCGCGGCGAGCGCCTCCTTGACGGCCAGCGCGATGCGCTTGCACGCGGGCCATGAGCTTGCCGAACATCCTCGGGGTCGACATCGAGAATATTGCGTGCCGGAGATTTGGGAAGCACCAACACATGGCCGTCGGCGCGCGGCATGATGTCCATGAAGGCAAGCGCCGACGTCGTCTTCATAGACTTTATGACACGGAAGCTCGCCGCGCAGGATTTTCGCGAAAATATTGGTGTCGTCATAGGCTGGCGTCGGCATTCTCAGCCTCCATCAAAAGATCGTTCGATGTGCCAAGGATCGCGGCTTTGGTCAATCTTCTCTTTTGAAAGGCGTGAGCTCACCATATTCGCGCAGCGCTTCGTCGACGTAAGCACGCTCCTTCTGAAGAAATAGTCAATGGCCCCGGCAAAGCGCTTGTCACCTATGTCATGCGCTGAATAAGTGTTCGACGGCGCCGTAGCCGCGCGCGAGCTTGTGTTCGCCTTGGGCGCCAGCCTCGACCCGGCCGATGCCGCGCGAAATCGCAAATTCGATCGCCTGATAATAGCAGACCTCGAAATGCAGAAAGGGTTGCTCCTCGATCGCACCCCAATTGCGCCCATAGATCGCATCCTTGCCGATGAAGTTCAGGGCGCCGGCAATATAGCGGCCATTGCGCTTTGCCATCACCAGAAGAATATGGTCGCTCATCGCCGCGTTCACGGCGGAGAAGAATTCGCGGGTAAGATAGGGCGTCCCCCATTTGCGAAAACCCGTGTCTGTATAGAATTGAAAAAACAGCGTCCCAGTGGATTTCCTTGATGGCGGCGCCGGTCAAGAGCTCGATCTCGATACCGCCGGTGAGCGCCTCCTTGCGTTCGCGGCGGATCATCTTGCGCTTCCGGGAAGCGAGCTCGGCCAAGAAGGCCTCGAAATCCGTGTAGCCCTTATTGATGAAGTGAAACTGTTGTCCAGTGCGCTGCAAGAATCCCGCCGCGCCGAGCGCTTCCCATTCAGATCGAGTCGGAAACGTAATGTGGGTCGACGACGCGCCGATTTTTTCGCGCCATACGCGAAGGCCTGCAATCAATTGCTGGCGCGCGGCTTCACCATGTCCCGCCGCTGTCAAGAGGCGTCGGCCGGTTGCGGGGGTAAAAGGCACCGCGACCTGGAGCTTCGGATAATAATCCAGGCCAGCGCGGCGATAGGCGTCCGCCCAGCCATGATCGAACACATATTCGCCCATGGAATGAGTTTTTAAATAGGCTGGTGCCGCCGCGGCCAGCCGTCCCTGCGCGTCCTTCGCGAGGATATGGGTGGTCGTCCAGCCCGCCCGCGAAGAAACCGATTTGGAGGTTTCCAGCGCATTCAAAAAGGCGTGGGTTATAAAAGGGTTGAAGCGTTCCTCTTCGTATGTCGACTGACAATTTGAGAGCGCCGGAGTCGCGCCGCTTACGCTTAGGACCTGCTCAGGCTGAAGAACAGCGCCCGAGGGCGCCATCGGATTCGCGCAAGCGTCCCATTCAGCGGCGTCGATCTCGCTCATGGATTGGGCAATATGGACCTTGTAGGGCAAAGGCATTGCCGCGGCGTTCCGGACTTGACAGGGCGGATTGTAAAGGTAGCGCGGGGCTGAACTGCAATTCTAGCGCCAGGAGTTTGACCCCGCAGGGTTCTCCCGTCAAATTGCGGACCCGTTGGGCCGCTTCGTTGTCCTCCACCGCGAAAACATGCAACAAGGCTTCGGGCAGGCCTATTGGCCCATGCCAGACCCAGGAGAGCCAGGGGAATGACAAATATTTGGGCGCGTAAACCAATTGCCATGCTTCAAGCTGAGGCAAAAGATATCGAATTTGGAACCCTCCGCGGCAGCGTTCCGCTCCATAGGACTCTCTCCCTTGCGAGCCTTATCGGGCTTGGCATCGGCTGCATCATCGGCGCCGGCATCTTTGTTCTGACCGGTCATGCCGCGGCTGCGCATGCCGGACCCGCGGTCAGTCTCTCGTTTGTCCTTGCTGGCATCGTCTGCACCTTCGCGGGCCTCTGCTACGCGGAGATGGCTTCGACCGTTCCGGTGGCGGGCAGCGCCTATACCTACGCCTATGCGACGATGGGTGAGTTTATCGCCTGGATCATCGGATGGGACTTGATCCTCGAATATGCCTTTGGCGCGACGACCGTGGCCATCGGCTGGTCCGGCTATGTGACAAGCTTCCTGCGTGGCCTCGGCATCAATATTCCGACAGAGTTTTCCGTTGCACCCTTTGCCTATGATCCGGCCACGGCAGCCTGGTCGCTTACTGGCGCGGTCGTCAATATTCCGGCGATGTTCATCATTCTTCTGGCCACGACATTGCTCGTCATCGGAATCAAGGAATCAGCCAACGTCAACAATGTGATCGTGGCCATCAAGCTGGCGATCATCGTCGCCTTCATCCTGGCGGGCGTATGGTTCATCAACAAGGCGAATTGGGTGACGCCGTCCAATCCTTACGGGGCCTTCATTCCGCCCAATGCCGCGCCGGGCCAATATGGCTGGAGCGGAGTCCTCCGCGGCGCCGCGGTTGTCTTTTTCTCTTATATCGGTTTCGACGCTGTCTCGACGGCAGCCCAAGAGGCGCGCAATCCTCAACGCGATATGCCTATTGGCATCCTTGGCTCCTTGGCGATCTGTACGGTCCTTTACGTCCTCGTGAGCTTTGTCATCACCGGTATCGTTCCTTTCGACCAGTTGAACGTCCCTGATCCGATTGCGCTCGGCGCCGACGTGATCGGGCTTGGCTGGCTTGCCGGCGTCATCAAACTCGGTGCGATTCTCGGTTTGAGTTCGGTGATTCTGGTGCTGCTGCTCGGGCAGACGCGGATCTTCTATTCGATGGCGCGCGACGGCCTGTTTCCTCAGTTCGCGGCCATTGTTCATCCGACGTTTAGGACTCCCTATATCATCACCCTGATCACGGGGGTGGCTGTCGCGATTTTGGCGGGTTTGCTGCCGATCGGTCTGGTGGGTGAATTGGTCAGCATTGGCACATTATTCGCGTTTGCAATTGTTTGCGTGGGCGTGCTGGTTTTGCGTAAACGGAGTCCAGAGGTTCACCGGCCATTCCAGACCCCGCTGGTATATGCCGTAGCGCCGCTTGGCGCCATTTCTGCCGTCCTCTTAATGTTGGGCTTGCCGAGTGACACATGGGTGAGGCTTGCCATCTGGCTGGTCATCGGCCTTGCCATTTACTTTTTCTACGGTCGCAGTCACAGCCATTTGACGCGGGGAAAAGCGGCGGATGAAGCCGCTCGGTAATGTGAGTCCGCATCAGCCTAGCCGCGAGCTTTCGATCGCGGCTAGGTCCGTCCATTTTGGTTGCCTTTAACCGCTTCAATCAATTGCTTCAAACTGAAGGGTTTCGGCAGAAAGCTGAAGTCCTCGCCTTCTGGGAGATTTTTAGCGAACGCGTCCTCGGCATAGCCAGACACGAAGATGACCCTGGCCTTGACGCCGCGTTTGCGCAATTCTCCGAACATCGTCGGACCGTCCATCTCCGGCATGACCACATCGGAAACAACAAGGTCGATCTTGCCTTCGTTTTGTTCGACGATGCGCAGGGCTTCGACGCCCGAGGCCGCCTGCAGGACCGTATAGCCGCGTGAGGCAAGCGCGCGAGCGCCGAAAGCTCGGACCGCCTCTTCGTCTTCGACGAGGAGGATGGTTCCATGCCCGGTGAGATCGGCTGGCGGCGCTTTTGTCGTCTCGGGGGCGCGCGTTACCAGAGACACGTCGGGAACATAGCGCGGCAAGAGGATCGAAAACACCGTCCCCTTGCCAACCGTGCTCGAACAAAAAACATAGCCGCCGGTTTGCTTCACGATGCCATAGACCATGGCCAGACCAAGACCCGTGCCTTTGCCCACCTCCTTGGTGGTAAAAAATGGCTCGAAGATCTTGTCCTTCACGTCCGACGCGATGCCATGGCCGAAGTCCTCGACCTCTATGGCGACATAGTCGGCCGGAACCAGCGATGTTTCGCTAAAATCCGCGCATTCGGACGCCGTCACATTGCGCGTCCGCAAATTGATCCTTCCGCCCAGCGGCATCGCATCGCGCGCATTGACGATCAAATTGACGATCACCTGCTCGAATTGATTGAGATCGGCTTCAACAAGCCAAAGGTCGCGTCCGTGGCGCAAGTCGAGCTCGATCTTTTCGCCAACCAGCCTGCGCATCAACATCTGGAGATCCGAGAGGACGTCCCCAAGTTGCAGGACCTGTGGCCGCAATGTTTGGCGCCGCGAGAAGGCCAGCAGCTGCCGCACCAATCCGGCAGCGCGATTGGCGTTTTGCTTGATCTGCATAATGTCCCGGAATGCCGGATCGGTTGGCCGATGATTGGCGAGAAGAAGATCGGAATAGCCGATGATCGCGGTGAGGACATTGTTGAAATCATGCGCCACGCCGCCGGCAAGCTGTCCGATCGCATTCATTTTTTGAACCTGTGCGAAATTGGTTTGCAGCGTGCGTTGTTCGGTGGTGTCGAGCGCGTAAATCATGGTGTTATTGCCGTCGCGATCCCCCGACGCGGAGACAAATAATCTGGCCGAGCGCTCACCTTCTCCTCGCAGGCCGACGTCGACCGGCGGAATATCCGTCGTCGAGCGAGCGGCCGCGGCCATCGCGGTCTCTAGGGCGGGGTGATCCCGATCGAGGATTCCGGCATAAATCGAGCGCGCGGCGGTCGCGTTGGGCTTCAAGACCTCAGGCATGAGCCGGGCGAAAGCGGCGTTTGAGCGGCTGACGCGTCCGTTGCCATCGAGGATCGCTATGGCCATGGGCGTCGCGTTGAAAACCCGCGCGAAACGCACCTCCGCCGCACGTAAATCCTCGGCAGGTTCCTCACCGGGGGCACGGTTAAGCACCAAAGAGCGCGACGCTCCGGGCGCGCCGTCTTCGTCGAAAGTTACGCTGTGGAGCAGACGCACGGGGAGATTTTGGCCCTTTCGGCGCTTCAAATCGATGTCGAATTTTTCGATGCGCACTTCACCCGCGCTGCCGGCGACCGAAGCGAGCAGGGCGGATCCGTCGCCGGCCACGAAATCGGAAAGTTTGAGCCTGCCGGAGCCGATTTCGGCCAAATCATAGTCGAGCCAGCTCGCCAGCGTCGCGTTTATGTAGGAAACGTCGCCGGCCGCGTCACAGGAAAAAAATCCGGCCGGGGCCTGGTCGAGAAAATCAATAGCCTGGCGCAACTCCTGAAAGATTTTTTCCTGTCTTTGCCGGTCGCGGGTCACATTCGCAACGGTCCAAAGGCTGGCGCGGCTAGCACTTCCCAAGGCAATGGGGCCAACCGTAAGCTTATACCAGCCAACCCCGGTCTCAGCCCCAAGCGGAGGCGCTAGGCGCAATTCCTCGGTGGCACGGTTGCCTTCACGAGCTGCCTGGGCAAGCCGATAGATGGATTCGGAGATTTCCGGCGGTCCGGAAAACAGCCTCTCGACTGACCGCAAATCGGAGAGACCCCGCGCACCGGACAAGGATAAATAGGCCTCATTCGCATAAATGATTTTGCCGTCGCCATCGCTGGCGAGCAGCCCCTCGGGATTACGGTCGCAAATGAGCTTGGTGATGTCGTTGTTCGACGTTGGCCCGGCAAAGCGGAGGACGCCAATCGCAAGCGCAGATAAAGCGCAGATCCCGATCATCGCAAGAAGGCCAAGCACTATAAGGACGACAAGGATGGCATCCTCATTTGGAACCAAGGAAATTGCTGCGACGGCGCCGGTCAAAACAGCACAGAAGGCCAGTACCAGCACCGGCTTTCTCATAGGTTTGGCCGCTTGAATCGGTGCGAAGGTCGGCGGTTCGTTCATCAAGTCTCATCCGGTGAACATAAGTGCGGCACTCAAGGCTTTTTGATATGGGAGCCTGCACGGGAGCCTAACAAAACAGGCTTTTGTGCTTTATATTGCTGAGACATTGGCAAGTGAAAAAAATGGACCTATGCCTAAATAGCTTTGGTTTGGGCTTTCCTGGCTATTTCGATTCGGCGCACGCAACAAGGGCGCTGGAAGGTCGGTGAACTTTCACAATCCCCGGCGCGTTCAGTTTCGACATCTCGTGAACCCCGAGATGGAGAGCCCGAGATGGAGGAATTCATGAAATTGTTCGGTAAAATCCTTGTCACGACAACGGTCTCAATTCTGGCTTCCAGCGGTGCTATCGCTCAAAACTACAATTATTATTACGGCCCGCTTCCGCCCAATCCACCCCCGAGCTGGCTAGCGGAAGGCAGGTCGGTCCAGGATTGGCAAAATTACCGCTACGATTATTCCGGGACCGCCGGTCGCATGGGGCTGGGCGCGGATCCGGCGCATCCCGAGGGGCCCGGTAATTTTTCCTCTCCCCGGTAGCAGAATCAAGGGCGGCTTTTTTTCGATGAAAAGCGTTAACTATTTTCTGTCGTCAGGCCCATGACTGACCGTATCATGGTAAGGTCAAAGCTTGATTTTCACGTCTTCGAGTGAGCCGCCACCATGCAGGGCTTAAGTGAGGGGTTATTGGAGAGCAAAGGTCTCAGCTTTGCCGCTGCGGCAATTGCTTTCCTCGTTGCCGCCCTTTTGATTCTTTTGATTTTTCGGATTGTTTTCGGGCGTCGGCTTCGTTTGCCTCGCAATGGCAGGGTGCGGCAGCCGCGCCTCGGCATTGTCGATGCCTTCGACCTCGACCGGCAGCGCCAGCTCGTGATCGTTCGACGCGACAATGTCGAACATCTCCTGATGATCGGCGGTCCCAATGACCTCGTGATCGAATCGGAGATTGTCCGGGCCGATAGCCGCGACGGCAGGGTCCGGGAGAAGGACCTTCGCGACAAGGAGTTGCGAGAGGCGCCGATGTCCGCCGGGGCTCCCTGGCCCGCTCCTGTCGAGGTTCCAGTTTCGCGCTCAGTCCCGCGAACTAAGCCATATCTGGAGCCGGACCCGGGGTTTGCCGCCAGTTATCCGGAGGAGGCCGCGCTGCCGCCCCCAGCTGCTGTGAACACGCCGAGGCCGCCCGTTTTTCCGACTCCGGCCAGGCGGACCCAGGCTGCGCCGGTCGTCAATTCGCCAGGCCCTAGGATGCCCAGCCGAGAGCCTTTGCGGACGGAGCCCGCGCAGCCCGGCGCACAAGCGGTAAAGGGCATTTCGCGGACATCTCTGGCCACACCCTTTTTACGTTCGTCAGTCCAGCGGCCGGTGCCGGGGGCCGAGGTTAAGGCGGCCAGACCCTCCCCGGCTGATTCAGCCCCCCTCGTGCTACCGGGCTTGAACGCTGGCGATCTTGAGGAGACGGCAGCGAAGGCTCAGCCGGAACCCCAGCAAGAGCTTTCTGCAGTGCCACCGATGGAGGCTCCCGCACCGGCCCGTTCTCCCGCCGGTCCGGTGGAAGCCGCGGCTCCAGAAGGGTCGGCAACCCCTCCGATGCAAAGCCAGCTCGATACGCTCGAAGAAGAAATGGCCAAACTTCTCGGTCGGGGCTGAGTCCGACCGAGAGCCGGCGTAGGGCAGAAGCAGGGTGCCAGGATCGTTTCCGATCTAATCCTCGCGGTAGGTGCGCTCACGCCGTTCATGGCGCTCCTGGGCCTCGACCGAAAGGGTTGCGATCGGCCGAGCATCAAGTCGCTTGAGACCGATCGGCTCGCCGGTTTCCTCGCAATAGCCGTAGGTGCCGTCTTCGATGCGCCCGAGTGCGGCATCTATTTTTGCAATCAACTTCCGCTGGCGGTCGCGGGCTCGTAACTCGATCGACCGATCCGTTTCAGAAGAGGCGCGGTCGGCTAAATCAGGGTGATTCTGATTTTCGCTCTGCAACACCACCAACGTCTCTTGGCTTTCGCGGAGAATATCCTCTTTCCAGGCAATCAATTTTCGACGAAAATAGTCTCTTTGGCGGTCATTCATGAAAGCTTCGTCTTCGGACGGTTGATAACCGCCTTGGATTTGCTCGACAGGTATCACTTGCGAGACTCCCAAAGCCCAAATTGAAGCCCTTATAACGATTGGCGTTATGAGTTTCAATCACAACGGCGCCGGATGGCCCGCTGCGAACAATATTTTGCGAATGGCAACGGTTTGGGGACAGTCCCCTCATTTCGCGCCCATGGCGGCGCGCAAGTTTTCATCGATCTTGTCGAGGAAACCGGTGGTTGAGAGCCAACGCTGGTCGGCCCCGATCAGGAGCGCCAGGTCTTTTGTCATATATCCCGCCTCGACGGTCGCGACGCAGGTTTTTTCCAGCGTTTGCGCGAATTGGGCCAATTCTGGATTGTCGTCCAGTTTTGCCCGGTGCGACAATCCGCGCGTCCAAGCGAAGATGGAGGCGATCGAATTGGTCGACGTTTCCTTGCCCTTTTGATGTTCCCTGTAATGACGTGTGACCGTGCCGTGCGCGGCCTCGGCTTCCACCGTCCTGCCATCCGGGCTCATGAGAACCGAGGTCATCAGACCAAGCGAGCCGAAGCCTTGAGCGACCGTATCGGACTGGACATCGCCATCATAGTTTTTGCACGCCCAAACATAGCCGCCGGACCATTTGAGGGACGAAGCGACCATGTCATCGATCAGACGATGTTCGTAGGTGATCCCCGCCTCGCGGAATGCATCCTTGAATTCGGCTTCGAAAACTTCCTGGAAAAAATCCTTGAATCGCCCATCATAGGACTTCAGAATTGTGTTCTTTGTCGACAAATAGACCGGATATTTGCACGTCAGCCCGTAGTTCATCGAAGCGCGGGCAAAGTCACGGATGGACTCATCAACATTGTACATCGATAGGCTGACCCCGGGGCCAGGATAGTCGTAGACTTTCTTCTCGATAATCGTTCCGTCGTCGCCTTCGAATTTGATCGTCAGCCTGCCTTTGCCCGGAACCTTAAAATCGGTTGCCGCGTACTGGTCGCCGAAGGCGTGGCGGCCAATGACGATGGGCCGTGTCCAGCCGGGGACCAGGCGCGGAACGTTGCGACAAATGATCGGCTCCCGAAAGATCACGCCGCCGAGAATATTGCGGATCGTGCCATTCGGCGATTTCCACATTTGCTTCAGCTTGAACTCTTCGACCCTGGCTTCGTCCGGCGTGATGGTGGCGCATTTGACGCCGGCGCCGCGTTTCTTGATGGCGTTGGCCGCCTCGACCGTCACCTGATCGCTGGTTGCGTCGCGGTTTTCGATCGAAAGGTCATAATATTCCAGATTGAGATCCAGATAGGGATGTATGAGCTTGTCACGAATGTAATGCCAAATAATCCGGGTCATCTCGTCGCCGTCGAGTTCGACGACGGGGTTTTCGACCTTGATTTTGTTCATCAGTGCAGCTTTCGGCTATTGGAAGTACCGCTTCGGGTATTTTGTATTGGTCTCGTTTGGGCAGAATTCTTAAAGACGACCAAGTCGATGGAGAGGCCATCTACGGGCAGGACGCGGCGTGCCGGAGCCCGCGGATTCGGGATCGGCCTCAGGCAAACTTACAAAATGAGCCAAACAATGTCTCATTTTGGCGGGTCGGAATGAAGCTGTTGGGCTGCGGCAGGATCGACCCCCGCGACGAGCGATTCGAACAGCGCCTGATTTTGCGGCCAAGCATTGCGATAGGCGGCAATGAGTCCCTGCCGATATTCCGGGCGCTGGTTCAGGATCGCGCGAATATCGCTTTTGATAAAGGCCTGAACATCCTTGTCGGCGAGCGCGCTCGAAGTTACCAGGCGCTCAAGGCGTGCCGGGGCCAGCATGGTGTTGCTCGGCGCTGTAAAATAGGACATTTCCAAAAGCGTACCGATGCGATTCTCGTCGATTGTCGGACTGGGAAGTTTAGCCAGAAATAGCCACGCGGCGCCATTGATGGGCGCGAATCGGAGAGCGGTCTCCGCATGGCCTCTCGCGGACTCGACCTTTTCACGATTTGCCGGGTCGAGGTTGGCATAGCGGTCCGTCCACAGGAAGCGCGAATCGGTGAAGGCAGCTTCGGCCCAAAGATCTCCCCGGATCGCTCCGAGTTCGGCGGCGAGAATGGCGCGAGAGCGATAGCCCGCCAATGTCTCCGCGCTGGCACGATCCGAGGGAAAAGGAATTGTTTTCGGCCGAAGCAGTTCGGGCACCAGCACCCACAAGCCGGACAGGGCCAGCAGCGCCGCGAAAACCAGAAATGCGACGCGCAGCCGACGCGAATCGGATCGGAGATTTGATCCTTGCGGAAAGCTTGGGGAAACCGGGAAAGGGGGCGCGGTCGATTTCAAGGATTCTCTTCCATTCGGTTAAATGAATTCAATCGTGTCGCGTTCCAGCCTGAGGCACGTCAAGCGACCGGTCGCATAGGCTCCCGTGTCGATATTGATGCGATTCTTCCGAACCTCCGGTTCCATGCCGGGCGTATGGCCGTGGACGATGATTTTTTCAAAGGGCTCTTCATGTAACAAGAAGTCTTCTCGAATCCAGAGAAGATCATCCTCGCATTGATCCGAAAGAGCTGTGCCGGGACGGACGCCGGCGTGCACAAAGAAAAAATCGCCACAGGTAAAAGAGAGCTTCAAGTCGGTGAGGAATTGATTGTGGCTCTCAGGCATAGTCCTGGAAAGGATTGCTGCAAGATCGGCCTGTTCTTCCTCGCTGGAATTCATTGTTGGAGCGAGGCCATAGGACATGAGGGTCGGCAATGCACCATATTGTGCCCAAGCTTTGAGAATTCCGGGATTGCCGAGAAATTCTGAGAGATAGAGTTCATGATTGCCTTTGAGAAAAACCATTCTGTGGCGCTGGGCGCGTTCGATCAATTGATCCAGAACGGACGCTGAGCCCACGCCTCGGTCGATATAGTCGCCGAGAAAGACATGAATAGCCTCGGCTATGGGGTGGTCTCTCAGATCAGCATCGACCCGCAATAATAATTGTTCAAGCAAATCAGCCCGGCCATGGATGTCGCCGACCGCATAAATGCGCACGCCATCAGGCACGAACGGCCGTACAGGCGTCGTATTGACGTGACGCGATTTCCACATCTACGCTTCACGCTTCGCTTTGGGGAGCGGCGGCCGGCTTTCGCTTTGCGACATGGCCAGGAGATTGCCGGTTCGGGGCCGTCTGTCAATAGCGGCAGGGGAGCGTCGCGAAGCCGCGAATTTGTGCCTATAAATCAGGCTCTAAGGCTTCCACCGATGGGAAGCGCGAGGCCTCCTCAAGCCCATGCGGAGCTGTAAAGGCGCGGGAGGGCGACGCCGAAGCTTGACTTTATCAGAACGGCTAAATCCTAACCAGTTTCTTGTAGGAGCGGACTGCTCTTTGCAGCTGCTTTTTTATGAAGCTTTCGGAATCCGAACCGTCTGCGGCGAAAGAGCCCGGGAACGGTGCCGTGGCATTGGCGGGGTTTTCCGCAGCCTCCGCCTCCATAAAGGCAACCCTTTCTTCCTCGTCCCGGATTTCACCCAGGGCGCCCTGAAGGCTCTCGCAACTGTCAATGAGCTGCTTGAACTGCTTTGGGTCTTTGGCCACCCCCCGGACGTCAAGGAAGAACTCCGCCATATAGCGTAGCTTCTTCGCCTCAATTCGAACTTGATGGCGCTCGTGGGGCGGGAGATTAATGAGATCTGTGCCTTGTTCCACCAGTTTCTTGCGGCGCTTTTTCAAGCGCGCGCGAACAAATTGCGTCATCAGATCATTTTCAGACCCGGACACTTGCGAATGCCATTTGCCGTCTTCGATCCAAATTGCGAGATCGAACAGCAGCATCCGCCCCCGTTCGCTTTCCAGAGCTTCGACAAGAGCCTGATGGGCGAAATGGTGCTTCGCTTCGAGATGGGCGCTTAGCTCGCCCGCTTGAGTGGACGCCTGTATCTGCGCGGCCAGCAACGGCAAGCTTTCCGCGAGAACATCCATGTCACGTGCCGCACCGAGCAAGCCCGCCAACCACTTCAATTCACCGAGCAGTTTTCGATATTCGAGATCGCTCACCAAGGGCCGAAAAAGCACCATGGCCGCGCGGAGGCGGCAAATCGCGATTCTCGCCTGGTGGACCGCTTCCGCTTCATTGAATTCCACAAAACCAGACTGATTCAGCTGAAAATCATGCAGGCAGGTATGGAATATTTTCTGGAAAGCCTGCCGGCTGGTCATTTCCTTTTCAAGGTGGAGTCCGGAAACTTTTATCGCATGACCCCACTGTCCCTGGGCAAGAAGATGGCCGCGCTCACCTTTGCTCAAAAGACTTGGATGGAGCGGCGCTCTTGAAACAAATGTGCGGGCCAGGGCAAACAGGCCGAGCCGGTCCCCGCGATTCAATTCCAGTTCCAACTCGCAAACGCTAAGCCGCTTATCATTGGCTTCGATAAAGCCACGATCGAGCGAGGCTTCAATCTGCGCCGCCTCCGCGTCCAGCATCCAGGAGGTGCGCTCGATATCGATCTTGAAAGCCGGTCCCAGATCGCGCCGAATGCGAGGCTTTGCGATTAAAGGTGCCAGCGGCGTATTTTTGATTTGCTCGAGTTCGACCGACGTTCCTTTGACTTCAGCTTCCCATTCTTGCCGCTGAACATGCGAGGAAACGATTCGTTTAACGGTTTGAACGTGGCTTTTCCCGTTCGTACGCACCCGTAAAGTAAAACCTGATTTCCATAGGTCTTGCTTCTGCGTATCAAAATATAGGGCTTCGAGATGTTGACGATGAGATGGCGACGCCCCTTTGACGGAGGACACCAGGCTTTTTATGTTTTGTAAATTATCATCAGAAATCAAGAACTTAAGTTCTGTCTCAAGCCCTTGAGTCATTGGGTCCGCTCGTTTAAGTGCGAAGCGATTGATCACGCTACTTCCGATATAGCGACGACGTATATCACAGATTGATGACAGCTCTGCGCGACAAATCACTCGCACTCGGAGCGTGGCGGTGGCAGCAAAAAAAGCCCCGGACTATTGAAGACCGGGGCTATTTAGTTTGATAGGTCGCGGCACGTTTTGCCTCGGCCGCGGTCTTAGTGAGAAATCATTCCACCTGAAGAAGCAGCGCTACAAGTTCGCTTTGCCTGTGGGTATCGGTTTTAGCAAAGACGGATTTGAGTTGATTGCGCGCTGTCTCGCGCGAGATCTTCAATTCACGTGCGGCAATTTGCGGAGGCGCTCCGCGTGCTATGATGCACGCGAGTTTCGCCTCCGAGGGCGTCAGCCGAAAGGTCTTGGCGAGGATCTCCGCCGGCGGACCGGGTTTTGGTCCCAATGCATTCAGCGTCAGGAGTGCATGCACGTCTTGCTCGGAAGAGCGGGCGCCCCCCTCGAACGGCCAAATTCGTAAAATCACCGGCAGTTTGTCGGGGCGCTGAATGATGATCGGCGCTGCGATCAAAGTCTTTAATTTCGCAGGATTGGCCAGCTCGTCCAGGGCTGCCTTTAGAAGCGCACGGGCTTCGAGGTCGCGGACGAAAAGTCGCTTGTCTTTGATCTTCACCTCATTGTCGAAAACCGCGTCTGCCGCAGCGTTCACATCGACGATCAGTCCACGCCGATCAACCGCGATCGCTGGCAGCCGCATTGTATTCAGCGCGTCGGTGGCGGAGGTGCCGGTTCCCCGAGCGCCTGACACAGCGGCTATTTCAATCAAACGCCGTGTGAAAGAAGCGAGAATACGCTCTTCTTCTGCGCGCAATTGGCAAACGTCTGAATTCATTTTCAACATGGTCATTGCACTACCGAGATGAAAAGAGGGGGCATAGCTATGATTGGACGCTTTCTGAATCTCTCGCTTGGATGCGACAGATCGAAGACAAAGGTTGATAGAAATTTTGCTGACGCATTACAATAGCAAGCATTTCTCTTTATTGTGATGAACCCTGTATCAAATTGAGAGGCGTCGAATTTGAGGGCAAACAGCCCTCAAATTGAAAACTTTGCCAAACGTTAGTTTGTCTCATCGTCATTACATTCTACACGCGAATTATAGTGAACAAGCGACATTGTAGAAACTGTGTAGGGCCTTCTGTGCGATTACGCACAGGGTCCCGCTGTAGCCAAACAATACCGTTATGAATGATTTCGAAATTTATCATATTTAATTTGATTGTATTCAATAATATAACCTGACTGCATTCGCTAATTATGCATATTCTTGAAAAGTTTGCAATAAACTACGTTATCTTTGCTTTTGTTTAGCGATTGCCTGCTGTGTCCGTCGGCGGAACTCAATCCGCACTTGCAACAGCTGCGCTTGCGCCGCCGGATTTTTTTGATCAAGAAGTTGCCGGTAGAGTAAGCGGTCAGAGCTTACGCCGATTGGTATCGGCGAGTGAGCGAGAAGGAGTCATAAAACGTGATCTCTGTATCTTTTCCAGATGGGGCTTCGCGGAATTTTGAGCCTGGGGTAAGTGGCCTCGACGTTGCCAAGAGCATTTCCCCATCGCTCGCAAAACGTACCGTCGCGATGGCTGTAGATGGAGTTCTATCCGATCTCGCCGATCCGATCACACGGGACGTTAAAATCGAATTTGTCACCCGAGAAGATCCAAGAGCGCTTGAACTTATTCGGCATGATGCCGCGCACGTGCTCGCCGAGGCGGTGCAGACGCTTTTTCCCGGCACGCAGGTCACCATCGGGCCGGTGATCGAGAACGGCTTCTATTACGATTTTTATCGTACCGAGCCATTCACGCCAGATGATTTCCCGGCGATCGAAAAAAAAATGGCCGAGATCATCGCCCGCGACAAAGCCTTCACGAAGGAAGTTTGGACACGGGATCAGGCCAAGGCATGGTTCGAGACCCATGGAGAAGCATTCAAAATCGAACTTGTCGATGCGATTCCGGGCAATGAAGATCTGAAGATTTATAAGCAGGGCGAGTGGCTCGATCTCTGTCGTGGTCCACACATGACCTCGACCGGAAAGATCGGCAACGCCTACAAGCTAATGAAAGTCGCCGGTGCCTACTGGCGTGGCGATTCAACGCGGCCGATGTTGCAGCGCATCTATGCGACGGCCTTCGCCAAGCCGGAGGAACTCGCAAATTATCTGAAGCAGCTTGACGAGGCGGAACGGCGCGACCATCGCCGGCTTGGACGGGAAATGGACTTGTTCCATTTTCAAGAAGAAGGGCCGGGCACGGTCTTCTGGCACCCCAAGGGCTGGACCCTGTTTCAAACCTTGATCGCCTACATGCGGCGGCGCCAGAATGAGCTTGGTTATTTCGAGGTCAATACGCCCCAGGTGCTCGATCGCGCGCTATGGGAGACGTCCGGCCACTGGCAGACGTTTCACGAGAATATGTTCATCACCCAGACCGAAGACAAACGTGTTTTCGCCTTGAAGCCGATGAACTGCCCTGGGCATGTTCAGATCTTCAAGAACGGTTTGAAATCCTATCGCGATCTGCCGCTGAAAATTGCGGAGTTCGGAATCGTCCATCGCTATGAGCCATCCGGCGCGATACACGGCATCATGCGGGTGCGGGCCTTTACCCAGGATGATGCGCATATTTTTTGTACCGAGGATCAGATCCTGGAGGAATGTCTGAAGGTCAATGACCTCATTCTCTCGATCTATCGTGACTTCGGATTTGAGGACATCGTCATCAAGCTCTCGACACGTCCGGAAAAGCGCGTCGGCTCGGACGAGGCCTGGGATCGCGCCGAAGCTGCCTTGTCCCGAATCCTCAAGGCCCTGGCCGAACGGGGCGCCGTGACCGCGATCAATCCAGGCGAGGGCGCGTTTTACGGGCCGAAGCTCGAATACACCTTGCGCGATGCGATCGGTCGCGAATGGCAATGCGGTACGACGCAGATCGACTTCAATATGCCGGGCCGCTTCGGGGTGTTCTATATCGGACCCGACAGCGAAAAAACGACTCCTGTGATGATTTATCGCGCGGTGTTCGGCTCGCTCGAACGCTTTACCGGCATTCTCATCGAGCATTTTGCCGGGCATTTGCCGTTGTGGCTTTCCCCAGTGCAAATTGTCGTCGCAACGATCACCCAGGATGCCGATAATTACGCCGCTGAAGTGATGGTGGCCGCCCGAAGGCTCGGGCTTCTGGTGGATGGCGACCTTCGCAACGAGAAGATTACTTATAAGGTGCGCGAACATTCATTGGCCAAGATCCCGGTGCTGCTGGTCGTTGGAAAAAAAGAAGCTGCCGAGCGGACCGTCTCGATACGGCGGTTGGGCTCGCCCGATCAAAGTCAGGTGGGCTTGGAGGCGGCCTTGAAGTTGCTCGCTGAAGAAGCCACGCCACCGGACCTTAAAAAATCGGCTTAAACCGACGGTTCGTGTTCGTTCGGCAGGGGCGCGCAAGTGCTCCTGTCGACGACCACGGCCAGCCGAGCATCGCTCCGTCAGAACGACACGCAGGCCGGCGCCCCGTCGGCCCGCAGCACGCTCTCTTGGCCAAAGCGAGTTCTTGTAAGCGGTGCGGATGGCCTCGATTCGCGTGTCCCCAGCCTCGGGGGCATACCAAATCAACAACAGCCGCGACGTTTCCTTAATGAGACGTCCCGCGGCGTCGCGCCATTGGCCATAGCCCGTCAGCACCGTAAGCCCGTCAGGGAAGCGAGGGGTGACCTCGGCCGCCAGAAAAGCCTCCCACGCTTCGTCGTTGACAGGCTCGCTGTTCCTGCGCTGGGCACCGAACAGAAGTTCGATCTTCGCCATCGGCCGCGTTTGTGAAGGGCAAACAAGCGCGCTGCCATTGTGTTCCATCATCCTCCAACCTGAGGCGGCGAAGAGGCCGGCGGCCGCCAGAAGAAAGATGCCGGAGGCTACCTCAATGCGCATGAACATAACCTCGACTTAGATCACGATAATTTTGGATTGACTCAATCCAAAATCATCAACGTGATCGATTCCAAAAGTTTAGAGCTGGATGCGGGCGGAAAACCGGTTTCCACTTTTCCTCATCCCCTCTAGGACCCGGCCACGTGATTGAAAACGCCAGCGCAAAAATCCACGCTCAGCGTTTCCCATTTGTCGCGATCAGGGCGTGGGCGCGTCCGACGCCCGCATGTCTTTGAGTGTCCGGGCCAACTCAATAAATTTTTCTATGCCAATTTCTTCCGCGCGCGCAGTTGGATCGATGCCGGCGCGGGTAAGCAAAGTTCCGGCATGGCCACCAGCGGCCGCTTTCAGCGATTGCCGCAACATTTTTCGCCTTTGGCCGAAGGCTGCCTGAGTGACCTCGAACAATAAGCGCGCATCACAGGGAAGAGGTGTCGGGCGGGGAACAAGTTCGACCAGGGCCGAGGTGATTTTTGGGGGAGGCGTAAAGGCCGAGGCCGAGATATCGAACAGAATGCGGCATTCGCAACGCCAATTGCACAATACCGCCAGCCTCCCATAAGCCGCGCGTTGGGCTGGGGTCGCCACGATACGTTCTGCCACTTCGCGCTGAAACATCAGGACGAGCCGGTCGAACCAGGGTGGCCATGGTTCGGCTTCAAGCCAGCGGACAAGTAGCGCGGTGGCGATGTTGTAGGGCAGGTTGGCGCAAATCCGCGCGGGCCTCGTTTCTCCGATAAGTTTGGCCAGATCGATCTCCAGCGCATCGCCGGCGATGATTTCGAGCCGGCCCAGATAATGAGCCTCAATCTCAGCCAGTGCCGGGAGGCAGCGCGCGTCGCGTTCAATCGCGATAACCTTGCGTGCGCCTTCGGCAAGAAGGGCGCGCGTCAGACCGCCGGGTCCGGGTCCAACTTCGACGATCGTTGCTTCGTCCAAGGGCGCCGCGGCGCGGGCGATGCGGCCGGTGAGATTGAGGTCGAACAGAAAATTCTGACCCAGTGATTTTTTAGCGGCAAGCCCATGAGTGGCGACAACCTCGCGCAGCGGAGGAAGGCCATCGGGTTGGCCTGCGCGTGGGGATTGCGGCCCGGTTTTTCGCATCGTCAGTCCGGGGTCGAAAATTCGGAAGCAAAAGCTTCGATCATTTTTTCGCCGCGTCGTGAGCAAGAGTTCGGCGCGCGAGCGTGCCGGCAAGGCGCAGAGCGGCAATCAGACTTGCCGGATCGGCTATTCCTTTGCCGGCGATGTCAAAGGCAGTGCCATGGTCGGGCGATGTCCGGATCAATGGCAGGCCTAAAGTTACATTGACTGCGCGCTCGAAGGCGATGGTCTTGATCGGGATCAGCGCTTGATCATGGTACATGGCGATGACCGCATCATAGCCCTTGCGCGCGGTCGGGTGAAATAGGCTGTCCGCGGCGTGGGGCCCGCTGACCGCCACTCCAGCCGCGGCAAGATCGGCGAGCGCGGGCGAGATCACCTCGATTTCTTCGCGTCCGATCGTGCCACCTTCGCCCGCGTGAGGGTTAAGCCCCGTAAATGCCAAGCGCGGATTTCTGATCCGGAACCTCAAGGCCAGATCTCTCGCGACAATGAGGCCTGTCTCTACGAGAAGCTGCCGCGTCAGGATCGCTGGAACGCGCGACAGTGGAACATGAATCGTGGCCGGCACGACGGCGAGTTGGGGAGACCAGATCAGCATCACAGCACGGGCGGTCTCACCGAAGTAGCGTTCCGCCAATTCGGCCAAGAATTCCGTGTGCCCCGGATAGCGAAAACTCGCCCGATAGAAAATTTCCTTGGCGATCGGATTGGTGACGATGGCCGAAGCCTCGCCGGCCCGAATGAGGGAAACCGCAGTTTCGATCGAGGCGATCGTTCCCACGGCGTCCCGCACATTCGGTGCGCCCGGCAGTCCTGCAACGGGATGCTGAGAGACGACAACCGGAAGCGCCCGACGAAATACCTGCCGAGCCTCCGCGCCAGCGCTGACGATCTCGATTGGAACCTTCAGGTCCAAATCGCGCGCGATCGCGGCAAGATGGTTTGGTTCGGCCACCACCATGAAGGGCGGCGCGTCCACGTCTTCATGCGTCCTGAGCCAAGCCTTCAACGAGATTTCGCAACCGATGCCCGAAGGATCACCCTGCGTCAAAGCCAAAGGAAGAATTTTTGCCGGCACTCGTCGCGCCATCAAGAAGCTGCCATCAATGCTTCACAACCACCGCTTTTGCACGGATCTCTTTCAAACGGCGTTCGCTATCGGCCGCAATATGGGCCGCAAGCAGCTTTTGCGAAATTGCGGCGCGCGCAGCGCTATCGTCCTTCGCGGCACCCTTGCTACAGAGCGCGATCATCTCGACGCCCTCCATGGAGCGTTGCGGCGCCGTCAAATGGCCGGTTGGCGTCTTGTCCAGAAGCTCACGCAGAGCCTCGCTGATTTCCGCCGAAGTTTTCGTCAAGGGATCGCGGACCGTTACGTCATTGAGAGAGCGGGCGAGAGGAAGACCCGCTCTCGCAATCGGTGAACCGCGTCCGCAATTGCTCGGCTTCATGGGCGCGTTCGTTCAAGGTTGCAACGGTCGCGGTATGGGGTATGGCGAAGATGACTTGGCGTACTTGATATTCCGTTCCCGCAGCTGACTTGCCACCTTGCTTGGCGATTTCCTCGCGAACTTGCTCCTCACTCGCCTCGACTCCCTTGTTCAAGGCTTGGACCAGAACATAAAAGGCGACCTCGGACCGGAAATGGGCCTTGAAGTGGTCAGGTGTTACGCCGGCGCGCTGCAAGGCCTCGACCAGCGCGTCCGGAGACATTTTCATTTGTTGCGCGACCTTGATGATTTCCTGCGAAATATCGCTGTCTCTCGGGGCGACGCTAAACTTCCCAGCTTCATGGATTTTGAGTCGGTCGGTGAAGAGGCTTTCGATCGCGGCGTCCCGGGTTGCCGGCTTGCGAAGGACGCGAAGCATTTTCATGCGCTCGTCGATATCGATGTTGGTGATCGGATCGCCGTTGATGCTCGCGACGATCGCCTGAGCAAACGCTTTGCCGCCATCGAAGGGCGCCAAGCCTATTGTCAAAGCGAGGGCGAGGCACAGGCCTAAGGCAGCATTGGCGATACGCACGTCAAACCGCTTGCGCGCATCGAGTTCCACTTTCCATGGCGTTTTCTCTCCTTGTTATTGTGGCCTGAACTTGCGGCTATTACGGCAGCCGGCCAAGGCCATGGGCGGGACTGGCGGCATCAATATTTTACGCCATCCAAAGTGGAGGTGTTTAAGAAGGTCTGCTTGACCTTGGCGTCTCCCAAAGTGTGCAGCTGCAGTTGGAAGAGCACGGTCTGATTATGCGCCAGCGTGCCGCTTCCTGCGTCTTGATAGATCGAGCTGTAGTTCACCGTAAATGTTGTGCACTCGTCCTGATAGCCCCCGCCTACCCCGAAGGAGGCGACCGCGAAGGGACCAGGGTTCGAGTAGCCGATGATATAGGGGGGATAAAGATGGCGGCTCATGTCGAACGTAATATTGCCCTGCGCGAAATAATTATCGCTGATTTTATAGCGCGAGGAGATCGCCAGGCCTTCGCGCCGCACGTCATAGCCGATGACCGGTTGAGCCTGATAATTCGCAAATTGAATGGAGCCGGTCAACGCCCCGAAATTATAGGTCGTCACGAGGTCGACGCGGCGAGCCGCCAGTGAGCTGGTATCGAACCGAGCCTTGGCGATGAACGAGAAAATTGAGGTCGGCGCGAGGGTGAAGGCCGCGACATAGTCGGAAAGCCTTGTATCGAGCCCCGAACTCAGACCGACATTGGCCGCGTCCGGGGTCGCATAGGAATTCGGGCCTGCAAGCTGATAGGATTGTCCGGCGATCAGATTGGCATAGCCGCCCCCATTGAAATTCGTGGTGAGCTGGGCACCGTAATTCAATCTGGTGCCGGTTTCGAACCGATCGTAACCGGAATATTTGCTCCAATCGAACAGGTTGGATTCGTCGAAGACAAGGCTTTGTGCGTCAAGATTCACAAGCGAATTCGAACCGATTTGCTGGTTAGGCCGTATAATGATTTGGCCGATGGGTTCAAAGACGATCGAGGCGAAACTCGTCTTGGCGAAGAACGGATAGCGATAGTCGAGGCCGGCACCCGGGATGACATCGCCGAAGAAGCTCGCGTTCTGATTGCCGAGAAAGTTTTGCTGCGCGGCATTGTAATAGGTTGAGATGCCAGCCGCTGACGCAAACGTATAGGAATGCGACGTATCAAAGTTGAGCCATTCGCCGTTGAACCGAGCAAAGGCAAATGGTGTAAAGACTTCGCCGATCGGATCGATGTACTGACGTTTCCAGGAGGCCTGGGCCGTGGCGCGGGTGTAGTCGCCGCCCACTCCGCGCAGAAGGCAGGTGCCAGTGACCTGGCCCGGAATATAATTCAGGCAGATGTCATAAAGACCATAGGCCCTGTCCAGAACCCGTGGCCCGACCGCCTGGAAGCTCGCCGAGCTTGCCGAAAGGCTGGTCAGATTGAAATCGAGTTCGGCCTGTCCGCCAATGCCGAAAGATTCGCGCCGGGTCGATGTCGAAGGTCTTGTTGTAGTCCCAGACCGGATGCGCAAACGGCTGCTGCGGTTGAAAATCGTGGCTCGACAGCCCCTCGAAATAATAGCCGCGCAGATCGAAATAGCCGCGTTCGCCTTGACCGGTGAGATAGACGGTGGAGGTCGTTTCGCTGAAATAATTCGATGAAAGGGTCTGGCTCGGCACATGATAATCGTTGAGATACCATTTGTCGGACAAGCAGGGTGAATTCCCAGCCAAATTTCCATTGATCGGCGATATGAAACAAGCCCTTGCTTTCGAACGAGCCACGCAGGGTTCTGATTAGCCGGAGCCATACGGCGACGGGGCGAAAGGCTGCCGGATTTTGCTGAGCGATTCCGGTGGCTCGGATGTAATACTCCCCATTGTCCAGCCGTTGACGCCATTCCGCGTTAGCAAAGAAGCCCTGCTGGGAAAAATAGGTCGGCGTAAACGTCAAATCGTAATCGGGGGCGAGCGCCCAGAAGATTGGAATGCCGATACCGCCGCCAAGCACCGAACTATAGCCGAGGTAGGGCGAAAGATATTCCCGACTTACGCGTGACCGTCGGATCGGGCGCGGAAAAGAACGGCACATAAGCGATCGGGATTCCGAGGAATTCAAGCGAAGCATCCTCGTAATAGATCATGTGTTCGTCGTTCTTGTGGATGATGCGCTTTGCGCGCACCCGCCACAGAGGCGGCTTGTCGGGATTGTCTTTGCAGGCATCGCAGGCGGTGTAGGTTCCCTTGTCGAAGACCGTGGTATCGCCCTCGATCCGTTCTGCACGCGGGGCGCTGAAATAGGTTCTGTAGGTGCCGGGCGGGTTGCCTGAGGTATTGACCGGGACGCCCGGGACGGGCGGAATTGGCTTGGAAGGCGTTTCGGCGCGCAAGCTTTCGATGAAGCCGTCGCGGAAATCTTCGGTTAGGTCGAACCGATCTCCGTGCAGTACCGTGCCATCGGCCTCGGTCAGTTTCGCATGACCCTCGGCATAAACGCGGCCGTTGTTGCGATTATAGACGACGCGATCAGCTTCGAGGATCCTGTCCTTGTAATAAACTCTTGCGTTGCCCTCGGCCGACACGATGTTCTTGTCGGTGTCGTAGCGAAGTTCGGTCGCCTCGACGAACATCTTCTTAGGTTGGACCGGAGCCGCGGCACGATCATTGGATGTTTGCGCCGCGGCGGGGCGCTCCGTGGCGACCATCGTGCAAACCAAGGCGAGCCACAGCGCAAGCGAAATCGTCACGCAACGCGGCGTCCCAGCTGCCGCGCTCGGCCGGATTCGACCGTCGCTTGTCGACGCTGTCTTTCCAGCCCCGAGCCTTGCGGCTGCTGGGTCTGAAACCGCGTTCCGCTTCCCAAGCCGGCGCATCCCGCGCGAAGGGCGAGGGCGATTACGCTGCCGGGGCAAAAACGCCGCCCCATTAACCGTCCTCCTGGTTTAGCAAAGCGACCGCGCCGAGCAGGCTGGCAACGACCGCGGGCGACCAAGCGGCAACAGGCGGACTCGAGCAAACCGGCCCCGCCTAGATCGCCCACGAATTTGGTTGCCACGTAAAGCACGAAGCCTGCGCCCACGCCACCGAAAACCATTTTCTCAATGCCACCAAAACGAAAAAACCTTAAGGAAAAGGCCGCTGCGATCAAACACCATGGCGATAAAGAGCAAGGGGCCGCGCTAAAAGCATATGATAATTGCAGCCGATAACCGGTTCCATCGAGACCCGCGGCCTCGGTTACATCCCGCAACGGCTGGCAAGTCCCAAAACGGGACGGAATCCGGCGCGACCGCGCCTTGCACGATCTGGTCCGACGAGAGGCTGGTCGGCAAGAAGATAGGTCCCCGCGGCAAAGCTCTCTTCGCCCGGCGACATGACCTGTACGTGGTCGAATTGCCAGACCCCCGGCAGGAGCTTGCCTACCCGAGCCTCAATCCATTGCTCGAAGACGCCGGCGCGATCGTAGATGTAGGCGGTCGCCGACGTCAGGCGAGTACCGTCTGCCGACGCTTGCTTGGCTCGGATAAAGGCCTCACCATCGACGCTTTTTTGCCGGATCCACAGGCTTGCGTCATCGTTTCGCTTGCTGTCGCGACCAAAAAGGGTCGCCTCGATCTGGTCGGCGCGATGCTTCATCACCGCGGACATCGGATTGAACAGCGTCACCCAGATGATTCCAATTGCGGCGGCAATGGCAATGGGGGGGAGCATGAACCCCCACACCGAGACGCCGACGGCTCGGGCGATCAGCAATTCGAGCTTGCGGGTCAAACTGAGAAACGTCGCCATGGCGCCGAACAATACGCAGAACGGAAGGATTTGCTCGGAAACCGAGGGAACCCGGAGGAAGGTGAGATAGGCGATATAATGAACCGAGACGCCCTGTATGTCCCCCGTGCGGCGCAAAAGTTCGACGAAATCTATGACATAGACCATGCCGAAGATCATCAGAAACACGGCCGTGATCATCTGCAGAAACCGCAAGGAAAGGTAACGACCGAAAGTGAATCCGATCATGCGATGCCCGTCCGACCGTCGAATTTGCCAAGGAGTAGTCCGGTCGAGGCGGGTAGGGCGGCTTTGACCGGCCCGCCCAACGGCGCTCTTAAGGCCGGCTTGCGCAAGCGGCAAGCCGAGTCGGCGTTGGTCTTTCGGGGGACGCTACCCGAGCGATGGATTTTACGCAAGGTCATGCCGCCTCCCGCTACAAACTTGTGCTGCTCGAAGCAAGCCATTATGGCTCCCGCCGGCGGTTTCATCTTGCGCGATTTGGCTTATAGAGGCGTCGCTTTTGGGGGGACGGCCCGCGCTGGGGTTGGTACTACGCATGTGCGGTAGAACCCAAACAATAAGGAATGGCGGTTTTTAGGCGAATAAAATGGTCTTAAGGTAAGGATTTTAAATCGTTTTGCGCGCTGGGGCGGCTCCGACGCGCGGGAAGGCGGCGTTTGCGGGCGCTGGACGTCCTCTTTAACCTGCTGAGCTGACGCATTCTGAGAACACCATGCGAACAGACCGGCGCCGTCTCGGCAAAAGCTCGCTGAATCCGAGACCAGATAATTGTGTCAATTTGCCGTGATCGCACGATCGTGCTGGGGAACAGATGAACGAACCGATGAACATCGAAATTGTCGCCCTGAATAAATTGGAGCCGCAGGCGCCATCGGCGCCCACCGGCCTGCCTGCCGACGAGCGAGCCCTGGTTATTTTTACCGACCAGAATTTTGCGTTCGGCGCGGCTACCCTTCGCCTCATCGGTCCGCAAGGCGAGGCCTTGGTTAAGAAGGCCGCAGGTGCCGTCAAATTCAAGGGAAAAGCGCAGAGTGCGCTTGATCTGATCGCACCCTCCGGCTTCACCACCGCGCGCTTGCTCGTGATCGGGACCGGCTCCCCGCCAGACAACATTGAAAAAGGTGGCGAAAGCAAAAGCAAAAAAGAATCGCCGCCGAAACCAGGAGACTTTGCAGGCCTCGGAGGCTTCGTGGTTGGCAAGTTGGGGCGCGGAACAAAAGCGATTATCGCGTTCGACTTACCGCGCGCGCCCAAGGATCCCGCGCGTGCGGCTGCCGAATTCATGCTCGGCATGCGGCTTCGCGACTACCGCTTTGATGACTACAAGACAAAGAAAAAGGACGACGAAGCGTCCAATGAAGCAGCGGAATTCGTGCTTGCCGTGGACAAGCCGGCCGCCGTCCGCCGCGATGCCAAGGGTGAAGAGGCGGTCACCCACGGGGTGCTGACCGCGCGTTCACTTGTCAACGAGCCCGCGAATATTCTGTTTCCGGAAGAGTTCGCAAACCGCGCCAAGGCGCTTGCGAAATTCGGCGTTGAAGTCACGGTGCTTGACGAGAACGCGATGCGTGAACTCGGCATGGGCGCTCTCCTCGGGGTGGGGCAGGGGTCCGTGCGCGAGAGCCGCGCCGTAATTCTGCGCTGGCGCGGGTCGAAGAGCGCGAAGGAGGAACCGAAAGAGAGCCCCAAAGGGAAGCGAAAATCTCTTGCCTTCGTCGGCAAGGGCGTTTGTTTCGATACGGGCGGAATCTCGATCAAACCCGCCGCCGGCATGGAAGATATGAAGGGAGACATGGCGGGAGCCGCCACCGTCGTTGGGCTTATGCAGGCTCTGGCGGAACGCAAGGCCAAGGCGGACGTGGTCGGTGTCATTGGGCTTGTCGAAAACATGCCGGGGCCGCGCGCGCAGCGTCCCGGTGATATCGTGAAATCCATGTCCGGCCAGACGATCGAGGTCATCAATACCGACGCCGAAGGGCGTCTCGTGCTTGCTGACCTCTTGTGGTATGTCCAGGCAAAATTCAAACCGAAATTCATCGTCGATCTTGCCACCCTCACCGGCGCAATTCTTGTGGCCCTCGGCCAGGAGCATGCCGGGCTTTTTGCCAATGACGATGAATTAGCTGAAAGGCTCCTCGACGCCGGCATGCTCACTGGTGAAAAGCTTTGGCGCCTGCCGCTTGGCGCGGCCTATGATAAAATGATCGACTCGAAATTCGCCGACATGAAAAACACAGGCGGACGGCACGCGGGGTCGATTACGGCGGCGCAATTCCTGCAGCGCTTCGTCAACGGAACCCCGTGGGCGCATCTCGACATTGCAGGGACCGGAATGGGCTCCCCGACAAGCGACATCAATCAAAGCTGGGGCTCGGGGTTTGGGGTGAGAACTCCTCGACCGTTTCATTGCGGATTATTACGAAGACTAACGTCGCGCTGGCGCCTCGGGCACTGGGGGCTCGACTTTGCACCTACAGCGGTCCATCTCTTAAGGGCTTCCGATCGAGCTTTCTGCTTGGGGTGGAACGAACGTACCAGGGAGAGTCGCATGCAAGCCATCATCGCGGGGCTGATTTCGGTTTTTCTGCTGGCCCTCATGGAGCCTGCATTGGCGGCGAAGGCGAAGTCGGACGGGGTGCCGACATTCGATGTCGCCAGCTCTTGCAAGGCTGCGCGGGCTTATGCCGGCGATGACAAGGACCTCGCCTATCGCGGCTGCATGAAAGATGAAACCGACGCGCGGGCGGAGATGGTCAAAAAATGGAGTCGGTTCAAGGCGGCGGATCGGCAGGACTGCGTTGCGCAAGGCGCGGAGCCGATGCCGAGCTATGTTGAAATTTTGACCTGCTTGGAAATGAGCGAGCAAGCGGGAGATCTCTTTTTGCCGAGTGGCGCTGCCCGCGGGACCAAGTCGCCGCCGCCCACTGGCGATTCGACGATGCCGTCGCAATTGCCTCCAACGTCGCCCAATGCCGATTCTAAAAGCGTCAAGCCGGATTGAGACGCTTGAATTCCTGCTTTTTATGATCTGATAACTGATGAAAAGATTTACACAGTAGAAATCTTGTGGTAGCAGAGTTATAGATAGAGCAGTTGATTTTAAGTCCTATTGCCCAGCGGCAATGCGCATAAAAAAAGGGGCGAAGATGAACTCTCCGCCCCTTTTAGTCCGGTCCATGACCTCTTCTTTCGTCCTTGCCTTCGCCACGAAGGCTGCGCCACTGCGGCGAGCGGCCAAAAGAATAGGCGTCCTCCCAAGACTTGGACTACTGCGCCGAACTTATAACGGCTTCGACCTTGAACGGCTTACGGTGGCAACTTAGCTCACACAAGAGGCAATGTCTACGCACAATTAGGCATTTTGTCTCCTGTGAAGCACGAATTAAAAAATATTTGCTGCCCAGCTGATTTTGATCTCAAAAATTTTGCGACGCGATACGCACGACCTGATAAATGGAAGTCGGGTCGTGGGACGAGCGATGACGATTTTGCCGCCAGAGGAACAACCTCCCTTGCCGGAAATCAGTCCGGCCATTAGCCCGTGGGGTCTCAGTCTCGGAGGCCGCATCCGCAATTGGTTCCTGACCGGTGTTGTCGTTGCCGGCCCGCTGGCAGTTACAGCCTACATTGTCTGGTGGTTCGTCGACACCATCGACAATTGGGTCAAGCTGATCGTGCCCGTCAGATTTTTGCCCGATAGCTATTTGCCCTTTCAGCTGCCGGGCCTCGGAGTGATCTTTGCCTTCATCGGCCTTACACTGTTGGGGTTCTTAGCCGCCAATCTTGCGGGCCGCACCTTGATCCGCCTTGGCGAGGCGACGCTCACGCATATGCCGGTCGTCCGCTCGATCTACAAAGGCGTGAAGCAAATTTTTGAAACGGTGTTTTCCCAATCGGGGACAACATTTCGCAAGGTGGGGATGATCGAGTTTCCTGGCGAAGGCCGGTGGTCGCTTGTTTTTATCTGCACGCCGCCTGGCGCGTCTATCGCCAAGCATCTCTCGGATGAAGAACATATTTCGGTGTTCTTGCCCTGCACGCCGAATCCGACGACGGGGTTCTATTTCTTTTTACCGGTGCGCGATGTCGTCGAATTGGAGATGAGCCCGGACGATGCCGCCAAGCTCATCATGTCCTGCGGTGTCATTCAGCCGGAGGCCAAGACGGTTCTGGCGCATCTTGCCAAAAGCCGGGAGCATGCGCCTGTGTAACCAGGCTCGCTAGGCGACTTCAAGCCCGAGGCTCGGGTTTGAACTCCTGCGCTTGTATCGCTAACAGGAGCAAGGGCTGCGAATTTACCGCGCTTTAACTGATTGTGGCGGATGCTGCATGGCTGTTTACACGGAAGTCAACGAAGCGGAGCTTGCCGTCTTTCTCGCTGATTATGATCTTGGCCACGTTCTGTCCCTGAAAGGAATTGCCGAAGGGGTCGAGAATTCCAATTATTTTCTCGCACGTCGATGCCGGCTATTTCATCCTGACGCTCTATGAAAAGCGGGTGGACGAAAGGGATCTGCCGTTTTTTCTTGGGCTGATGGAGCATCTCGCCGGTCATGGACTGAATTGTCCGCAACCGGTGCGCAACAGACATGGCAGGCGCCCTCGGCCGGATCGCGGGACGCCCGGCGGCGATCGTGACTTTTCTCGAAGGCATGTGGCATAGGTGCCCGAGTCGTGCGCCGTTGCGCCGCCGTTGGCGAGGCGCTCGGCAAGCTGCATCGGTCTGGCGCCGATTTCGCCGGGTCTCGCCCCAATGCCTTGGGCATCGAAGCTTGGCCCGCCCTGTTCGAATCAGGCGCGCGCGCGCGCCGATAAAGTGCAGCCGGGCCTCTGCCGAGGGAAATTGCGAAGGAGCTGACTTTTCTCGACGGAACTGGCCGCGCGATTTGCCGAGAGGCGTCATCCATGCCGATCTTTTTCCCGACAATGTGTTGTTTCTCGGCGATGAATTGTCCGGGCTTATCGATTTCTATTTCGCCTGCACGGATGAGCTCGCCTATGATGTCGCGATCTGTCTTAACGCTTGGTGTTTCGAACCGGATGGTTCGTTCAACATCACCAAGGGATTGGCTTTTTTCAGCGCCTACGAGAGCGTGCGCAAGCTCAGCGCCGGTGAGATCGGAAGTGTTTCCGGTTCTGGCGCGAGGCGCCGCGCTGCGTTTTGCTCTGACACGCCTCGTCGATTGGTTGAATGTTCCGCCGAACGCCCTTGTTCATCCTAAGGACCCGCTCGAATATGTCAGAAAATTGCGCTTCCATCAACCATCGGGAACGCGCGCGAACTCGGTTTGGTGCGATGAGCGGCGAGGTATCGATTTGGACCGACGGGGCCTGTTCCGGCAATCCCGGTCCCGGAGGCTGGGGCGCGATCCTCTGCTGCGGCGCACATGAAAAAGAGCTTTGCGGCGGCGAGGCGTTGACCACCAACAACCGAATGGAATTGATCGCCGCGATTGCGGCGCTGGAGGCCCTGAATCGGGCCATGCACGGTTCATCTTCATACGGACTCGAATTATCTGAAGGGCGGTATCACCGCATGGATCAACTGCGTGGAAGCGCAATGGTTGGCGCACCGCCGATAAAAAGCCGGTCAAAAATATCGAGCTGTGGCAGAGGCTCGATGCGGCCACGACCCGGCACACCATCGATTGGCGTTGGGTGAAGGGCCATGCCGAGGATGTTATGAACGAGCGCGCCGATGCTCTCGCGCGCAAAGGCATGGCGCCATTTCTAAGCAGCAAAAAGCAATCGGCTTTTTAAAGCTGCTTTAACAAGGTTTCCGCGCTTGAGATTTCGACCTTGCCCGGTCCCGCCTCGACATTCAGTCGTCGCACCACGCCATTGTCGACGACCATCGCATAGCGCTGCGAGCGGACGCCGAGCGCGCGGTCGGTGAGATCGAGCGAAAGCCCTATGGCTTTTGCAAAATCTCCATTTCCATCGGCGAGGAAACTGATTTTGGAATCAGCTCCGGAGCTTTTGGCCCAAGCATCCATAACAAAAATATCATTGACGCTGGTCACGGCGATTTCATCAACGCCCTGTGCTTTGAATTCATCGCTGTTGGCAATAAATCCAGGTAAATGCTGTTTATCGCACAAGGGGGTAAAGGCGCCTGGTACGCCAAACAGGATCACCTTCCGGTCTTTGAAAATCTGATCCGTTGTCCTCAATTGAGGGCCGTCCGAAGTCATGACGGTAAAGGTGGCCTTGGGAATTGGATCGCCTGTTTGGATCGACATCGCTGGTTCCTTTTGCCAACAAGGCTGCGCCGGTACCGACAACGCCGCGCGGTTCATCGCGACGGCGTCTCGGCAAAGGTCACTTAGAAGCAATTCAAGGCGCTGAAATGGCGTCGAGTTCCACGGCGAATTCGTAGCTTTGCTTTTCGTTGCGCACGGTTAAGGTCACGGGAGGAACCCGTGTTTCGGCGCCCGGCTGTTCGACTTCGACGATAAAGAATTCATTGGGCCGGCCGGTCTTGTGGGTTGCAAAATACCAGCCGGGGGGCCCTTCGGCGAAAAGATCCTGGGCGTCGTTTTGTAAGGAAACGCGCCATGTCGGCACAGATGCGGCCTTGTCGCGATCAATCTTGACTTTGGCGTCACGCTCTTCAGGTGGCAGGCGGAGCGGCACCGTCGCTTCCGCCGCATCGATCGCGCTGGCTTCCGCGCTGGGCCCCCGATGGTCAGGGATGAGGGGCAGCTTAGCCTCCGCCTTGGACGGCACGCAAATCCGCTCGCAGACTGCATAGGAAAGGTTCAGAACCAGAAGTGAAGGCTGATTGGCGTCTTTTGGGATCACGTGAATGGGAAAAGTGACCCGGTCGCGGTATCCGAAGGCTTCGGTTCCGGCTTCATCGATACGGAGGGGGACAGGATAAAACACCTCGACACCGGCGACGTTCGTCGAGCCCTCGAACGAAAAGACCGGAGGGACGCCGGCATCCCCCGGCATGCGCCAATAGGTGAGGGCTCCGGGACTGAGGCGGAGCTCTATACCGGCTCGATAAAAGCGCCCCAGGGAGCCATCCCCAGCGGCGATCAGCCGCAAGGAAGATTTTTGTCCCTCCGTCCAGGTACTCGCATAAGGTTCGGACCGGGCTTTCCTTACAAAGGGAGAAAGCGCGAGAATTGTGCAAATAAGCACAAATACAGCTTTCCAAGCGAATATTGTAAGCTGGAAAGACTTTTGCATGGAGCTAACCGATCGTTGACTGAGACAGGCAATTTAGGTCCCATCTCGACATGTCGCAACTGGGACTGTCTCACTTAAGTTTGACCTGACGAGGACTTGGACATGGGCTCGATTGTTCCCCCCGCCGCCCCGCCGCAAAACCAGAGCGGCTTTCTTGATGGGCAGTTGCTTATTGCCATGCCGGGCATCGCGGATGATCGTTTCGCCCGCTCGGTCGTTTATGTCTGCGCCCATTCCGAGGAAGGCGCGATGGGCATCGTCGTCAATTGTCCGGCCCAGAAGGTCGATTTTCCGCAACTTCTTGTCCAACTCAAGGTGATCGGTCCCGATGAAGCCATTCGCTTGCCGGCGGTGGCAAGTTCCGTTCAAGTGTTGAACGGCGGCCCCGTCGATTCAAGCCGCGGCTTTGTCCTGCATTCCAATGATTTTTCGATCGATAATTCGACCCTTGCGATCGGTGGCGGCGTATCGTTGACGGCGACAATCGACATTTTGCGCGCCATCGCAAACGGCTCAGGTCCCGACCGGGCTCTATTGGCGCTCGGCTATGCAGGATGGTCGGCGGGCCAGCTGGAAAACGAAATGCAGCACAATGGTTGGCTCACGTGCCCGGCCGATCCTAGCCTCATTTTCGATTCCGCGTTGAGTTCCAAATATGAGCGCGCCCTGCGGAAAGTCGGCATTGATCCAGGTCGGCTGTCTTCGGATGCCGGGCACGCCTAAAGCAGTTTCCTCTAGATCACGATGATTTTGGATTGATTCAATCCAAAATCATCGTGATCGATTCCAAAAATTTAGAGCGGGAGGCGGGCGGAAAACCGGTTTCCACTTTTCCTGATTTCGCTTTAGGCTGCGGCCGTCGCGGCGCCGACCAGTTTGCGCGCTTCGATGGCGCTGATCGGATGTCCGAAGGTATAGCCCTGCGCATATTCGCATCCGAGCTGATAGAGTTCGATGGCATCCGATTCAGTCTCGGCACCTTCGGCGACGACCTCCATGCCGAGATCATGCGCGAGCGTCACAATCGAACGCAGAATGACGGGCCGCGTCCCTTTGCCGTTCTGGTGCACGAAGGATTGGTCGATCTTGATCGTGTCGAACGGAAATCTTTGCAGATAGACTAGGGACGAATAGCCGGTGCCGAAATCGTCGAGCGAAAGGCCGGCGCCGAGATCGCGAATGCGATTCAGCATCTGCGCCGCATATTCCGGATTTTCCATCACGAGACTTTCGGTCAATTCGAGCTTCAAAGTGCCCGGGCTCACATTGGAGCGGGCCAGCACCGCCTTGACGTCTTGCAGAAGATCATGGCGAAGCAATTGGCGCGAGGAGATATTGACGCTTGCGAAAATCGGCGGTTCGACGTCGAGCGCGCTTTGCCAGGCAGAAAGCTCGCGCGCGGTTCGTTCCAGCGCGAAGAGGCCGAGATCGACAATCAGACCGGTATCTTCGGCAACCTGAACAAAGTCGGCTGGACCGAGGCGCCCTAGACGCGGATGATCCCATCGGAGCAAGGATTCGAAACCGGCGACGGTCCGATCCTCGAGCCGCACAATCGGTTGGAACAGAACCTTTATTTCGCCGCGATCGAGCGCGCGGCGCAAATCGGCTTCGAGGCCGAAGCGATCCGAGCGCAGCATCCGCATGGATGGCCTGAACACTTCGATCCGATTGCCGCCCATCCGTTTGCCGTGCCGCATCGCGATGTCCGCGTCTTTGAGCATCTCTTCGCGCGTCGGATGCAGCTGAGGATCGAAAAGCGCAAGGCCGATCGATGCCGTGAGCGGGATTTCTTTTTCGTTGAAGATCACGGGCGTCGACACAACCCGCCGGATGACGTTGACGAGCGCGCTGATCTGGTCGGTCTCGAATTCCGAGACGATCAGAATGGCAAATTGATCCCCGGTGAGCCGGGCGAGCGTATCTTGCGGCCTCAGAATGCGGGCAAGTCGGCGAGCGACGGTCAGAAGAATTGAATCCGCGGCGGAGAGACCGGCGGATTCATTGATCTGCTTGAACCGGTCGATATCTATGCTGACGACGGAAGGTCGGATCCGATTGTCGGTTTGGGCATGGTGAGGGCCGCATCGATGCGATCGAAAAAGAGCTCCCTGTTCGGCAAACCGGTCAGATTGTCGTGGACCGCATCGTGCAGCAGCCGTTCTTCGGCGATCTTGGCTTCGGTGACATCTCCGAGGGTACCAACGATCCGCACCACTTCACCGTCAGCCCCAACGACCGGTCTGGCTTTCATGCGGAACCAGTAATAGTCCGCGCCGGCGCCGCGCAGCCGGAATTCCTGGTTGATCCGCCCACGCCCTTGCTCGAGCATGGTGTCGAGGCAGGCGCGAAAGCGATCTCGTTCCGAGGGGTGCAGGACACTCGAGCCAAGCCGCCGCCGGCCCTTCGAGGGCGCCGCGGGCAAGGCCCAATTGCAACTCGACTTCCGGGCTGACATAGACCCGGTCGGAGGCCACGTCCCAATCGAAAATGACGTCGCCGCTTCCGGTCAAGGCGAGCGCCTTGCGTTCGCTATCGGATAGGCCGCCGCCATCCAAGCGCGCTGCCGGCAAACGCATTCTGCATGATGGTGAAACCGATCAGCATCACAATGAGGACAAGGCCGCCAATCAGCGCCGGCGAGACAAGATCGTTGGTCAGCGTTCCAGTGACTGTGAAGGCGGCGCCGATAATCCAGATCAAGCAGCAGGAACCAGGTTGGAATCAGCATGACGGCGCGGTCGTAACCGTGGGTCGACAAGATAGAGGACGAGGACAAAGCCGGCACCCGCGATGGTGGCGAGCGAAATGCGCGCCACTCCGGCCGCGACCGGCGCGTCATAGATGGCGAGACCCACCAAAGCGGCAAGAAAGATCAACCAGGCAGCGGCCACATGCGAGGCGCGCACATGCCAGCGATTGAGCTTGAGATAGGCAAAAAGAAACACAAGCAGCGTTGCTGCGAGGGTGGTCTCGGTGCATGCACGCCAAACTCGATCGGATTGGCCTTCCGTGCCGAAGATTTTGCTCCAGAAGCCAAAATCGATGCAGACATAGGCAAGCACGGTCCAGGCGAGGGCGGCTGCGGCTGGAAAGATTACGGCGCCCTTGACGACAAAGACGATGGTAAGAAAAAGGGCCAGCAGGCCGGCCACCCCAATGACAATGCCCTTATAGAGGGCAAGGCTCGTCACCTTGTCTTTGTAGGCTTCGGGTTCCCAAAGATAGAGCTGGGGAAGGTTGGGAGTTCGAAGTTCCGCGACGTAGGTCACCGTCGTGCCCGGATCGAGCGTCAAACGGAAGACATCAGCGTCGGAGCTTTCGTCGCGCTCGATCGGAAATCCCTGGCTCGCCGTAATCGCCGAAATACGCGAAGACCCGAGATCGGGCCAGATCACGCCCGATCCGACCAGCCGAAAATGGGGCGCAACGAGCAATCTTTCGATCTGCTCGCTGGTGTCGTTGGTGAGCGCGAAGACGATCCAATCCGGGCGGGTTCCTTCATCGCGTGCGCGCACTTCGATGCGGCGAACGATGCCGTCGGAACCGGGCGCCGTCGAAACGAGGAGCCGGTCGCTTTCGGAATGATAGGTCTCGAAAGCCTTGGTGAGATCGATGGCCTGCGCCTCGAGCGGCACGCGCACGGATTCGATCGCGTGGGCTGGGAGAAGCCCCGCCGCCAGCACCGCGATCACAGCCAAGAAACGCAAATAATACACGATGCTCGACAAAAGGCGTTTGTCCTGCGTGGTAAGCCGGGCCAACGAACATGAGCAAAGAGACCCAGTCGGCGGCAAAGATTGGTAAGGCTTAACGTGGTACCCGGCAAGTGCAGCGAAAACCGTTCGCCATGAAAACGGCGTTGATTTGCCTAGCAAGACAATGGAATGCGGCGAAGGCAAGACTAAACTCACCGTGTATGGCAAGCGACTTCTTTCGGCGCGGCGGATCGCAAGTCCTTCAAAGACGCCTGGCCGTGCCATTCATGGTACTCGAAACCGCCTCCCGCATAGGCGATACCACTCGGCCATGCCTTGATTTTTCAAGACGATAGCTTGCTTGCTGCCGGCAAAGAGGAGGCGCGCGGACTCGTGATTATTTGCCTGCAGGAAAGTGGTGGTGAATTTATGACCATCATCGCAGCTATAGCTGACCTCGGCACGGCGAAAGCGGAAGAAACGGCGGTCAGGGTCGCAAGGCCCCCAACGACGGTTCGACGAAAGTTCATTGCGAAACCCTTCCTGACCTTTCGTGGCACAGAAGCCTTGCGACCGGCGCGACTTCAGCTGCTGCGGCGGGGCAGACGGAGCGGGGCTGGATCGGTTTCGAGTAAACCATAGAGCAAATGGTCTTGCCAGACGCCATTGATCCGCAGATAGGCGCGCGCATAGCCCTCTCGTGTAAAACCGAGGTGCTCCAATAATCGCATCGAAGGGTCGTTGTGAGGCAGGCAAGACGCCTCGATGCGGTGCAAGCGCAACGTCGTGAACGCATAGCCGATGACCGCCCGGACTGCGGCCGACATCAATCCATGGCCTGCGTAGGGCTCGCCGATCCAATAGCCAATGGTGGCCGACTGGACGACGCCGCGCTTGATTTGACCGAGGGTCAAACCGCCGACAAGCTCATGATTGTCTCGAAAGATCAAAAAAGGGTAGGCTTCATCATTGTCGATTTCCTGTTGATTGCGGCGCAATCGGCGGCGGAAGGCGACGCGGGTCAGGTCGTCGCCAGGCCATGTCGGTTCCCATGGCGCAAGAAACCTGCGGCTGCGTTCGCGGAGATCTGCCCAGGCTTCGTAATCCCGCATTTCGGCGGGCCGAAGATAAATGGCTTCGCCCCGCACGAGGGTGGTCGCGCGGCCCACCGGATTGAGACGGAAGAGTGCCACTTCGCTACTCCTTTAGACTCCGCTGAGCCGCTCGGAGATGCGGTCAGGGGTAAAAACCTTAGTCACCGGTCCGATCGCCGCCACGGTCGGCGGGGATCTGAGCGCACGGGCGCCAGCGGCGCGAATGCGGGCAACATCCAAACCGTCGATCGTTGCGATGATCTCCTCGCGAGTCAGAACCCGGTCGAAAGCGATCAATTGCCGGGCGATCTGCTCGCAGCGCGCAGCCGGGGATTCGAGTGCCGCAAGAAGAGAGACCTTCATCTGCGCCTTGGCGCGGCGCACTTCCATTTCACTCAAATCGAAAGCGGCTTTGGCCATGCATTCGATCGAGACAGGCATCAATTCGGCGACGTCCTTCGGACCTGTCGCTGCGTAGAAGCCGAATAACCCCGCGTCCGAATAACCCCAGTGGAAGGCATGAATGGAATAGGCCAGGCCGCGCGTTTCACGCACCTCCTGAAAAAGCCGGGATGACATGCCGCCGCCAACCGCGTTGGCGAAGATTTGCATGGCATAAAAATCCTCATGCGTGTAGGCCGCCCCTTCAAAGCCGATCACGATATGGGCCTGTTCCAGTCGCCGCTTGAGCCGCCTGTCGCCGCCCCGGTAGCGCGCGGGTGCGGCGTCAGATTGAATGGCCTGCGGAGCAAGACCTTCGAAACGCCGCGCCGCTTCGTCGCAAATGGCGGCATGCTCGACGGCACCGGCCGCACCGACGACGGTCACACCGGTGCGATAATGGGTGTGGAGATAGGTGTTGATGGCGTCCCGGCCAAACCCGGAAACTCCTTCAGGTGTGCCAAGGATCGGTCTGCCGATCGGCTGATCGGGAAAGGCGGCTGCGTTGAACATCTCGAAGACGAGATCGTCCGGCGTATCCTCCACAGCGCCGATTTCCTGAAGGATGACTCCTTTCTCGCGTTCGAGTTCGGCGCTGTCGAATGTGCTTTCGGTCAGAATATCGGCAAGGATGTCCAGGGCGAGGACGGCGTCTTCGGCAAGAACATGGGCGTAATAGGCGGTATGCTCGGTGCTTGTTGCGGCATTGAGATCGCCGCCCGCGGCCTCGATCTCCTCCGCGATCTGGCGCGCCGAGCGGCGCCGCGTTCCCTTGAAGGCCATGTGTTCGAGAAGATGCGATAGGCCATGCTCATTGGCCATCTCGTGGCGCGAACCCGCACCGACAAAGACGCCGAGCGATGCTGTTTCCAGATGCGGCATCCGATCGGTGGCGACCCTGAGGCCGGATGGCAAAGTGGTGACCTCGACGCTCATGATGCGGCCCGGTTCGGCGCCGGCCTGGCGCGGGCTCGGATGAACCGCTCGATTTCAGCCTGATCATTCGGCAAGACCGTGAAAACCTCCTTGCGTTCGAAAAGACCTTCCAGATGGGCAGGCAGGGTCGGCCGGATGCCCGTGGCGTGCTCGATGGCGGCCGGAAATTTGCTTGGATGCGCCGTGCCAAGGGAAACGATCGGGGTCGCTGTTGCGCTCGCCTGCGCCCGCCGCGCGGCCCCCAGGCCGACGGCGGTATGCGGATCGGCGAGATAGGCCGCGTCGTGCCAGGTCCGCGCAATCTCCGCCGTGGTTTCGGATTCGTCGACGCTGAACGCATCGAAGTCGGCCCGAATGGCCTCCAACGCGGCGGGTGCAATCGTAAAGGTCTGCGATTGCCGTAATCCGCCCATCAGGACGGCGGAGCGCGTCCGCGTCGCGAGCCTAGCACTTCGAACAGAAGACGCTCGAAATTCGAGGAAACCTGAATATCCATCGAGGGCGATTGGGTAGCTTGAACTTGCTTCACGGCGTAGGTGCCGCTCTTCAGGGTCCGAGCGAGAATATCGTTGGAATTTGTTGCAATTACGAGTTTTTCAATCGGCAGACCCATGCGCTTGGCGATCCAACCGGCAAGAATGTCACCGAAATTTCCTGTGGGTACGACGAAGGAGATTTTTCGAAGCGGACCGCCGAGCGCGACCGCGCTGGTGAAGTAATAGACGGTCTGGAACAGGACCCGGGCGAAATTGATCGAATTAACACCTGAAAGATTAAGTGTATCTCGAAAGTTACTGTTATTAAACATAGTTTTTACATGAGCCTGCGCGTCGTCAAAGGTCCCTTCGATCGCAATCGTATGGACATTGTCGGCTGCAACCGTCGTCATTTGGCGGCGCTGCACGTCCGAGACACGGCCATGCGGATAGAGAATGAACACATCGACCTGCGGGAGGCCGGCAAACGCTTCGATCGCCGCGGCGCCGGTGTCGCCGGAGGTTGCGCCGACGATTGTCGCTCGTCTCCCCCCGCGCTTCAAGAATGTGATTGAACATTCTTGCAAGGAGCTGCATCGCGAGATCCTTGAAGGCGAGCGTTGGCCCGTGGAATAATTCGAGGACAAACAAATTGGCATCGAGCTGAACCAGGGGCGCTATCGCGGGATGGCGGAAACTTGCGTAGGCAGCCGTGATCATCTCCCGCAAGGCTTGCGGCTCGATCTCACCCGCCACAAACGGCGCGATAAGAACCTCGGCAACGTCCGCATAGGAACGGCCCGCGAAACCGGCAATAGTGTCGCTCGAGAGGCGCGGATAGGCCTCCGGCAGATAAAGTCCGCCATCCGGCGCGAGGCCCGCCAAAAGCATCTGCGCGAAGGAGACGGGCGGTGTCTCACCGCGTGTCGAAATATATTTCACCTCAACGCGCCTCCTGCGACCGGCCTGGCCCCCAAAATACACCATGAAGGACAGGATGGCCTGACTTTGCCACGCCCTGTGAAAGATATGCGATATCTCATCGCTTTTGCCAGGCGAAAGCGGCGAAAACGCCAAGCAGCGTCAGGGCCAAGCCAAACCAGGTCAAGGCGTAGGACAAATGATTGTTCGGAATATTGCAGCACGGTTGTCCCGCCTTTCGGCCAGCCGCCCGGGAGGGGAATATCGTCAACGTCTACGCTGAAAGGCGCGGCGGGCGACAAGCCGAAATGCGCCGCGATCAAGCTGGGATCGCGGGTGAAATAGCGTCCCGCGGCGGGCTCGTCGGGAGGCGTGAAGTAATTGCGCGCCTCCGGCTGACGCATCAGTCCGGTCAAATGGGTTTCGCCCTCAATAAGCCCGGCGGTCCGGCTGCTTTGCTCTTTGCGGTCGAGAGACACGAAACCGCGGTTGACGATGACGAAGCCGCCCGATTTGAGACGCAGCGGGGTCAGCACAAGATAGCCGGGATCCTGGCTGCCGGCGGTGCCGCCCGATGCTCGGCGTGAAGACAAGCGCTTCATCGTCGTTCAGAAACGTGCCATCGACTTCGACATGGCGGTATTCATAGTCCTCGGGACGAAGTTCAGGCCAGCCGCGAGCGGCGGCAGTGGCTGCGGCGGGAGCTTTCGCGCGGGTTTCGATTTCGCCGATGAGTCTCTTCTTTCCAGGCAAGCCGATGGAGTTGCCAGACGCCCAGCCACACGAGAATGGCGGCGGCCACGCAGGTCAAGGCGGCAGGCCAGATCAGGCTTCTCGGTGCGCGGCATGACTCAGTGTTCTGAGGCGTCCCTGTTCTGCCTTGTTGGCGATATTGCAGGGCGATGAGTATCGCCCTTGAGGGGACGCAAAAGTCCAAGGCAAACAATCAGCGTCAGAGGAAGAAAAACGACGAGATGGACCCAAAACGGCGGCTCATAACGCAGTTCCGTCCATAGAGCCGCGCCGAGCACGATAAAGCCGCCGATGAGACTGACGAAGACCGCCGGACCGTCTCCGGAATCGGCAAAGCTAAGATCGAGCCCGCACGTGCCGCAGCGTGGCGCGAGCGTGATGAAACCAGCGAACAGATTTGGCCCCGGCCGCAACGCGGACAAGCTCCCTTGAGGCCGCATATCAAAGCCGATTGCGGCGCATAGATCGTTTTTCAGGCTCATCCCAGTTCCATAACAGCATTGCTTCCAAATGGAAGCCTCAACCCTTACCCGCAAAAAAAAGGGCGGCACGCGGCCGCCCCCATTCACGCTCGGCTGAGAGGCGTTCAAGCCTCGATCGCCGCACCCCAAGAACCCCACACATAAATGCAGGCGAACAGGAACAGCCAGACCACGTCGACGAAATGCCAGTACCAGGCCGCAAATTCGAAACCCAAATGCTGCTTTTCGTAAATTGTCCCGGCAAAGGCGCGCAGCAGGCAAACGATCAGGAAAATCGTTCCGACGATGACGTGGAAAGCCATGAAAACCCGTCGCCATGAAAAAGGTCGAGCCATAGATCGAGCCTTTGAACGCGAAGGGCGCGTGGGCATATTCATAGGCCTGAACGCCGGTGAAGGTGGCGCCAAGCAGAATGGTCAGGATCGAGCCCAGCCTTCAGGCCAAAACGGTCGCCGTGCAGGAGGGCATGATGGGCCCAGGTCACGGTCGTGCCCGAGGTGAGAAGGATAAGCGTATTGAGGAGCGGAAAATGCCAGGGATCGAGCGCTTCGATGCCCTTCGGCGGCCAAATCCCGCCGGTGAATTCGAGCCCTGGAATATTGGATCGCCTCGCCGGGAAAGAGGCTTGCATCGAAGAACGCCCAGAACCAGGCGACGAAAAACATCACCTCCGAGGCGATGAACAAAATCATGCCGTAGCGGTGGCTGATCTGCACGACGCGGGTGTGGAAGCCGCCGTGCTCCGCTTCCTCGATGACATCGCTCCACCAGGAGAACATGACGTAGAGGATGCCGAGGAGGCCGGCTCCGAAGATATAGGCTGCCGGGTTTGATGCCGCCGAAGGAAATGTGCTTCATCCACATGATGGCGCCGGCCGCCATGACGAAGGCGGCGATCGCTCCGACAATCGGCCAAGGGCTCGGATCGACGAGGTGATAATCATGGTTCGGTTTCGCGTGAGCATCCGCCATCGGATTAACTTTACTCCCGCTTCGAGGCTCACGAGCCAGTATTGACAAATGCCGCCAAGATCGAGGCGGCCTGAGGTTCAGCCGCGAGATCTGAGCGGAAGGGCGTTTGCCGTGTTTGGAGCCGCCTGGTCAAGGCGACCAAACGTCTCGTTTCAGAGAGGCTTCTCCTTCGCCGCCAGGCCTTTGTCCGCCGAGGGCTTGGCCGAAAAACGTGTAGGACAGGGTGATCGATCTGGACCCCCGCCATGGTTGCATCCTGTTCCAAGCGCCGGATCGAGGAAAAAGACGACCGGCAGTCTCCAGAGTTTCACCGGGTCCGAGCTTCTGTTCGTTGAAACAGAAACAGGCGATCTTGTCGAAATAGGCGCCGGCGCTATCGGGGCTGACGTTGAACATGGCCCGCGCCACCGTATCGCGCTCCGACATATTCGTGACCTTGTAGAAGATGGTCGCGGTCTCGCCGGTCCGCAGCTTTATTTCCGGCGTTTCCGGCACAAATTTCCAAGCCAGTCCGGGAGCGACATTCGCATCGAATCGGACGATGAAATCCGCTCGTCCCCGTGGTCGCTGGCGCGACTTTGGCAACCTGTGTCGTGCCCGCATATCCGGTTGCGGCACAAAAGAGCCGGTAGAGCGGGCACCGCGGCAAAGGAAAGGCCGAGCATGGCAAGGCTGCGGCGCCCGCGAGCGCGGCGATCAGACGTTTGCGCCGAAACGAAAGAGCGGGCGACGGGTTCACGGCTTCGCGATTCACGTCGCGAGGCCTATCACAACGGCCGGTTGAGCACGCCCGGACCAAGCTTGGCGATCGTGACGACATAGAACAAGAAGAACGAAGCAGCGCGATCGCAAGGCCGATCGCGACGTTGCGCTGGCGCCGGGCTTTTTGCTGCTCCGGAGTCAGCACGACACCGGGCAATTTGCTTTCCATCTTCATAGCGTCACCATGGCCAGATTCGCGCCCGAGAGGGCGGCGAGCCGTTCGCCGGCGATCTCCGCGAAAAGCAGGAAAAGATAGAGGATCGAGAAGCCAAACATTTGCATCGCGCATCGATTGGCTTTCGGACCCTGTGCGGAACCAATAGACCCGTGCGGCCAACACCAGCATAACGGCGCCCAGGACGACGGCGATGAGTCCATAGCCCAAGGACGCAAAGCCGATGAGCCATGGCGTCAGGCCGAGCGGGACAAGAACGAGCGTGTAGAGGAGAATATCGCGGCGGGTGCGATCGGCGCCCTTCACATTGGGCAGCATGGGAATACCGGCGCGGCCGTATTCTTCGGACTTCACCAGCGCGAGCGCCCAGAAATGGGGCGGCGTCCAAACAAAGATGATGGCGAAAAGCGCGATGCTCGCAAGGCTGATTTCGCCGGTGGCGGCCGCATAGCCGACGATCGGCGGCAGGGCACCGGCGGCGCCTCCGATGACGATATTCTGCGGCGTCGAGCGCTTCAGCCACATCGTGTAGACGACGACATAAAAGAAGATGGTGAAAGCAAAGAAGCGCAGCGGCGAGCCAGTTGGCGACGATGCCGAGGGTGATAACCGACAGAACCGCCAGCATCGCAAGCCAAAACCCAGCGCATCCTCTCGGGACATCCTGCCAGCTGGAATTGGACGCCGGGCGTCCGCCGCATCAGCGCGTCGATATCGGCATCATACCACATGTTGAGGGCGCCGGACGCACCGGCGCCGATCGCGATCGCGAGCAGCGAGGCAAATCCGAGAATTGGATTGACATGCGACGGCGCGATCAGAATCCCGGTGAAGCGCCGTGAAGATCACCAGCGACATGACGCGCGGCTTTAGCAGCGCCAGATAATCGGAAGGACTGGCGATCGAGACCGAGAAGCTCTGGACGATGCCGTCTGGCTTTCGCTGATGAAGCTCATTCGGACCGTTTCAGATCGCGCTCGCCCGATTCGCTTTGAGATACAGACCCTGCTCACTGCGGTCAAGACCGTCGTCTCAATGCTCGGACCCTTTGATGATCGGCAAGTATCTCGAATGTGTGGAACGGCGGCGGAGACGACAAAGTCCATTCGAGCGTCGTCGCTCCGGGGCCCCAGGGATTGTTTCCAGCAAGCCGCTTCTTGGCGAAGGCGTCGTAGATCACATAGAGGAACAAAATGACGCCTATGCCGGAGATATAGGACCCATAGGAGGAAATCTGGTTCCACAGCGTGAAGGCGTCGGGATAATCGATGTAGCGGCGCGGCATACCGGCGAGACCAAGGAAATGCTGCGGGAAAAAGGTGAGGTTCACGCTGACGAACATCACCCAGAAATGCACCTTGGCAAGGATTCATTGTACATGTAGCCGGTCATCTTCGGCGAACCAATAATAGAAACCCGGCAAATATCGCGAACACCGCTCCGATCGACAGCACATAGTGGAAGTGCGCCACGACGTAATAGGTCTCGTGAAAAGCGCGGTCGGCGCCGGCATTGGCCAGAACGACACCGGTGACGCCGCCGACGGTGAACAGGAAGATAAAACCGATCGCCCACATCATCGGCGCGCCGGAACGAGATCGAGCCGCCCCACATGGTCGCGATCCAGGAGAAGATCTTGATGCCTGTCGGCACCGCGATCACCATGGTCGCGAAGACGAAATAACGCTGCGTGTCGAGCGACATGCCGACCGTGTACATGTGGTGCGCCCAGACCACCAAGCCGACGATTCCGATCGCCACCATGGCATAGGCCATGCCGAGATAGCCGAAGATCGGCTTGCGCGAAAAGGTCGAGATGATTTGGCTGATGATGCCGAAGCCGGGCAGGATCAGGATGTAGACTTCCGGATGACCGAAGAACCAGAACAAATGCTGGAACAACAAGCGGGTCGCCGCCGCCGGACGGATCGAAGAAGGTCGTGCCGAAATTGCGATCGGTGAGAAGCATGGTGATCGCACCGGCGAGCACCGGCAGCGTCAGCACCAGCAGGAAGGCGGTGACGAGAATCGACCAGGCGAACAGCGGCATCTTATGCAGCGTCATGCCCGGCGCGCGCATGTTGAAGATCGTCGTGATGAAATTGATCGCGCCGAGGATCGAGGAAGCGCCGGCCAGATGGATCGAAAGGATCAGGAAGTCCATCGCCGGGCCGGGATGCCCCGTATTGGACGAATAGCGGCGGATAAAGGACCCAGCCGCCGCCAAAGCCCTTCATGCCGGGCGCGCCTTCGACGAACATCGAGATCGACGGCCAGGGTCAAGGATGCCGGAAGCAGCCAGAACGACATATTGTTCATGCGCGGGAAGGCCATGTCCGGCGCGCCGATCATGATCGGGACGAACCAATTGCCGAAGCCGCCGATCAGCGCGGGCATGACCATGAAAAAGATCATGATCAGGCCATGCGCGGTGATGATGACGTTGTAGAGGTTTTTCGCCGCGTCGATCGCCGTATCGGGCGACGCGCCGTTGATCGATCTGGGCGAGATGATTGAAGACTTGGATGCCGGGTTCCTGCAGCTCCATCCGCATGAGAATCGACATGACGCCGCCGATGAATGCCGGCGACAATCGCAAAAAGGATATAGAGGGTTCCGATATCCTTGTGATTGGTCGAGAAGAGATAGCGCCGCCATCCGGTCGGATGGGCATGCGCCTCGTGCTCTTCATGCTGTTCCGCCGTGCTTTCCACGATGTTCGCGGACAACTGGGACGTCTCCTCGAACTTTAGCTCATCAACCGCTCAACTAGTCAATGCTCGGCGGCAGGCGCGTCATTGGCCGCGAAATGGACGGGATCGGCCGCGTCGTTCGAGGCGAATTTCTTGGCTCGCTTCGGCGAGCCACGCCGCATATTTCTCCTCGCTGACGACGCGGAATAGCAATCGGCATATCGGCATGGTCCTTGCCGCAAATCTTGGAGCATTGGCCATAATAAATGCCTTCGCGCTCGGCCTTGAACCAGGTTTCGTTCATCCGGCCAGGAATCGCGTCGATGCGGATGCCGAACGACGGAACTGTGAAGCGAATGGATCACGTCCGCCGCGGTCACCTGGACATGCACGACTTTACCGACGGGCACTACCGCTTCGTTGTCGACGGACAGCTGGCGAATATCGCCGGGCTTCAGGTCCGCGTCGGCGATCATCTCGGAATCGAATTCAAAGCCGCCACCCTGATCCTTGGGATAGGCGTATAGGTCCAGTACCATTGCTTGCCCGTCACCTTCAGGGTGACGTCCGCCGGGGGCACGATCAATTGATGCGTGAGCAGCCGGAACGACGGAATGGCGATCACGACGAGGATCATCACCGGGGCGACGGTCCAGGCCACTTCGAGGGTCGAATTATGGGTCGTCCGCGTCGGGGTCGGATTGGCTTTTTCGTTGAAGCTGACGATGACATAGACGAGCAGAGCCTAGAACGAACACGCAGATGCTGATGATGATCGGCAACAAGATCCAATTGTGGAAGAAATGCGATTTCATGCGCAATCGGCGTCACGGCTTCCTGGAAGCCAATCTGTCCGGGTTCCGGATAACCATTTGCGCAGGCCAAACCGGGCAGCACCGCAAGTCCCAAGATCCAAACCAGGGACCCGATCGCGAGAGCTTCGATGCGTCGCGCAGACAATCCGGCAAATTTCATAAGTCAACTCTCCGGCTGCGGCCACGGAAGGCGCGCCTATCCCTCCCCACTCTTTTGGGATCGGTGGGGCCGCTGGTTCAAAACCACAAACCCAATTGCTGCGCAACCAACCCCGTTGCGGCATAAAAGCGCGTCGAATGCAAGCCTAGAGGCGACTTTGCCCGATATGAAGTATTTGCCTAAGGCCCGCGCTGTTTACGCGGAGAGGCGGGGCCTTTGCTTGACAGACCGCATTGATTTGCTAGTGGTCCAGCACACCGCTTGGCGCGCGAAGGTGGCGGCTGGGAGTTTCCACGGATTCAAAGAGCTAGCGGCTTAACTGCTAAAAAAGGCGGGAACCATCCGTGGCGTGGGCGATCGAAGCATTACAAGCGAGCAGAGCATGGCGCCCCTTCGGGTTGGCACTGGGCACAGCATTCCTCTTGGCGAGCGGGTTCGGCGCGGCTTGCCAAGGCGTCGTCAAATCCAAGCATGGCGACTGGGAACTGCGGTGCGAGACGCCGCCCGGCGCCGCCGGAGCAATGCGCTCTTGTTGCAAAGCGTCGCCGCCGAGGACAAGCCCAACATTAATCTTGTTGTCATCGTTCTGAAGACAGCGGATGGGAAAAGCCGCCTGTTGCGCGTCATTGCGCCGCTTGGGGTGCTGCTCCCGTCCGGACTGGGGCTGAAAATCGACGATGTCGATGTCGGACGGGCGGGTTTTGTCCGCTGCCTGCCGACCGGCTGCGTCGCCGAGGTGGTCATGGAAGAAAAACTGATCGAACAAATGAAAAACGGCCAAAAGGCCACTTTTATCATTTTTCAAACCCCCGAAGAAGGAATCGGCATCCCGCTGACTCTCGCCGGATTTAAGGAAGGATTTCGATGCGTTTGCCGTGATTTAACCCACGATTTGGTCGAATGCTCGGCGCGGCCATGGGCGCGGGCTTAGGCTTTCGTGGCTTGCGGAGACCGTTTGGGGATAGCCATCAATGGATTGGCCAACTGTGATTCGCTTCATTGGAAAGATGGCCTTGGCAATGTCGGCGGCGGTGAGCCTGGCTGGCTGCGGCGGGCATCTTGGAAACTTCGACGTTCCGGAGGCCAGCGGCTCCAAACTCGGAGCGCTTGCTCGGGTTCAAAAACAACGACGCGCCCGCTGCCGAAGGCACCCAGGTTCGGCATATTTTCTGTCCGGAGATCATAATTCTGGAGGGAACCGCCGCGTCCCAGGTTCATGCTGGAACGCCGCCTTCCAGTGCGAATTTGAAATATCAATTCGGGCTGACCGATGCCGCGCGGGAATGCTCGCTCGAGGGCGATCAACTCGCGATCAAGATCGGGGTTGCCGGAAGGGTCCTCCTCGGTCCTGCGGGAACCGCCGGGACTTACACCGTGCCTGTGCGGATGGCGATTGTCCGTGAACGGGGCAACGAGCCTCTCGTGAGCAAGCTTTATCGCGCGTCGGTCAGCGTCGGCATGACCACCGCCGATGGCGATTTCACGATCGTCTCCGAACCGTTGCGTGTGCCCTTCATCCAGGACCACGCCGAGGAGGACTACAGCATAAAGGTCGGGATTGACGAGGCGGCAAGCGCGGATAAGTCGGCCAGCAAACACTCCAAACCTTGATGGCCTGACAGCGAGGCATTCAAGCGCTTGCGCGGTGCAAAGATGAAGCGATGCCATTGACAAAAGGGCTCGGCGCGTTACGTTTTAAACGTCAGATCAGAACCCCAGCGGAAGAGTCCAGTTCGCGCTTAAACGGACTGGCGCCGAAGGCGCAACCGCCCCGGAAACGCTCAGGCCCATGGACCGCTCGGGGATGACACTCTGGAAAGCGATTTTCCCTTGCGACGGAAAGTCCACCGAAGGAGGTAACTTCGTTCGAATCTTAGGCGAGCGAAGGAAATCTTTCAGGTCTCAGGACAGAGGGGGCAAGAGTGCGGCGGCATTCGCGCCAGGCAGTGCCGCTATGCTTTGCCGACCGGGTGCATTTGATGTCTCGAGTGCCAAGCCGCTTCCTGTCCTGTCGCCTGCGAACTTGCCCGCACGCCTCTTTATGAGGTGCATCAGGATCTCGGCGCCCGCATGGTTGGCTTTGCGGGCTATGCCATGCCGGTGCAATATCTCGTCTGGCATCATCAGCGAACATCTCCATACGCGGGCGCAGGCGGGTCTCTTCGACGTTTCCCACATGGGCCAGGCGATTCTCGAGGGTCCCAGGCCGCGCGCCGTTTGGAAAGGCTCGTGCCGGGCGATATCGAAGACGCTGGCACCGGGGCGAATGCGCTACACGCAATTGCTCGATGCAGACGGCCATATTCTCGATGATCTGATGGTGACCAGGCTCGCCGACGAAGGCGGGCGCGAGCGCTTCTTTCTGGTCGTCAACGCCGCCACCAAGCGCGCCGATTTCGCCCATCTTGCCGCCGAATTGCCAGGCTGCGACTCTGACCATTCTCGACGATCGCGCCTTGCTCGCCTTGCAAGGGCCGAGGGCGGCGGAGGTCTTGAGCCGGCGCCTCGCGCCCGGCGCGGCCGGAAGTCTCATGGCGCTGCCCTTCATGTCGGCGGCGAGCTTGGCGTGGGAAGGCGTGACCTCGACATTTCGCGCTCCGGCTATACCGGCGAAGATGGTTTTGAGATTTCGATCCCCGCCGTCGGCCGCGGCCGTCTTCGCGCAGCAACTGCTCGCCGAGCCGGAGGTTCGCCCGATTGGCCTCGGCGCCCGCGATTCGCTCCGTCTCGAGGCAGGCCTCTGCCTTTATGGTCATGACATCGATCGCAACGACGGATCCGGTCGAAGCGGGGCTTTTGTGGTCGATTTCCAAACGGCGCCGCGAGCGAAGGCGGATTCTTTGGCTATGAGCAGATGAAGCGTGCGATCGATCAGGGGCCGACGCGCCGGCGCGTCGGATTTTTGCTCGAAGGCAAGGCACCGGCGCGGGAAGGCGCTGAGATCGCCACGCTGCGGCGGCAAAATCATCGGCCGCCTTACCTCGGGCGGCTTCGCGCCGAGCCTCGGCCGGCCGATCGCAATGGGCTATGTCGAGTGCCGCTTATGCCGCGCCCGGCACGCCAAGTGTCTTTGATCGTACGCGGCAAGCCGCTCGCCGCAAAAATCGTGTCCATGCCTTTTGTGCCTCACCATTATTTTAGGGGAGCCTGATGTCCGCCACACACTACACGAAAAGCCACGAATATGTCCGCGTCGAAGGCGAGACGGGCGTCGTCGGGATCACCGATTATGCGCAAGCCCAATTGGGCGATGTTGTCTTTGTCGAGCTGCCGCCGATCGGGCAAGAGCTTGGCGAAAGGCGCCGAGGCCGCGACCGTCGAAAGCGTCAAGGCCGCCGCCGAAGTCAATGCGCCAGTGTCCGGCACGGTCGTCGAGGTCAATGGCGCGCTTGACGATACGCCCGGACTGGTCAATGAAGATCCCTCTGGGCGAGGGCTGGTTTCTGAAAATCACGCTCACCGATGCCGCCGAACTCGACAGCCTGATGGATGAAGAGGCCTATCGCGAATTTCTGTAAAAACGCTCGCGTAGCTCGCGCGACGCGGGGCTCCGGTTGGCAAAGTGAAGAGAAAATAGGGCAAAGATGCGCTATCTTCCACTCAACTCCGAGGATCGCTGCCGATATGCTGGCGCGCGTCGGCGTCGCTGGAATCGACGCGCTTTTCGCCGACATCCCGGAGGACAAGCGGCTCGATCACGATCTCGATCTGCCGCCGCGCAAGACCGAGATGGAGGTGGAGCGGCTGCTCTCTGGGCTCGCGGCAAAAAATGTGGCGGCGGGCTCGGTGCCGTTTTTTGTCGGAGCAGGGGCCTATAAGCATCATGTTCCCGCAAGCGTCGATCATCTGATCCAGCGCTCCGAATTTCTCACGAGCTATACGCCCTATCAGCCGGAGATCGCGCAAGGCACATTGCAAGCGATTTTCGAGTTTCAGACCCAGGTCGCGGGTTTGACCGCGATGGATGTCGCCAATGCGTCGATGTATGACGGATCGACGGCGACGGTCGAGGCGGTGGCGATGGCGCATCGGATCACCAAACGCCGCAAGGCCATCCTGTCGGGCGGCCTGCATCCGCATTATGCCGAGGCCGTGCGCACCTATTGCGGCGATGGCGGGCGATGAGGCCGTGGTGCTTGCGCCCGATGTCTTGGCGGCCGAGGATCTTGGCGCGCTCATCGACGAGGACACATCCTGTGTCGTGGTGCAAAGCCCGGATGTCTTCGGCAATCTCCGCGATCTTTCTGATCTCGCCGCGATCTGCAAGGCAAAGGGCGCGCTTCTCGATCGCGGTGTTCACCGAGGCTGTCTCGCTGGGTCTCGTCCAGCCGCCCGGCGCGATGGGCGCCGATATTGTCGCGGGCGAAGGCCAGTCGATCGGCAATCGCCTGAATTTTGGCGGTCCTTATGTCGGGCTCTTCGCCGCCAAGGCCAAATATTTGCGCCAGATGCCGGGGCGCCTTTGCGGCGAAACCGTCGATGCCGCGGGCCGCCGCGGCTTCGTCTTGACCCTTTCGACACGCGAACAGCATATCAGGCGCGACAAGGCGACGTCGAACATCTGCACCAATTCCGGTCTCGCCAGCCTCGCCTTCTCGATTCATCTGACCCTGCTTGGTGACGCGGGCTTGCGGCGCCTCGCCCGGATCAATCATGCCAATGCGGTCGATCTCGCGCGACCGGCTCGCGGCGATTCCTGGCGTTGAGGTGCTGAACAAGACATTTTTCAACGAATTCACGATCAGGATCGCGGGCGACGCGGCGCGAGCGGTCGAGCGCATGGCGGAGAGGGGCGTGCTCGGTGGCGTCCCCGTCTCGCGGCTTTTGCCGGACAAGGGATTGGACGATCTCATTCTCGCCGCTTCGACGGAAGTCAATACGGACGCTGATCGCGCGGCCTTCGCTGAGCGCTTTGCAAGGAGCCTTATCATGCTGATGCGGCACGGGCAGCCCATCGAAGCGGCCGAGACCGGTGGAAGAGACGAGGACCTTCACCGGCAATCGCGGCCTCGAAATCGAGGAAGGGCTGATCTTTGAAACCGGGCGCCCGGAGAATACCGGCGTCGATCTCGACGAGCCAGCGCCTTTCGAACATCGGCTCGGCGCGCTCGAACGCCAAGAGCCGACCGGTCTTCCGGGCCTGAGCGAGCCCGAGACCATGCGCCATTACGTGCGGCTGTCGCGGATGAATTACGCGATCGACGCCGGAATTTATCCGCTCGGCTCTTGCACGATGAAGCACAATCCGCGCCTCAACGAGGCGATGGCGCGGCTGCCGGGCTTTGCCGATATTCATCCCTTGCAGCCGCAATCCACGCGTGCAGGGCGCGCTTGAGCTGATCGCCGAGCTTGGCCCGCTGGCTGATGGTCCTGACCGGAATGGACGCCGTCGCCATGTCGCCACGGGCGGGCGCGCATGGCGAGGCCTGCGGCATGATGGTGATCAAGGCCGCGATCGCCGCCAAGGGAGAAGGGAAGACGCCGCAAGATCGTTCTTGTGCCGGAGTCGGCGCATGGCACCAATCCGGCCTCGGCGGCGGGCGCTGGCTTCGAGGTGCGCCCGGTTCCGGCGCGCGCCGATGGCACCCTCGATCCGGCCGCCGTCAAGGAGCGGCTCGGGCCGGACGTCGCTGCGATCATGCTGACCAATCCCAACACCTGTGGGTTGTTCGAGAAGGATATCGTCGAAATCGCCGCTTTGGTGCATGAGGCCGGGGCCTATTTTTATTGCGATGGGGCGAATTTCAACGCGATCATGGGCAAGACGCGACCCGGCGATCTCGGCGTCGACGCGATGCATATCAATCTCCACAAGACCTTCTCGACTCCGCATGGCGGCGGCGGACCGGGGGCGGGACCGGTCGTCCTTTCGCCCCGGCTTGCGCCTTTCGCGCCGGTGCCGTTCCTGCGCCGGGAGGAGGGCGGCTTGCGTCTCGTCGAGCATCACAGCGAGGCGCCGCAGGCTTTTGGCCGGATCGCCGCGTTTCCACGGCCAGATGGGCATGTTCGTGCGCGCCTTCGCCTTTATGTTGTCGCATGGCGCCGATGGATTGCGGCAGGCCGCGGAGGATGCCGTGCTCAACGCCAATTATGTCCGCGCGGGCCTCAAGGATCTCATGTCGGAGCCTTTCGGCGACAGGCCCTGCATGCATGAGGTTTTGTTCGACGAGGCCTGGCTCAAAGCCACGGGTCTCACGGCGCTCGATTTCGCCAAGGCGATGATCGACGAGGGCTTTCACCCGATGACGATTTATTTTCCCCTGGTGGTGCATGGCGCCATGCTGATCGAGCCGACCGAGTCGGAATCGAAAGCCTCGCTCGATCTTTTCATCGCCGGCGTTGCGCGATCTCGCGCTTGCCGCACGGCGCGGCGAAACCGAGCGCTTTGCCGGGGCGCCGCACCATGCGCCGCGCCGCCGCCTCGACGAGACCCGCGCGGCGCGGAACCCGGTTCTGAAATGGACGAAGCCAAACGGGTGAACAGGACGCGCTCCGTCTAGTCACATAAAGACTTGCTTATATCTTTATTGCCTCTGGCCGCGGAGCCTGATATAGAGCCAAAATCTTCATTTTGGAGCGCCAAGATCCCATGACCCATTCGTCCCATGATTACGCCATCGCCGACATCGGGCTTGCCGGCTGGGGCCGCAAGGAAATCGCTATCGCGGAAACCGAAATGCCGGGCTTGATGGCGACCCGCGCCGAATATGGCGCGCGCCAGCCGCTCAAGGGTGCGCGGATCGCCGGGATCGCTCCATATGACGATCCAGACCGCCGTGCTGATCGAGACGCTGAAGGCGCTTGGCGCCGATGTCCGCTGGGCCTCGTGCAATATTTATTCGACCCAGGATCATGCCGCCGCCGCGATCGCCGCGACCGGCACGCCGGTGTTTGCCATCAAGGGCGAAAGCCTCGTCGATTATTGGGACTACACGCATAAGATCTTCGAATGGAGCGACGGCGGCACCCCGAACCTCATTCTGGACGATGGCGGCGACGCCACCATGCTCATTCATCTCGGGATGCGCGCCGAAGCGGGCGATACCGGCCTTTCTCGACAAGCCCGGCAATGAGGAAGAAGAAGTCCTTTTCGCTGCGATCAAGAAGCGGCTTGCCTTTAATCCCGGCTGGTACGGCAAATGCGGCCATGCCATCAAGGGCGTGAGCGAGGAGACGACGACCGGCGTCCACCGGCTTTATCTGATGGAGCGCGATGGCAAGCTTCTTTGGCCCGCGATCAACGTCAATGATTCCGTCACCAAGTCGAAGTTCGACAATCTCTATGGCTGCCGGGAATCGCTCGTCGACGGCATCCGCCGCGGCACCGATGTGATGATGGCGGGAAAAGTCGCGATGGTCGCGGGATTCGGCGATGTCGGCAAGGGTTCGGCGGCCTCATTGCGCAATGCGGGCTGCCGCGTGCTGGTGTCCGAAGTCGATCCGATCTGCGCCTTGCAGGCGGCGATGGAAGGCTATGAAGTCACGACCATGGAAGATGCCGCGCCACGCGCCGATATTTTCGTGACCTGCACCGGCGATATCGATGTCATTACGGTCGACCACATGCGCGCGATGAAGGATCGCGCAATTGTCTGCAACATCGGACATTTCGATTCCGAGATTCAGGTCGCGGGCTTGCGCAATTTCAAATGGCACAATGTCAAGCCGCAGGTCGACGAAATCGAGTTCTCCGATGGCAAGCGGATCATTCTTTTGTCGGAAGGGCGCCTCGTCAATCTCGGCAATGCGACGGGACATCCGTCCTTCGTGATGTCGGCCTCCTTCACCAATCAGACCTTGGCGCAAATCGAGCTTTGGACCAAGCAGGGCCAGTATGATCGCAAGGTCTATACTTTGCCAAAGCATCTCGATGAAAAAGTCGCCGCCCTCCATCTCGACGAAGATCGGGGTGAAGCTCACCAAGCTCACGCGCGCCCAGGCGGCCTATCTCGGTCTTCCCCGAGACTGGCCCATTCAAGCCGGATCATTACCGCTATTGAGGTGTTGGGGGTTCACGGATTTGGGATGGGGGCGCAAGCGCAACCGGGCAAGCGGTCGAGCAATATCCTCGATGCGGCGCTGACTGGAGCGCTTGGAGGCTCCCATGCGGGTGGGCATTTCAGGTTGGGAAATAGGGACGTTTTTGATCGTCCTTCTCGCGGGCTATGGGTTGCCGGTGTTGTTCACAACGACCGACCCCGACGCTGCCCCGGCCGGTCCCAACGCGGGAATTCCGGCAGCTTGTGAGCCTGGAAGCCGAACCGGTCACGCTAACCGCGACGACAGTGTGCGAAGCTCGGACGGGCTGAGACTCCTGGTGCGCACACCGAGCGATTATGACCCGACGCGGGCCTATCCACTTCTCGTGGTCTATCCGCCGGCCGGGTCGGACCGCCGCCAATCGGAGCGATTTTACGGTCTGACAACCGAGGCGACACGGCGTGGGTTCATCGTGTCCTATAGCAATCATTTGCCGTTGTCGCGCGACGCGATTTTTTCACAGGCAAAAGTCTCCGCCACCGTCGCGGCGCGCTTCTGTGTCGACACGCACGCGATTGCCTATCTGGGTCATTCCGACGGCGGCGCGATGGCTGAAGGCATACCTGCTTTTGCGCCGGCGGGCGGTCCCCCTCCAAGCGCCATCGTCGCAAGCGCAGCGGGGATCACCTTTGATGATCTCAATGCAGTCAAATGCCCGCCCATCCGTTCCGTATTGATCGTACACAACCACAAGGACCGACGTTTCCCGGATTTCGGTCGCGGCACCGCGGCCTATTGGGGCAGTTGCGCCTCCTGCAAGCCGGCTCATCTGGACAGCTTAACCTATGGATGCCACGATTTTTCCGGGTGCGCCGAAGGGCGGCGGGTGACCTATTGCGAAACGTCCGAACCGCATAAGCGCTGGCCGGGTTTGAATCCGTTCATGCTGGATTTCATTGAAGAAGGTGTCGCCAAGTCGCAGTAAAGCCAAGCCATCGGGTCGCTTAGACTTGATCGGAGGGCGGCCGGACATCGGACCATTTTTCGAGCGGCTCTCCGGCAAAGCGGGCGGCCTCTTTGCGATGGAGCGGCCGGAGATCGTAAGCCGGGCGCGATCTCGGCCAAGGGGCACCAGCACGAAAGCGCGCTCGAACAAATCCTTGTGCGGCAAATTCAATTGGGCGTGCTCGAACGCCGCTTCGCCATGGAAAAGAATGTCGATATCGATCAGGCGCGGCCCCCAGCGCACCGATCGGCTGCCGCCCCATGTCGTTCTCAATGGCATTGATCGCGGCAAGCAGTTCAAGCGGCGGCAGGCGGGTTTGCCCGATGGCGCAGGCATTGGCGAAAAAATCCTGCTCGACATAGCCCCAGGGCGTAGTCCGGTAGATCGACGAAACGGCGGTCAGCCGGACAATGCCGCGCTCCTCGCAGCAGAGCGAGCGCGCGCCTGATGTTGGCCGCCTTGTCGCCGATATTGCTGCCGAGACCGAGACCTATCTCGGTCAGCGGCCCGGTGCCCAAGAGCTCAGCGGCGGGCGATGGCATCGAACACCTTGAAAGCGGCGACATGTTCGGCCACGTCGTGAACCCGGAAAATGGATGCGCCATTCGCAGCCGCGGCGAGATTGGCGGCGAGCGTGCGAACGACACTGGCGTCGACCGGGCGTTGCACGCGAGCTCGGCGAAGCAGGGATTTGCGCGAAACGCCGACAAGGATCGGCAGGCCATAGTCCTTGAGCGCGGCAAGATTGGCGAAGGCCGTGGAAATTTTGCGCCCGGCTTTTGCCGAAGCCGATGCCTGGATCGAGAATGAGGTGGTTGCGGCGGGATGCCCGCATCTCTCGGCCAGACGCAAGGATCGGTCGAAGAAGCGGCGCATGTCCGCGACGATGTCGAGATCTGGATCGACGCCGTCGCGATTGTGCATCAGACCGCCGCCGCGCCAGTTTCGGCAATTGCGTGTCGGCCATGCCGGGATCCTTTTGCAATCCCCACACATCATTGATGACACTGGCGCCAAGTTCGACGCGCGGCGGGCGACCTGCGCCTTGGACGTATCGATCGAAAACGGAACATCGATGGACTTGTCAATTCTCCAAGAATGGGTTCGAGGCGCGCGAGCTCCTCCTCTGCGGGGACCGGCGTGTGACCCGGGCGTGTCGATTCCGCGCCCACATCGATGATATCGGCGCCCTCGTCCGCGAGTTTTTTCGCCTGCTGCATGGCGGTATCGAGGTGAAGAATTTGCCGCCGTCGGAGAAGGAGATCGGGCGTGATATTCAATATGCCCATGATGACGGACCGGTGCCCAAGAGGCCGAGAAATCGGTCGCGGCGCTCGATCATGGATAGATGCCTAGACTGCGATAATGCTGCCGGGCTTTTGTCGACAAAATGTCAATGACCTTGATAGAGTAACGACGAACCGCGTTGCGCACGACGATTGGCAACGACGCGTAGCTTCTACGCAGGAAAGAAGATTTCTCCCTTTCCGAGAGCCGCCATGTCTCCGGCGAAGCGCATGAGCGGGCGGCCAAAAAGCCGCGCGGCGGCGCGGCTTTCGGGGCGCAGCAGCCCTGCGAAAACGCTGGCGAAGGCCAGTTCATGGAGTGCCGCAATCGACAAAGGTCGGCGCCAGTTCCGGCGGATCTCGCGAGCACGATCGTGCCCCGCCGCATGAGATAGCCGGGCAGTCTTGCCGCAATCCTTAAGAACGATCAGCGTTCCGGCGATCATCCGGCTGCCGGGAAAATCTCCGGCCGACCCTTCGATCACGATGGTGCCGCGGCGCAGACGGTCGCCCGCGCGTTCCCCGGCATTTCCGCGCACGATCAACAGGCCGCCGGTCACGCCCTCCATTTCGCCTTCGAGCGGCGCGCCGAGAAAGTCCCCGGCATTGCCCACGATTTCGAGCCTTCCGCCAGACATGGCGGAACCCGCGAAGGGGCCGCAATCGCCAACCACCACGAGGTTGCCGCCGCTCATGCTCCGGCCGGCACATTTGCCGCAATCGCCTTCGACGATAATTTCGCCGCTTTTCAAGCCTTGCCCGACATTGTCGAGGCGCACGGAGCCGCCCTCGAATCGGATCGATCTGCGCGCTGCCGGAGCGGATTTTGAAAAGATCGCCCACCGTGACTTTTTCGCGGGTGGTCTGCAATTCGATCTCGGCGATGTCCTTGGCGGATTTGCCCTCGAGCAGATGCGGGACGAGAGGCGCGAGGTCGAGCCGCTGATCGGGCTCCTGCTTGAGGGTGAGGACGAGCGGTTTCACGGCAAGAGATCCTTCAGATGAAAGTGGAAGGGCCCGAGCTTGCCGCCATAATTGCCGGCGCCGACGCGCACCGCGCCATTGTTCCGGCCCGAGCTCCACGATGGCCGCAAGACCGGCGCGCATGGCGTCCGCGACGGCCTCTTCCGTCAAGCCGTCGATGACGATTTCGAGGACGCAGCCGATATCCTCGTCGAGACTGGTCGTCACCGCACCGCGCAGGGTCGGGCAATAGGCATCATTGGTCGAGGCCATCATGGCTTTATATTTGGAGCCGACCTTGGAGCCGGAGCGCACGATGCCGCCGGGGAAGGGCAGAATGACGCCTTCGACTTCATTCATCGCGTCGACCGCGAGTTCGGCGGCGCGCATGGTGGTTTCGGGATCGCGCCCATGATGAGGAGATTGCCGCCGCCGACCGCTTTCTTGGTCAGCCCGGTCGTCGCCTCGCAGAGAAATTCGCCATCCATGACCGGAACACGCCAAAAATGCCGGTCGCCGAATTTTTTCGAGACCTGCCAGCCATCGCCGAAATAGCGGATCTGATCGCCAATCGGCAGTCTGTCGGGACCGTCAAGATCGGCGAAACAGGCGGAGCCGGGCGAGGTCAGGACGCATTGGCCGAGCCCGATTGACAAGCTGCGTCTGCAAAGTGTCGCTCGACATCGCAAACATGAGGACGCGGACGCCGGGGCGCCCATCCGGGGTGCTTTTCTCCGGGCCGTTCGCCGATCGATGCCCGCTTCGGCGCCGCAGCCGATGACGGAGGTCGCAAATCCGGTCATGGTGGTGGCCGCCTGCATGCGCCCAGCGGCGATTGGGCGCCGTGATCAGGATTGCCGTGCCGCGCATCGGAAAGGCTTCGGCGAAACTATCGTCGATGCGGACGCCATTTCGTTTCATCGGGCGCATGCGACCTCCTGAAATGCATCGGCACGCGGAAGCAGATGCTCCTTCACCGCGAACAGGTCGCGGGAATTGCCGAAATGACGGTCGTAATAGCCGGCAAGACGGCGGTCGATGGCCTTGTCATAGCCAGGATTGACCTTGAGCGCCTTGCCCCAGCGATAATGGGTGACGCGCCCGTCGCGCACGACGAGATCGCCATCCTTGAAAACGAGATGGGCAAACCGGAACATTTTCGCCAAATCCTTGCCGGGCGAATAGACGGCGATATCCGCGAGCCCGCCTTCGCCGAGATGGCCGCGATCCTTGAGGCCGAGCAGCTTTGCGGGAGCGGCACGGGTCATGATGGCGATTTCGTTGATAGTTGTATTCGCGGGCGATGGACGGCAACGTCGTCATGGCGACCGCCTCTTGCGGCAGCCGCGCGGTGGCCTCGGCGCGGGCGTCGCGGCTCATGATCAGCGCGAAAATCTCGGGATAGGTCGTGAAAGGCGCGCCGTTCGGATGATCGGTGGTGAAGAAAACCTGCCACGGGTCATCGATGAGCAAGAAACAATTCGAGCCCGCAGGCCCATTGCACCGCATTGGCGAAATCATTCTCGCGATAGAGGTAGGGCACGATGCCGCCGCCATTCCCATCGCCGTCATGAATCACGGCTTTCCTGGGCTTTG
>CAWAXL010000005.1:0-45028 GCA_963785995.1 uncultured Alphaproteobacteria bacterium
CCTCCACGGCTTTCACCACTGGTACCTGAAACCAGCGCGTCTACCAATTCCGCCACCTGGGCAACGATGCTCTGATAGAGGCCGCTTCTCGCCTTTGTCAACGTAAAGCAAAGAATGAGTTTTTGCCCCTCGTTCGGACCCCCTCCCCGGCCCCCAGGCACAAAATCAATCCGGCCCCTGCTTTCGAGATTCCAATTCGAGCCAAACCCCTCTAAAACGACGCAGCTTTGCAAACGGGATCAGCACTATGGCGGACGAATTGGTAAAGACGGGCCGGCTCGTAACGGTGTTCGGCGGTTCGGGCTTTGTCGGCAGGCATGTGGTGCGCGCTTTGGCGCAGCGCGGCTGGCGAATTCGCGTCGCCGTCCGCCGTCCCGATCTTGCCTTTCATCTGCAGCCGCTCGGCAAGGTCGGCCAAATCCATGCTGTGCAGGCCAATGTGCGCTATCCGGAATTCGATCGCCCACGCCTTGCGAGATGCGGAGGCCGTCATCAATCTTGTCGGCATTCTGGAAGAATCCGGCGCCCAGAAATTCGAAGTCGTCCATAATCTTAGGGGCCCAGAATGTCGCCAAGGCGGTGCGGAAGCGGGCATCCGCACTTTGGTGCAAATGTCCGCGATCGGAGCTGACGCGGCAAGCGCGTCGCTTTATGCGAACACCAAGGCTTTCGGTGAGGCGGCGGTCCGAATCTTCCCACCCGAATGCGGTCATCATGCGACCGTCCGTCGTGTTCGGCCCAGAGGATCAATTCTTCAATCGCTTTGCCACCATGGCCCGCTTCATGCCGGCACTTCCCTTGATTGGCGGCGGCGAAACCAAGCTGCAACCTGTGTTCGTCGGGGATGTCGGAACGGCCATCGCGTTGGCCGCCGCAGGTCAGGCCAAGCCCGGCACCACCTATGAATTGGGCGGTCCGGAGATCGCGACGCTCCGGCAGATCATCGAGTTTGTGCTGAAGGTCACCGAACGCAAGCGCTGGCTCGTGCCGGTCTCCTTCAGCCGCGCCAGAAGCCTCGCGCTTGTGATCGAAACGGCGCGCAAATTGTCGCTCGGTCTTTTCCCGGAGATCTTTGCCATCACCTCCGACCAGGTCGAATTGTTACGCCACGACAACGTCGTCTCGAAGGCGGCGATCGCCGAAGGGCGGACTTTGCAGGGTCTCGGCATCGCGCCCGAACCCTTCGAGACCATCGCGCCGACCTATCTCTATCGCTACCGTAAGACCGGGCAATTTGCGGACGAGCATCATTTGGCCTGAAGCGCGTTCCTTAGCGAGAGATCGGCTTTCTCGGATACGGCCCCGGCGCCTGGAACGTGCGCATGATGGGACGCGCGACGCGCACTAGAAAGGCGGTCGCAAACAGCGGCGTTAGCAGATTGAGGAACGGAATCGCCAGCATCCCCGCGACCATGAGGCCGGCGAGGAAAATGCGGAGCTCATTCATGCTGCGCAATTTATCGACTTCAGCCAGCGGAAGATACCGCAGCGCCGCAAGCTCGAAATAGCCGCGCCCGAACAGATAGGCGTTGGCGCCGAAAAACGCGACGGCATTCACCCCAGGCACAAACAACAGCAACAGCGCGATCAAATTCACGATAAGCGCGACCGCGGAAAATTTCAGCCCAACCCATATCGCATCGTTCAGCGAAAGCGCGCGCCCCGGAGGTTCGCCCGGCGCGACGTCCCGCTCGACCACGTCGGCGAGTTCGTCGAAGAAAAAGCCCGCGACGACAAATGAGACGGGCGTCACCAAAAACGCAAGGCCGACGACGAGCCCTGCCCCGCTCACATAGGATAAAACGGTCGTCAGCCAAGGATAGGGAAGCACGAGCGCCGCCACGATCAGCTGGTGGAGCCCGATCCACGTCAGGGCCAGCAAGGCCAGCGTCAGCGCGAGTGTCTTCCAAAGAACCTTTCGAAACGGCGGCGAAAATATCTGGCTCGCAGCAGCGAGCGCGGCATCGAACATGCCAGAATCCTTTTCCGATGGGGGTCGTAAGGTCGGAGTAGCTTGGCTGAGGCGCCGCTACCGCCGATACTCTTCCCTGATCTTTTGGTCGGTCGTGTATTGGCTCAAGGCATAGACCGACCAGAGCGCGGCTGGAATCCAACCGATCAGCGTGATCTGCAGGATCAAGCATATGATCCCCGCAATCGGCCTCCCGATCGTAAAGAACAGCAGCCAAGGCAAGAAAATCGCGATCAAAAGACGCATGTTATCACTTCCTGCAGCCATATTATCCCGCCATTTTGACAGCTTAATTTTGCCGAGACAACAACCTCTCGGGGGACGCGGCCTTTGACGAGACCAGGGGGGCGATTGCAAAAAGCCAAGCCAGGGTTCATGAATTGGACATAAGGGCAGGATCGGTCAAAGTGAACTGAGATTTTACAAAACCATCGGTAAAACAATAATATATGCGCATCCGAACCCTCGAAAGCGGACAAATGAAAGATTCAGACGGCGACCGGCTTCTCCGGCATGATTGGACCACTGACGAGATCGTCGCCATCCACGATCTGCCTTTGCTGGATCTGATTGCGCAGGCAAACCGCGTCCATCGCCAATTTCACGATGTGGACGATGTTCAAAAGGCAAGCCTGCTCAGCATCAAGACCGGCGCCTGCCCGGAGGATTGCGCCTATTGTCCGCAATCCGCGCATCATCGCGAAGTTCGTCTCGACAAGATCGACATGATGGGCAGCGAGGCCGTGCTCACGCTCGCCGCGCGCGCCAAATCCGCGGGGGCCGACCGTTTCTGCATGGGCGCGGCCTGGCGCAATGTACGCGACGGTGCCCAGTTCGACGCGGTCCTCGAGATGGTCCGCGGAGTCCGCGCGCTCGGGATGGAGGCCTGTGTCACGCTTGGCATGCTGAACGAAGTTCAAGCGCAGCGACTCAAAGAGGCGGGACTGACCGCCTATAATCACAATCTCGACACCAGCCGCGATTTCTATCCGAACATCATTACGACGCGGAGCTATGACGACCGGCTGGCGACCTTGCGCGCGGTCCGCGCCGCCGGCATCGAAATGTGCTGCGGCGGCATCATCGGCATGGGTGAAACGGTCAGAGACCGTGCCTCCATGCTGCAGGTTCTGACGGGGTTCAACCCGCATCCCGAAAGCGTGCCGATCAATGCGCTCGTGCCGGTTGCCGGAACGCCGCTGGAGAACAGCGCCAGAATCGATCCGCTCGATTTCGTGCGGATGATCGCGACCACGCGGATCGTTCTGCCGGCATCGAGGGTCCGCCTCTCCGCCGGGCGCTCGGTGCTGAGCCGCGAGGCGCAGATTTTGTGCATGGTGGCCGGCGCGAATTCGATCTTCTATGGAGAGGCGCTCCTGACAACGCCGAATGCCTCCGAGAACGAGGACGATGCGCTGTTTGCCGCGCTCGCCGCGCCGCAACGCGGGGCAACGTCTGTTCATTCCGAATCGTCATAGAAACAATTTCGGGGAGAGGACATGCGGCTAGCCAAAATAGCAATTTTGGTTCTGGCCTGTTCGGCCCTGAGTGGCGCCAGCGCTTGGCCCCGCCAGACGGAACGCGGCGTCGCGCAAGTGGCGCAGGCCGGCCCCAAGGCCGAAACGATCAAGCGGACGCTCGCACGGATCAAGCTGCCTCCGGGATTTAAAATCTCCCTGTTTGCGCTCGTTCCTGGCGCGCGGCACATGGCGGTCGGTGCGCAAGGCGGGGTGGTTTTTGTTGGCACGCAGGAAACGAGGGTTTACGCGGTCGCTTACGATCCGCACACGGGGATGGCCAACGAAGTCTCGGAATTTGCCGCCGCAACCGGAATGCAGGTTCCGAACGGGGTTTGCTTCGACAAGCACGGCACGCTTTACGTGGCCGAAAACAATCGCATTTTGTCGTTCGCGCAGGCCGAGGCCGATTATAAAAATCCTGCGATCAAGCCAAAGATTATTGTGGGGCAAGGCGAACTGATCCCGCCGCGGGACGAGGGCACAGCTCATAATGCGAGGGTCTGCCGCATTGGACCGGATGAGAAGCTCTATGTGGCGCTCGGCCAACCCTACAATGTGCCGCCCAAAAGCAAGATGGCCGAATTCGATAAATGGGGGATCGGCGGCCTGATCAGACTGAATCCCGACGGCTCCGGCCGAGAGGTCTTCGCGCGCGGACTGCGCAATTCCGTCGGGATGGATTTCAATCCGCGTGATGGGACGCTGTGGTTCACCGATAATCAGGTCGATGGGATGGGCGACGATATCCCGCCCGGCGAATTGAACCGCGCCACCAAAGCCGGCCTCAATTTCGGTTTCCCCTGGTATGGCGGCGGCCATACCCGGACCATTGAATATAAATACGAGACGCCGCCCGAGGGCCTCGTATTTCCAGAGATTGAAATGGTCGCCCATGCCGCCGATCTCGGCATGACTTTTTATACGGGCACCCAATTTCCAGCGGACTACCAAGGCGGGATTTTTTCGGCGCAACACGGATCATGGAACCGCAGCGTGCCGATTGGCGCGCGGGTCATGTTCACATCGCTCAAACCGGATGGCACGGCCGACAAGACCCAAGTCTTCGCCGAGGGCTGGCTCAATGAAAATGGCGCCTATGACGGACGCCCCGTGGACGTGGTGCAGCTTGCCGACGGCTCGCTGCTTGTCTCTGACGATTTTGCCGGCGCGCTCTATCGGATCAGCTATGAAGGACATCACGGCGACATTCCGCCCAAATGATCCAAGCGAAGTGTCCTATTACCGCGGCCAATCGGACAGAAATGTTTCACGTGAAACGTTGTGGTACGATTCTGGGCTCTGAGTATTTTATGCAGCCAGGCCGCTTGCCTTTGCCGAATGCAAAAGCATCCCACAAGGACGCGGCCAATCAGGGTTCAACGTCGCGCGACCGGACGCGATTTGGTTCGATCCCGCTTCCGAAACTTTGCTGCACATCGATCATGCGCACGATCATGGCGCGGCGCGGGTCGAACGGTAGATCTTGGAATCCCCATCTCGCGTAGAAGCGGCGGATGTTGTCATCGAGCGGATGCGTGACGACACCCATGCTGCCGATGCTTTCGGCAGCTCGCAACGCCGTTTTGAGCGCGAACAGCAGGAGCGACACGGCGTGCCCTTGACCCTGATAGGCCTTGTCCACCGCGAGTTGACCGAGGAGCGTGACGGGCACGAAATCAGGACGATTGCGTTGCTGCGGCTTGGGGAGAAACGCGCGCTCGATTTGCGCGGCGCTCAAAGTGACGTATCCGACAATCCGTTCCGACTCGGCGTCGGTGATGACGTTGACGCGCGAGGCCCCGCTTGTCTGGTTGGCCCAAGCGTGCCGTCGGAACCAGATGTTGAGCGACTCGCGCCCGCAATCAAAAAGAAGTCCTATCGTCCTCCTGGGCGAGCGGACGCGGCGGCGTCACCGCCGCCATGTCACTTTTCCCAAGACGGGATTCGGCGAGCGAGTTCGGCGAGCGCGAGGATCGCTTCGGGAGGGCGATTGATCCAAGCTTCGAAGGCTTCCCAGTCCTTGGCCGGAATGGGGACGATGGTTCGGTTGAGCACTTCGGCCTCGGCGGATTCCAGGGCCTTCCGGCGCACGAAGTCGCTGAGACTGGTGTGGGCCTGTTCCGCCGCCGCTTCGAGGATGGCCCGCTCGTCGGGGCTGACTCGAACACTCAGAACCGAGGTCGTGGGTGATGGGTTTGTCATGTGTATGACAATAGCATACACATGCGCGATTTTCAATCCTGGCCTCGTCTCGTCCGGTTCATTGCTGGCGCGGCGCCGCCATCCCGCCCAGATGATCGGCGACCGTAAAAATATCCTTGTCGCCGCGCCCGGAAATATTCACCACCAATAAATGATCCTTGGGCTTCGTCGGCGCGATGTCCAAGACCTTGGCAAGCGCATGCGCCGGTTCGAGCGCCGGTATGATGCCCTCCAGTTGCGCACAGAGCTGGAACGCGCTGAGCGCCTCGTCGTCAGTCGCGGAGAGATAGGTCACCCGCCCATTCTCCTTGAGCCACGCATGTTCCGGGCCGATGCCTGGATAGTCGAGCCCGGCCGAGATCGAGTGGCCCTCCTCGATCTGCCCGTCGGCATCCATCAAAAGATAGGTGCGGTTGCCGTGCAGCACACCAGGCCGGCCACCTGCGAGCGATGCCGCGTGTTTTTTGTCGAGGCCGAAGCCCGCCGCCTCGACGCCGTAGATCTCGACCGAAGGCTCGTCGAGAAACGGATGAAACAATCCGATGGCATTGGAGCCGCCGCCGATACAGGCAAACAGCGAGTCGGGGAGCCTTCCCTCGGCAGCCTGCATTTGCGTTCTGGTTTCCTCGCCGATCACACATTGGAAATCGCGCACCATCGCCGGATAGGGATGCGGGCCTGCGGCAGTGCCGATGCAATAAAACGTGTCGGCGACATTGGTGACCCAATCGCGCAAGGCCTCGTTCATCGCATCCTTCAGGGTCTTGGCGCCCGACTCGACCGGCACAACCTTGGCACCCAGCAAATTCATGCGAAAGACATTCGGCTTTTGCCGTTCGACATCGACCGAGCCCATGTAGACAATACATTCGAGCCCAAACCTCGCACAGGCCGTCGCGGTCGCGACGCCATGCTGCCCGGCTCCAGTCTCGGCGATGATCCTGGTCTTGCCCATGCGGCGAGCCAGCAGGATTTGGCCCAGCACATTGTTGATCTTATGCGCGCCGGTATGGTTCAGTTCTTCGCGTTTGAAATAGATTTTAGCACCGCCGGCGGAACCGGACGCGGCCGCCTTCTGGCGGCAATATTCGGTGAGGCGCTCGGCGTAATAAAGCGGACTTGGCCGTCCCACATAATGGGTCAGCAGTCCGTCGAGTTCGGCCTTGAAGGCCGGATCCTCTTTGGCCGCCAAATAATGTTTTTCGAGATCGAGGATTAGCGGCATCAAGGTTTCGGCGACAAACCTCCCGCCGAACAGGCCGAAGTGGCCGCGTTCGTCAGGGCCGGTGCGAAACGAATTGAGGGCTAGTGGCACCGCATCTACCTTTCTGGCTCATCGTTATCAGCTTCTGCGCGCGGGTCGAAATTTTCCCGGCTTCGCCGCGACGGTGGATTTCCCGCCGAGATTTTCATTCAACGCACGAACCTCTGCAATGAAAGCCGCGATCTTTGCGTTGTCCTTGACGCCGGCCGCGCTTTCCACCCCGGACGATACATCAACCCCGCGGGCGCCGGTGCGAGCCAGTGCATCCGCGACATTGCCGGCATGAAGGCCACCCGCCAGCAGCCAGGGCTTCTTGGTTTCGAGCGTGCTGAGCAGGCTCCAGTCAAAGGCCAATCCATTGCCACCGGGGCGCGCATCGGTCGGGCGCGGTTTTGCATCGAACAGGAGAAAATCTGCCGCTGCGTCGAAGCCTGGCACGGCGGCGAGGTCAGACGCCGTCTCCACCGCAATCGCCTTCATGACCGGAAGCCCAAACCGGGCGCGCACGGAGGCGACACGCTCGGGGGTCTCGCTTCCGTGCAGTTGAAGCAAGGCTGGGTCGAGCGCGGCAATGGCCGCCGCCAGCGAGGCGTCGTCGGCATCGACCGTCAACAGGACCTTTTGCGCACGGCCTCCCACGCGGGCGCCCAGATTGGCGGCCATCGCCAAGGACACGTGCCGTGGACTCTTATCAAAGAACACGAAGCCGACCATGTCCGCGCCGCAGGCCAGCGCGGCATCGAGCGCGGCTTCGGTGGCAAGGCCGCAGATTTTGACAATGACGCTCATGGTTTGCTTATACCATGCCCTTCCGGGCATTCAGGAGCTCTTCGGCCAACCTCGGCCTTGCGGCAACGCCGAAGGAACCGAAAAGGTCAGGAGGGTTTCCTGGTTTCGGCAGGCCTGGACACAGCGAGGCGCGCATTTTCAGCCCGCAGCGAGGCGGCTTCCGCCCTGGCTCTTCGGGCCGCGCGACGGTGTTTGCCGAGTTCGAACCAGGTTGCAACGCTGCCGGCCACAACGCCCACCATGACCGCGACAAACATGACGACAAACAGCGGAACGTCGATTTGCGTGCCCTCCGGCGCCGGGCCGGCAAAGGGGTCGAGGAAGATGGTCACCTCATGCCGATTGGCAACCGCCAACGCGACGGCGACAAGCGCGAGCGGAATTAAGAAAAGCAGTCCCAGAAATCGTTTCATTGCGCCCGCCAATGATTTGCGCCCGACACCGCGCTTCTAGAACATGAACCGCAAAAGGGGAACAGGGTTTCGTGGCCGGATCCCAGCAAATTGAAAGGTTTGAGGCCCGATTCAAGTTTATGGGGACGCGCGGCGGCATGTGCCGCCGATTTAGACGCCCGGCAACCGCCTTAGATCATATCTAAGTGATGGCAATCGAATGGCGTCAGACGCTATTTTCTTCGTTCAAGCGTTCGCGCATTTCCTTGCCGGTCTTGAAAAAAGGAACCGTCTTTTCGCTCACCGGAACATGCGCTCCCGTCCGAGGGTTGCGGCCAACCCGCGCATCGCGATGCTTGACGGAAAAAGCCCCAAAGCCGCGCAATTCGACCCGATCGCCTCGAGACAACGCCGCGGTGATTTCATCGAGAATGGCATTGACGATCTTTTCTACATCGCGAACGTAGAGGTGTGGGTTGCGGTTCGCGATCCGCTGGACGAGCTCAGATTTAATCATTGACCCCCCAAAATTTCTTCTTTCCAAACAATAACTTGGCGCCCCGCCGCGCTTCAGCTAGCCGTCAACCTGCCAAATCGACACTAGACCGTCAAGCATTCGCTCCTCAGCGACGTTTGCGGCACGATCGAGCAAAACACTCAATCCACCGAGCCCCAAAAACTCCGCGGCCCGCGCGGACATGCTTAAAATACCTAAACGCTCAAGGGTACGTGACCGTTTCCAATCCCGGACAGGTAAATCTTTAGAAATATTCTTTTCCTGCTCAAGCCAATCGACTGCCTCGCGCTCGCCACCCAGGCGGTCGACGAGACGCAGCTCCATTCCCTGCCGGCCCGTAAAGACCCGGCCGTCAGCGACAAGCTGAAGCTGGTCGTCGGACATCCCGCGACGTTCCTTCACCAGCGATTTGAACCAGGTGAAGCTATCGCCGACCAGCGAAGCCAGTGCGGCGCGCGCTTCCGAAGTCGTCGGTTCATACCCGTTGGGGACGGCCTTGAGCGGCGAGGATTTGACGTCCTCGATCTTCACGCCGACCGTCTCGAGCAATTTGCCGAAATTCGGATATTGCACCAGGACACCGATCGAGCCGACCAGAGCATTGCCAAGCGCGACGATCTTATCGGCCCCAAGGGCGGCTACATAGCCGCCCGAGGCCGCCATCGAGCCGACCACGGCGACCGTCGGTTTCTTGGCCGACAAGCGACGGATCGCATCGTAAAGCCGCTCCGCCCCGGAGGTTGTGCCGCCGGGACTTTCGATGGAAATCAGAACCGCCTGGGCGGTTTTGGAATCCTCGATCTTTTTTATGAGCTTCAAGGTTTCCCGATCGCCGGTAATCACACCCTCGATGGCGAGCCGCGCAATATGCGGCGTGAATTCCGACGGCGTATCGGAGCCGAGCATGCGCAAACCTGCGGCAGTGACAGCGAGAACAAACACAGCGAAAGCCGCGATCCGCCAAAACGACAGTTTGCGCCTCAGAAGTCGGCGCTCGGCAAGGTAATCCGCAAAAAGAGGCGCAGCCATGAGCTTCCCGTCGTTGGAATCTTGGCCGCAGGGTCATTCTGCGTCCGTCGAAATTTGCGATTATTATCAAAGCAGATTTGGGTCCATTGGACAACCGCTGCAGCGAACCGTCCCAGTCCGGCATCCGATTTCGGGCGTGATCTCAACCTTCGAGCGCCCGGCGGCCGAAGTCTGGCGCGGCCGTTTCCTGGCCTTGATCGATGATGCCGCGCCGGATCGCCCTCGTGCGGGTGAAAAGCTCGAACAGGCCCTCGCCGTCGCCGCGGCGGATCATGCGCTGAAGCGCAGCTCAGATCCTCGTTGAAACGGCCGAGCATTTCGAGAACCGCTTCCTTGTTGTTGAGAAAAACATCGCGCCACATGGTCGGATCCGAGGCGGCAATGCGGGTAAAGTCGCGAAACCCTCCGGCCGAAAATTTGATGACTTCGGATTGCGTCACTTCTTCGAGATCGGCGGCGGTGCCGACGATATTGTAGGCGATGAGATGCGGCACATGGCTGGTGATCGCGAGCACCAGATCGTGATGGGCGGCCTGCCATGATTTCGACATTGGCGCCGGCTCGCCGTCCAAAACGCCGTCAGCCGCGCGATGGCCTTCGGATCAGTGTCCTCCGGCGGCGTCAGATATGTTCCAGCGGTTGAGAAAAAGCGTCGCAAATCCGGCCGTCCGGACCCGATTGCTCGGTGCCGGCCACGGGATGCGCCGGAATGAAATGGACGCTCGCCGGCAGATGCGGCGCGACGGCCTTGATGATCGAGGCTTTGACCGAACCGACATCGGACAAGATCGCTCCCGGCACGAGATTGGGCGCGATGTCCTGCGCGATCGTGCCCATCGCGCCGACCGGCGCGCAAAGGATGACCAGGTCGGCCCCCTCGACCGCGGCCGCCGCTGTCTCCACGACGTCGATCGGCGAGCGCGAGTTCCGCCGAGCGTTTGCGCGGACGCTCCGCCGATACTGTCCGCGGCGACGATCTCGCGCGCGAGCCCCTTGCGCCGGCACACGCGCGCCAGGGAAGAGCCGATCAGACCCCATGCCGATGAGGGCGAGGCGTTGGAACAAGGGCTCGCTCAGACGGAGCCCCGAGACCGTCAGGCACGCGCGCGGCTCTCGAAACGTCGATGAAATCCTTGAGGGCCGCGACGACGAGACGGTTCGCCTCCTCGGTGCCGACGGTGAGCCGCAGGCAGTGCGGCAAGCCCATAGGCGCCGACCGCGCGCAGGATCAGGCCCCGGCTCGACAAGAAAGCGATCCGCCGCCCGCGCCTGCGTCTCGTCGATTGAAATGCAAAAGCAGGAAATTGCCGACGCTCGGCGTGATCTTGATCCCGAGCGCGGAATTTCCTGCGCGAGCCAGGCACGCCATGTCTCGTTATGGGCGATCGCTTTTTCGATATGGTCGTGATCCTCCAGCGCCGCGACGCCGGCCGCGATGGCCGCGCCATTGGTGTTGAAAGGCCCGCGAATGCGATTGATCACATCGCATACATCAAGCGGCGCATAGCACCAGCCAAGCCTGATCCCGGCAAGACCATAGATCTTCGAGAAGGTCCGCGTCATCACGACGTTTTCGGCTCGTCGAGACAAGTTCCACGTCCGGCCGCATAATCCGCGCGCGTCACATATTCCGCATAGGCCGCGTCGAGAACGAGAAGCACATGGCTCGGCAGGCGCAGGCCAGCCGCTCGACCTCGGCGAACGGCAGATAGGTGCCGGTCGGATTGTTCGGATTGGCGAGGAAGACCATTTTGGTTCTTGGGCCGACCTTGGCCAGAATGGCATCGACGTTCGCGGTGAGACTTGTTTCGCTGCGCGACAATGGGAACGCCGCCCGCGGCGAGAATGGCGATCCGATAGACGAGAAAGCCATGCTCGGTGAAAATGCCTTCGTCGCCCGGACCGATATAGGCGGACGGCGAGGAGGTGGATGATTTCATCCGAGCCGGTGCCGCAGACGATTCGTGGCCGGATCGATCCCATGCCTGGCGCCGATCGCCTCGCGCAGGACGCGTGGCGGCTCCGTCCGGATAGTCTTCGAGACGATCCGCGAAGGCGCGAATGGCTTCCTTGGCGCGGGGCGACGGTCCCAGCGGTGTCTCATTCGCGGAGAGCTTGAAAATCTTGGCAGCGCCAGGCGCCGAGCTCTTGCCCGGAACATAAGGGTCGATCGCGAGCACGCCGGGCGCGCGGCCGCGGACGCAGCCTCGACATCGGCCGTCGCAATTTTGATCATCAAAGGAACTCCGAAATCATTGCGCCGCCCCGTTTTGGATCCCGGCCAGATCGAAACGCGCCGCGTGGCTGCCGATTTCGGCGATCCGCGGCTTCGGCGCGCCGGCCCGGACAAGGCTTTCACGCACTTCTTCAAGCCCGCGCAGCCGCCGTTGCCGCGATCATCAGCAAAGACCTCGGACCGGCTTTAGAAGCGGCCAAGAATCTCGAGCCGGGGAGCGCCAGGACGGCGGCGAGACGGTCTCCCGCATGCGGGATCATCGACCTCGTAGAGCACCACATCGCGCACCGCCGCTTCGGCGAGCGGCTGGGCGATGACGAACAGCGGCATTCCGGCCGGATGGTCCGGCCGTTCGACGAAGGGCAGCCGCGCGATGATCTTCGGGCGCCCGCGGCCCAACGAGACCGCGCCACCAAGGTACCGGCCGTGGGATCGACCTCGACCGGCACCACGCCGAGATCGCCGCTTGACTTCGCGACCGCCTCGATGACCCGCGCCGCGTCTGGGTGCGCCACGTAAGGAACCGTAAAACCGAAATGGAACCGACAGCAATCGCGCATCGGGGCATCGCCGCCGGAAATATCGGCATGCACGCTGTAGTTCGCCTGGACGAAGGTGAAGGTCGAGATGATGATCCGCCAAATGCTTTCGACCGTGTCGAGCGGCAACAGACCCTGATGGCGGGACACGAGGCGCGCGCATCATATCGGCCTCGCGTCCCGGCCGGAACGCCGAGCCGCCGCCTTGCCGCGCCTTGGCTTCGATCAGCCGGTGAATGATCTCGCCGCGCTCAATCAACAGCCGATGCAGCGACGCGTCGATGCGATCGATTTCGATTCTGAGATCGGCGAGGGTCTCAAGGCAAGATGGATCCGTCATTTTCGCATCGGTTCGTGGTGTTTCCCGGTTTGGCATTCACCGATTGAATTCGCACACAGGCGCGCGAAAAAAAGTCCGCCACAATGATTCAGGTTTTCGAACCGCCGCCGACGGCGTTCTCATGCGCCCACTCGACCGCGAGCGAAACAACCTTGGTTGCGCCCGCTGCGTAAAGAATTCCAATGATTGCCGCAAGGGCTTTACGGTGGTTCTCGTCCGCGGCATAGGTGTTCCAAAGGGGCGCGATGTAATCGTAAAAGCTTGGGACTATTGTTTCATTGGTCCATCGTAGGATGAGTTGGAATATATTTGCAAAGAAATTGCTGATTATGTCGTCGCCCCAGAAGCTATGGGCCCCAGCATAGGTTTCATAATGCTCCGGCGGAGGATCAGCAACGTAACAATAGTCCGATGGCTGCGCTGTAAGCTTTAGGTCAGGGGTGCAAATAAGGGCGGCGTGATTCCAATACCAATCATGGACGAAATAAATATAGCCCGCGGCGACCCCAATTGTCAGCAAAAGCGCGGTACCGATAAACTGGCCCGAAGTTTTTTCCGCCATGCCTCTCGCCTTCCCAATGCGACCTTGTTGACCACTCATCCACTCAAGGTCAAGTCTCAACTCGGATCTTCAACCTGTCGATCACCCCCGCGGCTAAATCAGCCCAGGCTCAACGGCTTCGGCCTTTCAAAAAGCCCAATTCGACAATGTTCCAGGCGATGACCGCCAGCAAAACGGCGTCCGCCAAGGCCACATAGGCGAAGGGCAAGACTTCGGCGACGCGCGGCTGCAGCCAGTGAGCCGCGCCGCTGATCAGCGCGGTCAGGGGCAGAAGACCGGCAAGCGAACCCGGCCAGCCCCGGTCGCGCCACCGCTTGGCGCTGAGATTGTAATGGCTGATCGCGATGAGCAGGACCGCAAACGCGTAGAAAAGCAGATAGACGAAAGCGGCGAGCGTGGCCCAGGCCAGAAAGGGCGTGTTGGCAAGGTCGCGGTGCGCAAAGGGCGCGAGCAGGAACCAGCCTCCGGTGAGGATGACCAGCAGCGCGCCCAGAAGCGCGGTACCCTGCCACCAGGTTTTTGCGTCGATCCGGCCTTGATCGGTACGAAACCCGAACCCCGCGACAAGCTCCGAGAGTGATGCCGTCGCCATCAATCCCTCAACAATTCATTGATGGAGGTCTTGGAACGGGTCCGGGCATCGACGGTTTTCACGATCACGGCGCAATAGAGGGAAGGACCGGGCGAGCCGGTCGGGCAAAGGCTTTCCGGGCAAATTGCCGGAGACCACAACCGAATAAGGCGGCACAAAGCCGAGATGGACCTCGCCGGTCGTGCGATCGACAATCTTCGTCGAAGCGGAAATGAACGTCCCCATCGAGATGACCGACCCCTCGCCGACGATCACCCCTTCCACGATTTCCGAACGGGCACCGATGAAGCATTCGTCTTCGATGATCGTCGGATTAGCCTGCAATGGTTCGAGCACGCCGCCGATACCGACCCCGCCCGAAAGGTGCACATTCTTGCCGATTTGCGCGCAGGAACCGACAGTCGACCACGTGTCGACCATGGTGCCGCTATCGACATAGGCGCCGAGATTGACAAACGAGGGCATGAGGACGACGCCCGGCGCAATATAGGCGGAGCGCCGCACCACGCAATTGGGGACCGAGCGAAACCCGGCTGCCGCATGTTGTTCCGGGCCCCAGCCGGCGAATTTGGAAGGAACCTTGTCCCACCAGCTCGAACCGCCAGGGCCGCCCGCGATCGCCGTCATGTCGTTCAAGCGAAACGACAAAAGCACGGCTTTCTTCAGCCATTGATTGACCTTCCAGGAGGCCGGCCCTGTGGCGCCTTCGATCTTTTCCGCAACGCGGAGTTTTCCCGTATCAAGCAGGGCCAGGACCGCTTCGACGGCTTCCCTCACCTCGCCTTGTGTTTTCGCATCGATATTGGCGCGGTTTTCGAAGGCCGCCTCGACGATCTTTTCCAGGTCGGGCTCACGCATTTGTACAGAATCTCCGGCAGGTCAAAAAAAATTGGCAGTGCGCCAGAGGTTTTGATGGACCGCGCGCCGATGTCAATGCTGTGCCGCCGAAGACCGGCTCACGTAACGGCGCCGATATCCGGAAAATCGCACTTCAAGTCCGCACTGGGATGAGCTTAACGGCGCCCGCAAGAGGCAAAGACGGCATGGGTTTTGCTGACGTGTTCAATCACCACCGTGCGACCGACCCCTTCGACTGAGCATCGAGGGGCAGTTGATGACGGACGGGGTTAAATGGAGAAGGAGCGTTACATGCCTATGGACGTAAGCGAGATACACGCGGGAAAATGCTATGTGACGCGCAGCAAGGAAAAATATACGGTCGTCGATATTAATCGCGGCATCGTGACTTATAAAAGCTGGACCACGGATGCCAAAAAGCTTTCATTGCGCATCAATACGGGCGTCAAAGCCTTCGCCGCCGCAGTCGTGAAGGAAATCACCTGCCCCCCTGCGGAGTAATTAATACCCCTTCAAACAAATGCAGCGCTTTGCGAGTTTTACGCAATGGCGCAGGATTTGCGGCGTCCTACAAATCCAGCACCAGAAGGTCACTTTTGGCGCGAGAGACGCATGCGATAAAGAATCCCTCTTCCTTCTGTTGCGGACTTAGACGTTTGTCGCGGTGATCCACTTCACCTTCAAGAACCTTGATTTGACACGTCCCGCACATGCCTTGTTCGCAAGATGTCGGAATTTTCACACCCTTTTCTTCCAGGAATGCCGTCACTGTCTTATCGCCAGGGATTTTATAAACAATCCCGGTGCTTGCGATCTTCACGTCGAAGACTTTGTCGAGGATGGCCGCAGGCACCTTGGCCGTGAAGCGTTCAACATGGATGCGTTCTTCGGCCCAGCCCTTTTGCTTGGCCGTATTGATGATCGGATCTTGCCACCAATCGACACCGCAGATGAAAAGCTGCATGTCTTCCGGCTGATCCGTGAGAATACTCTTTGGGTCCAGCAATTGATTCAGTTCGCTCGCCTCATAATAGAACTTTGTGTTTTCGGCGAAGTTCGAGTCCTTGATCATCCCTTGAAACGATCCGGGGGACATCATGGCGTAAACATAATGGAGCTCGAAGGGAATATTTTGGGATTTCAAATAGTCGGCGATGCTCAAAATCGGCGTCACACCGATGCCCCGCGCCAACAAAATGGCCCGCTTTGTACTCCGGGGAACCCGGAAGCGGTTGCGCGGCAAGCCGACTTGCAAGGTGTCGCCCACCTGCACTTGTCCATACAGCGCCTTGGACCCACCCCGGCTATTGGGATCGTTCCACACGCCAATCACATAGCGATTGCGTTCGAAGGAGCTGTTGCACAAAGAATATTGGCGCACCAACCCGCCGGGAATCGTCACATCGATATGAGACCCCGCGGAGAATGCGGGAAGGTCCGCACCGTTCGGATCGACCAATTCAAACGAGACCATATTATGGGCCTCATCGGTCTTCTTAGCCACGATGACCGGGCGGAGAGTGTCGTCTATCATACATCCTCTCTCTAAATGCGAGTGAGAGCGAAACTCTTTGCAAGACGCATACCCGGCCGTTTGCGCAAGGCCGCCGGCTGGAAAGGACTGATCTTCTGGGCGGGAGCGGCGGGACAGCGCCGAAATCAGGAAAAACCGCGTCTTTACGGCCGTGCGCCGATTAACTTGACGATGGCGCGTCGAGGACCAGATCGATCAGAAATCGCTCGAGATCGCTGGTCACGAAGTCAATATGGGGCGGCGCTTCTTCGCTGGTGATCTCGAAAGCATCGCGATGGTCCATTTGTCCGGGCTTGGGCACGACAAGCACGGTCGCCATGCCGCGCTCGTGCGGAACGATGAGATTTCGCGCGAGATCCTCGAACATGACCGACCGCGTCGGATCGACCGCGTGCCGTTCGAAGAAACGCTCATAGGCTGCCGCCGCGGGCTTCGGCACGAAATCGGCGGCCACGATATCGAAAATATCTTCGAACATCGCGTCGAGACCAAGCGCCGCGGCGGTGCGCTGCGCGTGATCGCGCGAGCCGTTCGTCAAAATCAGCTTGCGTCCTGGCAAGGCCGTGATGGCCGTCGCGAGAGAAAGATTGGGAAGCAGCGAAGATCGGTCGATGTCATGCGTGAATTCGAGAAAATCCTCGGCGCCGATGTCGTGCTCTTCCATCAGCCCGCGCAAAGTCGTGCCATAGCGCTGATAGTAATATTTTTGCAAAGCCCGCGACGACATGCCGTCGAGTCCGAAAAGATCCGCCATGAACAGGGTGATCCGCGCGTCGATCTTCGGCCATAGATCGCAATCGGCCGGATAGAGCGTATTGTCGAGATCGAAGACCCAGGTGTCGATTCTGGATAAGGCACCGAAGCCTGCACCATCGATTTTCTCTGCATCGGGCGCGACCTCGCCCTCGGCTGCGGCCTGCAGGATCTCTGCGGAATCGTTCAGAACATGTTTCGTATCGTTCACCGTTTAATCAATGTTCCAGCGCCGTGATCGGTCAATAATTCGATCAGGACAGCATGAGGCATTTTTCCATCAAGTATCACGACGCCTTCGACACCTTGCTCAAGCGCATAGATGCAGGTTTCCACCTTCGGGATCATGCCGCCGGTAATCGTGCCGTCGGCTATGAGGGCATGGATGTCGTCAACGCGCAATTGCTTGATCAGTTGCTTGTTGCGGTCGAGCACCCCCGGTACGTCGGTCAATAAGAGCAGCCGCTTCGCCTTGAGAGCGCCGGCGATGGCGCCAGCAAACGTGTCGGCGTTCACATTATAGGTCTCGCCGTCGGTGCCTTGCGCGATCGGGGCTAGGACCGGAATGAGTTCGCGCCCGAGCACCTGGTCGAGCACCGTTTTATCCACCTTCGCCGGTTCCCCGACAAAACCGAGGTCGACTTCCTCGCTGGTATTGGGGGCCTTGTTGGCGATCACCATATTGCCGTCCTTGCCGCAAAGGCCGATCGCTCGGCCTCCCTCGGCATTGATGAAACCGACAATCTGCTTATTGATCGAGCCGGCCAGCACCATTTCGACGATTTCCACGGTCGCCCGGTCGGTCACCCTCAGACCGTCGGAGAATGCCGATTTAAGGCCAAGCTTGGCCAGCATCGCGCCGATTTGCGGTCCGCCGCCGTGAACGACGACCGGATTGACCCCGGACTGCTCCAGCAACACCATGTCGCGCGCGAAATCCCGCGCAACCTTGTCGTCGCCCATGGCATGACCGCCATATTTGACCACGACGATCGCGTCGTCGTAGCGCAACATGTGCGGCAGGGCCTGCATTAAGATGGCGGCCTGTTTTTGAGCCTCGGCCTGCCCCTGATCTTGCTGGTTGGCTTTGGTCGCGTCGTTCATAAGGCCTCGTTCGCGTACACCGAAACTGTTCTTAACCGCTTGTTGTGACAAGCTCAACGCGGCCGAAGTTTTCAGTAGATGTCAGTAGATGCCGGACGCCCCGTCAAAACCCGCGCTCCGCCAATAATTTGGCAACGGCGGCGCGAAGATCGGCAATTCCATCGCCAGTCTCCGAGGAGGTGAAGATCACGTCCGGAAAGGCGGCGGGGCGTTTGTCGATCAGGGCGCAGCGTCGCGGCAAGACGCGTGCGTCCCGCTCGGCAGGCTGCCACCTCATCCTGCTTCGTCAAGACGATCTGATAGGACATCGCGGATCGATCGAGCAGAGTCCATCATTTCGATGTCGATTGGTTTCGCGCCGTGGCGGCCATCGACTGAGAAGGAAAACGCGCAGCAGCGGCGCCCGGCCGCGCAAGAAATCCTGCGATCAGGCGGCGTCCAGGACGCGATCTTTTCCTTTGACGCCGCCGCATAGCCATAGCCGGGCATATCGACGAGGCGAAGCTTGGCATTGTCCGCCTCGCCGCCGCAAGCGCGAAAAAATTGAGCTCGCGCGTGCGGCCCGGCGTATGCGAGGTCCGGGCCAAGGTTTTGCGATTGGTCAGCGCGTTGAGGAGCGAGGATTTTCCCGACGTTCGAACGCCCGGCGAAGGCGATTTCCGGCGCGCCCGGCGGCGGCAATTGGGCGGCTTCGACCGCCGCCCATATGAAACGCGCATTCCCCGGCGAAAAGCTTGCGGCCCATTTCCGACAAAGTCTGGCTGGGGCGAAAACCGGTCCTGCCCGCCTCGCCGGTCGGCCAACTCAGGTTGTCGCCTTCTTGCGGAACATGCCGATCAGATTGTCCCAGAGTTCAATCTTGACGCCGGCACGCTTCATGATTGTCGTCTGCTGAATGACCGACAAGATATTGTTCCAGCTCCAGTAGATGACGAGACCAGAGGCAAAGCTCCCGAGGGTGAACGTGAAGAGGACCGGCATCCAGGTGAAGACCTGCTTTTGCATCGGATCGGCCGGTTCCGGGTTCACCTTCATCTGAAGGAACATGGTGATGCCCATGATGACGGGCCAGACGCCAATCGCAAGATAGGGACCAAACACCGGAATCTGAGTCGGATCAAGGGAATGAGGCCGAACAGATTGAAGATGATTGGTCGGATCAGGCCGCGACAGATCCTTGATCCAGCCGAAAAACGGCGCCTGCCGCATCTCGATGGTGATGACCAGCACCTTGTAGAGCGCAGAAGAAGACCGGAAGTTGGATCAGCACCGGCAAGGCAGCCCGACACGGGGATTGATCTTCTCGCGCTTGTAAAGCGCCATGATTTCCATTTGCTGCTTATGCTTGTCGTCGGGGAAGCGGTCGCGGATCGCCAGTGATCTGCGGCTGCACCGCCTTCATCTTGGCCATCGCGACATAGCTTTTGTTGGCGAGCGGAAAGAAGAGCTGCCTTGACCAGAACGGTGATGAACAGGATCGCGACGCCGAAATTGCCGACAAATTTGTAAATCAGAGTCGAGCAGCCAGAACATCGGCTTGGTGATGAAATAGAACCAGCCCCAGTCGATCAGACAGATCGAATTTCTCGATCCCCAAATTGGCCTGATATTTTTCGAGCGTATCGGTCTCCTTGGCACCGGCGAAGACCCGCGTGGTGACGATTCGCTCGAAGCGCCCGGCGCGAGCGTTTTCGGATTTCCGTGCGACAAAACCGGATTGATAAACGCTGGTCGGACCGGGGAGCCTGGTTAAAGCTCGCCTCGACAGGGATCGGACTGGTCCGGAATGACCGGCCGCGCCCCAATATTTGTCGGTCAGGCCGAGCCAGCCGCCGGTGCCCGTGAAGACCTTCGTGCCGCGATCTTCCTTTTCGATCTTGTCGTATTTGATTTGCTGAACGCCGGAGTCGCCGATGACGCCGACAAAGCCTTCATGCAGAATGGAGTAGTTCGCGGAGACCGGCTTCCCGTGCCGCGCGACACGGGCATAGGGATGCAGCGACACGGCCTGCGCTGATTTATTCTCGACGCTGTCGGTCAGGGTGAACATATAGCGATCGTCGACCGCGATCTGGCGGTGAAAGACAAGACCCTGCCCATTGTCATAGGTGAGCGTCACGGGCGACGTTTCGGTCAGCGTGTCGCGATCGGCCTGCCAGACGGTATCGGCTCCGGGAGCACCACGTTTGCGCCCGGGTCGGCGAGGAAGCCGGCCTCGACGTAATAGGGCCCCGGCGCAGCCGGCCGGCGATAGCAAGATGATGTGCGGGCTGTTTGGATCGATGGTTTCCCGATAGGCCTTGAACGATACGTCGTCGAGGCGCGCGCCCTTGCAGCGCAGATCGATCCATAGAGCGCCGGGGTGTCGAGCTTCACTCTCGGAGCTCTCCGCCAAAGCCTCGGCACGGGTCTTTTCGGCACCGTTTCCGCCCGGCTTCGTCAGGGAGCTGCCTGCAACCGGCGGATTGGGACTTGCGAGGTGGTGGCCGGAGCCCCAGGGCGTCTGGGCCCCAGGCGTTTGCGCGAGCTGGGCTTGCTTCTGGGCCTGGATCTGGCGGTCTTTTTCGTAATATGTCTCCCAGCCCAGGACGACGAGCATCGACAGGCAGATCGCCAAAATGAGGTTCTTGGTTTCCTTGGTCATCCCTTGGGTGTCCTGCCTTTTGTCTCTTTGCCACGCATCGTTGGGAACCGCCGGCGACGGATCCTTGGGATCACGATCGTGGCGAGTTGGCGGGAGGTTTTTTCGGGTATCGATTTTACCGAGGGCGCGAGAAATTTCCGCCTGCAAGGCCAGAAAAGACATGCCGAGCGCTTCGGGTCGAGCGAGGATTACATAATCATTGGCCGGCCGCGCCGGAAGAGGTTTTAGGAGCCGCACCGCTTCCTTTAGGCGGCGGCGGATCCGGTTGCGCTGAACCGCGCCCCCGCATTGTTTGGTTACAGTGAAGCCGAAACGCGGCGGCGTGGCCGGGACATCGCCCTGCACTTCGCCTTGTCCGCTCGGTGCCATCATAGAAATGTCGGACGCGGCAGAGTTTGCCGGCAAACCCGCTTTCAAAGCGGTGGGCACCGGGCTGGTCCGGCGCGGCGCTACCTGTAAAGTCAAGCCGCGCGCATGAAAACGCTTCCCCTTCGCGGCATTCAAAAAATCCGCTCTCCGCCTCAGACGTTCGGGCGCCCCCAAAGCACATCCATGCTGGGCGTCCCTCGCTTCTTCGGAGCGCTCAGTTGATTGGGCACTCAGGTCTTGCACGCCGCGCTTGGCGCGAGGCTTTCGCATCGAGTTGAATCCAGCCGGAGCGAGACGACAAAATCCCCGCCCCGCGAGAGAAAAAACTGCGCAAAGAAATCACGCCGACAGCCGCTTCCGACCGCGCGCGCGCCGCGCCGCGATGACCTTGCGGCCACCGACTGTTGCCATCCTCGCTCTAAACCCGTGCCGCCGCTTGCGCACAAGCTTACTTGGTTGATACGTCCGCTTCACCGTTCCGCTCCAAATTCCGTCACAAAAAAGCAATACCCGCCCTGCGGCAAAACCCGAATTCCTCAGGTCCAGCCGGCACGCGCGTGTTATCACCTAGCGGCGACGCAGCCCATCAAAAAACCGCCCTTCACGGGGAAAGGCACGTTTTTATCAGGACCGAAAATCGGGCTTCTTATAGAGGCAACCCGCGAAGCAAGTCAATTCGGCGGAATCCGGCCAAAACGCCAGCCCCCACCCGGCTTCGGCCGAAAACCCGGCGTGGCGTGCCGCATGCTATAGAGCGCTTTTGCAAGCTCATGGAGTTTCTTTGAAGCGGGACCTGCGCATCGCCGTCATCGACAAAAACCCGTTGCGGGCGGCCGTTCTCGAAGAAGGCTTGCGCGAGGCTGGACATATGAGCGTGGTGCGCATCGACGACACCGCCGAGCTGCTCGATCGCCTGCGGGTGATCGACCCGGACGTCATTCTGATCGATCTCGAAAGCCCCAGCCGCGACGTTCTCGAACAAATGTTCGTCGTGAGCCGCTCCGTGGCGCGGCCCGTGGCGATGTTCGTCGATCATTCCGATACCGCGATGATCAATGCGGCGATGGACGCAGGCGTTTCGGCCTATATCGTCGATGGCCTTCGCAAGGACCGCGTGAAACCCATTCTCGACACGACGATCAGCCGCTTCAATGTTTTCGCCAAGCTCAAGGGCGAACTCGAACAGGCGAAGTCGCAGATCGAGGACCGCAAGGCAATCGACCGGGCCAAAGCCTTGATCATGCGGGCCAAGTCCATCCCTGAAGAACAAGCCTATGCGCTCATGCGCCAGACGGCGATGAACGAAAACAAGAAGATCGCCGACATTGCCAGATCCATCATCACCGCCGCGGAGCTTTTGCGATGACGACACGGCTCCGTATCGGATATGTGCCGCTGACCGATGCGGCCTTGCTCCACGTTGCAAAAGCGCAGGACTTCGCGCGCGCCGGGGGCCTCGACATCGAACTCGTGCGCGAAACCTCATGGGCAAATATTCGCGACCGACTGGTCGCCGGTCATTTTGAGGCCGCCCATATGCTGGCGCCAGCCGCCATCGCTGTCACGCTCGGCATCGGCCAACTGCAAATGCCGCTTGTCGCGCCGGTCGCACTCGGGCTCAACGGCAATGCGTTTACGGTTTCGAAGGCTTTGTTCGAGGCCTTGCGCCAGGAAGCCCACGGCGACATGACCGACCCGCGGGTCACCGCCAAGGCGCTCGCCCGGGTCGCCGCGGGCCGCCTTGCGAAAGGGGAGCCGCCGCTCACGTTCGGCCATGTCTTCCCCTTCTCCAGCCATCATTATCAATTGCGGCTGTGGTTGCGGGCGGCCAAACTCGACCCCGACCAGGATGTGAGACTCGTCGTCGTGCCGCCGCCGTTCATGGTCGAAACGCTGCGCAAGGGCCAGTTGGACGGCTTTTGTGTCGGCGCGCCGTGGAACGCACTGGCGGTCTCGGCGGGCGTCGGGATCATCCTCCATTCCGGGACGGACATTGTCCGCGACTGTCCGGAAAAAGTGCTGGCCCTCCGGGCGGACTGGGCGCAGGCGCACCCCGAAGAGGTCCGTTCGCTGGCGCAGTGCCATCGCCGAGGCCTCGCGCTGGGCGGGAAACGCCGGCAACCGGAGCGCCCTGGTGACCCTGCTAACAAGCATGACCGAGCCCGGCGTGAGCGCCGAGACCATTGATCAAGTGCTTGGCGCCAAGGCGTCTGCCTCCGGCCCCGCGCAGGTCGCCACCGGGCTGCGGCTCGACGAAGGGGCGATCAAAGCGGATCCGGCGCGCGCGCTTTGGCTTTACGCCCAGATGGTGGCGGCCGGGCAAACCACCTATTCGGAGACGCACGCCAAGACCGCCGCGGCCGTCTATGCCCCGGCTTTAGGGCCTTCGATGACCGGCGCCACAGACATGCCGGTTGCGTTCGACGGCCCGGCATTTTCGCCGGACGACATTCCTGCCTACCTTGCCGCCCTGAAGGCCGAGGGCGGGTCCTGACCAACGACTGATCAAACAAAGGTGCGTTGCACAGTAAGTACGCAGCATGTGCAGCATAAGTGCGGAATGCCGCACCAACGCCCATCGGTCCCATCAAAGAGCTGAGACTCGCCTGCGGTCGTGCAGAGGGGAAACCCCGCATCGTTCGCGCTGGCATAAGACTTGCGATGTGCATTGCGGATCGGCTCCCTACGATCCCTGTCGAGTCCAATGGCGGGCCCGACAACCAGCAACGCCGCTGACTGACCATCGCATTCGTGCTGCGGTCTGCCAGCGGCTTTTTTTTTGTTCGTGATGGAGCTCTACATGCAATCCAAAACTTCGCGCGGCTCAGGCGGATTGACACGCCGGTCGCTCCTCGCGTCGAGCGCGAGCCTTGCCGGGACCACCGCGCTGATGGCCGCCGCGCAAAGCGCATTTCCGGCCGGCGTGTTCGCGGAGACCGCGGGACCCGAAGTGACGAAACTGGTGCTCGGCTTCATCGCGCTGACCGATGCGGCGCCACTGATCATCGCCAAGGAAAAAAGCCTCTTCGATAAATACGGGCTGACCGACGTGTCGGTCGCCAAGCAGGCATCCTGGGGCGCGACGCGCGACAATCTCGTGCTCGGTTCCGAATCGAACGGCATAGACGGCGCGCATATGCTTTCGCCGATGCCCTATCTGATCTCGACCGGCAAGGTCACCCAAAACAACGTGCCGGTGCCGATCTATCTCCTCGCGCGGCTCAATTACGACAGCCAGGGCATCTCGGTCTCGAACGAATACAAGGATTCGAAAGTCGGGCTCGATTCCACGCCGCTCAAGGAAATCTTCGCCAAGAAGAAAGCCGACGGCAAGGACGTCAAGATTGCGATGACCTTTCCGGGCGGCACCCATGATCTGTGGATCCGCTACTGGCTGGCCGCCGGCGGAATCGACCCGGACAAGGATGTTTCGACCATCGTTGTGCCGCCGCCGCAAATGGTCGCCAATATGAAGGTCGGCAACATGGATGCCTTCTGTGTCGGCGAGCCCTGGAACGAACAGCTCGTCAACCAGGGGATCGGATTTACAGCCTGCACGACCGGCGAAATCTGGAAGCGGCATCCCGAGAAGGCGCTGGGTCTGCGCGCAGCATGGGTCGACAAAAATCCAAAGGCCGCGAAGGCGCTGCTGATGGCCGTGATGGAGGCCCAGCAATGGTGCGACAAGCCCGAGAATAAAGAAGAAATGGCGGCCATTCTGGGCAAGCGGCAGTGGTTGAACGTGCCGGTTGCCGACGTGCTCGGCCGGCTGAAGGGGGACATCAACTACGGCAATGGGCGCGTGGCCAACGGCACCGATCTCGCGATGAAATTCTGGACCGGCGGCGTGTCCTATCCGTTCAAGAGCCATGATGCTTGGTTCGTGGCCGAGGATATTCGCTGGGGCAAGTTCGATCCTTCGACCGACATCACCGCGCTGGTCGACAAGGTCAACCGCGAGGATCTGTGGCGCGAGGCCGCCAAAATGCTTGGCGTTGCCGCGGCCGACGTGCCGAAATCCTCTTCGCGCGGCAAGGAAACCTTCTTCGACGGCAAGGTCTTCGATCCCGCGAACACATCCGCCTATCTTAAGAGCCTAGCGATCAAGCGCATCGCATGACCCGACACGCTCCAAGCGAGCGTCCACCACAGACGGAGATTTTAATGTCCCTTTCCGCCTTGCAGCAAGAAACTGTGGCCGCGCAGGATGGACTTGCGCCAAAGCGAAAACCGCCCTCCTCGATGCCCCGCAAAATTTCGCTGCTGAAGAGCGCCAGCCTTGGCGCTCGGGCGCTGGTGCGGGGTGCGATGGGGAACCTTCTGCCGCCGCTGGTGATGCTCGCCGTCATCCTGTTCATCTGGCAGATTCTTTGTTCCCGGTCGGGCGCCACTCTGCCATCCCCTTCCGTCGTTTGGGCGGAAGCGGGCGATCTCATCCGGCATCCTTTCTTCAACAATGGACCGCAGGACATCGGCCTTGGCTTTCGTGTCCTGGTTTCCGTCGAGCGCGTCATGGTCGGTTTCGGCCTTGCGTCCGTCGTCGGAATTCTTCTGGGAACGCTGGTTGGCCAATCGGTTTGGGCGATGCGCGGGCTCGACCCGATCTTCCAGGTGCTGCGCACCGTGCCACCGCTTGCCTGGCTGCCACTTGCGCTCGCGGCTTTCCGCGACAGCAATCCTTCGGCGATCTTTGTGATTTTCATCACGAGCATTTGGCCGATCATCATCAACACCGCCGTCGGCATTCGCAATATCCCGAATGATTATCGCAACGTCGCGCGAGTCCTCCGGCTCAATCCCTTTGAATTTTTCACCAAGATCATGGTCCCATCCGCGGCACCCTACATCTTCACCGGCTTGCGGATCGGCATCGGCCTTGCGTGGCTCGCCATCGTGGCGGCTGAAATGCTGACCGGCGGCGTCGGTATCGGGTTCTTCATCTGGGATGCCTGGAATTCCTCGCGCCTGCCCGACATCATCGTTGCTCTCGGCTACATCGGCCTCACCGGCTTCGTGCTTGACCGCCTAGTCGGCGCGATCGGCGCGTTCGTCACCCGTGGCACAGTTGCAAATTAAGGGTGCCCCCATGGCTCGTCCCTATCTCAGAATTGATCATGTCACGAAAAGTTTTTCACGCGGCAACTCGACGACAGAAGTGTTGAAGGACATCGACCTCTCGATCGAAAGAGGCCAATTTGTCTCCATCATCGGCCATTCCGGATGCGGCAAGTCGACAGTCCTCAATCTTCTGGCGGGCCTGACCGACGTGACGACCGGAGCGATCCTTCTGGAGGACCGCCAAGTCGACAGTCCCGGCCCCGATCGGGCGATCGTCTTCCAAAACCACAGTCTTTTGCCCTGGCTCACGGTCTATGGAAATGTGAGGCTCGCCGTCGACAAGGTTTTCGGGGGCGTCAAATCGCGGGCCGAGCGGCATCAATGGTGCCTGCATAACCTCGATCTCGTGCAGATGACGCATGCCAAGGACAAGCATGTCTCGGAAATCTCCGGCGGGATGAAACAGCGCGTCGGAATCGCCCGCGCCCTCGCCATGGAGCCAAAAGTGCTCCTTCTCGACGAGCCCTTCGGCGCGCTCGATGCGCTGACCCGTGCCCATTTGCAAGACAGCGTCATGCGCATCCATTCGACGCTCAACAACACGGTCATCATGATCACCCATGATGTCGACGAGGCGGTGCTTCTCTCGGACCGCATCGTGATGATGACGAATGGCCCCTCCGCGCGCATCGGCGAAGTGCTCGACGTGCCGCTCGCGCGACCGCGCCAGCGGCTCGAACTCGCCGTCGACGAGACCTACATCCACCTGCGCGAAAGGGTGCTGAAATTCCTCTATGAACGACACAGCTATGTCGAGGCGGCGTGAGATAGCCATGAGCGAACCATTGGTTGTTGTCGGCAACGGCATGGCTGCCACCCGCTTCGTCGACGAGCTGACTCGGCGTGCTCTCGGCCGCTACAGCGTGATCGTGATCGGCGCCGAACCCCGGCTCTCCTACAATCGCGTTTTGTTGTCGTCGTTGCTCGCCGGAGAGGTCGACGAAGGTTCGCTCGAACTCAAGCCGCGGCACTGGTGGAGCGGGCGCGGCGTGACGACCCTCGATGGACAGGCAGTTGCCTCAATCGACCGGGATCGCCGAACGGTCAATCTGGCGAGCGGCCAATGCTTTTCCTATTCCAAGCTCGTGCTGGCGACCGGCTCGCAACCGATCAAGCTGCCGAAGCCCGGCATGGATCTGGAAAATGTCTTGACGTTCCGCGATCTCGCCGACGTTGGCGCGATGCGCGCCCTGATGCGGCCGGGCGCCCGCGCGGCTGTGATCGGCGGCGGCTTGCTCGGCATAGAGGCGGCCTATGGCCTCGCCAAGGCCGGGGTCGAGGTGACACTCGTGCATTTGATGGACCGCCTGATGGAGCGTCAGCTTGATCCCCATGCGGCCGCCCTTTTGAAAAGCGCGATCGAGGCCAAGGGGGTCGAGGTTCTGCTCGGGGCCGACACGGCGAGGGTTGTCGGAGAGGCCCGTGCGAAGGCGCTCGAATTGTCCGATGGGCGTATTCTCCCCGCTGATTTCGTGGTCTGCGCGGTCGGCATAAAGCCTCATGTGGAGCTCGCGCGCCGGGCCGGGCTCGCGGTTGGTCGCGGCATCGTCGTTGACGATGGTCTCGCCACTAGCGATGCCAACATCTTCGCGCTTGGCGAATGCGCGGAGCATCGCAGCAACGTCTATGGCCTCGTTGAGCCGGCCTATGAACAGGCAAAAATCCTGGCCCGCCGCCTCGCCGGGGAGACCACCGCCACCTATGCCGGCTCCACACTCGCAACCAATCTAAAAGTATCGGGGGTCAATCTGTTTTCCGCCGGGGACTTCATGGAAGGCCCGACGAGCGAAGTCGTCATGATCGAGGATGATGGCGCAGGCTTTTACAAAAAATTCGTCATCGAAGACCACCGGCTGAAGGGCGTTGTACTGTTTGGCGATAGCGCCGACGGGCTCTGGTATCTCGATCTGATCCGCTCGCATGCCGACGTCTCCCAAATGCGCGATCTGCTTGCCTTCGGGCCGGCGCTCGCGCTGCCTCAAGCCGCGTGAGGCTGTCGATGTCAGGCGATTTTACTCCCGAACAAAAACGCTATCTCGAAGGATTTGTCTCCGGCATCCAGGCGCGCGGGGGCAAAGGTTTATTGCCTCCAGCCAGCCCCGCCCCGACGGCTTTGGAGCCGAAGCCATCGGGTCCCGACGCCCCGCATCTGCTGGCCCAGGACGAGGTCATCAGAGGCGGCAAAAAACTTGCCGACCAGGAGAAATGGAAACGCGAAGAACATCCCTTCGATGCCTATCATCGGCTGCGCGACCAGGCCGACCGCAAGGCATATCCGAAAGCCGCCGATAATTTCCGCTGGCGTTATTATGGTCTCTTTTATGTCGCGCCGGCCCAGGACAGCTATATGTGCCGGCTGCGCATCCCCAACGGCATTCTCTCGCATTGGCAATTTGCCGGCGTCGCCGATCTCGCCGAAAAATTCGGCGGCGGCTATGCCCATGTGACGACCCGCGCCAATCTGCAAATCCGCGAGATCGCCGCGCACGACTCCCTGAATGTCGTGGAAGGGCTGCAGGATTTGGGTCTGACCTCGCGGGGTGCCGGCGCCGATAACATCCGAAACGTCACGGGCGACGCCACCGCCGGGATCGGCGTGAATGAACTTATCGACACGCGGCCGTTTGCCCGCGCCTGGCACTTTCACATTCTCAACCAGCGCACGCTTTCCGGACTGCCCCGCAAATTCAATGTTGCCTTCGATGGAGGCGGTTCGGTTCCGACGCTTGAGGATACCAATGATATCGGCTTTCAAGCCGTCGAAATCGCTGAAGGTGGGGGTGCTGAGCCCGGCGTATGGTTCAAGCTGATCGTCGGCGGCATTACCGGGCATCGGGACCTCGCGCGGGAGACGGGCGCCATTGTCCGGCCCGCTGAGGCCACGGATGTCGCGGATGCCATCGTGCGGGTTTTCATTGCCGAAGGCGACCGTACCAACCGGGCGAAGGCACGGCTGAAATATGTGCTCGACCGTTACGTCGCCGAGGGCCGTGGTCTCGACGGTTTTCTTGCCAAGGTCGAAGAGCAGCTCGGGCGAAAAATTCCCCGCGTCGACGAAATACATATTCTCCCCCGGCCAATGCAGGATCGCCAAGCGCATATCGGTATGCACCCGCAAAAGCAGGAAGGTCTTTTCTATCTTGGTGTTGTTCTGCCGGTCGGGAAAATGGACTGTGCGCAAATGCGCGCGCTTGCCGCGATCGCGCGGGACTTCGGCGACGGAGACTTGCGCCTCACGGTCTGGCAGAATCTTTTGATCTCGGGGATCCCCGAAGCCCGCCTCGCAGATGCCAAGGCGGCGGTGGAAACTGCCGGACTCGATTGGCGGGCCTCCTCCATTCGCGCCGGCCTCGTCGCCTGCACGGGCTCGCGCGGGTGCCGGTTTTCCGCCGCCGATACCAAAGCCCATGCCGAGCAGATCGCCAACTGGTGCGAACCGCGCGTCAATCTCGATCAGCCGGTCAACATCCATCTCACCGGCTGCCATCATTCCTGCGCGCAGCATTACATTGGCGACATCGGTCTCATCGCCGCCCGAGTCGCGCTCAATGCCGAGGGCGATACAACCGATGGCTACCACATCGTTGCCGGTGGCGGCTTTGGACCCTCAGGCGCGATCGGGCGGGAGATTTTGCGCGATGTGAAAGCCGAGGATGCGCCCTTGCGGGTCGAGAATCTGCTCAAGGCCTATCTCGCGCATCGCACCGATCCCGCCGAATGTTTTCAAGCCTTTTCGGCACGGCATGAGAATGCCGCGCTCAAGAATTTCGCCGAGGGACAAGACGGATGAACGCTTTTCACCGCCCGCCGGCACCGGCACCCATCATTCCGGAGTCCGCGCCCTTCTCCCCCGAGCAGCGTGCATGGCTGAACGGCTTTTTCGCAGGGCTTCTCGCGCCGGAGTCGCAACCCGGCATCGCTCTCCCCGCGCAGGAGCTCGCGGTCTATGCCGCCCTGTCCGGCCCACAAGCCGTTACGCTCGATATCGAAGATGATGGCGCGCCTTGGCATGATCAGACCTTGCCGCTCGGCGAGCGGATGAAGCTCGCCGAAGGCCGGCCGCTCGCGCGCCGCATGATGGCGGCAATGGCCCAACAAGACTGCGGGCAATGCGGCTACAATTGCGAGGACTATGCAACGGCGATCGCGACCCAGGCCGAGGAGCGCTTGAACCTCTGCGTGCCGGGTGCCAAGGAAACCGCGCGCACGCTGAAAACTTTGATCGAGGAAATGGGAGGCGGCGCGACCGATCCGGACGAAGCCAAGGCCAAAGCCGAAGCCAAGCCGCGATTGGCAAGACCCGGGACGCCGACACCCGTCCGGGCCGTTCAAGAAACACGCCCGCCGAAGCGACCTATTCTGGCGCGCAAAAGACTAAATCGCGAGGGCAGCGCAAAGGCGACTTATCATGTCGACTTCGATATTTCGGAAGCCGGCCTCGACTATGAGCCCGGCGATAGCTTTGGCATTTTTCCGGTCAATGACGACGACTCGTCGATGCCGTGTCATCGCGGCCATCGATGCGCCGCACGATTTCCCGATTGCCGACAAGACCCTGCGTCAGGTCCTTCGGGAGGACGTCTCATTGGGATCTGGCGCCGGACATTCTGTTCGAGCTGATTTCTTACATCACGGGCGGCACATCCCGCGCGAAGGCAAAAGCCTTGGCCAAGGGGGGCAGACTCCAGACGGCGATGCCGCCACTCTCGATGTTCTGGCGGCGCTGGAAAAATTCCCCCGGTTGCGGCCCGATCCGGAAGCTTTCGTCGAGGCCCTCGAACCCTTGCAGCCCCGACTTTATTCGATCGCCTCTTCGCACCGCGCGGGCAAAGGACGGGTATCTCTCACCGTCGATCATGTCCGCTATGCAATAGGCGGGCGCGAGCGCTTCGGCGTCGCCTCGACATTCGCCGGCACCGATCTTGCAGCCCGGCGACAAGGTAAAAGTCTATATCCAGCGCGCCCATGACTTCGCCTTGCCGGCCGCTGGCGAGACGCCGATCATCATGGTCGGACCCGGAACCGGCGTCGCACCCTTCCGGGCGTTTCTGCAGGAACGCATGGCGGCCAAGGCCCAAGGACCGGCCTGGCTCTTTTTCGGCCATCAGCGGCGCGACACGGATTTCTTCTACGAAGATGAGCTGTCGGGATTTGCCGGCGGCCGGCACGCTCACCAAGCTGTCGCTCGCATGGTCGCGCGAGAGCGACTGCAAAGTCTATGTGCAGGACAAGATGCGTGAGGAAGCCGCCGAATTGTGGTCATGGCTTAGCAAGGGCGCCCATTTTTACGTCTGCGGCGATGCCAAGCGCATGGCCGTCGATGTCGAGGCGGCGCTCGTCGATGTCTGCGCGGAGCATGGGAAGATGGACGTCGCCGCCGCGAAGGCTTTCTTGAAAGACCTTCGCGGACAGCACCGGTATCAGACGGACGTTTACTGATGAATGCCCATGCGGCGGCCTTAAGCGTTCGCACGACTTGTCCTTATTGCGGCGTCGGCTGCGGCGTCGTGGCGACGCCAGACGGCATCGGCGGCGCGGCCATCGCGGGCGATAAAAGCCACCCGGCTAATTTCGGCCGGCTCTGTTCCAAAGGCTCGGCGCTGGGCGAGACATTGGCGCCTGAAACGCGGCTTTTGCATCCGTTGGTCGATGGCGCGCGCGCCACATGGAACGCTGCCCTCGATCGCATCGCCGACGGGTTTTCGCGCACAATCGAGACTTATGGCCCCGAGGCAGTCGCGTTTTACCTTTCCGGGCAATTGCTCACGGAAGACTATTACGTTGCCAATAAATTGATGAAGGGGTTCATCGGCTCCGCCAATGTCGACACCAATTCGCGCCTCTGCATGTCCTCCTCGGTCGCTGGGCATCGCCGCGCCTTCGGCTCGGATACGGTGCCTGGCTCCTATGAAGACCTCGATGAGGCCGACCTCCTCGTGCTGGTCGGATCGAATGCCGCCTGGTGTCATCCGGTGCTCTACCAGCGGATGGTGCGGGCGCGCGAACAACGCGGCACGCGTATTGTCAGCATCGATGTCCGTGGGACCGCCACGACAGAGAGCGCCGATCTCGCATTGACGATCAAGCCCGGCATGGACGGGGTGTTATTCTGCGGGCTTCTCGTTCACCTCGCCGAGCGCGAGCAAATCGATCACACTTACATCGCCGCGCATACGGAAGATTTCGAGTTAGCACTTGCACGGGCACGCCAAATTGCACCGGATCTGGCAACGATTGCCGCCAAATGCGGGGTCTCGGCTCATGAGATCGCGGCTTTCTTCGATCTCTGGTCGACGACACGCCGTGTCGTCACGCTCTACAGCCAGGGCGTCAACCAATCCTGGCAGGGAACCGACAAGGTCGATTCGATCATCAATTGCCATCTCGCCACCGGGCGTATTGGAAAGCCGGGGACGGGACCATTCTCCTTGACCGGGCAGCCGAATGCCATGGGCGGGCGGGAGGTCGGCGGTCTCGCCAATCAGCTTGCCGCGCATATGGAATTTTCGTCCGCCGATATCGACCGTGTCGCCCGTTTTTGGGGCGCTCCCCGCGTGGCCCAGCACGAGGGTCTCAAGGCGGTCGCGATGTTCGACGCCATCGCGCGAGGCCAAATCAAGGCCCTCTGGATCATGGGCACCAACCCGGCCGTCAGCCTGCCGCGCGCCGATCATTTCCGCGCGGCGATGGCTAAACTCGATCTTCTGGTCATCTCGGACAATGTGCGCTCGACAGACACGATCGGTGCCGGCGCGCATGTGCTGCTGCCAGCCGCCGCCTGGGGCGAAAAAGACGGGACGGTGACCAATTCGGAACGGCGGATTTCGCGGCAGCGTGCATTCATGCCCTGCGCGGGCGAAGCGAAACCCGATTGGTGGAGCGTCTCGCAGGTCGCCAAGCGCATGGGCTTCGGCGCCGTCTTCGACTATCAGCATCCAGCCGCTATTTTCCGGGAACACGCGGCCCTGTCGGCCTTCGAAAACCATGGCGCGCGCGATTTCGATCTCGGTGGCTTAGCCGAGATCAGCGACGCGACCTATGCCGCGCTTTCACCAGTTCAATGGCCGGCTTCCGAATACGCGCCGCGCGGGACCCAACGAATGTTTGCGGACGGGCGTTTTTTCACGCCCTCGGGCCGCGCGCGCTTTAGTACCATTGCCGAACCCGCGCTCGCGGAGGCGCCGGATGGGCAATATCCATTTCTTCTCAACACCGGACGCGTGCGCGACCAATGGCACACGATGACACGAACCGGCCTCTCGCCGAGACTCGCCAGCCATATTCCCGAGCCCTTCGTCGAGGTGAACCCGCAGGATGCCCGAAGATTGCGCGTAGCCGAGGGCGGATTTGCGCGCGTGAACACGGCACATGGCAACGCCGTCCTGCGCGTCGTCGTGACAGATGCCCAAATTGCCGGCCGGATCTTCGTCCCGATCCATTGGAGCGACGAGACCGCCGGAGGTGCCCGCATCGGGGCGCTGGTCCATAGCATCGTCGATCCCTATTCCGGGCAGCCTGATGCCAAGGCCATTCCGGCAGCGCTCGCCCCCGTCGAATTCTCGGCGCAGGGGTTTGTGCTGTCGCGCCGCCGTTTCAGGCTCCCAGGAGACACCGTCTGGGCATGGACCGCCATCGAGGACGGCTATGCGGCGCGATTTGCGACGAACGAGGCTTTTCAACCCCTGTTCGAGGCGGTCTGCAACGCCGCCGGCAAGGCCGAGCAGGCCAAGTTTCACGATCCGGCAAGGGGCATTTTCCGGGCCGCGCTGATCGCGGCGGGAAGGCTCGATGCCGTGATTTTCATGGGGCGCGATGGCGAGACCCCAGCTTGGAGTGCGCTTTCCGAAATCTGGCGGCTGGAGCGCCTTGAGGGATCCGCGCGCCGCTTCCTGCTGGCTGGCCGAAGCGCCGCCGCCGACTTCGATGCCAGCTCCACAATCTGCGCCTGTTTCGGTGTCAAAGCCGGGGCGATCGAACGGGCCATCGCCGCGGGCGCGTGTTCCACCGAAGCGATCGGCGCGCGGCTCAGCGCCGGCACGAATTGCGGATCCTGCCTGCCTGAACTGCGCCGCATGATCGCCCTTTCGGACACCAAGATTCAACCGGAAACCGTTACGGGCTGAACTTCGATCAGGCTCGCGGCGTATGTGCGTCGTAAAGCCAATCGTAGCGAGAGAGCATCTTCTCGCCGCCAAGGCCGCGAAGCGCAAAGTCTCGAACCAAGGCCGCGGGACCGCCGAAATGATAGATCTGGGCCTGCCGACGCGATTCCCACTGCACCCGCGTCGCGCGGGCATGCCGCGCCGCCTGGTAAGTAAGGAGGCCTTCTTCGACATTAAGATGACCCGCCAAGGCTTCGCCAAGCGCGCTTGCATCCTCGATCGCCTGCGCCGCGCCTTGCGCGAGGAACGGCAGCATGGGATGCGCCGCATCGCCCAATAGCGCCACCCGGCCGGCCGTCCAGCTGGCGATCGGTTTGCGATCGAACAGCGGCCATTTGCGCCACTGCGGAGCCGCGCGCAGCAAATCTTTGGCGCTTGCGCGCCAGTCCGCAAACCGCGCTTCGAGATCCTTCGGCGCACCTATACTGGACCAGAATTCCGCTTCATCCGCGACGCGGAAATCCTCATCCACGATCGCCACGACGTTGACGATCGTCCCCTTGCGCAAAGGATAATGAACGAGATGGGCTCTGCGCCCGAGCCACAGCGTGGTCTCTTCCTTGCGCAGGTCGTCGGGGACCTTGCCTGCATCGACAAGGGTGCGCCAGGCGGTACGACCGGAATATATTGGCCGATCGGTCGGATGCACAATCTGCGCATGAGCTGTTCCGGGCGGCCCTTCTCGTTCGCGGACCATGCGCTCACGAATGAGCGAGCGCGATCCATCCGCTCCGATCAGACAATCCCCCGTCGTTGTCACCCGATAGTCGCCGTGCTCGACAACAACTTCGACACGGTTGACGCAAGAGGTAAATCCGACGACGGCCGCCCCGGTATGGAGGCTTATGCGGCCCTCGCCTGCGATCGCCTCAAGCAGGACGCGCTGGAGATCGCCGCGGTGCGCGACAAGGTAAGGCGCCCCCCAGCGTTGTTCGGCGTTTTCGAGCGACATCTCCGCGAGCACGGCGCCATCCCGGCTGCGGCGAATCTTGATGGCGCGCGGGGAAAGGCTGAAGGGTTTTAGGCGCTGAATGACATCGAGCCGGCCCAAAACGACACTGGCATTGGGCGAGAGCTGAAGGCCCGCGCCGACTTCTTCGAGAACCTTGGCTTTGTCGTAGACGGTGACCCGCCAGCCCGCGCGCGCCAGGCACAAGGCCGCGCAAAGACCGCCGATCCCGGCGCCAGCTATCAGTGCATGAGGCCCTTTCATCGGAGATCAGGCGTGCTCAATCGACGATTCCGTCAGGGACTCGGCCTCAGGCTTGAACATGCATTCGGGCGGTTCGCAGGTGCCATGCAGCCGGTCATCATAGACATAATGCGTCGAGCAATAGGGGCAGATGGCGTCGAGGCTCTCGCCCATGTCGATAAAGATATGCGGATGATCCAAGGGCGGCAGAGCGCCGACACACATGAATTCCCTGGCGCCGACGCGCACCACCGGGACGCCCGGCTGATTGTGGAAATGCGGAATGCTATGCGCGGCCATGATAATGTCCCAGGTGGGTGGAAAACGCCGGCAACATAGGCGAGCCCGAACCGTTTGGGTAGCCCCGACCGGTGGAAGCGGAGCCGGAAGGGACAAATCGGCGAAGCCGGAGGCAAAAACGAATGAAAACTGCACCGCCGAAGTGGTTTACGCGCGGGATGGAGCATATCTGGCTGCCCTACACCCAGATGAAGACGACGGCGCCGCCGCTTCCCGTGGTTCGCACCGAGGGAAGCCGCATTTTTCTCGCCGATGGCCGCGAACTCATCGACGGGATCGCGAGCTGGTGGACCGCCTGCCACGGCTATAACCACCCAAAGATCAGCGCGGCTGTCCTGGATCAGCTGGGCCTTATGCCTCACATCATGTTCGGAGGTCTGGTGCACGAGCCCGCGCTCAATTTGGCGCGGCGATTGACGGCGCTACTTCCCGGCGAACTCGATCGGGTGTTTTTCTCCGACAGCGGCTCGGTGGCCGTCGAGGTCGCCATGAAGATGGCGGTGCAATTCTGGCTGAACCAGGGACTCGAGCAACGCAGCCGTTTCGTCGCGTTCAAGGGCGGCTATCATGGCGACACATTCGCAACCATGTCGGTCTGCGATCCCGATGAAGGGATGCATACCCTCTTCGCCAAGGTCCTGCCGCAGCAGATCATCGCCGAGCTTCCTACTGATGGCATTCGGGCCAAAGCTTTCGACACATTGCTTGAGGCCCACGCAGATGAGATTGCCGGCATTCTTGTCGAACCCTTGGTGCAAGGCGCGGGCGGGATGCTGTTTCACGATGCAGCCACTTTGCAGCACATAAGACGCGCAGCGGATCGGCATGGTCTTCTGCTAATTTTTGACGAAATCTTTACCGGCCTCGGCCGTACCGGAACCCTGTTTGCCTGCGAGGCGGCGGGCGTCACGCCGGACATTGTAACGCTTTCGAAGGCGTTGACCGGCGGTACGATGGGGCTCGCCGCAACCATCGCCACGGCAAAAATATTCGATGCGTTTCTGTCGGACGAGCCTCGCCACGCGCTGATGCATGGCCCGACCTTCATGGCCAATCCGCTCGCCTGCGCCGCGGCCAATGCCTCGCTCGATCTTTTTGCGAGCGAGCCGCGTCTGGCACAGGTGGCGGCCATAGAAGCGGCACTCACCCGCGATCTCGAACCAGTTCGATATTTGCCACACGTATGCGATGTGCGGGTCAAGGGCGCGATCGGCGTGGTCGAACTCGACCGCATCGACAATATGAGCGAATTGAAACGCCGGTTCATCGAGGCCGGCGTCTTCGTGCGCCCTTTCGGCAAGATCGTCTATCTGACCCCCGCCTTCACGATCGGGGAAGAAGATCTTGTGCGTCTCACAAGTGCAGTCGTCTCGGTGCTGAAAGATTGGACGCGAGGGTGTGTATGAACGGGCGCGGATCTGCCCAGCCCGCCCGCCACGAGGTCGCAACGAGCGATGAGATAAAGGAGCGCGTTTCCGTGAAAGTCGTTTTATTTCTCTGCACGGGAAATTATTATCGAAGTCGCTTCGCGGAGGAGATGTTTAATTTGGTGGCCCCTGCCGAATGTCCCGGATGGATGGCAATATCACGGGGCATTGCCGTGGACCTGGGGATCAATAATCTCGGACCGATCGCCAACGCGACCGTCGAGTCTCTTGAGAGACAAGGTGCCGGCTTCAACGCGCAGCTTGCGCGAATGCCATTGCAGTTAAAAATCGACGACCTTGAAGCGGCGGATCACATCGTCGCGCTGAAGAAAGCAGAGCATCTACCTTTGATGCAAGAACGCTTTCCTTCCTGGCTCAGTACGAATGATCCCGCTCGCATAGAATACTGGCACGTCCACGATGTTGATCAAATGGCCCCGGAACAAGGGTTGCCTTTGATCGCAGAGCAGCTTCCGAGCTTGATGAAGCGGCTGTCCAAAAAAACCTCCGGTTGACCTGATCCGGGCTCAGATTCCCCGTTGGCCGATCGTACCAAAATGTTTCACGTGAAACATTTTGGTACGATGCAGTTGACCACCAATCGCCGGCTGAATTTCAAGATTGATATGAAAGACAATCTAAATAAATATCAACCCAATCGTCGTCCACGTCACAAGATAATGCCCTGCCACTTTGGTCGATAATTGCCCAATATGCCATTTTATCAAGGTAAGAACGGCATCTACGAGCAGTAATACTTGCTGGCTCTTCAGTTGCTACTAAAATAATTTTCCCATCACGAAAATGGAATGCTGGCAAAGACACGTCCCTTAGTGCTGACCTTATGCCTTCTGCCGCTCTCTCATATTGGCCATCATTGTCCTCGGCGATGATATAAATTTGGGAAAATGTTTGATGTTGACTCAAAAATTGAGCAACTGGGCCAATCTCGGCGCTATCGGCAAATTCCCCGGCTAGGTCAACGATGGCCCAAGCATCAAATTTCGCAAGAGCTTCTTTCATAGCAGCCGCAAGATCAACTGGAACCAAGCGGCTCCGAAACCTTATAATCGTTCCGTTCGCCCATGGTGTTGGCATGGCCTGGACCGGAAGCGGGTCGCGTGCATATTGCTGTGGGATAGCGGCCGATTTCATTGCTTGGAATGGAAATACTTTTGCCAATTCGCCGATTGTCGGAGTTTCATGCTCAATCGCAAGTTTTGTGCGCAGATATAGAAACATGTCCTGCATTGCCAATGCCCACTATTAAAAGAAAGCCGGGCTTGACTAAGGTGCCAATTCTGATTCAATCAGAGTGTTTCATGACCTGTCCCGCGCCCGGCTAAGGATTGCGGGGCTGAAACGCAAGGCCGTTGGGTTTTGATGGAACCCAACGGCCGTAAGCGAATCAGTTTGTCGGCTTGGAATCGTCCAGAAATCACCTGAATAGTCAATGGCAAGCAATGTTTTGCACGCCGTCTGAGGAATGCATGCGCCTTCAGTTTTTAACAGTGTGCGGCTTCACGCGGCTGTGGATAGGTAATCGTCTGCCTTGGATACCCTTAAGGGCTTTGATGGCGCGTTCAGCGTCTTCGAACGCAAGGCTAGAGCGATGGCTGTATCGGAAATCGAACTCGGCCAAATAGCGGTGTAAATGCGATTACCCAAGCGATGCGCAAAAACGCTGGATTTTCGCGCAGGCATCTTCCAGCACCGACGTCGAGGTCGCGTAGGAAATCCGGAAATTCGGGCCAAGACCGAAGGCCGAGCCCTGGACCACCGCGACGCCTTCGGCCTCAAGCAGGGCCGCGACGAAATCCTCGTCATTGCCGATCACTTTGCCGCTTGGGGTCTTCTTGCCGATTGTCTCGGCGCAGGACGGATAGACATAGAACGCGCCTTCCGGCGTCGGGCAGTTCAAATATTTTGCCTGGTTGAGCATCGAGACGACGAGGTCGCGCCGGCGTCTCGAAAATCTTTGCGCCGCTCGGGAATGAAATCCTGCGGACCGGTGAGCGCCTCGACCGAGGCCCATTGCGCAATCGAGCAAGCGCCCGACGTCTGCTGGCCCTGTAGCATGTCCATCGCCTTGATCAAAAAGTCCGGCCCGGCGGCATAGCCGATCCGCCAGCCGGTCATGGCGTAGGACTTCGAAACGCCGTTCATGGTCAGCGTGCGGTCGAGAGAGTTCCGGCTCGACCTGCGCGAGCGTCGTGAAGGTGAAGTCGCCATAGGTCAGATGCTCATAGATGTCGTCGGTCAGGGTCCACACGTGGGGATGGCGCAGCAGGACATCGGTAAGCGCCTTCAATTCCGCGCGCGTGTAGGCGGCGCCCGACGGGTTCGACGGCGAGTTCAGGATCAGCCATTTGGTTTTCGGCGTGATCGCCTTGTCGAGCGCCTCGGCTTGCAGCTTGAAGCCATGCTCCATGCGGGTCTCGACAGCGACCGGCGTGCCGCCCGCGATCAGAACCATATCGGGATAGCTCACCCAATAGGGCGCCGGAATGATGACCTCATCGCCGCGATTGATGGTGGCGAGAAGAGCATTGAACAGAATATGCTTGCCGCCGGTCCCGACGATCGTCTGCGAAGCTTTGTAGTCGAGGCCGTTTTCGCGTTTGAATTTTTGCGCAATCGCCTCCCGCAAAGGCGGAATGCCGGCGACCGGCGTATATTTGGTCTCGCCGCGCTCGATTGCGGCAATCGCCGCTTTCTTAATGTTGTCCGGCGTGTCGAAATCCGGCTCCCCGGTCGACAGCGAAATGATGTCGCGCCCGGCGTTTTGAGATCGCGTGCCTTTTGTGTGACCGCAATCGTCGCGGAGGGTTTTACACGCAAAAGGGCATCGGCGATAAAGGACATTAGACAGGCTCCGCTGCGGAAATGAGGGCGTACCCCTCGTGCGGCGGGGACCTTAGGTATCATGCTCCCGCAACGCAACAAGAAACCACCAGGGGCGGACGCAGGAGCGGGCTCGCGGCCGAAAACCATGTTGACGGCGCATTAACACTAAAATCATTTTAAACATGCGCGGGGGCGCGAAAGACCTTAATCAGGCGAGAACTCTGCCGAGCCAGGCTTTCATCGCAGGGTCACCTTGACGAGACCGCACGATCGGTATCGCGGGCGCTCGCGGAGTCGTGCGTCGCCGCACAGGCGCGGCGGGATCCGCGCGTTAATGGAAATACATAGCTTAAATCCACTGTCTCGGAGTGGCGGCATGTCGATTACGGACCATTCTGACCATAAGGCCGATGCCGGTTTTGTCCGCGCCTATGACGCGCGCTCGGCCCGCAGACAGTTTAGAGTTTCCCTTATTCTGATCGTTGTTCTGGCCTTGGCGGCCGGAGCCCTCGGCGTGTTGGTGCAATTCGACCGACCGACCACCGTCGAAAAATCGACCAACATTAAAACCGGACAGCTCGGCTTCGCGAAAACCATATTCGGAATCAGGGGCTGACCTCGCAAATCGATTTACGCCCTCCCTCGGGTCCTCGGGGGAGTCCGTAAAAAAGGGGCCGCGCCAACCACGCGGCCCCAATTTTTTGACGATGCTTCGGGCATCGGCCGCGCCTTATTCGGCGGCGCGACGGTCGAGTCTTCTCGTCGTCGGGATTGACGGGAGCGGGCGGAAATCCGCCTTGTGGTTTCGGATCCGCCACATAGCGGAACTGACCTTCGTTCCAGGGTCCGCCGATAGTCTTCGCCGTGTGATAGATTGAAAACCACATTCACGGTGTCGTCCGGTTGGACATTGCCGAAGAACGGATCGTTCAATTTGCCCATCGCATCCAATGCCTTCATGAACATTTGGGCGTGCGTGATCTCGCGGGTCAGCAAATGGACGAGCACCGTTTTGGTGCCTTCGATCGTTGCAATGCTTGATCAGCGCTTCGTAGGTCTGCCGAGCGCCAGCCTCGGCGGCGATATTGGCGCGCAGATCGCGCACCACATTGCCGCCTTCGTTGATGTAGGAGGCCGTCCAGGCCGCTCCCCGGCTGTCGAGGAAATGCGGGTCCCATGCCTTTCACCGCAAACAAGGGCGCTGCATAGACATCGCTCTGATCGATATTTTGCGTGTGCTGCGCGATCAGCTTGCCGACCATTTCAAGGTGGCTGAATTCTTCCAGCGCGATATCCTGCAGCATATCGCGGATGCTCGCGTCCTCGACATGGAACGATTGCACCCAATATTGCAACGCGGCTGTTAGTTCCCCGGTGGCGCCGCCGAATTGCTCGAGAAGATACTGTCCAAATCGCGGGTCCGGCGTATCGACCGTAACCGGCTGAATGGTTTCCTTGACATGTGAGAACATCGCAGAGAATCCTTCTGAGAGAGGATCGTTTTCGTGAGGAGCGGATGGTTTGGAGGGATCGCCTCGACCTTCACGGCGAGGGCGCCGCACGCACGAGTGAGGGCATGCACCCCTCGAACGGCAAGGGCGCGAAGGAGTTCGCAGGAGAGTCGATTAAATTTGCCAGCCGACCTGGGGTTCGCTGTAAAAGCTTGGGCTTAGGAACCACTGATTCGGGACTTCGCCATGCGCTTCAACCTGACCCCGCCTACCCTGCTTGTTTTCCTCGTCTCCCTCGTGCTTGCGGTTCTCGCGGTCGCCTCGCTCTACACGCATATTCCCGTCGTCGGGCATTATGTGGCGGTGCATCGCTTTTGGATATTGGCGGCGGCCTATGGGGTATTGCTCGCGGGCGTGCTTTTCGAGGGGCTTTAGTCAGAGCCTGAGAATAAATCGGCGCGAAGATATCTTCGATTTTTGAGCATTGGCGGGTTGCACGCGGCGTTTCGCACGATGGGTTTGTGGAAGCCGGAATGAGCTTTTGCGCGAGGCCGCTGGTTCGCTCGATCAATTCACGCGATCGAAGAGCGGGGTTCGAAGCTCCTGCGCTATCGGGCTCATGCGGGACGGTCGCCGGATCGGCGGTCTATTCTCGGTGCCCTCGCGCCCTTGCGCGCGGAGTCGCGGAGTTGAGTATCAAGCCGCAATGAGACGCCAGCCGCACACCATGTTGTGGGTCAGGCCATGCAAGAGCGCGATCGATTTGACCTTGCAGACACCGCGCACGAGAAACTGTCGCAGGCCACGATTTCGCGCTTGCGCGTTCGTGCATTCAGCCGTCGCCGCCCGCTCCTTGTAGATGTCTTTTGCCGCTTGGGAGCCCATGCGCTCCCGCCAAGCGGCGATGGCTGGCGCATCGTCGGGCTGCGGGGCGTAACGATCGCGGTTCTTGTCGCGCGGCGCGGGGATGGGTGCGTAGACTTCGACGCCGGCTTTTTCCAGAGCCTCTATGTCGTCGAATTTGGTGTAGCCTCCATCGGCCAGATGCTGGCGTGGCCGTTCGCCGTAATTTTCCGCCAGGGCTTCATTCATCGGCGCCATCTTGCCCATGTCGGAACCGTTGCTGTCGATAGCGACGCCAGCAACCGCGCCGCTTTTGCGTATCGGAGGCGAACTGCACGTTATAGGCCGGCCGAAATCGACCATCCGCCATCTTCATTACTCGGGCCTCGGGGTCCGTGGTCGAGGCGCGTGGTTCTTTCTCCCGGGGTTTGGTCCTTTTGCAGGTCGCTTTCCCCTGCGGCGGACCGCTTTTGTTTTTCCCGGAACGCCCGCTCCTCGCGGCGTCGCACCCGGTCTTGTTGCTGGCCATGCAATTCGCGCGTGAGCGTCAGCGCTTTCTCGACCCGGCGCTCGCGATCACGGGCCGCCGCAGTCGCGCCGCGGCCTCGCGCCGGCTCGCCGCGCAGGAATCACGCGAGGCTTCTTCTTGAAGACGGCGTACCGCTTCGCGCCGCTCTTCCCGGCAAGCTTCCAAGGTCGAATGCCGGCGGAACGAGGCCGCTCCCGCCGATGCTCGCACACGGACGCCGTCTTGCGCCACGCGATCCAAACTCGCAACGCCTGCCATGACCAAGCCCGCGAAACTGTCGATGAGAAGGTCTTCCAACGCCGCTCCGTGGCCAACACGAAAATCGGCCAAGGTCTTGGCGTTCATGCCCACGCCGCCGCACAGCCACCGATAGGCGATATGCTCGCCGCAAAGGCGCGCCACCTGCCGCGCACTCGCCACGCCCTCGATCGTCGCGAAAAGCCACAGAGCCAGCAAAATGCGCGGATCCGCCGCCGGATGGCCGGGCCGCCCCTCAAGGGATTTGATCGGGCTGAGCAACGCGGACAGGTCCAAGCCCTCGACAAAACGCCAGACCGCACGCACGCGATGATCGTCCGGCACGAAGTCCTCCAGGCTGACCGGACGCCACTCGACCTGGCGCCGTTCCGCCGCGCGAAGCCTCGGCACCGCCTCGCCATGGCCCCGGCGCGGCCTGCGCGGCCAACGTTTCGAAAAGCTCCTCGTTCTCGTTGGAAACCATCGGTAGACCCGCCAAGAATTAATCCCGTTGCTGGATTCTACGCGATGGCAACCCGCCAGCCCCCCAAAACATGCCGTAAATTGAAAGATTTTCAGCCTCTCAGGCGACACGGCACGGAGTTATGCCAGGCGTATCCGGGTCGCCCGCACGGCTATAGACGTCCTGCAAAAGAGGATTCTCAGAGCTTCAAGCGGGTGGCGACAATCCAAACACACGTAAGACAGTCGACATGCTGAAACCCTACCTTGCGCACATTAGGAGAGTTCTGGATGACGGAGTGCCCGACCATAACTGAACCCCAGAACTGAGGAAATAACAACGGGGAACAGTCGGTATTTATCGGCAGGTCACGCCGCAGACATCCTCAGCGCATCGCAGAGCGTATGGACTGTCGTCTTGAAGAACCTGCTGCTGGACGACCACGACACTGCCTGGAACCTCCAGATCGGGTCGGAGTTCCAGAACCATCGCTCAAGTTGGGCATAATAACCTGTCCATTCCGGCGGCACCACGATGATCCCGATCGGCGGCAAGGGCAGGCCCCTGAAGCATCAAGGCGGCGCCCATTACAAGGATCTGGGAGCTTTTCATCGAAAACCCTCCCTGAAGGTTTTGCCGTCTCCGCCAAACGTCGCACGCGGATCCGGTTTATTCAATCGTAATCTTCGGGGCAGCGCGGGGACGCTCCTTTTCGAGACGGGCTTTTATCTGCGCTGCAATCGACGATAAATGCCCGCGAAGGCGCCCTTTGGATCGACCGCCGTCACCGGGCGACCTAAGTCGGAATTTTCGCGAATCCCTATATCCAGCGGCACTTCTCCGAGAAACGGCACGCCAAATTTTTCGGCTTCATGGCGAGCCCCGCCATGCGCGAAAATATCGGAGCGGCCGCCGCAATGGGGACAGAGAAAATAGCTCATATTTTCAATGATGCCCAAGACCGGAACGTCCACCTTGTTGAACATCGCAATGCCGCGGCGCGCGTCGATAAGCGCAAGATCCTGAGGCGTCGACACGATGACGGCGCCGGCCAACGGGACGTTTTGTGCCAATGTCAATTGTGCGTCGCCGGTCCCAGGCGGCATGTCGACCACCAGACAATCGAGCTCACCCCATTGGACGTCGCGCAGCAATTGCTGGATCGCAGACATCACCATCGGGCCGCGCCAGATCATCGGATTCTTCTTCCTCGACGAGGAAGCCGATCGACATGGCCTTGACC
>CAWAXL010000006.1:0-29947 GCA_963785995.1 uncultured Alphaproteobacteria bacterium
ACTATAGTCGATGAGGCCGGTGACACTGTCCGAAGTTATACTCGTTCCGGGAGCCAGAAGCCCCGCCTTGATCACCGGGATCGGGGTGCTGATCAGTCCAGGTGGCCCGACGATGTGGACGTCAATCGACGTGCCGCCGCTTAGTGTTTGTGCCGCCAGGTGATCGGCGGTGCCGGTCGATGGACTGACATCGATGGCGAACCTGCCGCCGAGACCGTTGAAGTTCGTGACCGACATCACGTCGGTCGGCACGCCATTGATCAGGCTGATTGTGCCCGAATTATTGATCGTCGACAGGCCGGTTGCCGAAACATTGCCGTTGAAAAGACCGGAATTGTTGAGGAGAAGATCGCCGACGATCGAAAGTCCGCCATTCATGGTGGCCGCATTATCGATGGTCGGATCGCCGGTACCGTCGACGAAAACCCTGCCGTTGATCGTGCCATGATTGACGAGCGAGATATGGTCGCCGGCGAAGCTCAAAAGCTGCATCGCGAAGGTGCCCGACTGTCCCGCGACGGTGCCATTTCCCGAAACTGTGCTGTTGGCCCCGATCGTCACGGAGGTGGAGCCGGCATTGGCCCGCGTGGCGATGCCAAAACCATTAGCGCCGGTGACCCGCCCGGCTGTCGTGACATTGATATCGCCGGCGCCGACGTTGATCGCCCTGATCCCATTGAGGGCGCCAGATACGGTGGAGGAGGGGGCGATCGTTATTAGGCCGCCAGCTGCCTCTGCGAAAATGCCGTCGCCGGCTGCCGTGGTGATCGGACCTGTTCCCACCACGCTGATCGGCCCGGAGCCGAGCGAGATCGCGCGAATACCATCGGCTGCTCCAAAAACGGAGCCGCTTCTGGTAATCAGGATGGGAGCCGTGCTGGCCGGGTTGGAAATGACCGCGAAAATTCCTGCGCTATTCTGAAGATCGACGGTGTTGCCGGAACCTTGAATGCTTATGGTGCCGGTGCCGGTACTTTCAGCCTTGATCCCGCCAGAGGTTGCATTTCCGGATCCCCCGATCGTGATGGATCCGGAGCCGCTCGAGATCGCGTGAACATCAAAAAAACTGGCTGGGGTGTTGGTCGTCACATTGCCATTCAGCGTGATGAACGTCGCGCCATCCACTGCCGAGGTCCGAATGCCTTCCGCAGCGCCCAACACGGTCGTGCCGGGGGCCGTGGTAATCAAAATCTGCCCGTTGGTGTCGGTCAGAGCTTCGATGCCATGACCCGTTTGGCCCGTCACATTGGCGTTGAGGCCATTGCCGCCTTCCGAAGTTTGTCCGATTCTAACAGAGGCGCCGTTCTCTCCCTCAATTCTTATACCATCGTTCGTGCCGATGATCGTGCTCGGAGTTCCAACATTGACGGTATCCACTGCACCATAGATGCCAAACGGTCCCAGCGTGTGTACCGTAAGGTCGATAGCATTGGGAAAGAGAATACTCGGAGGGCTGGTAGTAATCTGAGCAGGAGCGTTACCAGGACCGCCGACCTTGACCTCGGTGGTCACGAAGGGAAAGAAAGGGAAGAAGCGGGGGAACGCATCATTGGATGATCCCGTGCAACTGACAGTAAGGGGAGGAATGTCAACAAGGTCACAGGCTGCGCGCGCGACGGACAACGGCAAGAAAATGCTCAAAGTCACGCCGCCGAGGAGCGCCCCTGCCCTGTTTTTGTGGTCAAAGGCACGTCCGCCCATCGCTCGCCTCAATGATTCAGCCTGACCTTAGCTTGTCCGTTGCGGTGGCGCCATGCGGGTGAGGAGGGCCCCAGACCGAGCAGCAAACGCTGCCGCTCGGGTCCCTTTGCCCAAAAATTCGAAGCTTTCTATGATTTTAAAGGCTTACCGCAATATCTGCAGTGATGCCTGGCTTCAAGACGAAGCTTGTGGAGGCGTTTGATTGTTCAGCCCTGTTGCATCACGGCCACAGACTGCAATCGAAGATCGCCAAAGCCGGGTCAGGCATGCCGCGCGGGCAAAAATCCTTCGAGTTCCACCGCCCTTGCCTTGGCCGAATAATGCGACGCGTTGCCTCTGCCCTCGCACGCATCGCGCGCGAACATGATGAGATGATGCGCGCAGAGGCCGACGCTTAGGACTGGCTCGATCTGGCCGCGCATCAAGCGGGCCAGCGTGAATTTCCAGAAAACGAGCCGGTAGTCGCCGCGCACGCCGACGAACCAGAAGAGCCGTGCCAAGATCGCCAGGCCCTTGGCAATGTTGCGCCCTGAAAGACGTTGACGGCTTTTTGGCCGCTTCAGCCGGTTGGGCCTTGTGGCACGCATCTGATGTTCATAACGGGCGAACAAGGTTTGCGGCTGATAGGCGGTGCCCATGCAAGTCCGCCACATCCGAAGGACTTCGTCATAGGGCAGCTTGAAATCCACATTTGACTCGCGCGCCCATTCCTCCTCGTCCAATAGCCGGTCTTCTTGTTGCAAGCGGTCCCAAAGCGGCGTGCGCGGCAGGGCCTGCAAAAGATTGATGGTGGCCATCGGGATTTTTGACTGCTCGAGGAAATCGAGAATGCCCTGGCCCAATTCTTTCGTATCCGTATCGAGACCGAGTATGATTCCCGACACAACCTCCATCCCGTGACGATTGATGGCTTGCACGGCTTCGAAAATCGGAATCATCATATTGTGCTGCTTATCGATGGCCTTCAACGCCTCGGGTTCGGGCGTCTCGATTCCGCAGAAAATCGTGTCAAAGGCCGCCTCCCGCATCAAGCGGAGGATTTCCGGCGAGCGGGCAATGTTGAGCGTCGCCTCGCAAGACAGCGAGACGGCATAGCCATTGCGCTTTTGCCACTGGATGAGATGCGGCAGGAGATCACGCAAGGCACGCCGGTTGGCAATGAAATTGTCATCGACGAAATAGATCGAACCGTTGACGCCGCAGGCGAGAAGCTTGTCGAGCTCGGCAATCACCTGGGCGGCCGATTTGAGGCGGGGAACCCGCCCATAGAGACCCGGAATATCGCAGAATTCGCAAGTGTACGGACAGCCGCTCGAGAATTGAATGCTGCCCAGAAAATAGCGGTCGATCGGGGCGAGGTCATAAGCCGGCACCGGAAAGTCGCAAAGGTCGCGGCGCAGCTTCGTTGACAATATGATCTGCTCGCTCGGGCGCGACACGTCCTTTGAGAGACGCGCAATCAGCGCCTCGGTCGCGTCGCCAAGCTCACCGATGTGCAGAAAGTCGAACTCTGGATAATGTTCGGGACAGGCCGAGACGGACGGGCCGCCGAGCACCGTTACCTTGCCGAAGGCATGAGCCCGGGCGCAAATATCCAGTATTTTTCGGCGCTGGATATGCATTCCGCTGACGAAGACCACATCCGCCCAGGCAAAGTCCTGGCTGGTCGCGCGGACTCATATTTTCGTCGATGAATCGAACTTCCCAAGTCTTGGGCAGAACCGCCGCAATGACCAAAAGCCCCTGGGGCGGCATGAACGCGCGAACCCCGTCCGTCAAGGGATAGGCGTATTCGAACGTGCCAAACGAGGGAACATACCGCGGGAAAACGCAGAGAACTTTGCGCCCGCCGACGGTTCCCTTATCGCTTCCGGGTTGGATTTGACCCTGGCTGAGTTGAGACATTCATTGCACCCAAGACATAGGTTGCGCAGCGAACCAAGGCGAAAAATCTTCTTGGCGCGGCTTCGATCCCTGCCTTGCCTCAGCGCTTCAGGGGAACCCATTAAGCTTCCGAAAAAGAGTCAAAAATGGGCCAACCCCAGGTGGAGCGCTTGCTTTTGGCGGCGGCTTTCCTCCTAATTTGGGCGAAGCTGGGTCAACTTTGTGGCTTCCCAGCAAGACGAAATCGGAATATGCCGCCAAAGTCCCGACCACCTGGCACTGTGGCGGTTTGCGCGCCGAACTGGTCCGGCCAGTTGCCGCGGCGCAAAGGGCCGCTCATCAAGCCTGTCAGTGAGCCGATTGCATGAAGTTTCCCCGAGTTCTTAGTCGCCACGGCCGGTTGAGTTACGCCTTAGCGGGGGTTTCAATCTGGCTGTACCATTCGGCGGCCATTTGCGCGGCGGAGACGGGCACGCAAGTCCTTGTGGCGCAAGCGACCCCAGCCTGCTTTCTGGCGTCCGCCCGAGTCACGGGATATCTGGTGCCGCGCACTAGCGCGGTCGTCAATCCTGGGCTTGAGGGGTACGAGGTCACCGAAGTTCTCGCAAACGAAGGCGAATCAGTCGCCGAGGACCAACCCGTGGCTCGCCTTGGCCGCATCGGGAAGGAAAACCGGGCCGGCCCGACCGCCGGCTTGGCCTCCTCTATTCTTCTGCGCGCACCGGCTGCCGGGACCATCATCAAATCCAGCGCCCGAATTGGCGGAGCGGCATCGGTTTCGGCCGAACCTTTGTTTCAATTGGCGGTTGGCGGGATCTTAGAGGTCGATGCGGAAGTCTCGAGCATCTACTTCACCGACATCAAGGAAGACCAGAGCGTGCATATCGAAACCATGGGAGGACGCGAAATCAGCGGCAAGGTGCGCAAGATCGGCTCGGAAATTAACTCTGCCACGCAAATGGGGCATGTCCGCATTGCGATCACACCGGAGCCGACACTGCGCGCCGGCGCTTTCGTGCGGGCGACGATCGACGGGAAGAAGAGCTGCGGCATTTCCGTGCCTCGTTCGGCGGTCCTCTACAAGACCGACGGGACCAGCGTCCAAGTCGTTCGCGGCCATGTCATCGAAACGGTCAGGGTCAGGGTCGGACTGTTGTCCGGCAGCGACGCCGAAATCCGGGAGGGATTGCGCGGCGGCGAATTGGTCGTCGCCCATGCGGGCACTTCACTGAGGGATGGCGATGAAGTCGCGCCCGTATTCGGCGAGGAAGCAGGCCAACCCGTGGGGCACAACTGATGGCCATCAATGTCTCTGCATGGTCCATCAAACGCCCGCTGCCCGCGATCGTGCTGGCTCTGGTCCTCCTCGTCTTGGGCGCGGCCAGCTTCAAAAAACTCCCGATTACCCTCCTGCCCAATGTCGATCAGCCGATCATCACCATTGTCATCAGCCAGTTCGGCGCTTCCCCGGCAGAGCTCGAAACGCAGGTCACGAAACCGGTGGAGGATGCGGTCTCCGGCGTCGAGGGCGTGCGCCATATCATGTCGCAAGTGAGCGATGGCGTCTCGGCCACGACCATCACGCTCGCACTCGACACGAAGACGGACCGCGCCTTGAACGACGTCAAAGACGCGATCACCCGAATCAGAGGATCTTTGCCGCGTTCCATCGGCGAGCCATTGATCCGGCAAGTCGGCGTCGTGGGCTCCAGTATTCTCACCTACGCCGCGATCGCGCCAGGCCGGACGCCCGAGCAATTGTCGAATTTCGTCGACGATATCGTCAAACGCAAACTGCTCGAAATACGCGGCGTGGGTAACGTCGAGCGTGTCGGCGGTGTCGATCGGGAAATTCTGATTTCTCTCAATCCCGCGCGCCTTTTGGCGTTCGGTCTGACCGCCGCCGACGTCAGCCGGCGCCTGCGCGGCAATAATGTCGATCTGACCGGCGGACGCGCCGAACTTGGTGGTCAGGATCAATCGATCCGCACCATTGCCGGAGCGCGCAGCATCGGCGAACTCGCAGCAACCATGTTCGGCTTGCCGCACGGCGGAACGGTACGCCTCGACGATCTTGGCCTCGTGACCGACACGATCGCCGAGCCCCGGACCTTCGCGCGGCTCGACGGCGAGCCCGTCGTCGCCTTCAGCATCATGCGCTCGAAAGGGGCAAGCGATGTCACGGTCGCTGCTGAAGTGCAAAAGCGCCTCGACGAGCTTGAAACGGCCCATCCGGATGTCGCCCTGAAGCTGATCGACAGCTCCGTGGCCTATACCATGGGCAATTATCACGCGGCCATGAGCACGCTGTTCGAGGGTGCGGCGCTCGCGGTGATCGTCGTGTTTGTTTTCTTGCGGGATTTCCGGGCGACGATCATTACCGCTGTTGCCTTGCCTCTGTCGATCATACCCGCCTTCTTCGTCATGGACACGCTCGGCTTTTCCCTCAATCTGGTCAGCCTCCTGGCGATCACGCTTGCAACCGGCATTCTTGTCGACGACGCCATCGTCGAGATCGAGAATATCGTCCGCCACATGAGAATGGGCAAATCAGCCTATCAGGCCGCGATGGAGGCGGCGGACGAGATCGGTCTCGCCGTCATCGCCATCAGCCTCACGATTGTCGCGGTGTTTGTTCCGGTGAGCTTCATGAGCAATATCGCGGGGCAATATTTCAAGCAGTTCGGCTTGACGGTTTCCGCCGAAGTCCTGTTCTCATTGCTCGCGGCACGCCTGATCACGCCGATGCTCGCCGCTTATTTTCTCAAAGCGCGCGTAGGACATGAGCACCTGCGCGAGGGACCCTTCACGCACCGCTACGGCCGGCTTGTCGAATGGTCCGTCGAAAACCGGTACCGGACGGTTGCGATCGGCCTGGTGCTTTTCACGCTCTCGATCCTGAGCACCAAACTGCTGGGAACCGATTTCCAACCAACACAGGATTCGGCCCGCTCCCATCTGGCAGTTGAACTTCCCTCGGGGGCCGACCTGAGCCAAACGCAAACCGTCACCGACACGATCGTCGGGCGCCTCCACAAATATCCCGAAATCACCCATGTCTTTATCAACGGCGGTCGAATTCCGCCCAATACCGCCGATGTGCGCAAAGCGGAACTCGTTCTAAACTACGTACCGCGATCCCATCGCGATAAGAGCGTTCATCAGCTGGAACTCGAAATCGGCAAGGAACTCGCAAACGTCCCCGATATCCGCAGCTGGTTTGTCGATGATTACGGACAGCGTCCGGTGTCCTATGTCGTGACCGGCTCGAATGCGGCTGAAGTCGCGAATTTCGCGTCCGAACTCGTCGGCCAGATGAAACCGATCCCCTTGCTGGTCAATGTGATCGCATCGACGTCGCTGGAGCGACCGGAACTGGTCATCAAGCCCAACCGGGATCTCGCCGCGCGTCTCGGGGTTTCGACCGAAGCGCTTTCGGATACGCTGCGGATTGCGACGATCGGCGATGTCGGCCCTGCCCTCGCCCATTTCGACGCCGGCGACCGGCTGGTCCCGATCCGGGCGCAACTGGATTCCAAGGCCCGCACCGATTGGCGGGTTCTGGAAAATCTGAAAGTGCCAACCGGCAACGGCGGCGCTGTTCCCTTGCAAACCATTGCCGAAATCGCACTCGGTCAAGGCGAGGCCAGTATCAGCCGCTATGATCGCGAACGGGAAGCCACCATCCAGGCCGATCTTTCCAGCGGCGCGGCGCTCAGCGACGCCGAGAAAGCCATCTATGATCTGCCTTTGATGAAATATCCGCCCAAGGGAATAAGGATCGAGAAATCCGGCGATGCGGAAGCGATGGTCGAATTGTTCGAGGGCTTCACCGATGCGATGCGTGACGGTCTGATCATGGTCTACGCGGTGCTTGTGGTACTGTTTGCAAGTTTTCTTCAGCCCGTCACGATTTTATTTTCCCTGCCGCTTTCGATCGGCGGCGCAATTTTGGGCCTGCTCTTGACGGGCCGGCCGATGAGCCTTCCCGTCATCATCGGTATCTTGATGCTGATGGGGATTGTAACCAAGAACGCCATCATGCTGGTCGATTTCTCGATCGAGGCGATGGCGGCTGGCATGCAGCGCACGATCGCCATTGTCGAAGCCGGGAAGAAGCGCGCCCGCCCGATCGTCATGACCACGGTCGCGATGGTCGCTGGCATGCTTCCGAGCGCGTTCGCGATCGGCCCGGGCGGCGAGTTTCGCTCACCGATGGCAATTGCCGTCATCGGTGGCCTGATTGTTTCCACACTTCTCTCGCTTCTGTTCGTTCCCGCCTTCTTCGCGATGATGGACGACATCGGCGGCGCGATCTGGCGGCTCTGGCGCCGCTTCGTCGTTGAGCGGAACGGCACACCCGAAACGCCGGCCGAGCCGGCGGCCAAAACGGAAGGGCAAGGCTCGGTCCGGCGGCCGGCGGAATAGAATTGCGCCTCCCAAGACCTCGTGCTTCTCAAACCGAGGAGAGGCTGGTCAATTTGATGATTTCATACGCCTCGACCGGGCGTCGAAAGCCTTTGAGCTGCATCGGTTCCAGCGCTCGCGCCGCAACCGTATTTTCGACCGCATGGAAAACCCGCGCGTCGACCAGGATCTGGCCGGATTTGGCTTCGTCGCAGAGGCGCGAGGCGAGATTGATGACACTGCCGACGGCGGCATAGTCGAACCGCCTTTCGAAGCCGATCCGGCCAAGCGTGGCATACCCAAGCGCGGCCCCTATCCCAAAACCAAGGTCATGTCCGCGTTTGCGCCAAAGTTTGGCAAGCTCAAACATGCTCGCCCGCATATCGAGGGCCATGCGCAACGCCCGCTCCGGGTGGCCGGCACAAGGAAGCGGATCGTTGAAGAGGCACAACAGTCCGTCCCCGGCAAATCGCTCCAAGGTGGCCTCGTATCTGTCGATGTGGGCACCCAAGACCTTGTGATATTCATGCAGGACCTGCATGACCTCTTCAGGCTCGGCGCTCTCGGTAAACGCCGTGAACCCGCGCAAATCGCAGAACAGCACTGTGATTTCGCGCCTGTGGCTTTCGAGCAGATTTTGGCTGTCGCCGCTCGCCGCGACAAGATCGGCAATCTGCGGGGACAGAAACCGCTTCAGCCGGCTCATTCTCTCGATCTCCGAGACCTGTCTTTCGACACGCCCTTCGAGGGTCGTGTTCCAGGCCGCGAGCTCTTTCGTCTGAAGGGCAAGCGTCGCTGCTTGTTCTTGAACGATGTCATGCAGAGCCTTGATCCGCAGCATCGCGCGAACCCGCGCCACCAAGGCCGCCTGATCGAAGGGTTTGGTCAGATAATCATCGCCGCCGGCGTCCAATCCAGCGACAATGTCGCTGCGGTCCGCCTTCGCCGTCACCAAGATCACCGGAATGAAACCGAGGCTTTCGTCGCGTTTCAATTCTTTCAACATCGAAATGCCGTCGAGCTTCGGCATCATGATGTCGAGGAGTATAAGATCGGGGCGAAGAGCGCGGGCCTTGGCGAGACCTTCCTCGCCATCGGCGGCGGTCACGATCTCATATCCATGCGCGGAAAGACGCATGGAAACGATTTCCAAATTCTCCGGAGTGTCGTCAATCGCCAGGATACGCGCCGGATTATGCAAGTGGCTCGCGCCCCCTCAAAGGATATATTCTTTGATCCGCGCGAGAACCGCGCGCGGACTGAACGGCTTGGCGACATAGGCCGTGCAGCCTGCTTCGATCGCCCTGACGGCATCGCCGGCCATCGCATAGGAGGTAATGGCGATGATCGGAACATGGCGCAGTTCGGCCACAGCCCGGATCCGGCGAGTCGCTTCATAACCATTCATAATGGGCAGTTGTATGTCCATCAGAATGAGATCTGGCCTGTGTTTGATCGCCATCGCAACCCCCGCCTCGCCGTCGGCCGCTTCGATGAGATCGAAGCCGTTGAAGGTCAGGAGGTCGCGCAAGATCGCGCGGTTGTCCTCGGTGTCTTCGACGATCAGAATGCGCTTTTTCACGCCGCCGCCTTTTGCCGGTCGACTCGAATTGGAAGCGTGATCGTAAACGTCGATCCGACGCCCAGAGTTGAAGCGACCTCGAGCGTGCCGCCATGCATTTCAATGAAACGCTGGCTGATCGAGAGACCGAGCCCGGTTCCTCCTTTCAGCCTGGTGTTGGTATTGTCTCCCTGTTGGAAAGCCTCGAATATGCGGGCCTGATCTTCCGCTGCGATGCCGGGGCCCGTGTCCTCCACGGCGATCTCGAAATGGCCCCCGATGGCACGCGCGCGGATCGTCACACCGCCCTTGTCGGTGAATTTGATGGCGTTGCCGACGATGTTCAAAAGCACCTGCATCAGACGCCTTTCATCGCCGCGACCCAGCGGCAGTTCTCCGTCGATTTCCCGGGTGACGTCGAGCTCCTTCGCGTGGGCCAGCGCATAGGTCGTGCTCACCGCCTGGTCGATGATGGCCTGCATCGAATAGTCGTCGAGCACGAGAGAAAGCTCCCCGGCTTCCAGTTTGGAGAGATCGAGCACATCATTGATGAGGCCAAGCAGATGCGCGCCATTAGTTTGCACGCGCTCGAGAACCTGTTTGGCGCGCTCAGGCATTTCTCCATAAAGACCGTCCTGCAAGAGTTCCGCATAGCCCAAGACGGCATTCAGCGGAGTCCGCAATTCATGGCTCATATTGGCGAAGAAACGCGATTTGTGTTCGCTCGCGCGGGCAAGCTGCCGGCTTTTCTCTTCCAACTGCCGGAACAGTTTCGCATTATGCATCGCCAGCACAGATTGGTGAGCAAATGTCTGCATCAGTCCGATTTTGTTGGCGGCAAATCGTCCAACTCTCCGGCTCTCGACCAGCAGCGCGCCGAGAACACCGTCGGGCCCGACAAGGGGAACAACCAGCGCCGATCTGAAACCCGCCGCAAGCGTCGCCGCTTTCAAGGGAAATCCATTGGTCTCCGCAATTTCTGGAATTTGCACCGGTCGACCATGGTCGGCGACCTCGGCCAAGAGGCCGTCAAGCCGGGTCATTCGCACCTCGCGCAGCGCATTGACGAAAGAAGGGTCGAGCCCATGAGCTCCGGCGAGATTGAAAGCCCTTCGCTCGCGATCGAAGCTGTAGACGGCACCGCCGTCCGCCCCGACAAGCTCGACCGCGCGGGTCAGAATCGTGGCCAGGACATCTTTGAGTTCGAGCGAACCCGCCAAAGCCCGGCCGACTTCCTCCAAGGCCTTTAATTCACGCACGGATTGAGCGAGATCGCGCGTTCGGTTTTCGACCTTTTGTTCGAGGCGTGCGTAGGATTTCGCGCAATTGTCCGGCCATGCGATTGAATTCATCCGCAAGGATTTCAATTTCATCTCCGGTGCGAACCTTTATTTCCTGGTTGAAATCTCCTGCGGCGAGGCGCGCAGCCCCCGCTTGCACGGCCTTGATGGGGACGGTCATCCTGCGGGCGAGAAGCGTCCCAACAGCGGCGCTGAGGACTAACCCCAGCACGAAAAGCCAGCTCAGGCGAATAAGATGATCATAAACCGGGCCATAGGTCTTCTCGATGGGTTGCTCGACGAACAACAGCCAGTTCATCCGGGGGATCGTAGCCGATGACGACAAAACCGAGCCGCCATCGAGATTTTGCGCAACGCCGATTTCCTCTGATTTTTTTCGCGCCGCCACTTGCGGCAGGTTCGACAAATCCAGATTTCGGTGCCGCAACCCCGCATCGGAATGTGCGATAAGGATCCCGTTGTTTGTGGTGATGTAAGCGGAAATGCCGTCCGCCCCCTAAATCCCCTTCAAGAGATCGGCCAAGAATTTCAGCTCGATTTCGGCGATCGTCACGCCGGTGCGCTCGGGGTGCGCCATGGAGATTTGCAAGCGCGGGCCCGCGTCGGTAAAGGCCACGGGCCCGATCCACGCCGCATCGGTTTGGGCCTCGCGGAAGGCTGCGGCCAAGGTCCAATCGTCGCCACCCCCCATTTTCGTGCCCTTGCGGGAGACCCGCATCAATTCCTTGCCGTTTGCACCGATATGGGTGACCTCGGCGATTCCCGGCGTGTCGAGGATGCGGACATAATCGCCGTGGCGTTGGTCGACGCTGGCTGTGGTCGGCCGCGCCGCCCAGCTGATCCGCCGCTCGACCTCGGCAATAAACTGTTCGACCCGGCGTGCCGCCATGTCCGCCTTGTCGGATTGCGCCTGGATGAGAGTTTTCTGGGTGTCGCGATAGGTGATCCACATGTCCACCGCGCCGCTGATCGCCTGCACGAAAGCCACCAATCCGACGAAGGATATGACGTATTTCCCAAAAAGGCCGCGTCTTCGAAACCAGTTCATGCGAAACGCCACCAGGACTTTGCGGCTCTCACGCGCGCTAATAAAGATTCGGAATGTAGCCGGTTTCGAAGAAACGGTGAATTCCCCAGTGCTTGAGGGTTCACTTCAGCCAAAACCCGAGGGGGCTGCCGAAATCCACTCCCTCGACTGCCTTGAACGCCAGAGTAGTTTCACTTGGCAGCGTTACCTTTGCGGGATCCATTTCGCGATCGGCGCGCAATTCTCGGCCCGCAATTGCGAGCGCGCTGGCAGAGCGAATAGCAATGGTCTGGGGACAATTCATACCAGGGGTCCGGCGGGAGCGGGCGCCGGGCAATATCCGGCGGTTTCAGAATGAAGGACTCCCAGCCGAGTCTTTGTGACCTTTGGCACATCGTCGGGGATGTCAGCCAATAGAAGTTGCATCGACCAGGCGCAACAAGCGGTTCACACTCAAGAACACGGTGCGATCCGCAATCTGGCTTTTTGGAACATTCGGGCCACCTCCATATTTAGCAAAGGTGACACAATCCGAGATGGTGGAGGATGGGCGACATGGATGGCGCCGCTGACCTGAATTTGCCAGACAATAATGCAAAGCCGTTCTACGCAAAACGCATCAGCGCGGCAATTATCGCTTTCCTTGGCTGGTTTGCCCTGGGCATAGAGTTCTATTTCCACATTGAGGAGGCGCTCACACGGAACGAATCCGTGACCTCGCATCTGGTTCAGTTCTTCAGTTACTTCACCACCGAAACCAATGTGGCGATCACGGTCGTCGCCAGCATCACAGCAACGGCGCCGCAGGCGGAGCAAATTCAGGTCCGCCCGAGCTTAAGATCGGCGCTGGTCATTTATATCGTCGTGGTCGGCCTCGTTTATGCGGCGCTCCTTCGGCATCTCTGGCATCCACAAGGCGCGCAGCTTTTAGCTGATATTGTGCTTCATGACGTTATTCCGTTTTTTTATCCGATGTTTTGGCTGGCCTTTCTCCCGAAGGGGAGCCTGCGATGGACAAATCCGCTGATCTGGCTCATCTATCCAATCCTGTTTTTCATTTATAGCATAGCAAGAGGCATCGCCTTCGGGATCTACCCCTATCCGTTCATCGATGCCGAGAAGCTTGGGATTGAACGGGTTTCTCTCAACGCGCTCGGCTTGCTCGCGGTTTTTTTCGGCCTCGGAGTCATTCTGACCGCCGTCGACCACGCGCTCAGTCCGGTTGCACGCAGTCGAAGTGGGCTTGGCAGAGCCGCCGAACTCTGACAAATAGCCTCCTTTACGGTTCGTATCGACCTTAAAGGAAACGCTATGTCCCTGGCGGAGACCAAGACAACGACGCCCCCCACGGGGGGTGGCATCCTGCTACCTTCGGGCGGGAAGGCTCTTTTGATCGATGGCAAACGTGCCTCCGAGCAAGTGTTGGCGGAAGTGGCGGCGAAAACGCTCGCTCTGGCCGCGAAGGGAATCAAGCCCGGCCTGGCAGTGGTGCTGGTCGGCGAAGACCCGGCCAGTCAGGTCTATGTCAAAGCCAAGGGCAAGGCCGCGAAAGCCTGCGGTTTTCATTCGGTTCAGCATGATCTTGCCGCGATGACGACCGAGGCAGAGTTGCTCGCTCTCGTGCAGCAGCTCAATGCCGATCCGACGATCCATGGGATTCTTTTGCAATTGCCATTGCCCGGTCGGCTTGATCCCGCCCGCGTCATCGACGCCATTTCGCCCGGCAAGGATGTCGACGGCCTCCACCCCGTCAATTCGGGACTTCTTGCGATTGGCGATGTCGCGCGCGCGCTCGTGCCTTGCACACCAGCGGGCGGGATGGTCCTGCTGGAAAAAGCGGCCGCCGCGCTCGGCGTCGACCTGGCGGGAAGCGAAGCCGTCGTTGTCGGACGCTCGAATCTGGTCGGAAAACCGATCGCCCAGTTGCTGTTGGGTCGCAATGCAACTGTGACCATCGCGCATTCGCGCACCCGCGATCTCCCGGCAACCGTCGCCAGGGCCGATATTCTGATTGCTGCCGTTGGACGGCCTGAAATGATTCGCGGCGATTGGATCAAGCCCGGCGCAATCGTCATCGACGTCGGCATCAACCGGGTCCCCGGTGAGGGCCTGGATGCGGCCGGCAAGCCAAAAACCAAGCTCGTCGGCGATGTCGCCTTCGCCGAGGCGATCGGGCGTGCCGGCGCGATTACGCCGGTCCCCGGCGGGGTTGGGCCCATGACGATTGCGATGCTGATGGAAAATACGCTTCGCGCGGCGATCCTGAAGGAAAAACCGGGCCTCACCGCTTGACGATTTCGCCGGGCGAGGCAGCTCGCCGGATTGTGCGCAATTCCAAACGTTAACTTCGCTGAAACCTTAACGGCGTCACATGGCGTCGTTTGGATCGTGGAGTCGGCGGCTATGGATTGGCGCGATTGGAACGCGCCGCGCAATGTGCGTTCCCGCGAATTGGATTTCGGCCTTGTTTGCGAGGCTCTCGTCACCCGAAAATGGGTGTTGATCGTGCCACCCCTCGTGGCACTGATCCTTTTCGGCATTTTTCTGGCCCTCCAGCCAGCCCGATACGGAGCCGAAGCCCGAATCATGATTGGCCGGCCGGCCACCGGTTTAATCGGCCTTCGATCGAAATCTTGACTTGTTGCAAGGCCCGGCCGGCTTTGCCGCCGCGAGCGGCCAGGCGCAGCTGATCGCCTCGCGCGACTTCGGCCGCCGCGCCATCAAGGATCTTGCCATCCAGGACAAACCCGAATTCGACCCCGTGCGGCAGGGCCTCGGGCCCCTCTCCCGCACCCTGGTCTTTTTCGGTCTCTTGCGCGATCCGGCCCGAAAGAGTCCGGAGGACCGCGTGCTCGAAGCCTATCAGGACAGGCTGCGCGTGAGCGGCGAAAATAAGACAAGCATCGTCACGATCGCATTCCAGTCCGAAGATCGGGAGCTTGCGGCCAACACCGTCAATCGCATTGCCGAACTCTATCTGCAGATGCGCGCGGATGCCAAAAGCGCAATGCCAAAACATGCAGACGCCCGGATCATCTCGCGCGCGGGTGCCTCTGAAACGCTTTATCCCGATAAGGCCTTGCTGGTCGTTTCGGGCGCGGCAATGTTTCTTCTGGCGTTCGGCGCGGTCGTTTCCATCGCCTTGCCGCGGACCCGGCAAAACCGGTTCCAAACCGTGGCGCCGCGACCCGTCGGCCATGAACGCATTATGGTCCGGCTGACCGATCTGCCGCAACTCAATCGGCAATCCATCCCCACTTTGGCCCCAAGTCCGAGCCTGAGCCAAGAGGTGGAAGCCGACGAAGAAGTAGAAGAGCCGGTGATGACAAAAATTGCCGAGCGCATTTTGTCGGCTCCGTTGATCGGCCGAGGTGCACGTATCGTCGTGACAAGCTTGCAGGCTACGGGCGGGACGTCGCAGATGATGATGGGTCTGGCCCGAGACCTCGAGCGCGAAGGCCGTGCGATCGTCGTCGGTCTCGACGAAGCGAGCCTATTGGATTTCTGGATCCGCATTGCCGGCGCCTCGAACAGCAACGGCGTGCCGCCCGCCACCGAACCGGGACTTGGCGATCTCCTCGCCGGCGCGGCTTCCTTTGCCGAGGTGATTCGCCGCGATCCGGCCTCGCGGCTTCATTTCCTGCCGGTCGGCCGCCATGACGGATTGGATCTCGAAGAATTCGGAAGTGCTCTCGAAGCGCTTGCGGAAACCTATGATTTCATCTTGCTGATCTCGCCGCCGCTCGACGAAAGCGAGATTGCCAAAACCCTCGCCGCGAAGGCGGATTTCGTTGTGCTGGCGACGCCGGCCCAGCAGAGCGCGGAAGTCGCCTATGAAGCCGAATTGGAATTGATGGCGAGTGGTGCCCGCGAAGTCTTGCTGGTTGGCGTTCCAACGGATCGCCCACAAACGCTCGGACGCAACGCCGCCTGACTTCAGCCGACTCACCGCTCGGGATCGGGCTTTTCCATCCATTTAATCAGCGGCATCATCGGTACGATCCAAGCGAAGCCGAGAACCGCATAGCAGAGCAGTTGAAGGAACGGCGCCGCTTGTTGCAGAGGACGCGCTTGCGCCAACCCCATGGCCATGAGTGCATAGGCCGGGACAAAGCCCGCCATCACGCTCGCGCCGATGAATTTCCGGGTCCGGCGGCGCATTAGGTTTTCCTTTCCTTGACGGTTTCCGATTTTGTTTCTGCCGGACGGTAAGACCGAAATCGGCTCTAAGACATGGACAGCTGCCCCCCGGGGCTTTATCCCAGCCCAGATCATTCGTCACTGACTTCAGGAAAGCCGCATGAGCGAGCTGCCGATCCATCCTGGCGTTTTGCAAGGAGCCCGAGGCGCCGGGCAACCTGCGTGGTCTCGCGCGGTGGCGGTTTGGCTCTGGAGCCTCGCCGCGCTGGTATTTTTAATGGTGGTCGTCGGCGGTGCAACGCGGCTCACCGAATCGGGCCTTTCCATCACCGAATGGAAACCGATCAGCGGAATCATCCCGCCCCTCTCTCCGGCGGACTGGCTGGCGGAATTCGAGAACTACAAAAAGATTCCGCAATATGCGCAAGTCTTTCCCAACATGGACGTGAGTGAATTTAAGTTCATTTTTTTCTTTGAATGGAGTCACCGGCTTTTGGGCCGCCTCATTGGCGCCGCCATGGCCCTGCCCCTCATCTTTTTCTGGGCAAAGGGGGTTTTGCCCGCAGGCATGAAGCTGAAGCTCATTGGTGTTCTGGCGCTGGGCGCCTTGCAGGGCTTTGTCGGCTGGTGGATGGTGAAATCCGGTCTCACAGACCGCATCGAAGTCGCCCAGGAGCGGCTCGCGATCCATCTTCTGCTGGCTTCAATCACCTTTGCCGCATTGGTTTGGCTGGCCGCTTCGCTCAAAACACGCGCGGCAGAACTGCCGCAACGATATCTGCCGGCGCTCCGAGGGTTTGCTGGCGGGGTTGTCTTGCTGGTGCTGCTCCAGATCGGGCTTGGCGCCCTCGTGGCTGGACTACGCGCCGGGCGGGCCTTCAATACATGGCCGCTGATGGATGGCTATTTTTTTCCGCCCGCCGCAAAATTGACCCTGCTCATTCCGCTCTGGAGCAATTTCCTCGACAATATGTTGCTGGTCCAATTCCAGCACAGAATGGCCGCCTATGCGTTGCTGGCGCTGGTTGCGGTCCAGGCTGTCGTCGCCTGGCGAATGGTGGCGAAAAGCCGAGCTTTCCGACGGGCTGTGGCCCTTGCGGGGCTGGTGGCGACGCAGGTGGTGATCGGAATTGCGACTCTCGTCCTGGTGGTTCCGCTTTGGGCTGGGCTTCTGCATCAGGCGTTTGCCATGATCGTCCTGGGCATGGCCGTCGCGCATGCCCAGGCGCTTTCCAAAGGATATTAGGGTCGGGCCGGTATCATCGCCCTCGCTCAGGTCCGATCGATCAACAGGCGTTCATATTCGATCTTGGGGCAGCGGTTCATGACAACGCTTACCCCAAGCGCCCGCGCCCTCTCCGCCGCCGCAATATCTTGCACCCCAAGCTGCATCCAGATCACTTTCGGTCGAGGATCGAGCCTAAGCGCTTCGTCAACGATGCCGCCTGCCGCCTCGGAGTTACGGAAGATGTCGACCATGTCGATAGGCTCGGAAATGTCGCCGAGGCTCCTCATAAAAACGGTGCCATGCACCCGCTTGCCGGCAAGGCTGGGATTGACCCCGATCACATGGTAGCCGCGGCCGAGGAGATAGGCGAAGACGCCGAAAGACGGCCGCGTTTGCCTGTCGGAGGCCCCGACCATCGCAATGGTTTTCACGGAATGAAGGATCCCGCGCAAAAAATCGTCCGCATAGGCGTCATGGTTCATCGGCGGTTCCATTCGACAAAGATCAAGCGCGCCAAGCCTTGGGCTCAAGCCTGGTTCGCCAGCGCCCGCAGAAGCGGAGACTTCATTTACGGTATCATAATACCTTCTTGTTTAAACCACTGTTTTAATGTATGTTTCATAAACAATTGAGGCCTTGACCCTGCCGAAATGGGACGCTAAAAGGGGCTATGATTTGCAAGTCCACGCTTTTGCGTGGATTTTTTTGCGCTCCATGGAATCACATCATGTTCGGCAAGACATATTCCGCCAAGGCTGCGGACGTAGAAAAGAAATGGGTCTTGATCGACGCCCAAGGTCTGGTCGTCGGCCGGCTGGCTTCATTGATCGCCCTGCGCCTGCGCGGCAAGCATAAGGCGACCTTTACGCCGCATCTTGGATGATGGCGACAATATCATCGTCATCAATGCCGAGAAGGTGGTTTTGACGGGCCGCAAGCGCGAACAGAAGATCTATTATCACCATCACGGGCTATCCGGGCGGCATCAAGGAACGTTCGGCCAAATTCATTCTCGAAGGCCGTTTTCCCGAACGCATTGTCGAAAAGGCCGTGGAGCGGATGCTTCCGCGCGGCCCGCTCGGCCGCCAGCAGCTTGGCAATCTGCGTGTCTACAAGGGGAGCGACCATCCCCATGCCGCACAACAGCCGGTGACGCTCGATGTCGCGAGCCTCAACCGCAAGAACGCGAGGCTCGTCTGATATGTCCGAGACCATTTCTTCGCTTCAGGATCTGAAGAGCGCGACGGCGCCGGCTGCCGAGGCGGCACCCCGCTACGTGCAAAAGCTCGATGCGCAAGGACGCGCCTATGCCACCGGCAAGCGCAAGGACGCAGTCGCCCGCGTCTGGATCAAGCCCGGTTCCGGCAAGGTCGTGGTCAATGGCCGGCCGCTCGAAGTCTATTTCGCACGTCCCGTGCTGCGTATGATTCTGCAGCAGCCGCTTGGGGATCACCAAGCGGGTTGGCCAATATGATTTGATGGTCACCGTCGCGGGCGGCGGCCTCTCGGGTCAGGCCGGCGCGGTGCGGCATGGGCTTTCCAAGGCGCTTGTCCATTATCGAGCCGGAGCTGCGTACCGTTCTTAAGAAAGGAAGGGTTCTTGACTCGCGACTCCGCGCGTGGTCGAGCGCAAAAAATACGGCAAGAAGAAAGCCCGCCGGAGCTTCCAGTTCTCGAAACGCTGAGCCAGTGCCTCGCGATGCATTCAAGCAGCAAGGCGGCCATCGGCCGCCTTTTTGTTGATGCTAAATCTTGACCGCTTGGGTATTGCTGCCAGAAGGCCGTCCCATGACCGCAAAAATCTTTATCGACGGCGAATCCGGAACAACCGGGCTTGGCATTCGGGCCCGCCTCGATAGCTATCCCGGCATCGAGCTGCTCAGCCTCCTCCCCGATCAGCGCAAGGATGCAGGTGCCAAGAAGGCGCTGATGGAAATCGCCGACATTGTGATTTTATGTCTGCCCGACGAGGTCGCCCGCGAAACGGTCGCGATCGCGGTGGGCCTGGGCGAAAGAAGCCCGCGCATTCTCGATGCTTCCACCGCGCATCGGGTCGCGGAAGGCTGGACCTACGGCTTTCCTGAGCTTGGACCGGCCAGCCAGAGGCCATCAAACAGGCAAAGCGCGTCGCCAATCCCGGCTGCTATGCGACGGGCGCCATCGCGCTGTTGCGGCCGCTCGTCGACGCCGGCCTTCTAGCCGCCGGATCACCCGCTCTGCATCCATGCGATCTCGGGCTATTCGGGCGGCGGCAAGACGATGATCGCCGACTATGAGGCGCGGCCGCGCGCCCGCCTTCGAAGCCTATGCGCTGGGCCTCGAACATAAGCATCTGCCCGAGATCGAGCTTTATAGCCCGCCTTACGCGCCGTCCTATTTTTACGCCATCGGTCGGCAATTTCGCCCAAGGCATGCTGGTCTGCGTGCCACTGTTTCTTAGACGATCTTCCGCGAAAGCCGAAAGGTGTCGATCTTGAGGCTGCGCTGCGGCGCGCATTATGCGGGCAGCGGCATATCGTCGGGTGATGCCGGCGGAGACGTCCGGCAAGATCGAGCCGCAATCCTCAATGGCACGCAACGATCTTGAACTGCGGGTTTTCGCCAATGAAGCCAGTGGCCACGCCGATCCTGGTCGCCAAGCTCGACAATCTCGGAAAGGGCGCTTCCGGCGCGGCGATTCAAAATCTGGAACTGATGCTAGGATGAACCATCGTACCAAAATGTTTCACGTGAAACATTTTGGTACGATTGACCCGTGGCATTGGACAAACGCCGACACGATCAACCTCGGCATCAATATCGCACCCGCACATATTCGCCCGGCGCATCGCAGATCGCGGGAAGCTCGCCCTCCCCCGGAATGCGCGGCGGCACCTGCTTGCGCGATTGCCGCTTGACCCATTTGACCCAATCGACCCACCAGCTGCCCTTGTGCTCGATCGCGCTTTCCAGCCAATCCTCGAACTCGCCGGCCGGAGGCTTGCCGCGCCAATATTGATATTTTGGTTTGCCCACCGGATTGATGACGCCCGCGATGTGGCCTGATCCGGCAAGGACGTAACGTACCTTGCCGCCGAGAAGCTTGGCGCCGATAAAGACCGATTGCGCCGGCGCGATATGATCCTCGCGGGTCGCCAGATGGTAGACGGGGATGGTCACTTTCGACAGATCGAGGATTTTGCCGCCGAACTTCGCCCTGCGCTTGGCGAGCCTGTTTTCGAGATAGCAGTGCCGCAAATAGGCGAGATGATTGGCTCTCGTCATCCGCGTCGAATCGGCGTTCCATGCCAGAAGATCGAACGCGACCGGAGCTTTCCCTTTCATGTAATTATTCACGACATAGGACCAGATGAGATCTTCCGGGCGCAGCATGTTAAAGGCCGTCGCCATGGCCGATGCATCGAGATAGCCGGTCGCGGCCATTTTTCCTTCCAGCGCGCGCAAATGCTCTTCATCGACCAGCACCCTGAGGTCGCCGGCGTGGCTGAAATCGGTCTGGGTCGTGAAGAACGATGCGCTGGAGATCCGCTTGTCTCCAGTTTCCGCCATATAGGCCAAGGTCATGGCAAGCAGAGTGCCGCCGATGCAATATCCGATCGCGGTGACCTTGTTTTCACCGGTTGCTTTTTCGATCGCATCGACCGCGGCAAGAATGCCCTCCCGCATATAGGCTTCAAACCCCTTGTCGCGATGGCGCGAATCCGGATTGACCCAGGATATGACGAAGACCGTCAGGCCTTGCGACACCGCATAGCGCACGAAGCTTTTTTCGGGATTGAGATCGAGAATATAGAATTTATTGATCCAAGGCGGGACAATCAGCAACGGCCTTTTGTAAACCGTTTCGGTCGTCGGCGCATATTGGATGAGTTCCATCAGATCATTGCGGAAAATCACCTTGCCCGGGGTCATTGCGATGTTGACGCCGAGTTCGAATTTGGAAGAATCGGTTTGACTGATCTTCAGCGTGCCTTTGCCGGCCTCCATATCTTTCGCGAGCAGTGCCGCCCCGCGGGCAAGATTGTCCCCACTTGAGGCCCAGGTTTCCTTGAGAAGCTCGGGATTGGTGGCAAGGAAATTTGAAGGCGAGAGGGCGCTCGATATTTGCCGCAAATAAAATCTGGCCTTATCCCGCACATGCGGGTCGAGATCGTCGGAGCGCAGAATGAGATCTTCCGCCCAATGCGAGAGAATGGCATGCGCTTGGCGAAGAAAATCGAAAAACGGGCTCTCCCGCCATTCGGGCGCCGCGAATCTTTTATCGGAGGGGTTAAAGGGTACGAAGGGTTGTTCCTCTTCGCCCGACATTCGGCGCAAGCTATGCGCAAAGAGACCGAAAAGCTTATAGGTCAGCGCGGATTGCGCTTCGAGTGTCCGGGTCGGATCGCTCAACCAATGTTCCGCAACCCGGCCGATCGACCGAACCCCATCGGCAATCTCATTCGTAAGATCGGTCTTGGCCTTGGGCTCCGACGGATTGAAATAGGCTGCGAGCGCCCTGCCCCCTTGCTCGACCAGACGCGCCATATTGTACGATAGGCGTTCGAGGTCAGGCGTTGCCTTGGCCTTATCTTCTTGTGACGTATTCTGCGCCGCCGGGCGGACGGCGGCGGAACGCGGTGAGGAGACTTTGCTGCGGGGACTTTTTGCCGCACTCGATTTGGAACCCGGACTTGCACGCTTTTTCGGTGCGGTCTTCGGTGCGCTGCTCGTTTCCCGAGAGGTCGTCTCCGAACTGGCTGCAACTTCCAGGTCTGCCCCGCGCGGTCCTGGGTCGGAGCGCTCGTTTTTTTTCGCGCTCATGGCAAATTCCTGGTTCGGTACGACGCCTTTCGGAGCGTTTTCTGGCGAAAAAGCAGGCGGTTCGCGCAACGAAATAACGTCAGCGCAAGGCTCGCTCAATCACAAGTTAATGATCCCGCCGGCTTTGAAGCATCCAACGACAAGGACGTCGCGGTTCCGACACAATAAACTCGGATCCTGCCGCGAAGCAACCAAACAAACGATGCTGGCAACGCCGAATGAGAAGTCAAAAACAGGTTCGGAACAAAGTGTCACCTGCCGCCAGCGCCCTTGTGGCGGGGATTCTTGTCGCTTTTGGGTCCGGCGTGCATGCCGAACCGGCAAAGGCAAAGACGAGCGGCTCGCCGCTGGACACGTTGATGAGCACGCGGCTCTGGGCCGACGTCCCGGAGGCGAAGGGGTTTGTCCAGGAGACGCGGCCACCGACGGACACGCTCGGCTATCAACCGGTGACCGGTACCGATCCGGAAAGGCCGAAGCTTAGAACCAAGGCGGAGCTCAAGGCGCTTCAAAGCGAGCTTGAAGGTGCGACCGTTCAGAATGAACAGAAGGCTGGAAAAAAACACACGCCCTAAACCGAGCCTTGCAAGCGCGTAGACCTAAGCGATGACCCGCCCGCGTGTCATGCTATGCAATCAGATCGGCCAAACGGTGAAACACCGCCTCGTTCGCCTGTGTTGAAGACTCCCGCCGCAAGCCGAGCAGAGGTGCAGCCGTAAAATTGGCGAGCGTCGACAGCGTAGCGTCGAACGGCACCGGGGAGCCTTCCGTTTCGCTGACGACAATCGCACGCAAGCTGAGCGCATGGCGCTCAATCACATCTTGTGCCGAAAGAATATGGCTGAGCGTCCCCAGATAGCTGCCGGCGACGAGGATCACCGGCAGGGAGAGCGCAATCATCAGATCGAGCACGGTTTGACTCTCATTAAGCGGAACCATGATACCGCCAACGCCCTCGATGAGTAGGGTTCCTCTATTTTTTGAAATCGCTTCCGCGCAAAAATCGACGATCGCATGCATCTCGATCCGCCGGTTCTCGGCCCGCGCGGCCATGTCTGGAGAAAGCGGTGCCCGAAAGCGCCAGGGCGAAATACGCGCGAGCGCCTCCACATCTGCGTCCCGGCCGAGAGCCTTGAGAAGAATGGCTGGATCGCTGCCGGATGGTGTGGCGGGATCGAAACCGCTCACAACGGGCTTCAAAGCATCGACGGCTTGGCCAAGCCCACGCAAATGGCGGATGAGCGCTGCGGCAACGAATGTCTTGCCGACATCGGTCCCGGTGCCGGTTATGAAGACGGCGGACATGCGGGCAAATCACTCTGCGGCGCTGGCGGGAAACAGTCCAGACCGCGAACTGCGTCGGCGAGCCGGGCGATCTCTTCATCGGGATGCATGGCGGTGAACGCGAACCGAAGCCGCGCCGTCCCAACGGGAACTGTCGGTGGCCGGATCGGCGTGACCAGAAATCCTTCCTCCTCCAGTTTTTGCGAGGCGCGCAGGGTCGCCTCCGGCGCGCCGATGATCAACGGGACAATGGGACTTTGCGCATCGCGAAGGCCCACGCGGCGGGTAAAGGCCAGCGCTTTGGCCAGCGGCTTCTGCGTCAATTCCGGCTCGCTTTCGATGATCGTCAAGGCCGCAATCGCCGCGGCCACCATGGCTGGCGGAAGGGCCGTCGAATAGATCAGCGTCCGGGCGCGGGTTTTCATCAAATCCACCACCGGCTGCGAGGCACATAAATAGCCCCCATAGGCACCGATCGCCTTGGACAATGTTCCCATTTGCAATGGCACCGATGCCCCGCTCGCAGCGCGCGCCGAGCCGCGCCCTCCACCAATGACGCCCAATCCATGGGCGTCGTCGCTCATGAGCCAAGTGTCGTAGGCGGCGCAAAGCGTGCTGAGCTCAGCCAATGGCGCAAGGTCGCCGTCCATTGAAAAAACCCCGTCCGTGACAAGCAGCGCATGGCGGAAGCGGGAGCGGTTTTCCGCCAGCAACGACTGCGCATGGGCAAGGTCATTGTGACGAAAGACCTGCCTTTGCGCCGGCGACAATTGAGTTCCGGCCCAAAGGCAGGAATGGGCGAGTTCATCGATGAGAATGAGATCCGCCGCCCCCGCCAGCACCGGCAGGATGCCGCTGTTGGCGAGATAGCCCGAGCCGAAGACGCAAGCCGCTTCGGTTCCCTTGAGCCGGGCGAGCCGCGCTTCAAGCTCCAGAAACAGCGGATGATTGCCGGTGACGAGGCGCGAGGCGCCGGCGCCCACCCCATACATTTGGATCGCAGAAATGGCCGCGGTTTTGAGAGCCGGATGATGGGTGAGATTGAGATAATCATTGCAGGAAAACGACAGCAAGCGGCGCCCGCCGCGCTTAATCCAAAGTCCGTCCTCGCGCCAGCTGACGACCGGGGCACGGCGCAAATGGGCACGCTCAAGCTCCGCCAGTTTGCTAAGTGCGAATTCGTCCAAAGACTGTCTCGGCATTCGAATATACTGCCTAACGCGAATGTGATCTCGCGTGCCTACAGCCCGTTCAGGAGGGCGGCAATGCCTGCGTCAAAGTAAGCGCCTAGAAAATGATGCTTTCCAGGGGGCGACCGGTTACTGCTTAAGGTCGACTTTCGGTACAAATCAACATACTAAGCCAAGATATTACTCTCGCGAGGACTTTAATGAAGGGACCGACAAGCCCGCATATCGCCGGGCTGGATCTAATCAGGTTGACGGCGGCGATCCTCGTCGTTTTGGACCACTACACCTCCTCAATCGGCAGAAATGAATGGCTTGCCAACGCAATTGGCGGAGGTTTGCCTTCTTTTCCGTTTCTCTCTCCCTTTACCGACGCCGGAGGCGTTGGCGTCGATATTTTCTTTGTTATTTCAGGTCTCGTCATCGCTGGTTCGGCCAACGGCAATTCGCCGCGCCGGTTCGCAAAAGGCCGCTTTTTCCGTTTGATGCCCTCCGTCTGGATCGCCTCGACCTTCTCAGCCATTGTTTTGATGTTCGCAACGCATTGGGAATGGCGTGAGATTTTCGCCACCTATTTGCGATCCCTCGTTCTTTCACCGAAAGGTCCGTGGGTCGACGGATCCTTCTGGACCCTTTGCGTTGAAATAAGTTTTTACGCGCTCATCTTCGCAGTCCTCTGCAAGAACAAGATGGGCGATTTCGATAAGATTTTTGGGGTTCTGGGTATCTGGGTGTCGGCAATCGCCTTCGCCTCGCTTTTGCTCTTGCCGGGCAATCCCTTCTTATACACCTTGATCAATTCTTGGCCGGCGAAACTCTTGCTCCTGCTCAATGGAGCAGAATTCGTATTTGGTGCTTTTCTCTATTTGATCCTATTCGTGGGCCCGAGTTTGCTTCGGTTCACCGTGCTTGCCATTTGCGGTTTGGGAGTCTGCGCGAAGCTTATTTCGGGGCTGGCTTTTTTCCATGGCGGTGCCGCTGGCGGCTTTACGGAATGGCTTCCGCTGATCATCTGGCTCGCGGCGGTTTTGGCGATGGTCGGCTCTGTGCTTTTCAATGAACCGATCTCGCGCGCCTTCGGGTCGGCAATGCCGGTGGTTCGGCAAATGGGGCTTTTGACCTATCCGCTCTATTTGATTCATTCGCCGTTGGGTCTGGTGGTCTTGCAGCATGTTTTCCAGACCACGCACTCTCCCATCCTGGCGCTTGCCGCCGCCATCGGTGTGGTTCTGTTGGCCGCCACCCTTATTCTGCTGGTCGAACCCATTCTCCGATCGTGGAGCAAATGGCCGATCCAGAGAGCCGTGAACCTTGCGCAGGGCAGGTTCTTTCCCGCATGGCTCGCCGAGCCAACCAGCCGCCTTAAGTAGCCAAGGAAATGATGGGACGCCGTCGGATAGGTCTCGTCTTGCCCGCGCCCGCTCCTGATCTCCTCCTTGGCCGGAAGCCGCATGAGATATGATTGTGTGGCTAACAATTTTAATTTCTATAAATATACACTATTTTCAATATGTTACACTATTGCCTCAGACTTCTTGAAAGCAAAAAATTCGTCTGGGGCAACAATGAGGGCAACAGCCGACCTATTTCATGCGAGCGCCGCCTCGTGAACTTCTGCACCCGCTTGTCAAGGCAGCCTAACCACTCTGCCTGGGGCCCTGTGTTCTCTCCAGTTTGGCCGCACATCGAGAGGTCGGGATGATCCACAACCAGAACACCGCAGGCGAGTCCGAAGAGAAGGCAGCTCCGGTCAGGTCGTCCAATGGGTTAGCATCGACCAACGCGCTGTGCCCGCACCGACACGTCACCTCGATCGATCTGACGCCGTGCGATCGCATGTTGCCGATGGTCATCGGAGGACCGGTGTAGCGAGTCGCAGCCATTGCAACGCTTACCTCCTATTACAGGAAACTTCTCCGCTCATCCGACGTTTTCCTAAGCATTACAGGAGGCGGCGATGCTCAAGATATTCTGTATTGCTCTCGTTTTTGTGGCAGCCGGCGGAATAAGGACAGCTAACGCTCAATCCGACAGCACTGCTGGTTCGGACCCAAACCCTCTAGGGCTATCGAAGCCGAATGATTTGGATGCCATGGGGCCGTGGCCATTGAGCCAGGATTATTTGAATACTGCGGGACTGTTGAACCAAGACTATTTGACTGCTACCGGACAGACGGTTCCACGCCCAAGCATCGCCCCAATCCCAGCACCGCAACCCAACCGCAAAATCAAAGATTTAGATGAGAAGTGGGAGCGAAGCATCTGCAGCAACTGTTGATGATCGCCATGACGGTTCTGCTCGGCAGAAGCTGTAACGCCTAGCTGGAACTTTTGGCATCCAGAAGCAATTTCTCATGCATCGCGGTTGCTTCCTCTCCCAGGGCGACCGCCTTGGTACCTAAGCTTGCGCCCCTGGTCTGGCGTGTTAGTCCAGATCAGGGGCGTTTGCCGTAGCCGCCTCACCCCTTCGGCCCCGCCAGCTTCTCGCGCAGTGACAGTTTTGTTCAACGGCAAACCACTTGCTGCCAAGGTGGAACCTTTAGAGCCCAGAAGCGATGTCCAATATTCGCGGGGTTCCTCCAAGGGCCACCCCGCGAAGACGCCCTGGACCGTAACCCCCCGTTTCGAATTGAAGGCGCAGCCCCTGGTCAGGTCGCACAGCTAGGCCAGGGGCTTCATCAAACGTCACCCCTTCGGCCCCGCCAGCTTCCCGGCTTGTATCCTTCGTCGCACAAGATCATGGTACGCACCCCGATGTCAGCCGGAGTGATTTGCGATGCTCACGCTCGAAGAACTCCACCACGACAGTTGCCGTTGGCCCGTCGCCGAAGTCAGGGGCGTACACTTGTTCTGCGGCGAGACCGCTGTTTCAGCCAAGCCATATTGTGAACGCCATTTGCGATTGGCCTATCGAACCCGTGAGGACATGGCGTGGCTCAGGTTGCCGCCCGACGGCGTTGATCCACAAATAGACGTTCGGGTCGCTGCATGACGCTTGACGCACGCAAGTGGGTTTCCAATCGTTCGCGAGGGGTTGCCGAATGGAACCGACGGGCCTAGGCGGGATTGTAAGCGTAGGCCAGAAAATAATTTATCGATTTCCAGCGTTGCGATGTCGCGTAATGTTTTTCCTTTATTTCCAGTTGTGCTTTTTCTCCCTGCAGCGCCTGACTTGCCGCTGGCGACCGCGGCGTGATGTCATCGGTTTTTGCGCCTTAGCCCTGTTCGTCGGCGGTGCACCGATTCAGGCTGCCGCGCTGACGGGAAATCGGACCCAATACATCGTCGACGGACTTGCGCTCGGCGAGCCAGTGCAGCCGAAAAGCTCTGTTTATCGAGAATATCAATGCCGCCCCAGCGAGCAGTTCGCGTCATTCGTCTGGTGCCAGCGCCGCAAGACCGAGACGGGCAAGTTCGGCGATTTCACATCGATCAACTCCCTCCTCCATTCTCCAGGTGGCGCGACGGCGTATGTATCGCGATACATCGATCCTGCGTTCTTCGGCTTTGGAGACGTGGAGCAGGAGATTGAGCGTCTGTCGCAACGTTTCGGCTCCGCCCCACACATTCTGGAGTTGCCCAAGCGGTCGGCGATCCCGAGAGGGACGATCGCCTATTGGGGCGACGTCATGCTGGAACCGCTTGATAAGCGGAGCCTAGCCCAGCTTGCCGCCGGCCAAAGTGTCAGGAAAGGAATGCTCTTCGATTTCCTCGGGGACTTTGGTCGTTCGGCACGCGAGGGCTTTCCCATTTTCCACCTCGGCGGCGGTGCAGGCTATGTGTGGGGCGCGCGCTTCGACGAAGCCGGTCGTGGCAGCCTGCGGATGACTGCGGTCGACGCGACCCAGTTCACCGCTCCCTCTTTGGTCGCCCACACCGGCGATTTTCGGTTCTCGATGGAACAATGCGGGAAGTCGACAGAGCCCGCGGTCAAGGTCGATCATTGCTCAGTGGTGATCTCGCAGTCATCGGACCGCAGAATCCTCGAACGGGCCTTCAACAGGCGAGGCCTCGCATACATGGGTCTGAACCGATTCGCGGAAGCCGCAAATGATTTCACTGTGGTCATCAGACTGAATCCGCGGATTGCTGGTTACTACGATAATCGGCAGAACGCCTACAGGGCAATGGGGCGACTGCAGGAAGCTTTGAACGACGCGAATAAAGCGATCCGACTCGCTCCAACCTATTCTTTCGTCTACGTCGGCCAAGGCAACGTCTTCGCCGATATGGGCCGGTATGGCCTTGCGATTGAAGACTATACGAAAGCAATATCGCTCAATTCGAGAAACGCCGGTCTTTTCGTCGGGCGGGGCAAGATATTCGCGAAGGCAGAACAGCTCAACGACGCCGTTGCGGACTTCACACATGCCCTAGACATGGACATGAACATGACTATCGCCTTGCGTGAACGTGGCCTCGCCCACAAACTGCTGGGCAATTTTGACGCGGCGCGCGCCGATCTCAACTTATTTCTTCGGCGGCAGCCGGAGGATAGAGAGATCGTCCTGGCGTTGCAGGAACTCGCTCCAGAACCTGATACAGGGCGATCCGTCGGCCCCAGCAACACGCTCAAGCCTTCTCCGCAACCAAAAATCGATTTTTGGTCTGGTACCGGCTTTTTTGTGAGCAATGAAGGCCATATTCTTACCAACAACCACGTCATCGAGGATTGCACGGCTATCAGCGTCTTCGTGGATAAAGCAGAACGGGTCAAGGCCCGCGCGGTCGCGCGCGACACCACAAACGATCTGGCGCTTCTTTCGACCGGCTTAAAACCGCTCAATGTGGCTGCCCCGCGATCGGGCTCGCGAGTTGGAGAATTCGTGGCAGCCTTTGGCTATCCGCACGCTGACCTCTTGGCAAAGAGCGGCAATTTCACACAAGGCAATGTGACTGCACTCGCGGGACTAGGCGACGATTCCCGATACCTGCAAATATCCACACCGGTGCAGTCCGGAAATAGCGGCGGCCCTTTGCTGGATCAGAACGGCAATCTCGTCGGGATGGTGACCTCAAAGCTAAATGCCCTCAAAATAATGCAGGCTAGCGGCGATCTTCCGCAGAACGTTAACTTTGCTTTGAAGGCTTCGATTATTACATCCTTCCTCGACACCGACGGAATCAAATACACGCCCGGTTCCCGACGGTGGCTTTGAAGCCAGAAGAACTCGCCGATCAGGCGAAGTCCATGAGCGTGTTCATATTCGCGCGAATGGCACCCTCACCCCTTCGGCCCCGCCAGCTTCTGCCGCTGCTAAGGCACCACTCTGCCTGGTGCCCGATGTTCTCTCCAGTTCGGCCGCACATCAATAGGTTGGGATCCGCACGCAGAACACCGCATGCGAGTCCGAAGAGAAGGCAGCTCGGTCAGGTCGTCCAATCGGTCGGCATCCACCAGCGCATTGTGACCACACCCGCATG
>CAWAXL010000007.1:0-119240 GCA_963785995.1 uncultured Alphaproteobacteria bacterium
TTTTACTGGTGCACGAATACACAATTATTTTGGCAATTTTGCACAAATTTGCCTCCACTTGACCACTATACCGCAATGTTTTCTTTCTTTACTTAAAAATACCACTCCCGTGTCAAGCGAGCGTCAAGGGCAACTCGATCTCTTTGGACGTCCATTTTCGCCCTATCAGCCCTAAGTTGCAAGGATAGCGCTGGTTCAGGCCACGCCTTTTACAGGTGCGGTGGCGTTGAATGACGTTACTCCGCCTCAATCTCAGCCATGCAAGGGCAAGACGGCTCAGGATCGCAGCCCCGGTCCTCGATCTGATCGTGTCCAGCATGCCGACAAAGACGTTGGCATCTCGCGTGGAGTTCTCGGCCATCGCCGATTGCGCGGCCTACGGTGTCGACGATTAGGAGCGCAAGACGGTCTGCCTCTTCCCGCTCGAACGCCTTCGCATCTGCGATGAAATCCACGTCCGTAAATGGCGCCTGGCCATAAGGCGCACGCGATGCTGACGATCGGCGGGTGATAAGCGGGCGCCGTCCAGACATGTCAATGCCCATCAGCATGTCGGATTTGATTTCTGACAGGGACAGCCCGCTTCAAGTGGTGAACGACGTCCTCGATCTCATCCCGTGTGGTGCTTCGGCCAAGGCTGAACCGGATCGTCCCCATGCCGACCTCAGGCGCAATACCCATGGCCTTCAGTACCGGTGACAGCTTGGTCTCGCCGGAGTGACAGGCCGAACCCGTCGATGCGGCGACATTTGGAATCTGCGCGAGGATGTCGGCGCCGACGCAGCCGACAAAGGAGACGTTGAGCGTGTTGGGGAGGCGATGCTCGAGATGGCCGTTGAGCACGACTTGGTTGCCGAAGGCTGCACGCAGCTGGTCCCAAAAGAGGTCCCGCAGTTGCCGAACGGAGGACATGCCGATCTTCGGCCGCGCGACTGCGCATGCCTGGCCAAGAGCAGCAGCCAGCATCGCACTCTCCGTGCCCGCGCGACGGCCACCCTCGTGTCCGGCACCATGAACCAGCGGCACAATCTCGAAGTCCTCCGCGAATATAGAGTGCTCCGACGCCCTTCGGGGCGTAGACTTTGTGGCCAGCGATGGAGAGGAGGGTGACACCGAGCTTTTCGACGTTTGTTGCAATCTTTCCTACCGATTGAGCGGCGTCAGTATGCAGCGGAACCTCATGTTCGCGGGCGATCCTTGCAATCTCGTTGATAGGCTGGATGGTGCCGACCTCATTGTTGGCGTGCATAATGCTGATTAGGAATGTGTCCTTCACTATCGCCCTGCGGATGTCGTCGGGATCGATGAGGCCGGTGCTGTCAACCGGCACATAGGTGACCTTGCATCCGAAACGCTCGAGAAAGCGGGACGGCTCGATCGTCGCCGGGTGTTCGATCTGGGAGGTGATCAGGTGAGACGGGCGGCCGCCCCGTTGGAAGAATAATCCCTTGAGAGCGAGATTATTTGCTTCGCTGCCGCCACTGGTGAAAACTATTTCGTCGGGACCGCAGCCGAGGAGCTGCGCAACATGAATGCGCGCGGTTGCGATCGCCTGTCGCGCGCCCCGGGCCGCCCAATGCAAACTCGAGGGGTTGCCGAATTCTCCTGCGAGATAAGGGCGCATTGCCTCGACGACCTCAGGAGCAACAGGTGTACTGGCATTGAAGTCGAGGTAAATCGGCGTCATCTTTGCACTCTCACCCCACGAGCACCTTGTCGGCCGTGTTGGTAGCCTCTAAGGATCGTCCGTGGGGCCACGCTGCCCGCCATCAAGGTAGTCGGCTCGCGCCATTCCGCACATATCCAAGTGGACGCCGCACAAAAGCGGTCTTCGGCACCAGTTACGAACCGCTTCGGCAAGCGCTCCAATCGGTCCCAATCGCCAAGATCGAGATGGTCTCATGACTGAAGACAAGAATCCGTTTACATTCGTCCCCATTGCAACAATTTGCAAATGTCGCTCCATGCTGTCAATGGCGGAGAAAAATTGTTAGATTGAGTGCACGTCCTCGCACAAACGCCGTTCGGAGCACGCCGAACAGGTAACCGACGAGAAGCATCCGGAACGGCATTGACATGTCTGGACGACCCCCCGGTCCGTAAATTTCGGCGCTCAACTTTAAATTTCCAGCATCGGGCGAGGAACGGCCACGGTAAGCTCCATGTCGTCGCGTCATGCCGGCTTTCGCCGCGCTCAGCCTCATCACCGCCGAGAGCAATGGCCCGCCTTACATAGTGGGCGCGACGCACCGATGTCGCCGGCTTTGGCGTGCCGGAGCATCACTGCGATGGGTTTGGCCGTACCAGTCCAAAGCGGCAATCTCAGCGTCGGAATCTGGTCATTGGATGGATGTTGGCCTAATACCAAGTCTCTGAGTGTCCGTCCGGGAAGTAGTTGAATCGGATGAATCAATTTTGATCAAGGGCGGCGGCCTAATTCGAGGAGGGGCCGCCGATGTGGTCCGAAAACCGCCCTAAATACAATCGTGACAAGCTGCGTTATCCCAGCGATCCGACGGACGATGAGTGGTCGCATGTCGAGCCCTTGATCCCTCCGGCCAAACGCGGCGGACGCAAGCGCTCCGTTGAGCCGCGGAAAATCGTGAACGGCCTCATGTATGTGCTGAGCACGGGATGCCAGTGGCGTTATGTTCCCAAAGACCTGCCGCCGAAGAGCACGCTGTTTGGTTATTTCGACCTTTGGAACTAGGACGGCACGCTGGATCGCATTCGGCCCCTATGCGACCTGTGCAATCGCCGACGTGAGACGCGCACTAGCCTCTCAAAACGGCCTTCAGTTGTTAGATGCGGCCGGCGACCGCCTTGATGTCTTCGGGCTTCTACGTTTTGTCGAAGAAAGCCGCGATTGGCGAATCAAAGCGGAAGGTAGGAACGTCGTGGGCTACTTGTGCGCGACTCAATCGCACGCTGCCCGCGTCTTCGCACCAAGCTTTGGATTTCGATTTTCATGGCCCAGCTGAGGGCCGGTCGCGATCTTCTGAATGGATCGCATTAGTAGATGAGAAGATAAGTCGATCAGTTGCGCATTAGCTGCCGTTTCCAGCGCGCAACGAGTTGCGTATAGTATTCCCAATGAAGCGGCCCGCGACTAAGGCAGGGATTACGGGCGACTGGATCGGTCTTGTCTATATCGGAGAGGATGGGGTCCGCGAGTTCCTCTTCAGTAAACTCCTGCGTGCCAATTAACTTCTCTGCGCAGACCCGATCGCGGAGCGCGGGGCCGCGCAATTGCGTTGCCCACGCTACGTCCCAAATACGGGCCGTCTTGTCGAGAGATGCGGTAACGAGCCTCCCAGAGTTCGGGCTGAATGAAACTGCATTCACGTTGCTTTGATGACCTCTCAGCACGGCAATCGCATCGCCGGTTGTCGCGTCCCACAGGCGGACCGTGTTGTCATTCGCGGCAGTGGCAACAATCATGCCGTTCGGACTGAATTTCGCGTCGCGCAATGTGGCTTCATGTCCAACCAATACTGCAATCTGCTTGCCGGTGTTGACGTCCCAAACTCGGCTTGTCGTATCTTGAGATGCAGTGACGATGCGCTGACTGTCGGCCCTGAATGACACGCATTGCAGGAAATCCAAGTGTCCGCTCAGGCAGGAGATCTTCGCACTGCTCTTTATGTCCCATACGCATGGGACCTTATCCGCCGAGACCGTAACGGCAAGCGAGCCCTCTGGATTGACCGCCGCTCGCATCAACGGGTGACCGACACCCTCAAGTGCCGCTATCTTCTTTCCCGTAGGCAGTTCCCATATGTTCGCAGCGTCGGTTCGAGGCGCCGCGATAATGAACCGACCGTTTCCACTGAGGCCAGCGAACCGGAGATAGACGCTACGTTCCTCGAAAGCTGCTATTTCTCGGCCGGTCATCGCATCCCAAACCCTGGCGGTATTGTCTGAAGAGACGGTTGTGACGCTCTTACCATCCGTATCGAATGCTGCTTTGACGACACCGTCTCGATGTTTATCAAAAATGACGATTTCGGCACCCGAAACTGAATCCCAGACGCGTGCAGTTTTATCGCTGGACGCCGAAACGATGCGCCTTTCATCAGCGGAATACGCTACATCGTCTACACTGTCAGTATGTCCAGAGAGAACTGTGACCCCAGCTAACGCACGTACGTCCCACAACCGCGCCGTTTTATCCGAGGACGTTGTTAATAAAGTCTCGCCGTCCGGGCTAAACACAGCGTCGTCTACACCATCTGAATGGCCCATGAGCGACCCTATGTTGCCGCCCGTTACGGCGTCCCACAAGCGGGCGGTCTTATCGAGGGATGTCGTGACCACGAAATTCCTATCCGGGCTGAAAGCAGCAGAGGTCAAACCGTCCGCGTGGCCGGAAAGGACAATTACATTACTACCGTCATTGACATCCCAAATGCGCGCCGTCTTATCGAATGATGATGTTACGACGTGCATTCCATCCGGGCTGAACGCGGCGCTTTGGAGCTCAGCTGTATGTCCTTGGAAGACGGCAATCTCTTTGCCAGTCGCGGCGTCCCACAACCGGGCAGTTTTATCATTAGACGCAGTAACAATTCGCGATCCGTCAGCACTAAATGCGGCATCCACCACATAGTCTGTATGGCCTTCTAGGCTGAATAACATTTTACCCGTATCTGCATCCCAAACACGTGCTGTACCATCCTGTGAAGCCGAGACGATGCGCGTTCCGTCGCGGCTCACCGACAAGATCGTGAGCGCGATCGAGCGCGGCGCGGGAGAGTTCCGGCTGCCCTGGCATCGCGCCGCCGGCAACATCATGCGACCCGTCAACATCGCCTCGAAGAAGGCCTATCGCGGCGTCAACGTCGTGGCGCTCTGGGCCTATGCCGAGGAATTCGGTTACAGCTCCGGCATCTGGGGCACTTACAGGCAATGGTCGCAGGCCGGCGCGCAGGTCCGCAAGGGCGAGAAAGCCGCCTTCGTCGTCTTCTACAAGGAGCTTGAGTTCGCCGCCGATCCCGAGACCGGCGACGCCGAGACGGCCACCCGCCTTTTCGCCCGCGCAACGCCGGTCTTCGCCGCCGAGCAAGTGGACGGCTATCAGGCTCCCGTCATCGACCACGTCGCCTGCGACGGTCATCACGCCGATCGAGCAGGCCGAGGCTTTCGTCGCCGCGACCGGCGCATCCATCACGCATGGCGGCAGCCGGGCCTTCTATCGTCCCTCGACGGACAGCATTCAGCTTCCCCCGCGTGAAGCCTTCGTCGGCACCGACGACCAGCACGCCGGCGGAATCCTATTATTCCACACTCTGTCACGAGCTGACCCACTGGATCGAGCCATGAGACGCGCTGCAATCGGCAACTCGGCAAGCGCTTCGGCGATCAGGCTTATGCGATCGAGGAGCTCGTCGCCGAACTCGGAGCCGCCTTCCTCTGCGCCGATCTACGCATCACCGACGCACCGCGAACCGATCATGCGCAATATCTCGCCTCCTGGCTTGCCGTGTCTGAAGGCCGACAAGAAGGCGATCTTCACCGCCGCATCGAAAGCGTCGGAAGCCACTGCGTTCCTGGCGGCTCTGCAACCCTGCCAACCCGCAACGCAGGAATGAGGTGAGCCATGCCGCCCGTCGTGTACAAAGACCACCGCGGAAACCGGCTGCCGTCCGTCACCACCATCATCGGACGCTTCAAGGAATCCGGCGGCCTGCTCTACTGGGCCAACCAGCAAGGGCTCGAAGGCAAGACGCTCGACCAAGCGCGTGCTGAGGTGACGACACCCGGAACATTGGCGCATAAGGCGGTCGAAGACCACATCAACGGCCGGCCCGAGACTGCGCTCACGGGCGGGGGTGAAGTCACGGAAAGGGCCCGTAACGCCTACGCCGCCTACCTCCACTGGGAGGCGATGAACAGGATCACATTCCGTCACACCGAGGTTTCCCTGGCGAGCGAACAGTACGCGTTCGGCGGCACCCTCGACGCGGTCGGGATGATCGGCAACGAGCTCATCCTGCTCGACTGGAAATGCGCCAACGCGGTCTATGCGGACTATCTCTACCAGCTCGCCGCCTATGGGCTGCTCTGGACCGAGAATTATCCTGACCATCCGCTCGTGGGTGGTTTCCATCTGTGCCGCTTCGCCAAAGAGCAGGGCGATTTCTCCCACCATTATTTCCCATCACTCGCCGACGAGACCGAAACCTTCCTGCGGATGCGCGATCTGTTCGATCGCGTGAAGAAGGCCGAGCGGCGCTTGCGCTAACGGAGGATACCGTGACAATCACCCCAACCGCAGATGCAACCGGCGCCGCAAAGCCGGCGATGAGCAAGGGGCAGCTCGTGGCGCTCAAACCGCCGCGGTTGCCCTACCACGAGGCCGTGAAAGAACGGTTCGGCATCGATCGCGCCGGATGGAAGGCGCTGGTGGAGGCGATCTACCCGAACGCCGAAACGGCAGACGCCATCGTCATGGCGCTGTCCTACTGCCGCGCCCGCAATCTCGACCCATTCAAGCGGCCGGTCCACATTGTGCCGATGTGGTCGAGCATGGCCGGCAAGATGATCGAGACCGTGTGGCCCGGCATCTCCGAGCTGCGCACCACGGCGTTCCGAACCGACCAGTACGCGGGGATGCCTGAACCGGATTACGGCCCGACGATCGAGCGCACCTTCAAGGGCACGGCCGGGCGAGGCAAGTCCAAGGGCCAGGAACGCAGCATCACGCTCCTATTTCCCGAGTGGTGCCGAGTCACGATCACGCGCGAGCTTAACGGAAAGGAACGCAGTTTCGTCGGCCCCAAGGTCTATTGGCTTGAAGCCTATGCCAAATGGGCCGACACCGAGGTGCCGAACGACATGTGCGCGAACCGTCCGGTCGGGCAGCTCGAAAAATGCGCCGAGGCCGGAGCGCTGCGCCGAGCTTTCCCGGAAGAAATCGGCAACGCGCTCACCGCCGAGGAAATGGAAGGTCAGCACACCCTCGAGGGCGCGGCTCAAGCCCCGGGAAAGCCGAAGCCGGAAAGCGTCACGCCCCCGAGTGCCGGAGGGGAGCGCAAGCCTCTCCCGCCGCTCGTGTCGCAACCACAGTCCCTAACCGCACCGTCATCGGCTGAGTTTCCCGAACCGTTCGCCGCCCGGCAAGAAGGCGATCCCGAAATCCCCCATGCCCTCGCGCACGCTTCTGAATGAGGACGACGCTCGTGGTTTCGGACCCGCGCGTCATCCGATTATTAGCTGCAGTTGATGGGTACCTGGGCGCGCCGCGGAGGCCGGCATGTGGGATGGTCGCCCTGCCAGCAGGGTGCAGACTCTTCGGGAGCTGGATCAAGAGCGGACGCACCGCTGACAGCGGCTTTGCGCCCATGCTCGCCGTTCGGTCGATCATTGCCTCTGCTCCGAAGCGGACGTTCGCATCAAACGCGTGAATGGCCGAGATGGGTGGATTTGTTGAAAAACCTTGTCCGTTGGCGGCTTTTACGCGCGCCGCCAATTGGCGCAAAGCCGGGCGCCAGATTGGGGATCAGTTTAGCCATTTTTCTCATATTCTGTGCGTGGCGGCCAATAGGAACTCATTTCTGGCTCCATTCGAGCCGCGCAATCACAATCGGTCGAGTTTGAGGAGCGCTTGAGGTGAGCGAACAGCATCTTCGGAGCGAATGCCGAAGCAATAGCCGACAAGCAGCATCCGGATCATCAGCTCCGGATCTATCGAAAGGTGTCCGACATCGCTGAAAAAGGGCGAAAGCTGTACACGAAGGTCGCAAAGGTCGACGAACCGGTCAATCTTGCGCAGCAAATGATTGGTAGGGACGTGCCGCTCCAGGCTGAAGCCGTAAAACAGCGCATCCTGCATCACTCGCCATTCGCCCATCATCCGCCGAATCTCCCGCAGCCAGGAGAAGTGAATCAGCGACCAACGCCGCACTCAATCGGTGGGAAGCGGTCATTTGCTTAAACCAAGGCACCCCGAATTGTGCATATCAGACCCGCATCTTCGAGCACGTGCTGGCTGGCTTGCACGCCGCTCAATTGGCACCGATAATGCCCCTTGCCGCGATCGCCGAAAGCGGCACGGCGCGACGGGGGTGCGCGTGGCCGATATTTTCATTAGCTATACGTCGAGCGACAAGGACTGGGCGTTTTGGATCGGGCAGGAACTCGAAAAGCTCGGTCATGTGCCGCACATTGATGCATGGGAAATCTCCGGCGGTGGTGACATCGCGGCCTGGATGGAGGAGCGTCACAACCAATCGGATCATATCCTCTGTGTTATCAGTGACGTCTATCTCACGAAACCTTATTCGAGCTGGGAACGCCGCGCAGCCCAATGGGCCAATGCCACGGAGCGGCCGAATTTCGCGCTACCGGTCTTCGTTGAAGACTGCCAAGTGCCGACTTTGCTTGCGCAGTTCAAGCGATGCGATCTCGCGAACCTGAGCGAGGGCGAGGCGCGGGCGCGGCTTGCGGCATTTCTCGCGCCAGCAATAAGACCCGTGGGCACTGTTCCTTTCCCGGGCGGCGCCTTGACCACGAAGGCTATGCCGACGCGGCCAGGCGCCGTTGCTTTCCCCGGCAAGGTCGCGCACTCGAACGTCCCGGTCCGGGTGCCGGAACATTTTTTGGGACGCGACGATTTGCTTGCCGCGATCGAAGCATCGCTCAATCGCACCGAAGGCCGCGTTGCAATCACGGCGGTGCATGGGCCGCGCGGCGTCGGCAAGTCCACGCTGGCGGCCGCCTTCGCCGAAAAACATCGTGGCGTTTACCGAGCGACCTGGTGGATCCGGGCGCAGACGGACTCCACCATGCGCGCCGATCTTGTGGCGCTCGGCGTGAAGCTTGGCTGGGTTGGCGCCGACGACAAGGAGAAACCCGCGTTCGCAGCCGTAATGGAGCGTCTGCGCGACGAGGGCGAAGGCATTTTGCTGATTTACGACAATGCGATCGATGCGAATGAGATCAAGCCCTACCTGCTGCGCGGCGGTACAGCGAAAGTTCTGGTCACCTCGAATACCCATGCCTGGCGCGGTGTCGCAGAGCCCGTCGCGATCCGGCTCTGGCCCAAGGAGACCGGCGCTGATCATCTGATCGCACGGACTGGCAGAGAGGGTGAGCGCGCCGCGGCTGAGGCTTTATCAGAAGCACTTGGAGGACTGCCGCTCGCCCACGAGCAGGCGGCCGCCTATTGCGAGCGGCTCGAGGTTTCCTTCGCCGCCTACCGCCAGCGTTTCGAGGCGACGCCGGAGCGACTGCTAGACGACCAGCTCGATGCGCCGGTCGAGTACCACGAGGGATTGACGGTGGCGAAGACCTTCACGCTCGCCATGGAGGAAGCCGGCAAGCGCCACCCTGCCGCCGAGTCGTTGATCGTCTACGCCGCCTTACTGGCGCCGGAGCCGATCCCGCTGTTCCTGTTTGCGGAAGGACGGCAACAACTCGGTGAGCCGCTCGCATCACAGCTCGCCGGCGACGGCCTCGACGAGGCTGTTGCGGCGCTGCGCACTTTCGCTTTGATCGATCGCGAGACGATCGTGGACGAGCGCGAGCCAACGATTTCGACCGACACAATCCACCTGCACCGCCTTGTGCGGGAGGTCGCGGCGGGGCGGCGTTCGGCCGAAACACGGGAAGACGCGCGGCGTGCGCTGGTGGAGGTCTTAGCGACGGTCTATCCGCCAGGAGTGTTCTACGACCCGCAATTCTGGCCGCGAGCGCGGCGGCTCGATGCGCACGCGCTGGCGCTAGTCGGCGGCGATGCCCCGCCGCCGCTGAAGGGGGAAGAGCGGGCGAGTGATCTGCTGGATTTTCTCGCGGCCTACAGGTATGCGGCGCTCGGGGCCTATGCCCAGGCGCGGCCGCTCCTTGAGCGCGCGCTGGCGATCCGCGAGAAGGCGCTCGGCCCCGAGCATCCCGACACAGTGACGAGCCTCAACAACTTCGCCCTCATGCTTAGGGACCAGGGTGATCTCGCCGGCGCGCGGCCACTCGTTGAGCGCGCGTTGGCGATCCGTGAGAAGGCGCTCGGCCCCGAGCATCCCGACACGGCGACGAGCCTCAACAACTTCGCCCTCTTACTTCAGGCCCAGGGTGATCTCGCCGGCGCGCGGCCGCTCCTTGAGCGCGCGTTGGCGATCCGTGAGAAGGCGGTCGGCCCCGAGCATCCCGACACGGCGACGAGCCTCAACAACTTCGCCCACTTGCTTCAGGACGAGGGTGATCTCGCCGGCGCGCGGCCGCTCGTCGAGCGCGCGTTGGCGATCCGTGAGAAGGCGCAAGGCCCCGAGCATCCCGCCACGGCGACGAACCTCAACAATCTCGCCCTCTTACTTCAGGCCCAGGGCGATCTCGCCGGCGCGCGGCCGCTCGTTCGAGCGCGCGCTGGCGATCTGCGAGAAGGCGCTCGGCCCCGAGCATCCCGACACGGCGACGAGCCTCAACAAGCTCGCGGACCTGCTTCTGGCCCAGGGCAATCTTGCCGGCGCGCGGCCGCTCCTTGAGCGCGCGTTGGCGATCCGTGAGAAGGCGCTCGGCCCCGAGCATCCCGCCACGGCGACGAACCTCAACAACTTCGCCCTCTTGCTTAAGGACCAGGGCGATCTCGCCGGTGGCGCAGCCGCTCGTCGAGCGCGCGCTGGCGATCTGCGAGAAGGCGCTCGGCCCCGAGCATCCTGACACGGCGACGAACCTCAACAACTTCGCCCTCTTGCTTAAGGACCAGGGTGATCTCGCCGGCGCGCGGCCGCTCTACGAGCGCGCGCTGGCGATTAACGAGAAGGCGCTCGGCCCCGAGCATCCCGACACGGCGACGAACCTCAACAACCTCGCCCTCTTACTTCAGGCCCAGGGTGATCTCGCCGGCGCGCGGCCGCTCCTTGAGCGCGCGTTGGCGATCCGTGAGAAGGCGCTCGGCCCCGACCATTCGGAAACGAATGTTGCCCGCGGCAATTTCGCCTGGCTACTGCTGGACTCCGGCAGTTCAGGCGAAGCACTCATTTCGGGCGAGACCGCTCTCGCCGCGCATGAAAAAGTTCTGGGTCAAGGTCATCCCCGGACCAAGGGCTCCGCCCGCGTGACTGCCAATGCGCTCGACGCGCTAGGCCGCACGGAGGAGGCCGAGGCGCTGCGCGAGCGTTATCGCATCGAGCGCGATGCGCGCGGAAAGGAAAATTGATCAAAGATTATAGCGATGGCTGAAATAGAAGACCAGCACACATTTCGCTTCCGCTCCACTCATCGAGAACTCAGAGGTGAACTACCACAAAGGATCGTTAGCTTTTCGAACCGCCCACCGGATGTTAATGTCCGCATCATTACGGCGCTGGCTCGAAAGCCGCCAGTCCGCTTTCGGCCATTTCCTGCCATTTATGGCATCAGATCGAATGTCTGCTTGGCGCGACCCGGACCCGCACAACCGCTCTAGCTATTCTGCTCATTGTGGCGATTCAGACAAGATATGCTCGCCACGAGTTCTTCTCTCCATGACCCGAATCGGACATGCGGTGCGGAGAATAATTGATGCTAGTTCTCCGGACTCTCATTACGTTTTATGCGATATGGTCATATGAATTGCGCGCTGTTAAAAGTTCATTCCATCACGTCCCGCGCGGCTTGGCCCGCGAGGTCGGAACCGCCGAGGCGGGATCGTCGGGCCAGTGGTGCCGCGGATAGCGTCCTTTCATCTCGGCCTTGACCGCCGCCCACGATCCCTTCCAGAAGCCCGGAAGATCGCGCGTGACCTGAATCGGCCGGTGCGCCGGCGAGAGCAGATACAGCGTGAGCGGCAGCTTGCCGCCCGCGATCGAAGGATGTTGCGTCAGCCCAAACAGCTCCTGCACGCGGATGTGCAGGGCGGGTGCGCCCGCCGTCTCGTAATCGATGGCGTGACGATTGCCCGTGGGCGCCTCGAAATGCGTCGGAGCCTCTTCCTCCAAGCGCCGCTTCAAGTTCCATGGCAGCAGCGCATCGAGCGCCGCGCCGAGGGTCATCGGCGCCGATCTCGGAGAGCTTCGTCTTACCGGCAAGGAATGGGGCAAGCCATTCCGCGGCCGTCTTGGCAAGCGCCTCATCGGTCAGGTCCGGCCATTCGTCCTCTCCGGCCGCGCGCAGGAAACCGACCCGGTCGCGGAGCTGGATTTGCGCCTTGCTCCACGGCAGACGGCTCAGCGCCGAGCTTCGCCAGCCGCTCGGCCAAGAGACGCGCCGTTTCCTCGCTCGCGCATCACAGCCCTGGGCTCGTTTGCGAGCAGAATGGCGTCGAGCCGGCGGACACGGCGCGACCTCAGCGCGCCTACGCTTTGATCGAATTCGATCTCGTCCTTCTCGCGGATGCGATGGCCGGCGGCGGCAAGAATGTCCGCTTCGTCCGCTGCGGCCGCAAGCAGGATGCGCGTCGACGCCGCCGATCCCGACAGCTCGGCCGCGACCAGGAAGGGCGATTGCGCCAAAGGATGCGCCGGATCGAGGTTGGCGCCGCGGCCATTGGCGAGAAGGAACTGGCCGGGACCGCCTCGTGCTTTGCCGATGCGCTCCGGAAAGGCGAGCGCCAGCATGCGCGCGATCGACATGTCCTCACGAGGCTCTTGCGCCGGCGCCCCGCACTTGCCGTCCGCGCCCAGCCGCCCGCCAGCTTTCGCATCTCGCTGGCGCGACGCGAGCGGTCACGGCGGAAACCTTCCAGCCGATGTGCGAGATCGGCATCGTTGCCGCCAAGCCCGCGCTCCACCATGACCGCAGCGATCTCGGCAGCCTCCTCTGCCGTGGCCAAGCTCGGCTGCGAAAATCACCATGCGGGCAAGCCGGGGCGGCAATGGCAACGACCTTAGCCGCCTTCCCATGGCCGTGATGCGGCCTCTCTGTCGAGCGCTTCCAACTCCGTCAGTTCCTCGCGCGCGGCGTCGATGGCGGCGGCCGGCGGCGGATCGATCCAGGACAGCGAGAGCGGATCGGCTGTTCCCCATTCCGCGCAGTCGAGCAGCAAGGCTGCAAGATCGGCAGAGCGAATCTCGGGCTCGGCGTAAGCGGGGAGGCTCTGCGTTTGCGGCTCGTCCCACAGGCGAAAGCAGACGCCGGGCTCGGTACGGCCAGCGCGGCCCCTCCGCTGATCGGCGGCGGCACGGGACACGCGCACAGTCTCGAGCCGCGTCACGCCGACGTCCGGCTCGAAACGCGGAACCCGCGCAAGACCGCTGTCGATGACGACACGCACGCCCTCGATGGTGATCGACGTCTCGGCAATCGAGGTCGCGAGCACGACCTTGCGCAGCTCCTTGGGCGCTGGCTTGAGTGCAAGGTCCTGCGCCTTCATGTCCATCGCGCCGTAAAGGGGGGCAAGCACGATCGACGGATCGCTGATGCGCTCCTTCAGCCGCTCCTCGATCCGCCGGATCTCGCCCTGGCCCGGCAGGAACGCCAGGATCGAACCGGATTCCGTCCGCAAGGCCCGCATCACCGCGTCCGCCATTTGATCCTCGATGCGCGCGTTGGCATCACGGCCGAGATAACGCGTCTCGACCGGGAACGCGCGGCCTTCGCTGGCAATGACGGGAGCATCGCCGAGAAGTTGCGCGACCCGAGCGCCGTCTAGCGTCGCCGACATCGGCAGGATGCGCAGGTCATCCCGCAAGCCGCACTGGCAGTCGAGCGCGAGGGCAAGCCCCAGATCGGCATCGAGCGAGCGCTCGTGGAACTCGTCGAACAGCACCGCGCCGATGCCGGAAAGCTCGGGATCGTCAAGGATCATGCGGGTAAAGACGCCCTCGGTGACGACCTCGATACGTGTCTTCGGCCCCGATTTCGAGACCATCCGCGCGCGCAATCCAATCCGTTCACCGACAGCCTCCGACAAGGTGTGCGCCATGCGCTCGGCGGCAGCCCGCGCGGCAATGCGGCGCGGTTCCAGCACCAGGATCTTTCGACCCCGGAGCCAGCTTTCGTCCATCAACGCGAGTGGGACGCGTGTCGTCTTGCCAGCGCCGGGTGGGGCGACGAGGACGGCCGATGTGCGCGCGGCCAAGGTCGTACGCAATTCGTCCAGGACGGCGTCAATCGGAAGCGGTGTGGCAAACTTCATGGCGGTTGTTTCCAGCGGCCACGTCCGTATCGCAAGCACAATCTGCGCCGGTCATCAAGCCTACGGCGCATAAAAGACGAGGTATGGACGGCTGAAGTGTCAGGGCGACACCGGGCATGCACGATCGGAAAGGCGGATTAGCCGCCTCGATGCATAAGGTCCAGACGGACAGGCCGCGACAGGTTCGAGGATGCAATGCACTCTTCTCTCGCGGCATTAAGATACTCAAAATTGACAGGACACTGGCTCTCGTCTCCGCCGGAGCAGGTTTATCATTTATTCCGGCTCGCCTCAGGACACGGCCGTGAAGCTGGCGCAGGTCGCCGACATGGAATTCTTTAGAACGTACGGTCTTCTGTGTTCGCGTGAACGAGAGGACGACCTCAACGCATTCATAAAATTCGCCGAAAGCCATTGCTGGACGGTTTAGGAACTGACAAGAGCCGTAGACCACGGGCATCGTGAGTCGGAAACCAAGGACAAACCATCCAGCCGTAATACACAAGACATATGGTCATGCTGGCGATTGACCTTCGCCGAACATGTACTGTCGAAGACTCGGGGTTATTCCGGAATTGGCGCACTGGCGACATTCCGGCGGCTTGAGCGAATAGCCGGAGCGGCCCCCTCCGAGAGAATCCAGGAGGCTTCCTCGGCTTCTGCCTCAATCGGCAATTGGCTCCGCTGTGGCGGCGGATTCCCTTTGAAGACGAAGCGGCGGCGGGCCTCGTGATAGGCGGGGTCGGGCCCGAAGAAATTGACCCGCATCCGTTCCAGCTCCTCGGCGCGATAGCTCGCGAGGGGCTTGACGATTTCGTCGTCGAGACGCCTCTCGTGCTTCCGGCGAAGCATCACGCGGAATTCCGGATCCTGGGCGAGGCGCTTCGCTCGCTCCTTCAGTTCGGCGACGAAGGCCCCGGCATCCTCGCCGAAGACGTCGTCAAGAAATCCCATCTCCCGCGCTGCCCGCGTACCGATCGGCTTGCAGGACAGGGTCAGCTCCAGCGCCCGCGTCTGCCCGACCCGCCGCGGCAGCGTATAGGTCCAATATTCCGATCCGTAGAGATCGCCCATGCTCCGGTAATGGGGGTTGAGGACGACCCCAGACCTCGCATAGACGTGGTCCGCCGCCAGCGCCAGCATGGCGCCGCCGGCTCCGGCATTGCCGCGCAACCCGGCGATGACGAGATGCGACATGGTGTTGAGGATCTCGAAGATCAGATCGTCGATCGCATTGATGTTCCGCCAGGATTCCGCGGCCGGATCGGCGCTCGCCTCGATCACATTGAGATGGATGCCGTTCGACCAGAAATCCTGGCCGCCCAGCAGCACGATGACCCGGGTCGGGCGCGAGCGGGCGTGGAGGAATGCGTCGCGGAGCCGAGTGCACTGGGACGTGCTCATCGCCCCATTGTAGAAATCGAACGAGAGATAGCCAACCTCGTCTTCCTCGGTATAGACGATCTCGCGGAAGGTGCGATGATCGGCCGGCGCGTCGATCGGCAGCGGCGCCTCGGGCACGCCGCGAAGCAGCGGTCCCAAGACCTGCGTCGCCGGCAGCTTGATCCCGGCGACCGGGCACAGTCCGCATCGCAGAGCTCGCAGCCGATGCCCGCCAGGCGAGGCGGCAGGTCACCTCCTGAGCCGGCCTCGTCCTTGGCCTTCAGATGGGAGATCCAGACGGCGCCATCGATGGTGCCGATGCAGATCGCGCCGTCGCGCCGGGCCAGAACCTGGCCGGGTGCACCTTGGAGGCGATCTTCCTCATGCGCTCCGTAGAGGAAGCAAGTTTTGCCGAGCAGCGTGCCGAGGACGCCGGGAGCACTGTCCGCCGCGCGGATCTTCCGCACGATCGTGGCCGTTTTGTCCCGCGTCCAGTCGATGGCACGGTCGGCCTGCCGCATCGGCGGGCGCAGACAGCCGCGCACATTGGGCGCCACATCGGTGAGCTTCTCGGGCCGCCAGGAGCCGGACTGGAACTCACCCGATTCGATCCGGGCGACCGCCTCGAGGACGCCGCGCAAGGCGGCCTCGGTGACCTGATCGCGATAGAGGCTGCTCTTCGCGGGAGGATCTTCCTCCACGGCAAACTCATGCGAGGCCCAAATCGCGCCCGCATCGAACTCCTCCGCCGCCTCAAGGATCGATCACGCCCCAGCTCTTCTCGTGGTTGGCGATGGCCCAGTCGAGCGAGGAAGGACCCCGGTCGCCCTTGATGCCGGGATGCACGATCAGGCAGAGATGGCGCGACCAGATCTCCTTCGGAATGGCGATCTTCAGCATCGGCGCAAGGATCAAATCCGGCGCCTCGCGGGAGACAGCGGCGATCATGGCCTCGTCCGTCGCCGCGACGCAGACGCGGATTTCGTGGCCGCGCTCGCCGAGCTCGATCCACAGACGCTGGCTGAGGCTGTTGTGGGCCGATGGTCAAAAAAAGAATTCGCATGGGTTTTCTCCTTGTATTTTTCGCTGGTCGAAATGAACCGGAACCGGTATTCCTGCGGGCTGAGGCCGAGGACGCGGCGAAAGGAGAGGCAGTGCCAAAACCGCTTCTCCGCGCCCCCTGTTCAGGGGTGCGCGCCGCGCTCTCTCGCCGTGTCGTTTCGCCTGACGCCGCTCGTTAGGGGAACCGGCTCCGACTATCATCGCTCAGGAAATGATGTGCTTCTTGAACCGTCGTCAGTTGAGCAGGGTTGATCGAAACCGCGCCCGGTAGTCGTGCGGACTGACATCGAAAAGGCGCTGAAAGGTGCGCCGCATGCGTTCGGCATTGCCGAAGCCGCATTCCTTGGCGATGGTCTCGACCGGCACGACGGTTTGTTCGAGTTTGCAGCGGGCCGCATCGGCCCGCGCCCGTTCGGCAAACTGCGCCGGCGTGTCTCCGGTCTCGCTGTGAAAGAGCCGGGCGAAATTGCGCGGGCTCATGGCCATGCGATCCGCCAAGGCGGATACGCTGAGATCCTCCCCCGGGTGCCCAAGGATCCAGGCTTGAAGTTCGTCTATGTCTGGCCGGCTCTTCACTTCCAAATATTTCACATATAGGCGCTGAATTGGGATTGCCCCCCGGGGCGGCGGGGAAAAACCACCATCATCCGGGCGGCGGCAAGCGCAATTTCCCGGCCGAGATCTTCTTCAACCAGGGCCAGGGCCAGATCGATCCCCGCGGTGATCCCGCCCGAAGAGTAGATATTCCCGTCGCGAGCGAAGAGGAGGCTGGAATCGACCTCTATCGACGGGTATTCCGTCGCGAGGACATCTGAAAACATCCAGTGCGTCGTCACGCGCCGGTGATTCAAGAGGCCCGCGGCCGCCAATATGAATGCGCCGGTACAAATCGACGCCACCCGCCGCACCCGCGGCGCCATCGAACGCACCCATTCGACGAGCGCCGGAGTCCTTGCAGGCCTGCTCGCCATTTATTACGCCACCCGCCACGATCAAAGTATCCAGACCGTCCCCTATGTCACGGTAACTGTGGGTCGCGACGATCTCGATTCCAGATATCGTCCGGACCGGTCCAGGGGTGGCGGCTATGATATCGCACTGGTAGCCGGGTTCGTCGGTTCTCCCGAACCTTGGCAACCAGACGTCCGCCCAGTGGAACACATCGCAGGGTCCGCACACATCGAGAATATCGCAACCCGGGTAGATCAAGAATCCGATCCGGCGGGACTTGGTGATCTCTTGCGATGGCTGACTTGGGGCTAGTGTGTTCATGGCGCTTATCTTCTTTCACGATCGCATCTGCGACAACACCGTTCGCATCTTGATCCGAAGCGACTCATTGCACGACCCTGCGGTAGAGATGCCAACTCGCATGTGCGAGGATCGGCACCACGAACGCGAGGCCAACGAACGCAAACAAGAAGCCGATCACCAGGGACGCCGCGACGATCAATCCCCAAAGCGCCATCGTGAGCGGGTTCGCCAGCACCGCTCTGACAGATGTGTGAACAGCCACCGCGACGCCGACATTGCGGTCGAGGAGCAAGGGAAATGAGACGACGCTGATGCTCAGCACCACCACGGCGAAGACGAAGCCGATTGCATTGCCCAAAATGATCAAGGTCCAGCCCCGGGATGTGGTGAGGACCTCGGTGAGGAACCCGCTGAAGGACTCCGGCGCCGTGGGGCCGAAGAGCCACAGGTAAAGCGACTCGGCCGCTGCCTGCCAGCAAATGAAGAGCGTCAGGAGCACGAGGCCGAGCGCGAGGATCGAGGGGAGCGAGGGCGAGTGCCGCAGGTCAAAAACGTGCGTCCAGGAGGTGTCAAGGCCGAGCTCCCGGCGTCGGCTCACCTCGTACAAGCCAATCGCCACGAAAGGGCCAACCAGAGCGAAACCCGACATGAGCGGAAAGAGCAGCGGCAGATCAGTGCTAATGAGGACATATGCAGATGATCGCATAGATAATGCTGAACAAAACGGTGAATAACGGCTGCCGCCAAGAAATCGAGGATGGGCAAGAAATCGTTGACGCCTTTGGTCAGAGCGTCCTTGAGGTCGGCTGGCCCGACCTTGCGTACGACGGAATAGTCCGGAGTGGCATCCGGGCCGGCGAGCAATTGGAGGTTCATCATGACGCGTTCCTCGGTGATCTCTTGCGATGATCAATCGCGGATAGTGTGTTCATGACGCTATCGTCATTCGCGATCACATCCGCGACAAGGACAAAGATCCCTCGTTTTCGGCCAAGCAGATCTGCGCCAAGGATGAGCGTGTTCGAGTGCAGACCGCCGCAGTTTCCTGGTGGCTCTAGCGTCGTCGACCTGGCCGGACCAGCTCAATTGCGGCGAAAAGAAACGCGGTGGTCAGGCCAAATAGAATTAGGCCGTTCATCGCCTCAATCGCGCCGAGAAGTCTCCACCGATCTTCCAAGAAGATAGCGGAATGGCCGTAGCTTGTGATCGCACTGAGCGAATACAACATCGCAGTGGATGGATCAGGCGACGCGCCAAGCCAAATATAGAGTGCCGCCTGTCCGTTGTCAGATAATTTGAGACAGAAGGCAGCGTGATTTAGTGGATGACGCGGCTCATCTGATATTTGATTTTATGCGGCGTTCAATTGGTGTTGCAAGCCGCGATTTTGGATTGTAGAACACGGTGACGCATGAGAAGGTCGAACTCGGCAAGCTCTTGTTCTTCGATCCGCGCCTTTCGGCGAGCGAGATCATCGGCTGCAACACCTGCCACAACCTCGGCACCGGCGGCGTCGACGCCGGCCCGACCTCGATCGGCCACGGGTGGCAGAAAGGTCCGCGCCGCGCGCCGACCGTTTACAACGCGGTATTCAGTGTCGCGCAGTTCTGGGACGGCCGCGCCGCCGACCTTAAGGCGCAAGCGAAGGGCCCGGTCCAGGCAAGCATCGAAATGAACGCGACGCCGGATCACATCGTCAAGACGCTTTCGTCGATGCCGGATTATGTCGCCTTGTTCAAGAAGGCATTCCCCAACGAGGCTTCGCCGGTGACGTTCGACAACTTCGCCAAGGCGGTCGAGGCGTTCGAAGCGACGCTTATCACACCGGCCTCCAAGTTCGATCAGTTCCTGGAGGGCGACGCCAATGCGCTCAACGCTCAGGAGACGGCGGGTCTGAGGGTGTTCCTAGATAAGGGTTGCGCGAAGTGCCACAATGGAATCAATGTTGGCGGCCAGGATTATTACCCGTTTGGCATCGTCGAGACTCCGGGCGCCAACGTGCTTCCCCCGGCCGACAAGGGTCGCTTCGCGGTGACGAAGACGGCGAGCGACGAATATGTGTTCCGCGCCGCGCCGCTACGCAACGTCGCGCTGCGGGCGCCGTATTTCCATTCGGGGCAGGTGTGGAGCCTCAAACAAGCGGTGGGGGTGATGGGCGCCGCGCAGCTCTGGGCCAAGCTGACCGACAAGGAAGAGGATGACATCGTCGCCTTCCTCGGCACGTTGACCGGGGAACTGCCGAAGATCGAATATCCGATCCTCCCTGTGCGCACCAACACGACGCCGGAGCCGTCGCTGGCTAAGTGAAATGACAAACGCGCGCTGGGGTTAGTCGGCGCTTGCGCCCGGCTACCATCCCTCCTCCTCTGCGACACCGCGCAGAAGACTCATCAAGAAGCCCCATTGGGGAACGTTGCCGGACATGTCCTCGGGAGCCGCGTTGGCCATGATGACCATGCCCTCCCGCCTGCCTTGCTGCCGAACATCACCGTGAGTTAGCCAGAGTTGAAGCCGCTGTGCCCAAAGAATGCGCCCGTCGGACCGCCCGCCGTCCGGTTCGTGCTCGAAATATTTCGTCAGGTTAGAAAGCCGTTCTGAGCCGACATGAAAAAGGCCCTGGAAAACCCCAGGGCCTCGCGGTTGGTTCTTCGAACGGAACCCGAGTTCTTCAGTAATCCATGCCGCCCATGCCGCCGCCAGGCATGGCCGGAGCTTCCTTCTTCGGATGTTCGGTGATCGTCGCCTCGGTGGTGACGATCAAACCCGCGATCGACGCGGCGTCCTGGAGGGCCGTACGGACGACCTTGGTCGGATCGATAATGCCGAGTTTGACCAGGTCGCCATACTCACCGGTCTGCGCGTCGTAGCCGTAGTTATATTCCTTGGCTTCAAGCAGCTTGCCGACCACCACGGCGCCGTCCGCGCCGGCGTTATCGACGATCTGGCGTGCCGGCGCCTGAATCGCCTTGCGGACGATGTCGACGCCGGTCTTCTGATCGTGATTGTCGACCTTGATCGTGTCGAGGGCCGGGATGGCACGTAGCAAGGCAACGCCGCCGCCGGGAGAAATGCCTTCCTCAACGGCCGCACGGGTGGCGTTGAGCGCGTCGTCCACCCGATCTTTTTTCTCTTTGACCTCGACCTCGGTCGCGCCGCCGACGCGGATCACCGCGACGCCGCCGGCAAGCTTGGCCAAACGCTCCTGAAGCTTTTCGCGATCATAATCGGAGGTCGTCTCCTCAATCTGCGCCTTGATCTGGGCAATGCGCGCCTCGATGTCCTTCTTTTCTCCGGCACCGTCGATGATCGTGGTCGCTTCCTTGTTGATATGCACCCGTTTGGCGCGACCGAGCATCTGCAGGGTCACGTTTTCCAGCTTGATGCCGAGTTCTTCCGAGATCAGCTGACCGGCGGTGAGGATCGCAATGTCTTCGAGCATGGCCTTGCGGCGGTCGCCGAAGCCGGGCGCCTTGACGGCGGCGATCTTCAAACCACCGCGCAGCTTGTTGACAACAAGCGTGGCCAGCGCCTCCCCCTCGACGTCTTCGGCGATGATCAGCAAGGGCTTGCCACTCTGCACAGCCGCCTCGAGAATCGGCAGCAGGGCCTGCAGCGAAGACAGCTTCTTCTCATGCACGAGAATGTAAGGATCTTCGAGCTCGGCGACCATCTTTTCGGCGTTGGTGATGAAATAGGGCGAGAGATAGCCGCGATCGAACTGCATGCCTTCGACGATCTCGGTCTCGGTCACAAGGCTCTTGGCCTCCTCGACCGTGATCACGCCTTCGTTGCCGACCTTTTGCATCGCCTTGGCAATTTCGTCGCCGATAAACTGATCGCCATTGGCCGAAATTTTGCCGATCTGAGCGATCTCCTCATTCGAAGAGACTTTCTTCGAATTCTTCTTGAGATCGGCGACGATCGCGTCGACCGCGAGATCGATGCCGCGCTTTAAGTCCATCGGGTTGAGCCCGGCCGCCACGGCCTTCGCGCCTTCGCGGGCGATGGAGGAAGCGAGCACCGTCGCGGTGGTCGTGCCGTCGCCGGCGGCGTCGTGCTGCTTCGAGGCAACTTCGCGCACCAGTTGGGCACCAAGGTTTTCGAACTTGTCGGCAAGTTCGATTTCCTTAGCGACAGTCACACCATCCTTACTGATACGCGGCGCTCCATAGGATTTTTCGATGACGACGTTGCGTCCTTTCGGACCGAGTGTGATTTTCACCGCATTGTTGAGAATTTCGACGCCTTGCAGAATACGATCGCGCGCGTCGGTGGAAAAACGAACGTCTTTGGCAGCCATTGTCATTCAACTCCTAACGGGAAAAAGCTTTGTGCGCAGGGCGCTCGGGTCAGGCGACGACGCCCAGGATGTCGCTCTCTTTCATGATAAGGAGATCCTGACCGTCGATCTTGACCTCGGTGCCGGACCATTTACCGAAGAGGATGCGGTCGCCGGCCTTGACATCGAGGGGGGTGAGCTTGCCGTTTTCATCGCGGCCACCGGGGCCCACGGCGACAATCTCGCCTTCCTGAGGCTTCTCCTTGACGGTATCGGGGATGATGATGCCGCCTTTGGTCTTCTCTTCGCCCTCGAGGCGCTTGACCACGACGCGGTCGTGCAAAGGTCGAAATGCCATGTCGTTTCCTTCTTGTTCTGGGCCGGTTCTGGGCCGGCGGGTTCGCCGAACGGGATGGATCCCGCGGCAAAGGGATAAGTTAGAAGGGCTCTTTAGCACTCATCTATGTCGAGTGCCAACAAGCTGACGGGGAGGTAAGAGCGCCCTTGCAGCTTGTCAAGGTTCCGTCTGCCAGACTCAGAACGCTAGGGCTCGCATGGGGGCATGCGCTCATTGGATAGATTGGTCAGCGAAGACCGCCTGTGGCGCATTCCCGCTTTTTGCTTGTTTGAGCTGAAGGGTCGGAATCCGCCAATACGGGACTCAAACTGGCCATTGAAAATGGTACATAACGGTGGTACACACGGTTAACATAGACGGCTATGAACTATTTGATTTTGCTTGAGTTATTAGCTTTGGCGGCCAATCCTCTCCTGGGCACCAGTTCCAAGCGAGTAACTGGTCTAGTTTCAAACTCTTAGGTGTTCGCGGGGTTCCTTTAGGGACACTCTGGGGACACCAGGATGCGAAAAGGCCCAATCTGGCGCAGCTATACCGCATGGGGCAATTTGGTGAGATCGGCCAAATACACCTTCAAAAAGCGGGGCATCATCTATTATCGGCATCGTATCCCGCCGGAACTCCAGAAACACTACGTTGGTCATCCGAAAGAGCCTCAAGACCCGTGACATGGCTGTGGCCTTGAAGCGTGTTGGGGATTACTTAAGGGCGATGCCCCACTGTGGTCCGCTTTCCAAGCCGATCAAAATTTCGCTCTTCCCGAGACTACCGATGCGGCCCTGGCGTTCCTCCGCCACTGGGGCATGGAGCCCGGCAAACCAACTGAGTTCGGTCCCGGTCTATTGAGAGTGAAGGGATGCCCAAGTAGGCCGACTAGACGCCCGGCTCTTTGGTCCAATATTGTTAGGAATTAAGCCAAACCGGATTCGAGGGGAGGGGCAAATGAACACCGAGGCAATCCGCTTGGTCGCCAAGGAACTCCTCGCCCAAAACACCATCCTTCCAAACGGCGAGCGGTTGCAATTCGACATGAAAAATTGGTGCGGCACGACTTGCTGCATCGCCGGTTGGACTAACATTCTCATTCCGGATGATGAGACCGCAGCCGAAGGCGAGCACGACTTATTTTCTGCCAAGAGAAAGCTTGGATTAACGAGAGAGCAAGCCCTGGCTCTTTTCAGTCCCGCCCTAAATATCCGATACAGCGAAGTGAACTCCACAGCAGGCAGCGGAAGTCCTCTTGCGCCTTGCGGACACAGGCAGAGTGGACTGGGGGAAACTGAAGAACCCGCTCGGCCCGCCCGGTCCCAAGGCACAGGGCCACGCCGCCTTCCCCCGAGGAAATCGTAAATCCGCACCGCGATGATTGGCGCTTAGTAAATCATTGGTGTCATCAAGATCGATTAGCGACCAACAAAAGTAGCTCGTCCAACGAATTAATTGACTCCGGTCCTTTAATGGGTCCCCTTTGCGCCTTGGGGGACCCTGGCGCTTCCTGAGCCCCCTACGACTTCAAAGCAATCGTTAAAGCCTGGCGTTGTTGTTCGTCTTTAGAAGGCGTTGTGTGTTTGGCCCGGAAAGGGTCCCATCGCTTTCAGGGTCCCCTTTGAACTTGGGTCTCTGTGTCCCATGCGCCCCTAGCCCGTCTTATTCACCCACCCGGCGCGCCCTAGCGATTTTCTTTGCGACATGATTGCGGACGCAATTCCACGTCGCGTCCTTGCCGCTGGGTCGATCCGCACTTTTCGAACGCGTTGGAGTTGGATGGGTGGGTGATCTGGGGCGAGCGGACACTGTCTCTGCCCCGTCGTTCACGGTCCCGCGGGCTGCAAGGCGCCGGCGAGGTGTCGGAATACCCTGGCCTGAGGACAGGTGGTGGCAAGCGCAAGCTTGATGCGGCTTGCGGTCTCGACGATGCGCGCGCCTATCTTCAGAAGTTTTTCGCGCAAGGTCACAAATTCGGCGACGGCGAGCGGATGGGTTTTGGGGATAGCGTCACGCAGTTCGAGCATTAGCCAATAGGCGGCCGTATGCAGAATAAGCCGCATCTGATTGGCGAGCGGCGCACGACAGGAAGTGCGGTCAGACGCCAGCTGGCTCTTGTGCAATTTGATCAAATTTTCCATCTGTCCGCGCGCGCAATAGAGCGTGTCGTAGATATGTTCGGGCGAGCCATTGGCGATGTTGGTGACGACGTAGCGGATATCCAGCCCCAGTTCCGTTGCTTCGATGCGAGCGCAGACGCGACGCTCGACTTTCCAGGATTTGGCAGCGTAGTTCGTCTGTGTGTAGCCTCTCAGGACCGGTGCCTGTTCCAGCGCGCGACGGGTGCGGATGTCGTCGGCTTTGTCTTCGACGGCGGCAGCGAGAATCTTGTTGCCGGGCAGTCCAAAAACGTAATCGAGGCCGTTGTCCTCGCACCAATCCATCACCTCGCGGCGGCCATAATGGCCATCGCCTCGGATGGTGATCTTGGTTGTTGGCCAGTGAGCGCGGATGCGGCGGACAATCCGGCGCAAATGGCCGCGCACTTCCTTGCCGGACGGCGTTTTGCCTGGCCGCAGAATGATTGCGACGGGGCGTCCGGCAGCGGTGTCGTAAACATGGATCGGAAGGAAGCAGCGCTCATCATAATGCGTATTGAACAGCGACAGTTGCTGATGACCGTGCGCGACATCGCAGGTATCATCGATATCGAGCGTGACGGCTTGCGGAGGCGCGGCGTAACTGGCGCAATAAAGATCGATGAGGACGCCGCTCAGCTTCACGATTTCGCGCAAGGTCGGCGCGTTCTCCCAACGCGACATGGTCGGCTGCGAGCATAGATCGTTCCCCGTATCGGGCAATCGCCCGCAGGCAAGCTTGAAGGCTGGATCCTTGCGCAGATGATCGAGGTCGTCCGCATCCTCGTAGCCGCAGGCGATGGCAAGAATGCGAGCGCGAAAGATGCTGCCGAGTGAATGGGTGATCAGCAATGGATTGCGCGGATCCGCGATGACGGCGGCGAGCTTGTCCGCCACTCCGAGCCGGCGCTCGGCTTGCCCCAGCAACATCACGCCAGCATCCGAAGTGATGCGCCCGCCGTCGAAAGCAGCGGTGATCTTCTTGCGGCCAACGGCTGGAAACGAGAACGGGAGAAGGCTATCTTCGATCATGGCGGCTGTGGCTTCGATGCGATGGCTGAAGGATCGGTGTAAGCAACCAATACATACGCTATATCAACATCTTACGCTACATCCGCCCGCCCAAAATCAAGCCCTCGGTGAATAAGACGGGCTAGGGTCCGTTAGGGTCCATCAAGCTCGCCAGCTTTGCTTTGGGCCTGATAAATGTTAGCTTCAATTAGTCTTCCATTTAAACTTGGAGAAACCAATGTGTTTCTCGTTATTTGTGTTGCGCCCTCAGGACTCCTTCGCCCCTCTTGGCTCTTAATGGGGGCCGTTCAATAAGTTTGTATGGCTGCGCCGAATGCTTGATTTTATAACCAAATATTTCGCCGTTTTATCTGCAGCGATGACCGGCCTTGCCGCAAGTATTTCAATGGCCTTTCTTTTTGGTTATTTATCCGTTTTTGACTGGTCCTTGATTTGGCTTATTGAATATCCAGATATACTTAAGTTTTGGTTAATTGGGGTGGCTATCTTATCAACTTCGATAACCGTTATATTTGGGACATTTGATAATGTATACAAATGGTTGATTGCCAACGTTACGTACCAACGTATAGTTATATTCATACTAATTGCTATGTTGGTGATTAACCTTGCTTATGAGCTATACTATAGCTCCGGACGTCAAATTAAAGAATATCATATATACAGTTTTGTATCATACTTGTCATTACTATTGATTGCTTTTGTTGGTTTTACGGTTTACAAGCACAAATATAATATAAATATGTGGGATGCGGGTATGTTATTTAGCTCTTTTATACTTATAATGTATCTGTTTGGGCATACGTACGGATTAAAAGTTAGAGATATAGATAATACAAAACACGAAATTGTTTTACGTGATCCAAAGCTTCAGCATACCCTTAGTGACGCTATCGTAATTTTGATCACATCACACCATACTGTAGTTAAGGTGGGCCAGTCAGTTGTTGCTTTACCTTCGGGTGACATTGCGCAGATTACGTCAAAAAGCCGATAGTGATTTAGATTAGGTGTTTATATTGTATGGTCTGCGAGTTAGCGAACACTACTACCGAGATTGCCTAATGATTAAGCTAACCATTGCCCCTCTTCGCCCGTAGGCGAGTGTAGGTGTAGACCTCGAATGTTCTTCTGTCCGCGAACTTGAAGAGGGCTTAGAGTCCACAATGAGCAATGAGTTGATTCGACCCATTGATCCAGAGACCGCCCGTGCGCTCGAAGAATTGGCAAAATTTGGGACAAAACTTCTAGACTCAGGCGACCAAGCCGGCGGTTACGCAAGCAGCGTGTTGGGTCGCTTACCGCACAATCTGCTCGGACTCGCTGGTGATTGGCTCTATCACAAAAGAATTCGTCGATGGTTTGAACTTCAAGCTGATACCAAGCGAATTCTCGATGAACGGGGCATCAAAGAGCCTTACGAAGATATCAGTCCTTCGATAGCCATACCCCTACTAGAGGCCGCTGTTGATGAAACCCGCGAAGGCTTAAGGGAACAATGGGCGAGTTTACTTGCAGCGGCCTCTGACCCCAACCGAAAGGACCTTGTGCGCCAATCTCTCATAACGACGCTGAAGCAGATGGATCCGTTAGACGCCCTCGTCCTTAAAGCGGTCTTTGAGAACGGGAGTCCAGTTTGGTTTCCGAATGGTCGGGACGTGCTCGCAGAAAAGCTACACAAATCGCAGAACGAGGTTCATGTGTCCTTCAACAATCTCGTCAAGCTACAATGCATTTCTCTCCCAAACCTTCCTGACCTCAATCCATCCATAGCGCCTTTGGGAAGCCTATTGATGAGGGCACTACGTCCTTAGTCCCCAAGTCATTCTAATTCCCGTTGATGGGGACACACTTGGGGCTACAGGCCCCTTGCGGCTCTTGAGTTATCCTAGTAACATCAACACTCTACAGGGACCCCAAACACCACTAACGGCTTCTCCTGGGCACCAAAAGTTTTCGGCCAATTAATCCAATCAAAACACTCATTTAGGGCCGGTCTCGCTTTGATCGGGCCAAGCCGTTCGTTGGGGCCGGCGTCAGAGCTTGATATATCCATTGGGAGGGTGAGTGACCGAAACCGGTGCGGACATGGCTCTGACCATCTGGAAAACCGTCCGGCCAAGCCGGGCGCAGGGCCCTCCGACGGCGGCTCTTTGCGCATCGAATCCAGCGAACGCGGCTGGCCTATGGTTTGACGGTAAACGAAACACGCCTTTCGGCGTTTATCTCCCATTCGACGAGGCGCGAGGTTTTTAGGGACCTTGCAATTTGAAAATCGCGCGCCCTGCGCGAGTGAGACGGCAGCATAAGGAAGGAAGCAGCATGTTCCGTATCAAGATGGCATCCGCGGCGTCCCTTGGGTGCCTTCTCGCAATGCTGACAATGGCCGGATCGGTCGTGCAAGCCGCGGATTATGGCCCTGTGGTCAGGCCGTCCAGGGCTTATTTCATCGCCTCCCCGATGATTGGGCCGCCGGAATATTATCCCTATCCTTGGCGCGCCCCGATGTATGGCGAGGTCGAGCCCTATGCCTATGGTTCTTACGATCCCTACGGCCCCTATGTGCCGCCAGAGACACCCTATGGCTATGTCCCTGCGTTCCCGCGTTAGGCCGCGTTGCAGGACGATGCCGGGCTAGAGCATGTTCCGAAAAAGTTGACCGACTTTTTCGATCAGAACATGCTCCAACTCGTTGAATTTGAGCGATTCCTTTTCGATCGGATGATTCCATCTGATCGGGAAGCGCTCTAGGGTCCGCCGCAGCCGGCGAAGAAGGATTGGCGGCGGCGAAACGCGGGGGGCGCGCGGCGCGGATGTTGGCCGGCGCGGCAGGACTCGAACCTGCAACCTGCCGAGTTGAAGTCGGCTGATCTATCCATTGATCTACGCGCCGGAACAAAGTCCGCGAATTTTTCCCTATAAATCAAAAACCGAATTCATGCCCACATCTTTTTGGTGCGGCCATCACCGACGGCGCTTGTAAAGATGGGCTTGAAGCTCATCCCGGACCCGCCGGTTGTAGGAAAACAACCAGCTCGGATCGAGGGGCATGCGATCGACGATATGATTGCGTCCGAATTCGACGAGTTCCGGCCGCCAGCCATAGCGCTCCGCCGTGACCATCAGCGATCGTCCCGCGTCGAGGTAGCGATGCCTGTCCAGCAGCATTTGCGTGATCAGGCTGAAATAATGCTCGAAGCGCACCGGAATGCGCGAGTTATAGGCGTCGATGGCGGCCGAGATCCCGTCGGTGCACGCGGCCGCGATGCAAGCGGCGATTCGGCGCGGATCCTCATCTGTCAATTCGAGAATTTGGCGATCCTTGATTTTGAAATAGTCGAAGTCATGCGCGAAGGACGCGAAGACCGACGTTGAGGGATAGCATCCGGTGAACACCGCAGCGACACTATTTCGTGGATCGGATCGGGGGCGGCGCCCTTCCGTCCGCCCTCTCGTCGGCAATGATTTGTTTCAGGCATTCGATGCCATATTCGGTGAAGGCCGTTACGCCATCCTCACCGACGCCGTAGACGTGCAGGCAGCCGTTCCTCATCCTCGCCGAGCATTTCGGCGACGTAGTTGATGGTGAAGACGGCTGCGATGGCGCCCAAGGTCAGGCCGCCTGACTGGCACACGCTTGAAGAGGTCGCCAGTTCCAAGGCAGGAGTTCGTCGAGCCTGTGAACAGGGTGCTCGGCGATGCGGGTCAGGACGTCGGCCAGCCAGGCTTGAGGATCCACGTCGTTCATCGTGGCAGTGACGATGATGCTGTACATGGCGGCGGCGCGCTGCCCGCCGCGATCGGAGCCGGCGAATAGCCACGACTTTCTTCCGAGTGCCATCACCCATTCATTCTGCCCATGTCGGGCAAGAGTTGGAAGTCCATTACCGGTGGCACCCGTATTTTGGCAGCAAGGTTGCTGTGCGTCGGGTGGAGCAGCGAGCAACTGGGCAATTTCTTCGGGTGCTGGGGCCCGCCGGCGTAGTGGTCTCGATGGCAGGGTGGATGCTCGATCCCGTCATCTGCGCCGGAATGACTTTTGGCGGCCCGCGTGTCGATCTCGCCACACTCGTCGAGTTGGAGCGACTGTTGATAGGTGCGATCAATCCCGCACAGTGCCGGAGCGATATTGCGATCGTTCCGGAGGTAAGCAATGCAGTCTCCCAATGCGTCGGCCGTGGAGCCGGCTCGGCAGCTGACCCTGTTATTCGACAACACCAGGCTGGAAGGGCTGGGCTCTGCGGAGCGGGACAAGATCATTTCGGCGTTGGCTCAGATCCTCATGCAGGCGGCCGGCCTCAGCGTCGAGGAGCTTGACAATGACAAGCGCTGAAATGATTCCGGCGATCATCCTCAAGAGGAAGGCTGTCGTCTATGTGCGCCAGTCAACGCAATCCCAGGTGATGACCAACTTGGAGGGCAAGCGGCGTCAATATGATCTGGTCGATGTCGCCCGCCAACACGGTTTCGTGGATGTTGAAATCATCGACGACGATCTTGGCCGGTCGGCGAGCGGAACGGTGGCGCGCCCCGGCTTCGACCGCTTGGTGGCATGGCTGTGCGCCGGGAAGGTCGGCGCTGTTTTGTGCTTCGATGCATCCAGGCTCGCGCGAAACGGTCGCGATTGGCATCACCTGCTTGAATTATGTGGGCTTGTCGAAGCCCGCGTCATTGATGGCGAGGGTGTCTATAACCCGTGTCGGCCAAATGATCGCCTACTCCTTGGCATGAAAGGCAGCATCAGCGAGTTCGAACTCGGTGTGCTACGCACCAGGATGTTAGACGCCGCGCGGTCCAAGGCCAGCCGTGGCGAACTGCGCTTGTCGGTTCCCTTCGGCTACATCTGGCACCGGGAAGCGGGGCTTGGCCTTGATCCCGATCTACGTCTCCAGGAGGTCATTCGCCTCATCTTCGTTCGCTTCCATGAACTCGGCAGCGCGCGCCAGGTTCTGCTCTCGATGAAAGCCGATCATATCCACTTCCCACGTCCCTCTGATGAGGGCCGCATGACGAGCTTCGACTGGACGCCGATCCGCTACCGCAATGTGATCGCCGTTCTCAAGAATCCCTTCTACGCTGGGGTCTACGTTTACGGGAAAAGCGAGAAACGCACCTCCATTGTCGACGGAAGGGCACGACGGAGCTACGGGCATGGCAAACCGATCGGGACATGGGAGGTGATGATCAAGGATCATCACGAAGGCTATATCCGCTGGGCGGAATATGAGCGCAACCAGAAGCAGCTCGCCCTCAACAATTACGGCCGTGCCGGAGGCGTGAAGTCCGGCCGGGGCGGCAAGGCGCTTCTGTCAGGCGTCATGACTTGCCGTCGATGCGGCCGGCGACTAAGCGTCGCATATACAGGCAATCCTCAGAGTCGGGCGGTATATCGCTGCGACAAGCCAAACCTTATGATGGGGCTGCCGCGGTGCATGACCTTCGGCGGCCCCCGAGTCGACGCCGCGGTCTCCCGAGAGTTGTTGCTGGCGGTGGAGCCAATGGCGATTGACGCGGCTTTCGAGGCGGAGCGGATGCACCGGGAACAACAGGAAGACCAGCAACGCATCTTGGACATGGAAATGCAGCAGGCTCGTTATGAGGCAAGTCTGGCCGAGCGCCGTTACGCGGCCTGCGATCCCGACAATCGTCTCATTGCCGCACAGTTAGAAAGAAACTGGGAGACGGCGCTGCGGCGTGTCCGGGAACTGGAGATGCGCCAGCCCGCGGAACGGCCGTCAGACATCGAGGTCGATCCGAGCGCATTCACGAACTTGGCGGACAATTTATCGGCAGCATGGCATGCTCCGAATGTTACGATGCGTGCCCGACAGCAACTGCTGCGGACATTGATCGCCGACATCATCGTCGACGTCGACGACGATGCGCGTGAGGTCGTGCTCACGATTCATTGGCGTGGCGGTCAGCATTCCGAACTGCGTGTCCGTAAACCACGGGCTGGCGAGCATGGTTGCGCGACGACCGAGGACGCTTTGGCGGTCATGCGCAGCATGGCCGGTCGCTGGTCGGACGAGCATATCGCCGCGTCGCTCAATCGAATGGGCATGCCCACAGGCCAAGGCAAAACCTGGACAGCGCATCGCGTTTCTTCGGTCCGGCGCGTGCGTGGAATCCATGCCTATCGATCTGCGGAAAAGGACGGCGAATGGCTCACCATGACGGAGGCGGCAAAGCTGTTGGGCGTCACACACCATACGATTCGGCGCCTGATCAAAACGGGCGTCCTTCCCGCAGTGCAGGTTGTTACCGGCGCTCCGCATCAAATACGGGCCGACGACTTGGCGTCGGACCCGGTGAGAACGGCGGTGGCCCGTAAAGATCGCCCGTGTCGCGCTGTCGACACGGACACGCTTCCAATGTTTACAGATACTTGAAAAAGGGGCGCACAATGACTCACGCATCGCTATTCCGCGCAACGCTCGTTCCGCGGCATTGTTAGAGAGGCAGATACGCCCATCATCGAGGAAGCGGGTGAACGCGGTCCAGCGTTTGAGCATGTAATCCATCGCCTTGGCGAGATCGTTGCCGCGCGAGAGCTTGGCGCGTTGCTCGCGCATCCAGCTTTCCAGGTCGGCGACCAATGGCGCACTGAGCTCCTGCCGGAGAACCCGGCGCTGCTCGGCACTCTGGCCATTGATCGAGCGTTCGATCTCGAACAGGGCATCGATGCGTCGGACCGCTTCCATGGCTAGCGGCGAGATCACTCCCGGCGTTTGGCCTTGCGCCTTGCGACGGGCGTTCTCGGCCAGATCAGCCATGGCGAAGAAAGGGCGGCGGGCATGGGCCCAGCATGCTGCTTCCAGGATCGGGCCCGGCTTGCGATCGGGCTCGTATAACTTGTTGTATCCGCCGTAAGCGTCAGCCTGGAAGATTCCGGCATAGGTGGCCAGATGCGCCTGGGGGTGCTCACCGGCTCGATCGCGCGAGTAATAGAACATTGCCGCCGGCGGCGCGGCGCCGCCGAAAGGGCGATCGTCGCGCACATAAACCCAACATCGACCGGTGTCGGTCTTGCCCTTGGCCAGGACTGGCACGGTGGTGTCATCGCCGTGCAATCGGTCGGCTGCAAAGACATGCGCTTCAAAGCGCTTGAGGATCGGGTCCAGCACCGCGCAGCCGGCCCCCACCTGGTCGGCCAAGGTCGACAAGCTGAGCGGCACGCCTTCCTTGGCGTAGCGTTCGGCCTGGCGGTTGAGCGGCTGATGCTGCCCGAACTTCTCGAACAGGATCAATGCCAGAAGACTGGGACCGGCCCAGCCCCTGGCGATCACATGGAACGGCGCCGGAGCCTGGCTGATCTTCTCGCAGTCCCGGCAGGTGAATTTCTCGCGGACATGCTGGATCACCTTCCATTGGCGTGGGATTGATTCCAGCGTCTCGGTGATGCTCTCGCCCAATTTGCGCAGCCGCCCGCCGCCGCAGCAAAGGCAAGCGGTCGGTCCCGGCACGATAACCCGCTCGCGCGGCAGATGCTCGGGGAACGGCTTGCGCGCGGGGCGCTTGCGGGTGAAGGCCGCCACCGTTGTGGTTTTGGCCACGGCCATCTCGGCGACGATTTCGTCCTCGGTAGCCGAACTCTCCAGCTCCTCGAACTGCAACTCGATCTGATCCAGAAGCCGGGATGTGCGTTCCGAGCGCGGGCCATAGAGCTGCCGCGTCAGCTTCTCGATCCGCAGTTGCTGGTGGGCGATCAGGGCCTGATCATCGGAGGCCTTGGCTCTCGCCACTGCGAGTTCCGCTTCAGCGTATGCTGCCCTGGCCGCTTCGACGATACGCGCATCGCGCGCCGCGACCAGCGCCGCCTTTAGCTCCTCGATGTCATTGGGAAAGGCTTCACGACCCGAATCCATACCCAGATAGAATCATAAATATCGGCGGATAACTCGTAAAAAATGAAGTCCGCGACTTATCCTGCACGTTCCGGACGAAAGGTATGACGCGGATTCCGCCAATCAATTCCGTCGAGCATATAGGCCAACTGCGAGGCCGAGATTCCAACTACGCCGTCCGTCGGCGATGGCCAGATGAAGCGGCCTTTCTCCAGCCTTTTGGCGTAGAGCGACATGCCGAGACCGTCATGCCAAAGAATCTTAATCAGGTCACCTCTGGCGCCTCTAAAGACGTAAAGATCACCTGCGTGGGGATCGCGTCGCAGCGCTTCCTGGACCTGTAGAGCCAGGCCATTCATGCCGCGCCTCATATCCGTTCGTCCGACCGCAAGCCAGACCCGCACACCAGAGGGAACCGGGATCATCGCCGCTCCAGCACATCGAGTACACGCCGCAGTGCTTGCGCATCGACGCCGCTGCTGACGCGGACACGGTACTTGCCGGAAAGTTCAATCTCGATCGTCTCCGCGCCGGTCGACGGCTGCGTGGCGACAGCATCCGGTTCCGCTGTAACCGTCACCGGGATCAGTTGAGGAGCCGACCAGAGGGCCGGCGCACCCCGGTCGTCGCGATAGCGCCTCCGCCAATTGAATACCTGGTTCGCATTCACGTCGTAATGACGGGCAACCATTGAGACCGACGAGCCAGGCGCAAACGACGCCGCCACGATCTCCCGCTTCAGCGCCTCCGGCCACGAGCGGTTACGCGGCCGCCCAGTCGCCGTTATGCCCATAAACGACTTTGTGGACACTTCTCACCCTCACAACGCCAACGATCACATCAAACTCGGCGAAATGAAGCAATTCAGGAAGGCGGCTCTCGGCGGAGGGATACCGTTGAGGCCGACAAAAGCTGGATCATCGGCAAGGGCTTCGCGGCGGTGGAAGAGGCCACGACGCTTCCGCCGCTTCCCGCGCCCACGAAGAGGTGGCAATAATGTGTGAGGTGCGCCACCTCCCGCAAGAAGACCGGCCCTGCGAAAACGGAATGCTTGTCCTCGATCTCCATCGGCAGATGGGTCGAAAAGAGGACCCGCGCTTCGGGAAGAATCTCGTAAAGATCGCGGGCGACTTCGAGGGCGAGATCCGGCGTCACGAAGGATTGGCCACTCTTCGAAGAACATTCAAACAGAATATTGGGGCCGGACTCCTTCAAACGGTGCTTTCGGACAAAGGTTTCGACCCGCCCGATTTCTTCCGTCTATCGCACCAACGATCGGCGGGCTGCGATCAAAAGGAAGATCAACGATCTTTTCGAAAGCAAGATTGTCGAAGAGAAGCTACGAAGCCTATTGAAGGGTATGATCACATCGTGGTGAACGTGCCCGCCTTAACCGCGCCCCGCGAAACTGGCGGCCCCGGGTCCCGCCACGTTTCGGTTCGCTAAGGGGCGCCCCGACATCGCCTTCGCGCACCCCTCGGGCCATGGGAGAGGCAGGGGGCGAGGGGAGCAAGGCCGTCACTACGGCAATTCCGAATTTCTTCTGCATCGTCCAGTCTCCAACCAACCTGCGCACCTAATCCCCGACGCTTCAGGATGTTCCCAAGCGGGACGGTGAGAGCCCCCCGGCCCGGTCTGCACTGTTGACGACCTGTCCAGCGCGGAGGGGAATGCTTGCTTAGTTACCCAGGGAATGATAGGCGCGCCGCATGGCTTGGCTCGACTTTCGTTCTCCCGACTGCCCAAACACTGTGGCGACCTGCATGGGTTCGGCGCGATGACCATCCGCGTTCATAAGGGCGATCTGCCTGACAATGCCGATTTCGGCAATTGCGTCGCGATCGATACGGAAACCCTGGGTCTTGTCCCGCAACGCGACCGGCTCTGCGTCGTGCAATTGTCGCGCGGCGACGGGTCAGCGGATATCGTCCAGATTGCGGCCGGGCAGACGCTGGCGAAAAACATCGAACGGCTTTTGGCCGACCCCGGCATTACCAAGTTGTTTCATTTTGCCAGGTTCGATGTCGCGATTTTGTTCAAGACCTTCGGCGTCATGGCAGAACCGATTTATTGCACCAAGATTGCCTCGAAGCTTGCCCGGACCTACACCGATCGGCATGGGCTGAAGGATTTGGCCCGCGAACTGCTCGGGATTGAACTGTCGAAGCAACAGCAATCCTCGGATTGGGGTGTTGAGACGCTTTCCGAAGCACAGCTTGCGTATGCGGCGTCCGACGTCCTCTATCTGCATGCCTTGCGCGATCGGCTGAACACCATGCTCAAACGCGAGAATCGTTTCGAAATTGCTGAAAACTGCTTCGGTTTCGTGCCGGCACGGGCGCGCCTTGATCTTATGGGCTGGGCCGACACGGATATTTTCTCTCACCAATAGGCTGGCGCCCCAGGACGCTCGCCATGACTTCGCCTTGCTTCCTTGCTGTTTGAAAGGGGAGGGTGGAGGCGCGCCTCCGCCGCGGAAGGTTTTTGCCGGGGCGCAGCCCAGTCCAGATTGTGGCCAGTCCGTCAGATTATTAAGAAATTTGCAGGATTTTAGCTCGTCCGACCACGGATGAGGGGTGAAAACCCCGCAAAGCCCGGAGCTCAGTCGACTTGTCTCAGTACGAAGTTTTCGAAACCGAAGCTGTCCCAGCGCTAAAAAGCCGCGTGCGCCTGCCCCTAAGCAGCCAAGGCGCTGCCGGCACAGGCGACTTCGAGACGCGTTCCGGACCGCAGGCACAGCGGAATTCCGACGCGGCCAGTTTCAACATGTCGCCAGCTCCCTGGCGCGGGGGCTTTAAGGCGGCGAATCGACATACCGCCCGGGTCCGGTGGCTTCGACGGGGCGCGATCGCCTTTTCGGTCCTCGCCACGGCCCTGATCTCCGGGGTGGCCCTCTACCGCCCTTTCAAGCACTTGCCAGGGGACATCTCGATCGGCCGGGTCGGCATTGAGGGGACGAAGATCACATTGGGCTCCCCAAAGATTTCAGGGCTCCAAAAAGATGGCCGGCCCTATGAGGTCAAAGCGCAAACCGGCATCCAGGACATAGCGACGCCGAATGTGATCGAGCTCCTTGGGATCAATTCGACCATCGGGACAGCGAATGACGCAACAACTTGGGTAAGTGCGGCGCACGGCGTCTACGATAGCTTGCATGATCAAATGACGCTGGAAGGCAATGTTCAAATCAAGAACAGCGGCGGCTACGACGTCCGGATGAAAACCGCCCAAATCGATTTCAAGACCGGCGGTTTGAATTCGGATGAGCCGGTGAAGGTCATCATCAACGGGGGAACGATCTCGGCGAACCAAATGAATGTCAGCGACAATGGCCACAAGGTCTCGTTCGATGGCCAGGTCGCGTCAAGACTACAGCCCGACGCGAATGAACCCGTTGTGGGGGCCGCGCTCCTGGAGAATGGGAAATGATCGCCGGACACTGGCGTCCGATCGTTCTTGCCTTTCTTGTTTCGGGTTTAGTAGTCTTTCCGGCACTGGCGGAAAAATCGAATTCCGGAGCCATCCTGCCCGGCGGCAATTCGAAAGAGCCGATCAATATCGATGCCGCAAAACTGGATTATTTCGACAAGGAACAAAAACTTGTCTACACCGGCGGCGTCATTGCGACACAGGGCGAGAGCAAGCTCAAGTCAAGTACGCTGGTTATTTTTCTGACCCCGAAAGAATTCGGCGGCAACGGGAGTTCCCTCCTCATCGAGCCAAGTCCGGCGGATGGAAGCGGCGGGTCCTGTCACGCTGACTTCAAAGGATCAAATCGGCACGGGGGACAGCGGAATCTATGAAAAATCGGAAAACAAGGTCTATTTAATCGGCAATGTCACGTTAACCCAAGGTCCAAATGTGACAAAAGGCGACAAGTTGATCTATGATTTGACCACAAAACAGGCTGTGGTGACCGGCCGGGTCAGGAGCATGTTCCTGCCGAGCAACTCCAACGAGGATTCCAAGAAACCGTCGCAAGCTGAGAGCGCCACGAAGGCCGATTCAGCCAAATGATCATCAAACTTCGCCACCCGGGGGCGGTGTGGTATGACGCGGACGGGCAACGGGCTTGACCAAGGATTGTTTCGCTTTGCGCCTGCATTCTGCCCTTTCTCCTTCTGCTGCCATTTCCTGGCTGCGCGGCTTGATCCGCTCGAACCCTGCGTCTGTGCCGGCGGTCCCGGCCGTCGACGGTGATTGGACGGTGGCCGCGAGTCAGGAGGTTGTGGAGCGCACAGTCGTTGCTTCGGCGTTTGCCTATCGGCGCATCGAGACCTCCCAAGAAACCCGTGGCGGGGTCAACCCCGATCGCGCGTCACCGGTGGGCGGAGAAGGCGTTCTCGCCATTCATCATTTGCGCAAATACTACAAGGCCCGCAAGGTCGTCGAAGATGTGAGCATGACGGTGCGGCGGGGCGAGATCGTCGGCCTGCTTGGTCCGAACGGCGCCGGCAAAACCACGCTGTTCTACATGATCAGCGGCCTGATCTGGCCAGATCGCGGGCTGATCGAGCTCGACGGGCATGACGTAACCCGTTTGCCGATGTACCGGCGCGCGCGGCTCGGGATCGGCTATCTCCCCCAGGAGGCCTCCATATTTCGCGGTCTCAGCGTCGAGGATAATATTCGCGCGGTTCTGGAAATCGTTGAGCCCAACAAGAAAACTCGCGCCGCCGAACTTGAAGCCTTGCTCGAAGAGTTTGACATCAAGCGGCTCCGCAAAACACCCTCCGTCGCGCTGTCCGGCGGGGAACGCCGCCGCTGCGAAATCGCCCGCGCCTTGGCGGGGCGACCTTCCTTCATGCTCCTCGATGAACCCTTCGCCGGAATCGATCCCATCGCGGTCGGCGATATCCAATATCTCGTTCATCATCTCAAACGCCGGGGGATCGGCGTTCTCATCACCGATCACAACGTCCGCGAAACGCTCGGGCTGATCGACCGCGCCTATATCGTTCATGCCGGCCGGGTCCTGGTCGAGGGGGCTCCCGCCGAGATCGTCGAAGACCCGAATGTGCGCCAATTCTACCTCGGCGAAGGGTTTCGGCTCTAAAAGGCACAACTCGGAGTGCCGCCGGTTTTTCCAGCGATTTCAAAGATAACCGCGAAAAAAAAACACTGGTTATGTGCACAGCGGGTTTTTTTGTGCTATACGCATAGCTTCGGATGCAAGAAACGGGCCGATTAAAATGTCGGTCTTGTTACAGCAATCCCTGATCTGCGTGGAGTGTTCTCGGAGAGATGGCGCTTTCTACCAAGCTCGTTATGCGGCAGGGCCAGTCGCTGGTGATGACGCCGCAGTTGCTGCAAGCGATCAAGCTTCTGCAATTTTCCAACCAGGAATTGGTCGCATTTGTCGAGGAGGAGCTGGAACGCAATCCTTTGCTCGAGCGGGCCGAAGATGCCACGGACCCGACCCCGACCCCCAGTGCCGAAGGTCACGGCGAGGCCGAGCTTTCGGAAACGCGGGATTTCAATGAAGCCAGCGAGGCGGAGTGGAGCACCGAAGTCTTTCGAGACCGATCGAGGGGCCTTGGAGGCGAGCCTCGGAACCGAATTGTCGAACAGCTTTGATGACGACCGGCCGCAGACCCCAGGGGAAACAAGCTTGGAGCCGGAAGGTCTGGGTCTTTCTGCAACGTCCTGGTCCGGTTCATCGGGTGGGGGCGGCGATGGAGAGGCGGCAAATCTCGAGGCGTATGTCGCGGCGCCGACCAATCTCAAGGATCATTTGGAGGCGCAATTGGCGCTGACGACGGCCGATGCGGCGGATCGGCTGATCGGCCAAGTCTTGATCGACTCGATTGACGATGCCGGTTACTTCACGGGGTCGCTCGACGAGATCGCTCTTCGTTTGCAGGTCCCGGTGCAGCGGCTGGAAAGTGTTTTGACGCTGATCCAGGGCTTCGACCCCTCGGGAGTTGGCGCTCGTAATCTCGCTGAATGTCTTGCCATACAGCTGCGGGAGCGCGATCGCTTCGATCCGGCGATGCAGGCGCTTGTGGCCCATCTCAACCTCTTGGCCAAACGCGATTTTGCCGCCCTGCGTAAAATTTGCGGCGTCGATGAAGAAGACATTCTGGATATGCTGGGCGAGATTCGGCGTCTCGATCCTAAGCCCGGACGTTCGTTCGGCGGTGGTCTTATCGAGCCTGCCTTGCCTGATGTCATTGTTCGGCCCTTGCCCGACGGTTCGTGGCAGGTCGAACTGAATACCGAAGTGCTTCCGCGTATTCTCGTCAATCAGTCCTATGTGGCGCGGGTCGGCAAAGGAAAGGGCAAGGAAGCCGACCGGAATTTCATCTCCGCGTGCCGGCAAACCGCCAATTGGCTGACCAAAAGTCTCGAACAGCGGGCGCGCACAATTTTGAAAGTATCGAGCGAAATCGTGCGGCAGCAAGATGCATTTCTCGTACATGGTGTCGAATATTTGCGTCCGCTCGATCTCAAAACAATCGCGGAAGCGATCGGCGTCCATGAATCAACCGTGTCGCGGGTCACTTCCAATAAATATATGGCGACGCCGCGCGGCCTGTTCGAACTCAAGTATTTTTTCACCGCCTCGATTGCCGCCCATGACGGCGGAGACGCGCATTCGGCCGAATCTGTGCGGTTCAGGATCCGGCAGATGATCGATCAGGAAAATCCGGGCCAAATACTTTCCGACGATGCGATCGTCGCCAAATTGAAGGACGTCAATATCGATATCGCCCGGCGGACCGTGGCTAAATATCGCGAAAGCCTGAAGATTCCATGTTCGGTGGAACGCCGCCGCGAAAAGGCGATGAGCTGAACCTCTGGAAACTCCAAGGGGCCAAAAATTTATCCGTGGCCACCCCTAAAAGGGCTTGCGAAGCGCCAATTTTTCAGGATCCCTTAGAGGTTGCAAGGAACCGCGGCCAACCTAAGCAAATCGGGCGGTTGGCGCGCAGGATCAGCGGAGCGTTGACACACGATCGAGCCCTTAACCCCTTGTATCATCGCACGGAAAATGTGCCGGCCGGAATGCGACCCGCCGGAAGCGGAGGATGGGCAATGACTTTGCGCGTCTCGGGCAAGAATTTGGACATCGGCGAAGCGTTTCAAGATCACATCCAGACACGAATCAAGTCGACCGTCGAGAAATATCATGCCGGGCTCACGGCCGGTCACGTCACGATCGAGCCGGAGGGCTCGCAATTTCGCGCCGATTGTACCTTGCATCTCAAATCGGGTGTCACCCTGCAAGCCGATGCCAAAGCCCGCGAGCCTTATGCAAGTTTCAATCGTGCCGCCGACCTTATCGAGAAGCAGCTGAAGCGTCATAGAAAGCGGCTGTTGGATCATCACGCGGATCCCAAGACCCGTCCCGATCAACAGCCCGGCGAGCCGGGAACTGCCCAGCAGCAAGCGGCGATAAACCCGGGAAAAGCTGAGGATCTGCACCCTGCCGTCATCGCAGAGCCATCTCCCAAGTTCAAGGAGATGACCGTTTCCGGAGCGGCCATGGAGCTGGATTTGACCAATGCGCAGGTTGTTGTCTTTCGTCACGCCTCCGACGGACGAACCAATGTCGTTTACCGTCGTTCTGACGGAAATATCGGCTGGATCGATCCGGGCCGGGAATGAAAAGACCGAACGGGCGTGGAAAAGGCGGCGCTCTGCCGGGCTCTTGAACCATCCAAACATTGTCCCGTGGGACCGGACCGGATTGCTTCAAACCATGCTTTGAACCGAGTTGATCACCCCCGAGGCGGTTGTCCCCTCGCTCAAGGTGAATACAAAGAAACACGCTCTCCAGGAACTGAGCGACCGTGCCGGCCTGATCTCCGGTCTGGCGCCGCGGGAGATTTTGATGCACTTGCTGCAGCGCGAACGTCTCGGGTCGACGGGCGTCGGAGAAGGGATCGCCATTCCGCACGGCAAGCTCGCCAAGGCAAAAGCGATCTTCGGGATTTTCGCCCGTCTGGTTCGCCCGATCGATTTTCATTCTCTCGACGGTGCGCCGGTTGATCTCATTTGTCTCTTGATCGCTCCTGAAACCGCCGGCGCCGACCATCTGAAGGCACTGGCCCGGATGGCGCGCTGCTTCGCGATCCAACGGTTACGTCAAAACTTCGTGCCGCCCGCGACGTTCGCGCGATTTACTCGGTGTTGACCGGCGAGACCGCCTCCCACGCCGCTTAGAGCGCTTCCCGATCAGATGGGATCATCTGATCGAAAAGGAATCGCTCAAGTTCAACGAGTTGGAGCATGTTCTGATCGAAAAAGTCGGTCAACTTTTTCGGAACATGCTCTAGGCGATGGATCGGCACGCTTTGCACAGGTTCTTGACTTCGTCGGCTCAAAATGGCGAGTTTCCGCGCTCCCTAATCCGGACCGGCCAAGAAATGCGGAAGCATTTCGACGTCTGTTCAAATCGGTAAATTACCGTTCTCCCGCGCAGCGATCATTCGCGTGGCGCAAACGGTTGAGTCGATCAACCTTGGCACAACCTTCTTGGCGGCAATGCGCACCTATCTCGATTTTGAAAAACCGGTTGCCGAGCTCGAAGCCAAGGTTTTGGAGAACTGCGTGAGCTCGCCGCGAAGGGCGATGCCGTTGCCATTGGCGAGGAACTGACGCGGCTCGAGGGCAAGGCCGAAAAGGCGCTTGCCGATCTTTACGCCAGTCTCACGCCCTGGCAGAAGACGCAAGTTGCGCGGCATCCGCAGCGGCCGCATTTCAGCGATTACGTCAAAGCGCTGGTGACGCGATTTCACGCCGCTCTCGGGGGACCGGCAATTTGGCGAGGATCCGGCAATCGTCGGCGGTTTCGGCTGGTTTCGCGGCCGCTCGATCTGCGTCCTTGGCCAGGAAAAAGGCTCCGACACGGAAGCGCGAATCAAGCATAATTTCGGCATGGCGCGTCCCGAGGGCTATCGCAAGGCCGTGCGCCTCATGCAGCTCGCCGACCGGTTCGGTCTTGCCGGTCGTTTCCCTTGTCGATACCGCCGGAGCGTTCCCCGGCGTTGACGCTGAAGAACGCGGCCAGGCCGAAGCCATCGCCCGGGCGACCGACATGTCGCTGTCGCTCGGAGTGCCGAGCATCGCCGTCATCCTCGGTGAAGGCGGCTCCGGCGGCGCCATCGCGATCGCAAGCTGCAACCGCGTCTTGATGCTCGAACATGCGATCTACACCGTCGCGTCGCCGGAGGCTTCGGCCTCGATTCTTTGGCGGGATTCCGCGCGCGCCGAAGACGCCGCGACGAATATGAAGATCACCGCGCAAGATCTGCTCAAATTCGGGATCATCGATTCCATCATCGACCGAGCCGATGGGCGGCGCCCATCGCGATCCGGACGGCGGCGATCGCTGCGACCGGCGATGCCATCGCCGACGCCTTGGACGAGTATCTGGGGCATGTCGCCAACCGAGCTGCGAGCGGCGCGAACCGCGAAATTCCTGAATATCGGGCGCAAACTATAAGCCCGGGCCGCCAAAAGACACACCCCGCTCTAAACCTTTTGTTCGCCGGTTTTAATTCTTTTTTTAGCCACGAACGCGAGCTTTAGAATGAACCGGAACAGGTCAAGGTTTCGGTAACCTTCGCACAAGGATACCGGCTGTAAGCTGGTCAGTGGTGACGCGAAGACCATTCAGCTCAGCGGGCGAAATACGATGCAGTGTAAATCTTTTCTGAGCCGGCTCCCTGCCTTCGCCTTGGTCGCATCCGTGGCCGGGTTTTTGGCCGGCTGTGAGGAAAGCGGCCTTTCGCCGTTGACCGCCGTTCTCTACACTCCGATTCCGCCCAAGACGCGTCGCCGTGATGGAGGCAATCGGGACTTCTAAAAATTCTCCCGTGCTGATCCGCGCATATAAAAAGGAAGCCGAGCTCGAAATCTGGAAGATGAAGGCGCAGACGGGCGTTATGCCTATCTGAAGATCCTTCCCCATGTGCCGCTGGTCGGGCCAGCTCGGGCCCAAGGTCCGAGAGGGCGACCGCCAGGTGCCGGAAGGCTTTTATTCGATTACGCCGGCGCGCATGAACCCGAATTCCGCTTATTATCTCTCGTTCGACGTCGGCTATCCCAATACCTATGATCGGGCCCTCGGCCGCACGGGCGGGTCGATCATGGTCCATGGCATCTGTTCCTCGGCCGGCTGTTTTTCGATGACCGACGAACAGATCGCCGAAATCTATGCCATCGCGCGGGAAGGCTTTGCCGGGGGCCAGCGGGCCATCCAGATGCAATCCTATCCGTTCCGCATGACCGCAGAGAACCTCGCCAAATACCGGCTCGATCCGAATATTTCCTTCTGGAATCAGTTGAAGGAAGGAGCCGATAATTTCGAGGTCACCAAGAAGGACGTTGAAGTCGGAGTCTGCGAGAAGCGTTACATCTTCAATGCTGTTCCCGCCGATGCATCGCGTTTCGACGCCACCGGCCGGTGCCCGCCTTTGCAACGCAATGAGGAAACGCAGAGCGAGGTCATGGCTCGGCAGAAGCGCGATGAAGCGAAGATCGCCGAATTGTCGCCCAAGGCGTTCGGCCGGTGCACACCGTCTACGTCGATGGCGGACAGCATCCCAATTTTGCGTCGTTGGCGGGTACGGCGAGCCGGCCTGAAGCTTTGGCCCAGGCGCCAGTCGATCTCGCGCTCGATGAAGCAAAGACAAAGAACAGCCGCGTGGCATCAGCCGCGAAGACAGGTGCGAAGATTGCCGCCGGGCCGATGTCCGGCACGCCCGGAAAGTCACGCGAGGCGTCTTTGCTCACGCGCTTCATGAGTGGGGGAGTGGCCGAAGCGAAGGCAGCGACATCGCCATCCGGTCAAGCCGCCAAGGCGACAAAGCATGAAGCGTCGGCGATCAACGGCAAGCCGCGCGACCCGAACACCAAGCTGCGGGATGCCAAGCCGCAGGACGCTGTCGCGGCCCCGGCCCCGATCAAGCCGCAAGCGTCGGCATCGCCGGGCACCGAACCCGTCGCCCAAGCGGTCGCTTTCCTGAAAGCCGGGTTCTCCGCAGTCGCGCCGACCGGTCAGTAGAAGCCGATCCTGTCAAAGGGATCCCGCCCCTTTGGGCGGTGCTCCCGACTGAAAGTCAGCAAGGGTCTGGGGGTGAGCGAAACCTTGCCGTTCCAGTCTGATCGAAAGCGCCCGATCTCCGATGGCTCTGCGAGGTTGCCATTGCGCAATTTCTGAACCCGCCAAGGAACAGGGCGCTTCCTATTGCGTTGAAGATGCCCGAGTCGAAAAAGCGTTTGTGCCTAGACAACTCATTTGATGCGCCAAATTGCGATTGCTGCCATGAGCAAAGCCTTCACCAGGGAACTTGAGCCGGAAGACGATTTCGAAGATGAAATCGAGCCCCTCCCCCCGGGAACAAAGAACTACATCACGCCAGAAGGCCTTCACCGGCTTCAGGATGAGTTCGCACATCTGCAACAGGTCGAGCGTCCGAAAACCGTTGACGTCGTCTCTTGGGCCGCTGGCAATGGCGACCGGTCCGAGAATGGCGACTACATCTACGGAAAGCGCCGTTTACGCGAAATCGACCGGCGGATGCGCTATCTTCGCCAACGCATGGAAATCGCCGAAGTGGTCGATCCCGCGTTGCAAAAAAACAGGGATCGAGTTTATTTCGGCGCGCGCGTCGCCTATCGCAACGAACGCAACGAAGAAAAGACCATCCGCATCGTCGGGACCGACGAAGCGCGCTCGGAGCGCGATGAGGTGAGCTGGATTTCGCCGATCGCCCGAGCGCTCTTGAAAGCCGAGGAAGGCGACGTCGTCGAGGTCCGGGCGCCTAAGGGAATCGAACGTATCGAGGTTTTGAAGATCGCCTATTGATCTGCAAAGCTGGCGGCGGGCGCCCGGCTCATCACCCCAAATTCAGCTCCTTGAAGAAATCATTGCCCTTGTTGTCAATGACGATAAAGGCGGGAAAATTCTCGACCTCGATCCGCCAGATCGCCTCCATGCCATATTCCGAATAGGCCACGACCTCGACCTTCTTGATGCAGTCCTGCGCCAGCCGCGCTGCCGCGCCGCCGATCGAGCCGAGATAGAAACCTCCGTGCTTTTTGCAGGCGTCGCGAACCTCAGGCGAGCGATTGCCTTTGGCAAGCATGATCATGGATCCACCCGCGGCCTGGAATTGGTCGACATAGGAATCCATGCGGCCCGCCGTGGTCGGGCCAAAGGAGCCGGAGGGTAGACCTTCCGGCGTCTTGGCCGGGCCGGCATAATAGATCGGGTGATGCTTGAAATAGTCGGGCATCGGCTCGCCATGTTCGAGCCGCTCGCAAATCTTGGCATGCGAAAGATCGCGCGCGACGATCAACGGGCCGGTGAGTGAAAGCCTGGTCTTGATCGGATATTTCGACAGCTGCGCGAGAATTTCCGGCATCGGTCGATTCAAATCAATGTTGATGGCGTCGCCGATCAGCGCGGCTTCGTCGATGTCCGGCAGATATTTCGCCGGATCGCGTTCAAGTTCTTCAAGGAATACGCCCTCGCGCGTGATCTTACCAAGAGCCTGACGGTCGGCGGAACAGGAGACGCCGATCCCGATCGGCAGCGAGGCGCCGTGGCGTGGCAAGCGCACGACCCGTACGTCATGGCAGAAATATTTGCCGCCGAATTGCGCGCCGACACCCAAGTCCTGAGTCATTTTAAAAATTTCCGCTTCAAGGACCAGATCCCGAAACGCATGGCCGTCTTCGCCGCCGGCGAAAGGCAGATCGTCGAGATAATGGGTCGAAGCGAGCTTCACCGTCTTTAAATTCAATTCCGCGGATGTCCCGCCGATGACGATGGCCAGATGGTAGGGCGGGCAGGCCGACGTCCCGAGGGTCAGGATTTTCTCTTTCAAAAATCCCAACAGACGGTCATGGGTCAGGAGCGAAGGTGTCCCCTGGAAAAGATAGGTCTTGTTGGCGGAGCCTCCACCCTTTGCAATAAAGAGGAACTTATAGGCGTCCTCGCCCTCGGCATAAATTTCGATCTGCGCGGGCAGATTGGTCTTGGTGTTCATTTCCTCGAACATGGTCAGGGGAGCAAGCTGCGAATAGCGCAGATTTTTCTTTTCGTAGGCGTCTTTGATGCCCTGCGCGAGCGCACTCTCGTCGTCACCGTCGGTGAAAACCAGCCGCCCTTTTTTGCCCATGACGATCGCCGTGCCGGTATCCTGGCACATCGGCAAAAGGCCGCCAGCCGCTATATTGGCGTTCTTCAAGAGATCGAAAGCCACGAATTTGTCGTTTCCCGTTGCCTCCGGATCGGCGAGAATTTTAGCAAGCTGGCTGAGATGCGCCGGGCGCAGCAGATGGTTAATGTCGCCCAAAGCCTGTTCAGCGAGGAGCCGCAGCGCCCTTGGCTCGACGCGGAGGAACTCATGGGCCCCGAGTTTTTCGACGCTTACGCCCTCGGCGGTCAGCTTTCGATAGGGCGTCTTGTCCTTGCCGAGAGAAAAAAGCGGGTGGTAATGAAAGGCCATCTTTAAGTCCTGAGGTCTCGATATTCTGGCGGTTCTTGCATGGGCGGCAAAAGCAGTGCTTGGCGGCGATGCTCATGCGCATGGAACCTTGGTCCTATATGGGAAAATCCGAGGTTGGGCGAGGCCGGTGTAGACTGTCTCGCCAATCCGTCCAACTTTGCAGACAATGAGGGATAAACGGCGTGAAATTCCCCTTTCCGCTCCTTCTTTGCGATATTGGCGGCACCAATGCTCAATTCGCCTCCGTGTCCGCCCCAGGGGCGCCGTTGGAGATCGGGCTGCATCTCAAGACCAAGGATTACCGGGATTTTGAAACGGCGCTCGCCTCGGCCTTGGCTGGGGTCCAGGCGAAGCCGCGTTCGCTGATCGTTTGCGCGGCCGGCCCGGTGAGCGGACGCAGCATCAAGCTGACCAATGCGGCGTGGACGATCGATGGTCCCAAGGTCGCGGCGAGCGCTGGTCTTGAGCAAGGTCTGCTTCTCAATGATTTCGAGGCGCAGGCCTTCAGCCTGCCAATTCTCCAACCGGATTGGATTTTGCCGATCGGCACAGGCTACGAAAAAAGACCTGGGGTCGAACTGATCATGGGGTTAGGCACGGGCCTCGGCGCGGCGGCTCTGGTGGAATTGGAGAACCGCCATTTTGTCTTGTCCAGCGAGGCGGGACATATGAATTTCGGTCCGCTCGGTGCTCAGGATGCCCCGCTGTGGCGGCACCTTGAGACGATCGCCGAGGGCGCGGTCGTGGCGGAGACCATATTGTCGGGGGCCGGCCTCATGCGTTTGCACAAGGCGCGCTGTGCGGCGGCCGGCAAGGTGCCGGCCGAGTCCGATGAGATCGCATTGGTCGAAACCGCGCATCTTCACAAAGACAGCGAAGAAGCGCAGACGCTGCGGCTTTGCTGGACCCTCGCCGCGCGCTTTGCGGGCGATCTCGCTTTGGCCTTTCTCGCCAAGGGGGGCGTGACATTTTCAGGCGGTATTTTGCCGAAGATCGTCGATTTTCTGGAGCCCGAAACTTTTCGTTCGGTGTTCGAGAACAAGCCGCCCTATGCTGAATTGATGCGAGGCATTGGAACGCGCTTGATCACGACGGACGATGCGGTTCTTGCCGGCATGGCGGCGATCGCGGCGGTGCCGCAAAATTACGCTATCGATTATTCTGAGCGCGCCTGGCGTTAATTGGCTACGCCGAGGCTTCCGGAGCGGCGCCGGCAAGGCGCGGTAAGAAGCGGCGCCATTGCCGGTTCGCCCACAGCCGGGCGCTATCGAGATAAAGATAGACCAGGGGGGTCGTGTAGAGCGTCAAAATCTGACTGACGATCAAACCGCCGACGATGGCAATTCCGAGAGGGCGCCGAATCTCGCCGCCATCGCCAAAGCTCAGCGCCAAAGGAATCGCGCCGAAGATCGCGGCCAAAGTCGTCATCAGGATCGGGCGAAACCGCAGCACGCAGGCGCGAAAAATCGCATCCCGTGGCGACAGCCCTTCCGAGCGTTCGATCTCAAGGGCGAAGTCGATCATCATGATCGCGTTCTTTTTCACGATCCCAATGAGCAAAATCACGCCGATCAGGGAAATAATGCTGAACTCGGTATTGAACAATAAAAGTGCGAGGACCGCGCCGACGCCGGCCGACGGCAGGGTGGAGAGGATGGTGATCGGATGAATGAAGCTTTCGTAGAGAATTCCAAGGACGATATAGACCGTCGCCAGCGCCGCCATGATCAGGATCTTTTCGTTCGCCAGCGATTCCTGGAACGCGCGAGCGGTCCCCTGCATGCTGCCCTGAATCCTGGCGGGCGTGCCGATGGCTTTCATCGTTTTCGTGATTTCTTCGGCGGCGTCGCTCAACGAGGCGCCGGGCCGCAAATTGATATGAAATGGTGCTCGCGACAAACAGGCCCTGATGGTTGACGTTCAGCGCCGTGTGGCCCGGCCCGAAATGGCTGAAGGCAGCGAGCGGTATGTTGATTTCCTTGCTGGTGCTTACCGCCGACCCCGCGGAGGTGCTGCCCCTGCCGGTGTTGGCGAGCGCATTGGTGGCCGCGTTGCGCGCCGAGTTCGAGCCGGCATTGATGGGTTTTTCCTGAGCGGTGTTCGAGGGCTCCGGCGCGAGCGTGGCCGCCCCGCGCGTGACCGTCCCCGCCAGGGCATTGCTGGTCGCCGTGCCGCTCGGACTCGCGCCCGACGTGCTCACATAGAGATCCTTGAGAATGGATGGATCCTGCCAATAGCGCGGATCGACTTCCATCACGACGTGATACTGATTGACCGCGCTGTAAATGATCGAGACCTGGCGCTGCCCAAAGGCATCGTAAAGCGTGTTGTCGATCTGACTCATGACGAGGCCAAGACGCGATGCCGTATCGCGATCGATCACGATATTCGTCTCAAGGCCCGTCTGCTGCTGATCGGAATTGACGTCCGTCAGCACGGAGCTGCGCTGCAAGGCCTCGACGAGACGCGGCACATAGGCATAGAGTTCGTCGACGTCGTCGCCCTGCAGGGTGAATTGATATTGAGCGTTGCTCGCCCGGCCGCCCATGCGGATGTCTTGCACCGATTGCAGAAACAGACGTGCGCCTGGCACCTGGACGAGCTGGCGACGGAGGCGGGCGATGACTTCGTCCGCGGTCTCGCTCCGCTCGGATTTTGGCTTCAGGTCGATGAAGACGAGCCCGGAATTGGTTTGACCCGCGCCAGTGCCGGTATAGCCCTTCACGCTGGCGATTGCGGGGTCATTCTGCACGATGGCCTGAAGCAATCCGAGTTTGTTCCGCATCGCCTGGAAGGAGATGCTTTGATCGGCTTGAATGGTCCCGATCAAACGGCCGGTATCCTGCTGCGGGAAAAAGCCCTTCGGCACGATCGTGAACAGATAGACGTTGAGGCCGATGGTCGCGAACAGCGCGATCATCACCAAGATGCCGTGGCGCAAGCGCCCAGCCAAGCGTTCTCTCGTAACCCTGCAGGACCCTGGCCAACGGATCGAAGCGGCGCGCGCCGTCGGGCGCGGTCGGGCGCGGCCGGAGAAAGATCGCGCACATCATCGGCGTCGTGGTCAAGGATAAGATCAGCGATACGAGGATGGCGAGCGAGAGCGTGAGAGCGAATTCGCGAAACAGGCGGCCGACAATTCCGCCCATCAAAAGAATCGGAATGAACACCGCGATCAGCGAGATGCTCATCGAGAGCGACGGTAAATCCGACTTCGCGCGCGCCGATAAGCGCCGCCTCGATCGCGCCCTGGCCCGGCTTCGATATGGCGCGCGATGTTTTCCAGAACCACGATCGCATCGTCGACGACGAAGCCCGTGGCGATGGTCAGGGCCATGAGCGACAAATTGTTCAAGCTGAAGTTCAGGAGATACATCGCGCCGAAGGTGCCGACGATCGAGACCGGCACGGCAACGATCGGAATGATCGTCGCGCGCACATCGCGCAGGAACAGAAATACGATGAGGGTGACCAGAACGAACCGCGATCGACCAAGGTCCATTCGGTGTCGTGCAACGAGGCGCGGATTGTGTTGCTGCGGTCGGAGGCGCGGGTGATGTCGATGTCGCTCGGCATCGCCGCTTGAAGATGCGGCAGTTCGGCCTTCACGCGCTCGACCGCATCGATGATGTTGGCACCAGGCTGACGAAAAATAATCACGAAAACGGCTGGCTGGCCGTTGTCCAGGCCCTCGTTGCGAAGGTCTTCGACGGAATCCAGCACCTCGGCGACATCGGTGAGACGAACCGGAGCGCCGTTGCGGTAGGCAACGATCGAGCGGGGTATAATCCGCAGCACGGGTCGCTTGATCGTTGGTGTAGATTTGAAAATGCCGCTCGTCGTCTTCGATCGCGCCCTTCGGGCTGTTGGCGTTGGCGGAGGCAAGCGCGGCGCGCACGTCCTCGAGGCCGATGCCATATTTGGACAAGGCATGCGGATTGAGCTCGACGCGCACGCCGGGCAGGGCGGCGCCGCCAATCACGACTTGGCCTATCCCTTCGAGCTGCGAGAGCCTTTGCTGGAGAATATTGCTGGCCAGATCATACATCTGACCGCGCGTCTTCGTCTTCGACGCCAGCGTGAGGATAAGGATCGGCGCGTCGGCGGGATTGATCTTGCGATAGGTCGGATTGGTCGGCAGGTTGGTCGGCAGGTCGGCGCGCGCCGCGTTGATCGCCGCCTGCACGTCGCGCGCGGCACCGTCGATGTCGCGATCAATGTCGAATTGGAGGACGATGCGGGTCGTGCCCGAGGCTGCTGGCCGAGGTCATTTCGGTGACATGGGCGATCTGACCGAGGTGGCGTTCAAGCGGGCTTGCCAAGCTTGACGCGACGGTCTCCGGGCTCGCGCCGGGAAGCTGCGCCTGCACCAGAATCGTCGGAAAATCGACTTGCGGGAAGCGGCGAGACCGGCAGCTTCAGAAAAGCCAGGCATCCCGCCAGGGCGATCCCAATGGTGAGAAGCGTGGTCGCCACCGGACGCGCGATGAAGGGGGCGGAGAGGTTCATCCTTAGGCCTCGCCGGCGGCAAGCGAGCGGATTCCGGCGGCGCCTCCCCGACAGCCGCGTCGCCAGGCGATCGAAATAAAGGTAGATCACCGGCGTCGTGAACAGCGTCAGGACCTGGCTCACGATCGAGGCCGCCGACGATGGCGATGCCCAGCGGATTGCGGAGCTCCGAGCCGGTGCCGGTCCCAAGCATCAAGGGCAGGGCGCCGAGGATCGCGGCGAAAGTCGTCATCAGGATCGGGCGAAACCGCAAAAGACAGGCCTGGAAGATGGCGTCGCGCGGCGCCAGTCCTTCCGAGCGTTCGGCCTCGAGAGCGAAATCGATCATCATGATCGCATTCTTCTTGACGATGCCGATCAGCAAGGATGATGCCGATGATCGCGATGACATCGAGTTCGTGTCCGGATACCATCAACGCGAGCAGCGCGCCGACGCCGGCCGACGGCAAGGTCGACAGAATCGTGATCGGATGGATGAAGCTCTCATAGAGCACGCCGAGCACGATATACATCGTGATCACCGCGGCGATGATCAGAAAGAGTTCATTGGTCGTCGAGGCGCGGAACGCCGCGGCGGCGCCTTGAAAGGAGGTGACAAAGCTTTCCGGAAGATCGATGTCTTGCTCGGCCTTGTCGATGGCCGCCACGGCAGCGCCGAGCGAGGCGCCCGGCGCGACATTGAACGAAATGGTGGTTGCGGGAAACTGGCCGAGATGGGTAATCAGCAGGGGTCCTAGGCGCTGCTGCAACGTGGACGATCGCGGAGAGTGGAACTTGCCCATTGGTGGAGGAGGACGACGACGGCAAGATAGAACGAGGACAGACTGGACAAGCGTGCGCTGCAAGGCTGGGTCGGCTTCCAGGATGACGCGGTACTGGTTTGACTGCGTGTAGATGGTCGAGATGATCCGCTGGCCGAATGCGTCATAGAGCGCATTGTCGACGCTCGCCGGCGTAATCCCGAATCGCGCCGCGGTCGCGCGGTCAATGACGAGATCGACCGCCAGTCCCTGACTTTGCATGTCGCTCGCGACGTCGCGTAAGTTCCGGCAGCTTGGCCAGCCGCTCGCATCAGCTTCGGCACCCAGATTTTGAACGCAGCGGGGTCGGCGTTTTGCAAGATGAAGTGATATTGGGCGCGGCTGATGCTGGAATCGATCGTCAGATCCTGAACCGGTTGCATATAGAGCGAGACGCCGACCATGCCGGAAACCTCTTTCTGCAGGCGGCGAACAATTTCACTCGGCGGAGAGCTTTCGCTCGTCCCTGCGGCTTGAGATTGATCAAAAATCGGCCGCTGTTCAGAGTCGGATTGTCGCCGTCGATGCCAATGAACGAACTCACGTTATCGACGGCTGGATCGCGCAGGATCGCTTCCGCGAGCTGACGCTGCAGGCCGTGCCATCGCCTCGAAGGAGACGCTCTGCGAGGCTTCGGATAATCGCCTGGATCATGCCGGTGTCCTGAACCGGGAAAAAACCCTTCGGGATGACGATATAGAGCGCGATGGTCAGAGCCGAGCGTGGCGATCGCGACGAAAAGCGTCAGCGGCTGATGCCGCGAGCACGACTTCGAGGGCCCGCCCATATTGCGCGACCAAAGCGTTGAAGGCTGCGTTCCGCGACGAGATCGAAGCGGGATTTCGGCCGACGGCGGACGATGCCGGATCAACCGCGCGCAGAGCATCGGCACGAGAGTGAGCGAAACGATTGCCGAAATGACGATCGTGACCGCGAGGGTGATCGCGAATTCGTGGAACAGGCGGCCGACCACATCCCCCATGAAAAGCAGGGGAATAAGAACCGCGATCAGGGAGACGGTGAGCGAAATGATGGTGAAGCCGATCTGCTCGGAGCCTTTCAGCGCGGCCTCCAAGGGCGGATCGCCGGCTTCGACGTAGCGGGTAATGTTTTCGATCATCACGATCGCATCGTCGACGACGAAGCCCGTCGAGATCGTCAGAGCCATCAGCGAAAGATTGTCGAGGCTGAAACCCAAGAAGATACATGGCGACGAAGGTGCCGACCAGGGACAAGGGCACGGAAAGGCTCGGGATGATGGTCGCGGGCAGAGTTCCGCAGGAACAAGAAGATGACCACGACGACGAGCCCCACCGCGAGGGCCAGCTCGAATTCCACATCGGCCACGGAGGCGCGAATGGTTGTCGTGCGGTCGCTCAGCACATCGACATTCACGGCGGGCGGCAAATTCGTCAGGATCGTTGGCAGCAGCGTCTTGATCGTATCTACGACCTGAATGACATTGGCTCCGGGCTGACGCCGGACGTTGAGAATGATCGCAGGAGCAAGATCGGCCAAAGCCCCAAGTTTCTCATTTTCAGGGCCGGAGACGGTGGTCGCAACGTCCGAGAGCCGAACCGGGCTGCCGTTTCGATAAGCGATGATAAGCTGGCTGTAGTCGCTGGGCTTGGCGATCTGGTCGTTGGCGTTGATCGTCGAAGCCTGTGTGGGCCCGTCAAAACTCCCCTTGGGCGCATTGACATTGGCATTGCCAATCGTGGTGCGAAGATCGTCAATGTTGAGACCATAGGCGGCGAGCGCGGCGGGGTTGAATTTGATGCGGACCGCCGGCCTTTGACCGCCGCTGATGCTGACCAATCCGACACCGGGCTGCTGCGAAATTTTTTGGGCAAGCCGCGTCTCGCTGATGTCCTCGAGATCGATCAATGGCAAGGTCTTGGACGTCACCGCCAGGGTCATGATCGGCGCATCCGCGGGGTTGACCTTGGCATAGATGGGGGGCGTCGGCAGGCCGCTGGGCAGCAAATTATTGGCCGCATTGATCGCCGCTTGAACTTCCTGCTCGGCGACATCGAGGCTTAGGTTCAAGCTGAATTGCAGCGTGATGACCGATGCTCCCGCCGAACTCGACGATGTCATCTGGTTCAGGCCGGGCATCTGCCCGAGTTGTCGCTCGAGAGGCGCCGTCACCGAGGAGGTCATGACCTCCGGACTGGCGCCTGGCAGGAAGGTTCGGACCTGAATGGTTGGGTAATCGACTTCGGGAAGCGCCGAAAGCGGCAGAAAACTATAGGCGACGCCGCCCGCGAGCATGATCGCGGCCATCAGCAGCGAAGTCGCAACCGGCCGAAGTATGAAAAGCCGCGATGGGTTCATCTGCCTATTGCGGCGCTTGCCGCCGCCTCATTTCGGGTTGGTCTGCGGGCCGGAGCGGCCCTTGTTCGGAAGCTTGGTCGGCGCCTCGATTTTCGCCGGCAGCTCGGCCTTGGTCGGGGCGGGCGGCGGGGCTGCACCATGATCGGTCGGATTGCCAGAGGCGATCAACACCTTGGCCCCATCCCGCAAGCGGTCGGCACCGTCGACGACGACCCGATCCCCCGGCGACAGTCCTGCATTGACGGCATACATTGCGCCGTCCAAGGCTCCGAGTTCAACGGTCCTTACCGACACTTTGTTGTCGCTTCCGACAAGGTAAACGTAAGCGCCGGGCGCGCCGCGCTGAATTGCGGTGGCAGGCACTGTCACGACGCGGTGCAGGGATTTGAGCAACAGCCTCGCGTTGACGAACTGGTTGGGAAAAAGCTTGTCGTCGAGATTGTCGAAATCGGCCCGCAACTTCACTGTTCCCGTTGTGGTGTCGATCTGATTGTCGAGCGTGGCGACTTTACCGACCGCGAGCAGATTGACATTGGCGCGGTCATAAGCGGCGACTTGCAATGTCTTGCCGGCGTGGACAGCCTCGAGGATCGGTGGAATGTCGTCCTCTGGCACAATGAAGATCACCGAGATCGGATGCAATTGGGTGAGCACCGCCAGTCCGGTGTCGGTGGTCTGTATATAATTGCCGGCATCGACGAGGCGTAGCCCCACACGCCCATCGATCGGCGAAACGATGTGTGCATAGATGAGGTTCAGCTTTTGCGTATCGATCTGAGCCTGATCGGTTTTCACCGAACCTTCATACTGCGTGACAAGAAAGGCTTGGTCCTCGGCCTGCTGGCGGGCAATGGATTCCTGCTTCAGGAGGGTTTGGAATCGCACGAGATTCTTGCGCGCCTGGTCCAATAGTCCTTGATCGTGGATCAGCTGTCCCTCGGCTTGGGATTGCGCCAACTGAAATGGGCGAGGGTCGATCTGCGCCAGGAAATCGCCCTTCTTGACGATTTGGCCTTCCTTGTAAGCGACTTCGAGCAGCTGACCGCTGACTTGGGCCTTCACTGTTACGGTTGCGATTGGCGTCACGGTGCCGAGCGCATTCACAATGACGTTAATGTCGCCCGTACCGATGGTGGCGACGGCAACCGGCGCCGTTTCCTCGGCCCGAATGGACTCCGTGGGCGCTCGACCAGAGGTGGCAAACCGGTAAAGTCCAAAGCCCAACAGAATCGCGACGCCGAGGACCAAGAAAGGCCGCAACCGCGATCTTGGCTTTAACTTTGTGTCGGGCAGTTTGACGGTCGTGTCGCGAAAAGCGGCATCGCCGTCGCGCAGAAACACGTCGTTCGGGCCCCCTGTCTGAGACCCATGGGCTCGATCATCCATGGTTTGGCGTCCAGTGCCTTCGCAAATCATGCTGCTGCATCATGTGAACCCGCCGGGACATTCTTGCAATGCGCCTTACGGGGCTTGTTCCGCTGAATGAACATTTAGTAATGTCGGCGTGCCGCCAGTCGGTTGATTTATAGCTTCCCCGTCGTCACGGCTCCAATCACCATTAATCTATGAGAACGCATGGAGTGCCGTTCGAACGATGACTTTGCTTTCGACAATGGCCTGGCCATGCCTTTAAAGACGCGGGATGATTGGATTGACATGCTTCAAAGCATCGGCGGTCGGCAATAGGCTGGTATCCCAGCCCCCGCCCAGTGCTTCGATCAAGGCAACAGCGGCAAGGAACCGGTTTTGTCGCACCGCCAGCGCGGATTGCTCATTGTTGAGCAAAGTTGCCTGCGCAACGACGACCGCGGTGAATGCTACGGTGCCGGCCCGATATTGATTAAGAAGAATGTCGAGTTCCTCTTGCGCGGCCCGAACCGCGGCGTCGGCGACCTTCTGCTGGCGCGCAAATATACGTACGGCGGCAAGTTGGTCTTCCACCTGCTGGAAGGCGGTCAGCACAGTTTGCCGGTATATTGCGACGCTTTGATCATAGACCGCGATGGCCGCTTCGACTTGAGCGTCACGCAAGCCGGCGTCGAAGACGACCTGCGCCGCCGCAGCACCGACCGTCCAGACTTCGTTGGCCAGAGAGAGTGCCAAAGCTCCGGTTCCGGTGAAACCGAACAGGGCGCTCAGGCTCACGTCGGGATAGTAAAGGGCTATGGCGGCGCCAATCAGGGCGTTCTGCTGCTGCATCTGCCGTTCGGCCGTGGCGATATCGGGCCGTCGTTCCAGCAGGGCTGACGGTACGCTCACCGGAATATTCGGCAGATTGTAACCGAGCGGCGAAAATGGGATCGACAAATCCGAAGGGGGCCGACCCATCAGGGCCGCAATCGCGTGTTCGAACTGCGCTCGGGAAACGCCAACACCGATCGCCTGGGCCTCCGTATTGAGAACCTGAGCGAGAGCCGTGGCGACGTCGGCCTTCGAAACAGTGCCTGCATCATATTGGTGTTGTGTAATCTCAAGGGTCCGCCGGAAGGCCTTGACGGTGCGGTTCAGCAAATCCTCCAGCGCGTCCGCCGCTCGGAGATTGAAATAGGCAATCGCCAATAAGGCCTGGGTCGAGAGCTTGGCATTGGCAAGATCTGCGGCCGTCACCTGCGCGCCCGCGACGTTGCTCTCCACGCTGCGGCGGATTTTCCCCCATAGATCGAGGTCCCAACTCGCATTGGTGGCTAGGGTCGAAGATACGGATGTGGTCGAAACCCCGCCCGTGCCTCCAAGAACAGCCGCGCCGGCATGTGAGCCTGTCACATTGTAATTGGCGGAAATGGTCGGAAACAGCCCGGCCTGCACTTCCTTGATGACCGCAAGGGATTGCCGATAGGCGGCCTCGGCGCCGGCGACGGTTTGGTTGAAAATCTCGACCTGCGGCTCGTACGCATTGAGTCGGGCATCGCGGAAGATCGTCCACCAGGGACCGCGGTCCACGTCATCGCGCGGGGTCGCGCGTTTCCACCCCTTTAACTCCTTATAGGCCGCAGCTTCCGGCGCAGGGGCGCGCTGATAATCGGGTCCGACGGTGCAGGCAGCCAGCATCAAACCAAGGATCGCAGCCACAAAGCCAAGCCCTATCTTCCGGGAGCAATTGCTCATGGGACCCATGGGGTGCGTTCGCTCCGGGCACAACCGCTTGCAGGTCAAGCGGGCGCGAAACGCGACGGTTGGCCACTTTCTCATCGCAAACGGGTTCCGGGGAACGCTAAAAAGGCAATGCGGCCAGAGCAAGCCAAACCGAAACCTCCAGCAATGCAATGCCGCGTTCCAGCAACACTTCCGATCGCTTCCAAAAGCTTGGAGCGGGATGCGGGCGGAAAACCGGCTTCCACTTTTCCTCATCCCGCTCTCGTCAGGCAAACAATGGCATAAAGACAATCAAGCTGGAGCTAATCTTTTGAGGGAGTTGGCGTCAACCGTGACCGATCCGCTGCAGGCTTTGCCTTAGCTTGCCTCCCAAGCCAATCGAAAAATGCGCCGAGAATGCGTCTGCCTTCGTCCCGGAGGTCTCACGAATTCTTGAACCCAAGTTTCCGGTCGGTTGGCAAAACCGGCCCTTGCGTCGCCGTATGATAGGCGCTGTTTAAGGGGTTTGGGTGTCGCCGCGCCAAATGTTCTAAACGCCGGTTACGCAATGGGTGTCATCGAGCGGGTTTGCGGAGTTCCTCTATGAGGCCATGGACCGACCGGACGGGGCGCTTTTCCGCTTTAAGATCCGTGGTGTTCATCGGCGTGCTGACTCCAGCCTTGTGGATTGCGGCCGAAGCGATGTTGGGTGGGCTCGGCGAGCGGCGGGTGACCGAGGCTATTCACCAGACCGGATTGTGGGCCATTCGGCTTCTGGCGATATCGCTGGCGGTGACGCCGCTTCGGGAGGCCCTGCGGTGGCCGAAACTTGCCTCCGTCCGGCGAATGCTCGGCCTCGCGGTTCTGGCCTATGCACTCCTCCATTTCGGCCTTTACATTCTTAACCAGCATTTCGACGTCGCCCATATCGCGTCGGAAATCGCGCTGCGGTTCTACCTTGCGCTTGGCTTTATCGCCCTTTGTGGATTTTGCGTTCTTGGCATCACCTCGACGGATACCATGATTGCCCGGCTCGGTTCGGCGAGATGGAACCGTTTGCATCGCTTCGTTTATGTTGGGGCGGTCTTGGCGACGGTGCATTTTTTCCTGCAATCGAAGCTCGACGTCAGCCAAGCAATTCTTATGGCGGGGATTTTTTCGCTTTTGGCGGGCTACCGAATCGCAAAGCGTCGGTGGGGCGATCTTTCGGCGTTGCAAGCCGCGGGGCTGGCCATTTTCATGGCTTTCTCGACCGCATTTGGCGAAGCGCTCTGGTACACTTGGTCGGTTGGCGCGCCCTTGATCCTGGTTCTTGGGGCCAATTTCGATTTTTCCGACATGGTGCGGCCATGCTGGTACGTGCTGGGGGCAGGGCTTATCCTCTGGGCCGCACGCCTGCTGCGGCCATGGATTGAGAGAACGAAGTTCCCGCCCGATGCGCGAAAAACCGCGCCTCAGGTGCAGACAAGGTCGGTTTAAGGACGCCTCGAATTGCGCTAGCCGAATCTGCCCTTGTGAACGCGGGGGTGATCGGCGAGCTGATGCCGGCGCGGCATGCTCCCGTGTTTCATCAGCAACCGGGCCATGCGCTCGGCCGCGAGCGGATCCGGGAAGCGCTGGCCTTCCATGGCATTGAACGTCCGGGCCGCGGAAAAAAAGTTGAAGCTATGATTGCGCGAATCTCGGGCGACAATTCCAGCCGTAAGGCCGGAAACTTCGATGATATAGGCGTCGGGCATGAAGTCCCCCTGAACGAGTGCCGCCAGATAGTACACTAAAAAGATATACTAACTCAAATTAACTCAAAAGCAACTCTGCGACCTTGCTTGTTTAAACGCCTAAATGATGACTGATACGACAGCCTCATCATTTTCTAGCCGGCGGTGCGCATTAGCCACACTCTTCTGGGCGCGATCCAGTGTGTGTTAGCATTTCCTATGCCAGTCTTAGTCGAAGAGGCTGGAGACGCTTTCTTCCTTGGCCGTCCGGGCGATCGCTTCGCCAATCAGCGGGGCGATCGAGACAATCCGGATATTGTTCGAGACCCGGATCGCTTCGGTGGCCTGAATCGTGTCGGTGAGGACCAGTTCCTTGAGGCGAGAGGCGGCGATGCGCGCGACGGCTCCCCCCGAAAGAACGCCATGCGTGATGTAGGCATAGACGTCCTGAGCCCCCTCGCTCAGCAACGCATCGGCCGCGTTGCATAGGGTTCCTCCGGAATCGACGATGTCATCGACCAGAATGCAGGTCTTGCCGGCAACGTCCCCGATGATATTCATGACTTCCGAATCGCCGGCCCGTTCCCGGCGCTTGTCGACGATCGCGAGCGGCGCGTCGATGCGCTTCGCCAGTGCCCGGGCGCGGATGACGCCGCCCACGTCCGGTGAAACAACCATAACGTTGTCCAGCTGCAACCGCTCCTTGATGTCGCGGACCAGAGTCGGCGCGGAATACAGATTGTCGGTCGGTATATCGAAGAAGCCCTGGATTTGGCCGGCGTGAAGATCGACGGTGAGCACTCGGTCGGCGCCCGCCCTTGTGATGAGATTGGCCACGAGCTTGGCTGAGATCGGCGTGCGGGGGCCGGGCTTTCGATCCTGCCGGGCATAGCCAAAATAGGGGATCACGGCGGTAATCCGGCGGGCCGAGGCGCGCCGCAGCGCGTCGGTCATGATCAGGACTTCCATCAGATGATCGTTCGCGGGATAGGAGGTCGATTGGACAACAAAAGCATCCTGCCCGCGGACGTTCTCCTGAATCTCGACGAAAACTTCCATGTCGGCGAACCGGCGCACCTGGCATTTGGTCAATGGCACCCCGAGATAGGCCGCTATCGCCTCGGTGAGCGCTCGGTTGGAATTGCCCGCAAGGATCTTCATCGCGCTCGCCACTCATTCGCCAGTAAAATCGCCCGGACGCCTCTTAACAGCGCTGCGGCGGCGAAACAATGTTTTGTCATAATTGTTACCGCAAAACGCGGACCGCCTTTTCGGACCCGCATAGTTCCGGGGGCTGCCGGCGGCCCGCCACCCGCCGACGCAATCGGCTTGCCGAACCCACGCTCGCGGGCATCAGCGCGAACAAGGACGGGATGAACAGGCGCTGCATAGGATCTCCAGGCACGGAGCCGATCAACAGGCTCGCGAACTTGCCGGCACCATAATGGCGCGGGACTGGATGTCGAGCCGCCGAACGGATTAAAGTTTGGGTGTGGCGCCGGGAGCGCGGGTCAGCGCAGCGCTGCTTGGGTGTCGTTCGATCCCCGGGCGGCGGAGCTGATGGTCGAATTGGGGCCGCGGCCGCGATCCCCGGCTGCCTCTGGCGCCGTGGCAAGGAAGTTTGCGATGGCGGCGGCGCTTTTCGCCGCGACTTGCCGAATGGCGTTCTCATCGAGAAGGGATGGGGAGCCGGCCGCACCTTGGACGACAATGGCTTCATCGAGCCGTTGCGCCCCTTCTTTTTTTCGAGTTGAAAATATCGAACACGAGTTCAATGGCGGTCCCGGTTGGGGTCGGATGGGGATTAAGATAGCCGCGGACGAGATAATTGGCCGACGCACTTTCGGTGATGGTGATTTGGTGCTGAACGGCATTTTGCACGAAGGCGCTCTTGAATTGGTCGCCGACTGTTTCCGAAACTCCGGTGACGCTCACCAACGCCCTTTGGGTGGGCCTGCTGACCGGCTGCGTCGAAAACACCGCAGCGAGCCCGCCGCAAGCCGAGGCCCGCCAAGCCTCTCCCGGCCACGTCGGGAAAACAATCGGGGAATCCGGTGTTGAAGAGGCGAGCTGTCGAAGCGCTCCGGCCAAAACCTCACAGCGGTTCGCACGAGCCTTTGACCTTCCCTAGGGCGAGCAATGGGCGAGACCGTTTTTGCCTCAGCACGATTGAATTGGCCAAGAGTGTTTCGCTCGAACGCAGAGCTAAACCAAATCTTAATCGCGGTCTAGAGTGTTCAGCGATCACCTCGGCTGCGCGGTTCGTGATGGCGCTGGATGAGGCAGAGTTGTCCAGGTTTTGCGCAGGCCTTGCGCCATTGCAGGCAGATTCGTCGAAACGAGTCCGGCGACATAGCCGACTTCAAGACTCGTGATCAACAAAATCGTTTGCAGCAAACCTTCCAGCAATGTGTGTCCGACTAAAGTGCAATTTATCACAATCAAAATAATTGCGAGCAAGCCGGCAGGAAGAAGAATCAGAACTTTGAACACGCGACCTAAAACAGTCCCAAAGAGGACTCCCCCGATAACAAGGATTTCCATTTTCGATGCCTCCCCACAATCGCCAAATTACGGCTTCTTTTTCTTACTTGGCGCTTTTAATTTTGTTCACATGTTCTCCCAAAAGCCTATTTTCGTAAAGTCTCATTTTTGCACACATTCGCTGCTAAGAGTTTGGAGTGCCTTCGGAAGCCCCGACAATAGGATCGCTCCATCGAATGTTGCATCGCCGTCGTTAACCCTAATCTCCAATTCGCTCTCGGTATGCCATCTTCCTGCCAGCAGTTTAGTTGCATCATCGGGCAATCGAATTCCTGCTCCCGTCGGTATGATAGTGCCGACAAAGTTGGCTTCTTTTTGTCCCTCGGTGCGCAGGACGATTTCTGGATGGGCACGCGGCGGAAAAGGTTCGACCACCACAATGATCGATTCGATATCTCGTCCGACGCAGCGAAACATGAGGCCAGCCAAACGGGAATTGGAACGCTCGAATTCTGCGGTATGCAGAATGGCTGCGGATTCGACTCCATCGGGCGCGGAGCTCCGAACCAGCCGCCAAGCGCCAAGCGACTCCGGATCTTCAGGTTTTGTTTGAGGGCTTAGGGTTAACTCGCCGGCAATAGGCTGAAGACCGAAAGGACTGAACGAGATTGCAACGATAAAGGGCAAGATGAGCAATTTGCTACGCATGAGTTCAATTCACTCGCATAAGTTTTGATTCTAGTTCAGCTGTGCCATTTCGTACTGAAGGGAGCCTTGCCGAATGTCGTAGTTGGTAAAGATAGTGCATAGTTTTCTGTCGGAATGCGCTGCAACAGACAAGCTGAGCTTGAGATTCTTGACGTTTGATGCTACGAAAAAGTTGGAATTTATCACCGTGAGTTTCCTAAAGATGTTCCTAAGCCGCCGCATGAGCGATAATACGGAACGGAGCGCCGGGCTGAGGGCGTGGATCTCGCCTCTCTTCAAAATTTCATATCAAAACATAGAAATTTCTGCGGTTCTGATAGATATTTTGCTGATTGTTTTTGCCAGTGTGGCCGGCGCAGCAATTTATCAATACACTTGGCTTGATGAGATCGTCGGTGCCAATGTCTTCCTGGGGATTGGTGTTACCAGCAGCTTTATCTGCATCTATGTGATGCATGCCCGCGGTCTCTATCGCTTTCCGGTCCTTTTCAATCCGGTTCCCTATTTAGCCGCGATATTCACGGTTCTCACCCTGGTCGGGTTGGCCGTGACCGCTGCCCTTCTCTTTATGGGCGGCGATGACGACTATCTGTTAAAGCCCATGGTGGCGATCGTCCTGTTGCAGATCGCCCTTTTATTCTCGGCGCGCTGGCTCATGGGCAATGTGATGCACGCCTTGGTGTCGACGGATAGTCTGGTCGGGCGGCGTGTCGTGACGATCGGCGAGCCGTCGGAACTGCTCAGACTGAGCGCCAACCTTTTTGCTCCGATATTTCGGGCTGACGGAAGTCTCCCGCGTCGCCGTCGCAGCAAATCGCGGATGCCGCTCCGCCGACGTCCTGGTCAGCCTGGACCATGCGCTGGCGGCCGCCCGTGAACAAGGGGCGGAAGAATTCCTGGTGGCTTTCCGCTGGTCCAGTCAGGAACTGCTTGAAACCGTCCGCGAGCGGCTTCGTGCGTCTCCGCTTCCGGTCCGGCTCTTGCCGGATCACACCGTCAGAACGGTATTGGGGCAGCATGCCTCGTCGATCGGCACTGACGAGATGCAGCCTGTGCAGGTGCAGCGGGCGCCGCTTTCTCCCTATGAAAGGGCGATCAAGCGGACGTTGGACATTGCGTTCGCGCTGGTTGCAATCGGAATGCTCTCTCCCCTATTGGCGATCGTCGCGATCGCAATCAAGCTTGATAGCGAAGGACCGACCATCTTCCGCCAGCGGCGCAATGGATTTGGCGGGAATGAATTCACCATCTTCAAGTTTCGCACGATGCGCGTTCTCGAAGACGGACCGACGGTGACTCAGGCGTGCCGCGGCGACTTGCGTGTGACTCGGGTCGGGCAGTTCCTCCGCCGGTCGAGCATCGACGAATTACCGCAGCTCTTTAATGTTCTAAACGGCGATATGTCTTTGGTTGGGCCGCGGCCGCATGCCCTGGCGCATGATAATGAATATAAATATCACATCGCCAATTATGCATTTCGCCATCACGTGAAGCCAGGAATAACCGGATGGGCGCAGGTCAATGGTTTGCGCGGCGAAACCGGCCGTATTGAGCAAATGGCCGAACGCGTGAAACATGACCTGTGGTACATCAACAATTGGTCGCTCAGATTTGACATAAATATTCTGTTGCGGACCTGTTTCGAGGTTTTGCGCAGCCGCGCTTATTGAACGCTCGTTCTAACCTCGCCCACAAGCCTGGATCGATACGCTCCTCGTTTAAACAGCCATCGCCGTGGCGCCCTTCGCGAAAATTGCCCGTGCAGCTCCCTCTGACGAGACAGCGCGGCCTCCGATCCCAATATCTCTCCCCTTGCTGCAAATCCGAACGGCTCGGCGGTGACCTCCCCGCAACTCTTTAAATATACGACGAGCCTTGCGCCTGCCTGACTTGATTGGCTTCCCCTACTTGCCGACTTGCCAAAAACGGCACCGACGATAGGATCGCGAGCGAGATCGTCGCGCTGGCGGTCAGCTTCTATAAGGGAGACGAGAGCAATGTCGGAGCCGATTGCGAAACCAGTCGGTACCGAGGGCCGCGGAGCTTTGCTGCCGGAGCGTCTGGTCAGCGGATACGAAGCCTTTCTTGGCGGCCGGTTCAAACGCGAGCAAGACCGTTTCCATGCATTGGCCGAGGCCGGGCAAAAGCCGCGCATCATGCTGATCGGCTGCTGCGACTCGCGCGTCTCGCCCGAAGTTATTTTCGACGCGGCCCCGGGCGAATTGTTCGTTGTGCGAAATATTGCCAATCTCGTGCCGCCTTATGCGCCAAATGACGATTTGCACGGCACATCGGCGGCACTCGAATTCGGCGTTATGGGATTGGGCGTCGAACATATCGTCCTGATGGGCCATGCAAGCTGTGGCGGCGTCGGCGCGTTTGCACGCGGCACAACTCATCAACCTCATGTACCGCTCTCGCCCGGCGATTTCATCGGCAAATGGATCAGCTTGATGGGGGCTGCGGCTGAGCGAGTTGGACCGACCACCCAACCTCTCGAGGATTACATCGAACGTCTGGCGCTCGCCTCGATCATCCAGGGCCTGGCCAATCTTCGCAGTTTCCCTTGGATTGCCGCGCGCGAACACAGCGGCCAACTTGGCCTGCACGGTGCCTATTTCGGCATCCAGCACGGCACTTTGCTTGCGCTCAACGAAGGCACCGGCCAGTTCGAGCCCGTTGCAATTGATAAGCATCGCGCAGCCTTTGCCACGCATCGGGAGACTGTGGGTTCCTAAGAACTCGTTGGAAGACCGCTTGGGGGATTATTATTGTTCTATCCTGTCCGGGCGCCGGTTGCTGTGGGAAGAATGGCCACCCTTGCGTCCCGCTTCGGACGCCAGCTGGTGATTCTGCGAAAAGCTGCGTTTTTCGTTCGGCACGCTTCGGCCGCCCTTTCGAGCGATCTCTCTTTGCTTTTCGGCGTCCATGGAAGCAAAGCCCCGGTTGGAGGTCGAGGGCTTAACATCTTTCGTCATTGTCAATCCTCCTCCGTCGGGGTTCGTCGCCCTAACCGTTTCGTTCGCCAACGGGTTCCAGCCACGCCAGAGGGCCGAGTTAAAATATTTGCAAGAATTTCGACAATGATCGGGAACGCGGATGAAGACGATCGACGAGCTTTTCTCTGAGGCGGCTACTGCGCGCGCCCATGCCTATGCCCCATACTCCGGCTTTGCGGTGGGGGCCGCGCTGCGCTCGGAGTCGGGGAAGGTTTTTTCGGGTGCCAATGTCGAGAACGCAGCTTACCCGGTCGGAACCTGCGCAGAGGCCGGGGCGATCGCCGCAATGGTCGCTGCCGGGGAAAGGCGCATTCGCGAAGTCCTCGTTTTGGGAGCAGGCGAGGCTTTGGTGACCCCTTGCGGGGCGTGCCGCCAGAGAATCCGGGAATTTGCCGGTGAAGATGTGCTAGTTCATGTCGCCGGACCGGATGGCGTGCGGGCAAGCTTCACCCTAGGGGCCCTGCTTCCCGAGGCATTCGGCCCGAGCCCGAAAGCGTTGCCGGGTGATCGCTAAAGCCTGGATTTGTTTGCCAGCTGGGAGGCGTGGCCCGCGCTTCCTGAATATTTTGCAGCGCCGGCAAGAATAATAGTTCAGCTCAGCCATGCACATGCTTCCGCAAGAAATCATCGCCAAAAAGCGCGCCGGTGAAAGGCTGCGCCACGAAGAGATCGAGGCCTTCATCCTTGGCTATACGCGGGGACACATCAGCGACGCTCAGGCGGCCGCGCTTGCGATGGCAATTTGTTTTCAGGGTCTCGACGTCGGCGAATGCGCCACGCTGACGCGCGCCATGGCGGATTCAGGCACAAGGCTCGTCTGGCGTCAGCCCGATCTTCCCGGGCCGATCGTCGACAAGCATTCAACCGGCGGGGTCGGCGATGTGGTGAGCCTCATTCTGGCTCCGGCGGCGGCGGCTTGCGGCGTTTATGTTCCGATGATCGCGGGACGCGGCCTCGGACACACCGGGGGCACGATCGACAAGCTGGAGGCTATTCCCGGCTATCAGACCACGCCGGGCAAGGATCGCTTCATGGAGGTGGTGCGGCGCTGCGGTTGCGCCATCATCGGGCAGACCGAGGACCTCGCGCCGGCCGACAAGAAGCTTTACGCGGTCCGCGACGTGACCGGAACCGTCGAGTTGATTCCTTTGATCACAGCCTCGATCCTGGCGAAGAAGCTCGCGGCCGGGCTCGAAGCGCTGGTCATGGATATCAAAGTGGGGTCCGGCGCATTTCTACCGTCCCTGGCGGAAGCGCATGCGTTGGCGCGTTCGATTGCGACGGTCGGGGCCGAAGCGGGCTTGCCAGTCCATGCGTTGATCACCGATATGGACGAGCCTTTGGGGTCGGCGGCTGGGAACGCCTTGGAAGTGAAAATCGCCATCGACTTTTTGACAGGGACGAAAGTCGGTCCGCGCCTCAGGGAAGTCGTCCTGCGCCTCGGTGGGGAAATGCTGGTCATGGGCGGCATCGCCCAAACCTTAGGCGAGGCCTCGCGGCGGTTCGACGAAGCACTTGCGAGCGGGGCGGCCGCCGAACATTTTGCCCGGATGGTTGCAGAGCTTGGCGGCCCTGCGGATCTCCTGGAGCAACCGCATCACCATCTCGCTTCCGCCGATTTCGTCCGGCCGGTCCATCCGTCTCGGAGCGGCTATGTTGGAAAAATCGACACGCGTGCGCTTGGGCTTTGCGTCGTGCGGCTGGGCGGTGGGAGGCACCGGCCCGGTTCACCAATTGATCCGAGCGTTGGCTTGAGCTCGATTGCCGGGGTCGGCGCCTATACTGATGACGAGGCCCCGCTTTGCATGGTTCATGCCGGCGATGCGGATGCCGCCGAGGCGGCGGCAATGGCTGTGATTACTGCCTATCATATCATGGACGAAGCACCGCTCGTGCCGCGTCCTTGTATCGTCGGTCACATAGGCCCGACAGAAAAATGAGCGAAAAAAAGCCCCGGCGGTGATGCCAGGGCTCTTGTACCGCAATAGGTTTGCCGTCAGGCCGCGCGCAGATTACCCGCTGCTGACTTGCCGGTTCGCTTATCGGCAATGACTTCGTAAGCTATTTTCTGGCCTTCCTGAAGATTGCGCAGGCCTGATTGTTCCACGGCGCTGATGTGAACGAACACATCCTTGCCGCCGTCGTCTGGCTGTATGAAGCCGTATCCTTTGTCCGGGTTAAACCACTTCACAGTTCCCGTAGTCATAGAAGCTATCCTTAGAGTCGTAGAGAAAAACAGGCGCCGCTCCATGAGGACGCCGACGTATGTATCGAGGTTTTGAGGAGGAGGTCGTCAGCAGACGCAAAAATGCGAGGCCAAGCCGTCGGCAAAAACACGACACTCCGCAAGGTATATGGTTACGATGGTAGTAAAACAAGAGGGGCAATTTTCGAGCAACCAGATGGCGGCTTGAGTTGCCAGACTTCAATAAACACTATGGTTTTCGCCGGCTTGAGCGTGCACAAATAAATCTGGCGGTTCGCTCTACAAGCTTTTCGATCCGCGCGAATGTAAACAGCCCGAGAGGCGGCAAGTTTCCTTCGTTCCACAGACAAACGGCAGGGTTGGAGTCGATCCAATCGCCTAAAACCGACCAAGCAAATTCAGGACGCCAGCCAAGTTCCGCGCTGCATTTGGCAAAGGGCGGATTCGATCCAGGCCATCGGGCCTTGGCTCGCTGCCCACATGATTGACAAGAATGATTTCGCCACCGGGTTTCGACGACGCGGACCAATTCGTCGAGACTAGCATGCGGATCGGGAACGACCGTCAGGACATAAGGGGCGACGACCGCATCGAAATAGGACGTCGGGGAACGCGAGGCGGGTCGCATCCATGACGACAGGCCCATCGACATTCCTCAAAGCCTCGGTCGCTCACGCGCCGCTGGGCACGCCGGAGCATGGGCTCGGAAAGATCGACCCCGATCAACCGCGTCCGCCGGTCGAACATTGGCAATTCGAGGCCAGTGCCGACGCCAACATCGAGCACACGCCCTCCGAGACGGTCGGCGGCCGCAGCGGCGGCTTTGCGTCCGGGCCGCAGGACCAACGTCGAAGACAAGATCATAGATCGGCGCCCACCGCGCATAGGATTTCTTGACATGCTTATTGTCGAGAATCGGCGGGATCACGGCGTAGGATATTGATCTTGTGTCCAAAGTCGGCAGCATCGCCGGGGAAGGTTTCCTCTTGCACGGGCGCTAATCCCTCCAGGTTGTCGGCTAGCAATGATTTCCATTCTCATGGACATTCTGGAATTTTTCCGAGGTCAATTGTTCTATGATCTGGCTCAAAATTGCGCCGAGATCAGGCGGTTGGCCTTCAAAGGGCAGATGCGTCGACTTGCGCGTGCTGTGAAATCTCGGCAACGGCCGGACATGAGCAGACTCCGTCGAACCCAATCACGCCCCCGCCGAGAACCCGCGCGCGCGGCTGGTCCGACGTCATAAAAGACGCAGGCCTGTCCAGGCGAGACGCCATCTTCGGCGGCGGCAAATTCGACAATCGGCTCTCGATCATTGACAGTCAGGACGCCAAGGACCGGCGGCCGGGACGAACGGATCTGCACGAAAATCTCCCGTCGCTCGCTGGCATGTTCATCGACCGTGCCGGGCCCAATCCAGTTCAACGAGCGCAACCGCGCAAGCCGGGTCGTCAGCGCCTCGCGCGGACCAACAACAACACGTGCCCGCGCCGCGTCCAGCCGGACGACAAACAAGGCTCACCCGTAGCAGATCCGCCAAGCCCCAAGACCGCGCCGTTGTCCAATGGTGTAATGGATGACGCCGGGATGGGTTCCTAGCACGCGACCATCGACGTGAACAATGTCGCCAGGGATCGCCGCACCCGGCATCAAGCGTTCGATCACATCGCTGTATTTGCCGGTCGGCACGAAACAAATATCCTGGCTGTCTGCTTTATCGGCGACCAGGAGACCGTAACGATGCGCGAGGGCGCGGACGTCGGCCTTTTCCATTTCGCCGAGCGGGAACCGGAAGAATTCCAGCTGGGCTTTGGTCGTTGCAAAGAGGAAATAGCTTTGATCGCGGGCACCAGTCATGAGCGCGGTGAAGAGCCCGATTGCCAAACGCATCGCAATCGCGAGGATACGTAATGGCCAGTCGCCAAGACATCGGCGCCAAGGTCTCGCGCGGTTTCAAGCAGGTCGGCGAATTTGATTTCGCTGTTGCAAGCAACGCAAGGTATTGGGGTTTGCTCCGGTCGCATAACTTTGCGCGAAGGGAGAAATGACCTTGTCCGAAACCGCTCCTCGTAATCCAGCACATAATGCGGAATGCCGAGACGGGCGGCGGTGAGACGAGCGTCATGAATGTCCTGGCCCGGCGCAGCAGGACCCTCTGCGGTGAACCGCTGCCCCATGGTCGTAAAGCTGCAACGTCACGCCGATAACATCGTACCCCTGTTCCTTCAGCAGCGCTGCCACGACCGAGGAATTGACGCCGCCGGACATGGCGACCACAACGCGGGTTTGCGCAGGAGGCTTGTTCAGACCGAGACTATTGGGATCTTCTGTCCCTCCCGGCGCGGGATTTTCGTTCATGGACGTCGCCGATCGCTCGATCATTTGGTCAGCCGGAGGCAGGCTCCATGCCATACCTATGAACAGCAGGGCCCGCGCGGGACACCGCTTTCCGCCGCTGCCATCGGTTACTGGAACTCCCTCATTTAATACCTCCCCCGGCCCGAATGCAAATCCGGGCGGAGTAAGCGCCGACCACGCTTTATTGCTAAATCGCTAAGAGCGAAGCCGGGAATGCAATTTTGGAAAGGCCTCGGCTCCTTTTCTTAACGTTATACAAATGGAGCGTCCCAATTAGAAACATAAAGTATCCGGCGCCACTCCCGTGGCAAATAATGAATGGCTTTACGAGTTGTTTGCAATGAAAATTGATAGCAAAAGCGTCGCCTGAGTTTAGTCAAATCTTAAAACAACGCTCCTATTTTTGGGACAACAAGGTCAGTCTTGTGCGTGAGTGTTGAACATGGCCGAACCGAGCCGTCTTAGGACAAAATATGTTATCGGGCCCGATGGGAGCCCCTTGACTGTTGCCGATTTGCCGGCGACCACCACTAAGCGCTGGGTGATCCGGCGTAAGGCGGAAGTGGTGGCCGCGGTGCGTGGCGGTCTATTGTCGCTGGACGAAGCGTGCAGCCGCTATACCTTGACCGTCGACGAATTTTTGTCCTGGCAATTGTCCATCGATCAGTACGGTCTCGCCGGACTGCGCACGACTCGTATTCAACAATATCGGGTCTGAGTGCGGTCCAGCGGGGCCGGGCGAACGCGGCAAATTTGTTCTCAATAATGATCCGGTGCGCTTTCCGCCTCGTCTTCGGGGAGCTGATGCCGGACCACCAGCGGGACTTGAGCCAGCGAGAACAAGACAAATCAAAATGAAAATTCCGGGGAATTTAAAGGCCACCCAAACATCGTTCGATTGAGCTGCGCCAGACGATTTCATTTAAGATCGCAAGCGACGAAAAAGAAAAAGCCCCACCGCCAGGTCAGATAATTGCCAGCCGCGCTCCGTCAGAGCCAAGGCATTGTCGAACACGATCGGCAAGATCGACTTCTTGAACAGCAAGCCACCGATAAGGGCGACCCCGAAGCAGGCGTAAAGCATCGTCGGCTTCATTTTGATGAAGGTCGCATTCTGCAAATACAGTGTCAGGGCGCCGAAGACGAGCACCAGAGCCGCTGTCAGGAGGGGGATCATCGGAAGCCGCCTCAACTGCCAGAACGAAACTGCAAGCGCGGCGATCACGGCTGCCATCAAGACCAGAGTGGCGGTGAAAAGCCCCGCGTTGGGGCCGTTCAAGATCGCCGGCGGCAGGAAAGGCTCGACGGCTGGCTCGAACAGCTTCGGACGCGCATTGGCGAAAAAAAACAGGATGAGCGGTCCCGTTTCGACCCAGAATTTGAACCAGGGCGATGGCCGTGGCTTTGCCACTGCGGTTCGGGACACCTCGTTCATACAAACTCGCCTTTCTTTTTGGGCTGCAATGTCGACCGCACTTCAGCGGCCTATTTCAAAACGCCTCACGGCCAACGGTCTACAATCGTTGCCGCGTTATTTCTATTCGCGCGCAGGGTGCCTGAGGGGGCTTACGCGTCCATGCCGGCGATCGCGCGTGCAAAATCGCGCGCCTCGAAAGCTTCGAGGTCGGCTGCGGTTTCGCCAACTCCAATGAAGTGAATCGGAAGCTGAAATTTTTCCGCGATCGCAACCAGAATGCCTCCACGCGCGGTTCCATCGAGTTTGGTCATGACGAGGCCGGTCACGCCGGCGACTCGTCCGAAAATCTCGACCTGGTTCATCGCGTTCTGTCCGACCGTCGCATCGAGCACGAGGAGCACGGCATGCGGCGCCTCGGGGTCGACTTTTTTCATGACTCGAATGATTTTCTCGAGTTCGCGCCATCAGCTCGGCCCGATTTTGCAGCCGTCCCGCTGTATCCATCAGCACCAGGCGGTCGCCGCGTTCCCGCGCCATCTTGATCGCGTCGAAAGCGAGCGCCGAGGCATCGCTGCCTTGTTCCCGCTGAAATGACCGGACAACCCAGCCGCTCTCCCCAAATGCTCAATTGCTCGATCGCGGCGGCGCGAAACGTATCGCCGGCGGCGAGCAGGATGCTGTGACCGTTGCGCTGACAATTGCGCGGCAAGCTTGCCAATGGTGGTCGTTTTGCCCGATCCATTGACGCCAACGACGAGAATGACGAATGGCTTCTTCTCGGGATCGATTTCCAGTGGCCTCGCATAGGGGGCAAGCACGCGTTCGACCTCGGCGGCGAGCGACCGCCTTGACCTCGTCGACGTCAACATCCTTGTCGTAGCGATCCCGGCCGATCGCCTTGGTGATTCGTGCCGCCGTGGTGATCCCGAGATCGGCGCGGATCAGGACTTCTTCCAAATCCTCCAGCATTTCCGCGTCGAGTTTACGCTTGGTGAAAATCGCGGCGAGGCCGGCGCCGATCGAACCCGACGAGCGGGCAAGCCCATCGCGCAGCCGGGCCCACCAGCTTCGCTTGGGGGTGCCGCCATCTGACAGGGCAACTTCTTCCGCCTTGGATTTGGAGTCGACGGCGATGTCTGGGGCTTCGGCGGCCTGATCCGCGGATGTGTCCTGGCGGCCAAACACCCGTTTGAACAGGCCGAGTTTGGGCTTTTGTTCGGCGCCCTTGGCTTCGTTGTCCTTGTTCACCATCAAATCCTAGCTATGTCCGATCGGCGGGCGATTGCGAAATCCAACGCCCGAGACCCGCGCCCGCTCCTATATACCAAACGACGGCCCCGCGAAGGATTTCCCCGTTTCTGGCTGCTACCCCAGCCCCGGCGTGACCATTCCCGGCGTCACCTTCAACATCAGCGCGCGTTTTTCGAGCGCCGAGAAGGTTGCGGGGTCTGCCCCCGTCATCCAAATCTGCCCGCCGAGCGTCTCGAGAACGTCAAATAAAGCGTTGCGCCGGAGCGGATCGAAATGAGCCGCGATCTCGTCGAGGAGCACGAGCGGGGCTATTTTGCACATGGCCGCGACAAGTCGGGCGTGGGCAAGAACCATCCCGGTCAGCAGAGCTTTTTGTTCGCCGGTCGAGGCTTGCGCCGCCGCAATTTGCTTGGGACCGTGCCGCACCTCGAGATCGCTGGCCTGCGGGCCAATCAGGGTGCGCCCCGCTGCCGCATCTCGATCACGATTGTTGCGCAACATGGCGCGATAAATATCCTCGGCCTCCAGCGCCGGGCGCTGGCCGACCAGGCTTTCGACATCGCCCTGCAAGTCAAGTTCGGCCCATGGGAAAGGCGAAGCCGCATTCTGCGTCGCCTGGATGTGGGCGGACAGCCGCGACACGGTTTCGAGCCGGGCGGCGGCAATGGCAACGGCAAGTTCGGCGGCTTCCCGCTCGATCGCGTCGAGCCAGCCGGGGTCCGGCCTCGATCCTTGTTCCAGCAAGCGATTGCGGCCACGTAGTGCACGTTCGAAACCGTTCACCCGCGCGCCGTGCTCGGAATCGATGGACAGCACCAAGCGATCGAGAAATCGGCGCCGGTCGCCTGCGGGACCCGCAAAGAGCCCATCCATGGAGGGCGTAAGCCATACCACCCGGACGTGATCGCAGAAGCTGCGGATCGAAGCGGCGGGTTCCCGGTCGATCCTGTATTTGCGTTGCGGGGATGAGAGGCCTGGAGGCTCGATCCCGGTCCCGAGCTGGACATTGCCGGCCTTTGTTGCCAGTTCAACCGAGACCGCGAAGCCGCCGCCGCCGCCCGTGCGGGCGCATTCGACCAGTTCGGCGCGGCGCAGTCCGCGCCCGGGCGCAAGCAGCGACAAGGCTTCAAGAAGATTGGTCTTGCCCGCGCCATTCTCTCCCGTCAGCACGATGAGGGACGCGTTTGCTGCAAGATCGAGCGCAGCATAAGAGCGGAAATCGGTGAGTTTGAGACGTTGCACGCCCGCTTTGGTCGAAGCTTTTGGGGCTTCGTCCTGCACCTGCACGGGCGTCTGCAAGGACAATTCATTCATGATCGAAACGACTCTTCCGGACGATCGAGATCGTCCATTGACCCATTGAAGCATCGGATTTGGATTTTGCCAGCCAATTGGCGAGGGCCTAAAATTTTGCGCGCCGGCAAACCCTCCGGCCGGGGTGCGTTTCAGCCTTGCACATCGCGCGCCTTATCAGCGTATGTTGGTCTCAAGTGTCAATCGTACCAAGATGTTTCCCATGAAACATCCAAGCAATGGACAAGCTCAGCTTGGCTCTCAGTCCTTCCCTCCTCCCGCAACTGAGCCTGCGGCTCAGAACCGACGCCGATTTGGCTGCGATTGCCGATCTCTGGGTTACGACTTGGCAGGAAGTCATGCCGGAGATCGATTTTTCGGCGCGGCTTCCCTGGTTTCGGGATCATCTTTTGGCATTGGAAACGGCGGGAGCCGTCACCGTCTGCGCTTTTGACCCGCTTGGCCGGTTGCTGGGCTTTTTCACCCTGGCTGTCGCCACCGGCTATCTCGATCAGCTCGCGGTCGCGTCCGAGGCGAAGGGCAGGGGCGCCGCCCATCTGCTGTTGGACGAGGCGCGCCGGCGCTCACCCAACGGTCTCGTTCTCGATGTCAATCAGGACAATCCCCGCGCCGTCGCCTTCTATGAACGCGAAGGCTTTGCAAGGGTCGCAGAGGGTGTCAACGGGCGCTCAGGTCGGAAAACCTGGCGGCTGCAATGGCCGAACCCGGCCTGATTTCGCACATTCTTATTCAGCGGCGGCGGTTTCGCCGTTTCTGAGCGCCGCCGCGCCGGTCTCGAACTGAAGCTTGGCGAGGCGCGCGTAAAGCCCATCCTTGGCGACGAGGGTCTGATGGGTGCCTTCCTCGATCAGCCGGCCATTGTCGAGGACCAGAATGCGGTCGGCTTCGAGGACCGTGGCGAGGCGATGCGCGATGACCAGCGTCGTTCGCTCCGACATCACTTTTTCCAGCGCGGCCTGGACCATAACTTCATTTTCCGAATCGAGCGCCGAAGTCGCTTCGTCCAGAAGCAGCACCGGCGCCTCCTGCAAAATCGCCCGTGCGATGGCAATCCGCTGGCGCTGCCCGCCCGACAAGGTCACACCGCGCTCGCCGGCGCCGGTCTCATATCCCTCCGGCAAGGCTTGGATGAATTCGTCGGCGGCGGCGCGCTTGGCGGCGTGGCGCACCGCTTCGTCGCTCGCCTCGGGCGCGCCATAGCGGATGTTGTCGGCGATCGAGGCCGCGAAAATCACCGCATCCTGCGGCACGCTCTTGATCCGCCGTCGCAATTCCACCGGGTCCACGGTTTTGATGTCCACGCCGTCGAGCAGAATGCGGCCGGCCGTGGGATCATAGAACCGCGACAGAAGCTGGAACAAAGTGGTCTTTCCAGCACCCGAAGGTCCGACGATAGCGACGGTTTCGCCGGCGGCAATCTTGAACGAAAGATTGTGGAGGGCGGGATCTCCTGGCCTGCTCTCATACGCGAACTCGACATTCTCGAACGCGATTTCGCCCCGCGCGGGCACGGGAAGGGCTGCGGCCGGGACCGGCGCTACGATTTTCGGCTGCAGCGCGAGAATTTCAGCAAGCCGGCCGGCCGCGCCGCCCGCCGCGGAAACTTCACCCCATACTTGGCTCAATTCGCTCAAGGCGCTCGCGGCCAAAATTGCGTAAAGCACAAATTGCGACAAGAGACCGCCGGTCATGCGGCCGGCGAGAACGTCTTGGGCGCCAAACCAAAGCACGCCGACAATGCTCGCGACCACGAGAAAGATGACCACGATCGTGAGCCGTGCGCGCGCGGCCGACGCATTCCGCGCGGCGCGATAGGCTTCTTCCACGGCGGCACCGAACCGACGGCCGGTCGCGGGCTCGGCGCCAAACGCCTGCATGACGCGGACCGCGCTGAGGCTTTCGGCGGCATAGGAGCTGGCCTCTGCGAGCGTATCCTGCGCGGTGCGGGACCGTTTGCGAACCAGCCGGCCGGAGGCGACCAGCGGCAGGACGATAATCGGAATGGCGATGAGCACCGCAGCGGACAGTTTTGGGCTCGTGTAAACCATCAGACCGATCGCGCCGGCAAACAGGAAGAAATTGCGCAGCGCGAGGGCGGCCGTGGCGCCGAAGGCGGATTTCATCTGGGTTGTGTCGGCGGTGAGGCGGGACAAAAGCTCACCGGTTTGCGCGGTATCGTAAAACTCCGCGTCGAGCCGGCAAAGATGCCGGAAGACATCTGTCCGGAGGTCGGCCACGACTCGCTCGCCGAGCGTCGTCACGAAATAGAACCGCGACCCCGAAGCCAAAGCGAGAACGGCCGCAACCGCGATGAGACCGAGAAAGTAGGTGTTGATTAATCCTGCGCTCCCGGCGTCGAAGCCGAAGTCGATCATGCGTCTTATGGCCAGCGGGACTGCCAAGGTCGCCGCCGCCGCCAGAGTCACGGCGAGCAGGGCTCCGGCAATCCTCGGCTTGTAACGCAACACGTACGGGACGAGCTGCAACAGGGCTCGCGGCGAAGGCTTTTGCTTTGTTTCGAGAGTTTGGGTCGCGGAGGCAGGTTCTGTCATTACATACGATACGAAAATCTCGCGCTATAAGCGGATTGGGTTGCGGAAGCTGCGGTCGAGTTGGACTTCACATGTCGAGATTGTAGAAAATGCGCATGGAAACCCGAATTCTGCCCTCTCGGCTCGCCGAAGGTGGCTCCACATGCACCAAGACCTCCTCCAGGCGCAATTAAAAAATGTCCGAGTCGGCGGATTGCTGAAAAACAACAATAAGTGATATTCCCCGCCTGTCGCGGCAATGCGGGTCGCACCGAGCAAGCAAGGGCGCAACAGAGTGGCGGAAGACAAGGTTTTGGTCACGGGCGCTTCGGGATTCGTTGGGTCCGCCGTGGCCCATGCGCTGGTCAGATCCGGCTATTCGGTCCGTGCGCTCCTGCGGCCAACCAGCAATCGTACCAATCTCGCCAATCTCGATATCGCCATCGCCGAAGGCGATATGTGCGAGCCGGCCTCGGTGGCGCAAGCGATGAAGGGCGTGCGTTTTTTGTTCCATGTCGCCGCCGATTATCGCCTCTGGGCGCGCAATCCGGACGAAATCTTGCGGAACAATCAAGAAGGGACGCGGCTTTTGATGCAGGCGGCGCTGGCCGCCGGCGTCGAACGGATCGTCTACACCAGCAGCGTGGCGACCATCGCCTGCGCAAAAGATGGTGGGATTGCCGATGAAACCACGCCGCTTGGCGAATCGAAGGCGATCGGGGCCTATAAGCGCAGCAAGGTCGTCGCCGAGCAGATCGTCGAAGTCGATGATCGCCAAGGATAGCTTGCCGGTGGTGATCGTCCATCCCGCGGCGCCGATCGGTCCGCGCGACATCAAGCCGACGCCGACCGGCCGGATTATCGTCGAGGCCGCGTCAGGCCGGATCCCGGCCTATGTCGATACCGGTCTCAATCTGGTCCATGTCGACGATGTCGCGAGCGGCCATCTGGCCGCCTTGCAGCGAGGTAAAACCGGCGAACATTATATTTTGGGGGGCCAAAACGTCGCACTTGCCGAATTTTTGAGCCAGATCGCATTGATGTGCGGGCGTAATCCGCCCAAACTTCGTCTCTCGCGCGCGGTGGTATATCCAATTGCTTTCGCGGCGGAAGCCATGGCACATGTGACCCGGCGCGAGCCTTTCGTGACCATTGATGGATTACGAATGTCGAAGCAGCGCATGTTTTTCAGTTCGGCGAAAGCCGAACGCGATCTGGGTTACAAGGCGAGACCCTATCCCGAAGCGCTCAGCGAGGCTTTGGAGTGGTTCCGTCATCATGGCCATTTGCGATGACAATGGGCTTGCCGGACCAACCATCCAAGACCCACCGGGGCGAGAACTTTCCGGTCGCCTCGATGCTGATTGCGCAAAAGCATCGGGCAATCATCCTTGCCTATTATCAATTCGCGCGGGGCGCCGATGATGTTGCGGACAATGTTTCGCTCGCGCCTGACGCCAAACTTGCCGGGCTCGACCTTTTCGAGGCCACGCTGACCGGCCGCAGCGATGCGGTGAGCGCCGCCCTGCCGCTCCGCGCGGCGCTCGCCGAGCGAGGGCTTTCACCGCGTCATGCGCTCGATCTTCTGCGAGCCTTCCGGATGGACGCAATCAAGCACCGCTATGCGAGCTGGGCCGAACTGATGGATTATTGCGCCTATTCGGCGGCTCCCGTCGGCCGGTTCGTTCTCGACGTCCATGGCGAAAGCGAAGCGACCTGGCCGGCCTCCGACGCGCTTTGCGCGGCCCTTCAGGTCATCAATCATTTGCAAGATTGTGCCGCCGACTATCGCGGGCTCGATCGGGTTTATATCCCGCAAGATGTGCTTGCCGCTCAAGGCATCGGCGTCGCGGACCTCTACGCGGCAAAGGCCTCGCCGGCCTTGCGCGCGGCCCTGAACGCCGTCGCTGTGCGCAATGCGTCGCTGATCGAGCTGGGTCAATGCCTGCCGAGCCAGGTTCGCGATTTCCGCCTCTGTCTGGAGACTGCCGTCATCGCGCGACTGGCGCGCAGGCTCAATTCTTTGTTGCTGGAGCGCGATCCCCTCAGTGAGCGGGTCCATTTGAACAAGGCCGGCTTTCTCGGCTGGTCCGGTCTCGGTGTTCTCGAGGGCGTGCTGGCCTTCATGGGCTCCGCGCGAGCCCCGGTGACAAACAGCGGTGGCGCATGAACGGCGCGGCCGACGCGTCGGTTAGCGCGCGGGGCAGCTCGTTCAATGCCGCCATGCGCATTCTTCCCCGTCCGCGCCGGGAAGCGATGTTCGAGATCTATTCCTTTTGCCGTGCCGTAGACGATATCGCCGACGAGGCCGGGCCGCGCCAGGCCCGCAAGGCGGCGCTGGCCAAATGGCGCAGCGATATCGACGCGCTCTATGCCGGCCAACCTGCGCCCGAACAAGCACCAGCAAGCCTGCGCGGTCTCGCCCGCGCGATCCACGCCTTCGGCCTGCGCCGCGAGGATTTTCACGCCATCATCGATGGGATGGAGATGGATGTCGAGGAGGACATCCAGGCGCCTGATTTAGCGACGCTCGATCTTTATTGCGACCGGGTGGCGAGTGCGGTCGGCCGTCTTTCAGTGAAAGTTTTCGGTCTGCCGCAGCCAGACGGACACCTCCTCGCGCATCATCTTGGCCGCGCGCTCCAGCTCACCAATATCTTGCGCGATCTCGACGAGGACGCGGCCATCGGCCGGCTCTATCTGCCGCGTGAGGATTTGTCGGCGGCCGGCATCGATGTGAGGGAGCCGCGCGCGGTCTCGCTCATCCGGCTTTGGGCCAAGCCTGCGCGCCGACCATTGCGCGGGCGCAGGGCCATTTCGGTGCGGCGACGCAGCGATCATGGCGCGATGTTCGCGCGCAGAGCGTGCGCGCGCCCCGAATCATGGGCGAAGTCTATCAGGCCATTCTCATCCGCCTGATCGAACGCGGATTCGAACCGCCGCGCCAACGTATCCGCACGCCGCGCCATCGCGTTTTCCTAGCGTTTTGCGCTACGGCCTGCTCTGATGCGTAATCCGGTGGTCCATGTCATCGGCGCCGGGCTTGCTGGGCTCGCCGCGGCCGTGCGCCTTGCGGGGGGACCGCACGAAATCGTGCTGCACGAGGCCGCACGGCAGGCGGGCGGGCGCTGCCGTTCCTATTTCGATCCGGCCCTTGGGATGACGATCGACAATGGCAATCATTTGCTCTTGTCCGGCAATCATGATGCGCGGAGCTTTCTGGCCACCATCGGCAGCGAAGACCAGTTGGTGGGGCCGCCCGAAGCCGATTTCGAGTTTTTCGATCTCAAGTCCAAATTGCGCTGGCGGGTGCGGCCGAACGCCGGCCCGCTTGCCTGGTGGATTTTTTCCGACCGGCGACGGGTGCCGGGCACGAGCTGGCTTGATTATCTGGCTCTCCTGCGCCTCTTGGTCCCCGGCAAGGACAGGCCGATCGGCGCGGTCATGCGCTGCGATGGACCGCTCTATGAACGGTTGTGGCGGCCGTTTCTTCTTGCCGCCTTGAACACTGAGCCTTCCGAAGGATCTTCGCATCTTGCCGCCGCGGTGGTGCGCGAAACTCTCGCCAAGGGCGGAAACGCCTGCCGTCCGCTCGTCGCCGCGCAAGGGCTCGGTGCGGCCTTTATCGAGCCGGCGCTGAATTTTCTTGTCGAGCACGGCGCCAAGATTTGCCTTGACCATCGGCTGCGACGGATCGATTTCGCCGGCGGCCGCGTCACCGGCCTCGATTTCGGCGAAAGCTGCTTGCGGCTCGACCCCGGAAATCAGGTGATTCTCGCGGTTCCCCCTCATGTTGCCGGGAGCTCGTGCCGGGTTTGAATACGCCTGATGCTTATCGGGCCATCGTCAATGCTCATTTCAAAATCAGGCCGCCGGATGATTTTCCCGCAATTCTCGGAGTTGTGAACGGGAGCATCGAATGGGTTTTCGCCTTCCCGGATCGCCTCTCGGTCACGATCAGCGGCGCCGACCGGCTTCTCGACGTCGCGCGCGAAGAACTCGCCGAGGATATATGGGCGGAAGTGGCAAAAGTGACACAGATTGAAAAGCCGCTGCCGCCATGGCAGATCATCAAGGAAAAGCGGGCGACGTTCGCGGCGACCGTTGCACGAAAACGCGACGCCGCCCCGAAGCGGAAACGGCCTATACTAATCTGGTGCTTGCCGGCGATTGGACCGCGACGGGACTGCCGGCGACGATCGAAGGGGCGATCCGTTCCGGCCGTCGCGCGGCCAAGCATATCAGGGATCGCAGTAAGTAAAGGAACGGATTAGGTGGAAGATGGGGTTGCCTTGAAGGGTGTGACGGACGGTGGTGCCACGGCGGACCTCGATCTCGCGGACGTCGAACGGGGAATCGCCCGGGCGAAACAAGCGTTGTTGGCCGTGCAGCGACCGGATGGGCATTTCGTCTTCGAGCTGGAAGCGGATGTTTCGATCCCGGCCGAATATATTCTTTTCAAGCATTTTCTCGGCGAGCCGGTCGATGCCTTGCTCGAAGCCAAGTTCGCCGCCTATCTCCGTCGCCAGCAGGCCGCGCATGATGGCTGGCCGCTGTTCACCGACGGCGCCTTCAATCTCAGCAGCAGCGTGAAGGCCTATTTTGCGCTGAAGACCGTCGGCGATTCACCCGACGCCGACCACATGCGGCGGGCCCGCGCTGCGATCCTCGCCCATGGCGGGGCGGCCAACGCCAATGTCTTCACGCGGTCCTTGCTGGCCCTCTTCGGCGCGGTGCCCTGGCGCGGCGTGCCGGTCATGCCGGTCGAAATCATGCTGTTGCCGCGCTGGTTTCCGTTTCACGTGACCAAAGTCTCCTATTGGAGCCGCACGGTCATCACGCCCCTCGTGGTCGTGAATGCGCTGAAACCGCGGGCGCGTCAATCCGCGCAATGTCACGATCGACGAGCTCTTCGTCGAACCGCCGGACAAGGTTCGCCATTGGCCCGGCGCGCCCGCACCAGAAATTTCCCTGGACGTACGCTGTTTGGCTGGCATCGACAAAATCTTGCGCGGTGGCCGAGCCTTACTTCCCAAAAAACTTGCGCAAGCGGGCCATCGACAAGGCGGTTGCCTTCGTCGAGCAACGGTTGAACGGCGAGGATGGGCTCGGCGCGATCTATCCCGGCCATGGCTTACTCCGGCGATGATGTTCATTCGCTGGGCTATGGAGCCCCAAGACCGACCCGAGGATGGTCCAGGTTCTGAACGCAATCGACAAACTCCTCGTCGTCGACGACGAAGAGGCCTATTGCCAGCCCTGCGTCTCGCCAGTCTGGGACACGGGGCTTGCCTGCCATGCATTGATGGAAGCGGGCGGGGAAGAAACCGTCCCGCGCGTTCGCGCCGCGCTCGACTGGCTCAAGCCTCTGCAAGTGACGGACGTTGCCGGCGATTGGTCCGTGCAACGGCCTCATGTCCGGCCGGGCGGCTGGGCGTTTCAATATGCCAATGCCTATTATCCCGACGTCGACGACACCGCGGTCGTCGCAATGGCGATGGACCGCGGCGGCCTGGCGAGGGAGCGGCTACCAGGAGTCGATTGCCCGGGCGCGCGAATGGATCGAAGGCCTGCAGAGCGCCAATGGCGGCTGGGGCGCGTTCGACTCCGAAAATGACCATGATTATTTGAATTACATCCCCTTTGCCGATCACGGCGCCTTGCTCGATCCGCCGACGGCAGATGTGACCGCACGCTGTCTTTCCATGCTGGGCCAACTCGGCGAAACGGCCGCTTCGAGTCCCGCGGTGGCGCGCGGCGATCGATTATCTCCTGCGAACTCAGGATAACGACGGCAGCTGGTTCGGCCGCTGGGGAATGAATTACATTTACGGAACCTGGTCCGTTCTTTGCGCCTTGAATGCCGTCAAGTTCGATTTGCGCAGCGAGCCGGTTCAGAAAGCCGTCGCGTGGCTCAAAAAAATTCAGAATAGTGATGGCGGCTGGGGCGAAGGGGGCGAGAGTTACGAACTGGACTACGCCGGCTATCGCCCCGCGCCGAGTACGCTCGTCGCAGACGGCATGGGCTTTGCTTGGCCTGATGGCCGTCGGCATAGTGGATGATTTGGCGGTCACGTTGGGAGCGCGCTATCTTGCGCGTTCTCAAGCGGAGGATGGATTTTGGAACGAAGAACGTTTCACCGCGACGGGCTTTCCCAGGGTCTTTTTCCTACGCTATCACGGCTACGCGAAATATCTTTCCGCTGTGGGCAATGGCGCGCTACCGCAATCTCAAGAAGGGCAACCGGCATCCGGTGCTGGTGGGAATGTGAGGCAAATCTCCCGTTATTGCGGTCACCGGCCTCAAGACCGAAGCAAGACTGATTGCGGGACCGCAGGTTCGCGCCATTTCGGGCGGCGGCGACGCCACTGGGCTTGCCCGCGCTTTGGAAGCGGCGGTTGCGAACAAGGCCTCGGCCATCATCAGTTTTGGGGTCGCGGGCGGGTTGGCGCCCGGCCTTGCGCCGGGCTCGAAACTCGTCGCGCGCTCGATCGTCACGGAAGACGGCGACCTTTATTACGGCGATCCGTTGTGGTCGAAGCGGCTCGTCGTTGCGCTCGGCGGCGCGACGATCGCCGATATCGCGGGGATCGATGCCCCGGTGGCGGGTCATGCCGATAAGCACGCCCTGCATCTCAAGACCGGCGCTCATGCCGCCGATATGGAATCCCATATCGCGGCTCGGATCGCCGCCGCTCACAAGCTGCCCTTCGCGGCTTTTCGCGTGGTGGCCGATCCCGGCGCATCGGCGACTGCCGCACGCCGCCCTGGTGGCGATGACGGCCGGATGGCTCGCTTGCCTTCGGCGCGATCGCTCGGATCGATCCTTGCGCGATCCGCGTCAGATCCCGCAGTTGATGCGGACCGCGGGCGATGCGCCGCGGCCTTCAGCGACTCTTATTCCGCAGCCGAAAGCTGCTTGCCGGAACTCCTCGGTTTCCACGATTTCCGCGAGCTTTTGCTCGACGTGCCGGCTGAAGACATACTCAGCGGGACGCTGCAGGTGTAACGGAATGTCGGGCGCCATCGGACCCTCGGTGCGAATGCCGCCCAAGGCGACCCCAAGCGCCCGCAGCGGGATGCTTGAACGCATCCTCCACCGCGGTCGCCTCGAAGCCGCAATGGACCATGCAGTCGGCGCATTTTTCGTAATTGCCGGTGCCATAGGAGTCCCAGTCGGTCTCCTCCATCAACTCCTTGAAGCTCGCCGCATAGCCTTCGCCGAGCAGATAGCAGGGCCGCTGCCAGCCGAAGACGGTGCGGGTCGGATTGCCCCAAGGCGTGCATTGATAGGTTCGGTTGCCGGCGAGAAAATCGAGGAACAGCTTCGATTGAAAGAACGGCCACGCCTTGCCGCCGTTGCCCCGCGAAAAAATCTGCCGGAACAGGGTCTTGGTCTTCTCGCGATTGAGGAAATGCTGCTGGTCGGGCGCGCGTTCATAGGCATAGCCGGGCGAGACCGTGATCCCCTCGATGCCGAGCGCCGCGACGCTATCGAAAAATGCGGCGACCCGGGCGGGATCGGCCGTATTGAACAGCGTGCAATTGATGGTGACCCGAAACCCGCGTTCCTTGGCGAGCTTCAAGGCGTCGAGGGCGCGGTCGATAAACGCCGGCCTGGCAGACCGAGTGATCGTGCATTTCGGCATCGCCATCGAGGTGAATCGACCAGTTGAAGTAGCGGTTCGGGGTGTAGCGGTCGATATGTTTCGCAAGCAGAAGGGCATTGGTGCAGACGGTCACGAATTTCCGCTTGGCGATGGCGCCGTGCCACGATCTCGGGAAGGTCCTTGTGGAGCAGGGGCTCGCCGCCGGCGATCGACGACGACGGGGGCGCCGCATTCATCGATCGCCGACAGGCAATCGGCGAGCGGCAGACGCTGATTGAGAATTTTGTCGGGATAATCGATCTTGCCGCAGCCCGCGCACGCAAGATTGCATCGGAACAAGGGTTCGAGCATGAGGACGAGCGGAAAGCGCTTGCGTCCGGCCAGACGCTGGCGAACCACATAGGCGCCGATCTGTGCCATTTGCAGAATCGGTATTCCCAATGCTTGCTCCTTAAGGTTTTGACGCCAACGAGCGCTGCGACTCAATCATTGAGTTCGGCGGGAAGCTTGAATTCTATATCTTCCGCGACACCGGGCAAGGTTGTCAATTCAACCGGGCCGAGACTGCGCAAGGCGTCGATCACATCCTCGACCAGAACTTCCGGGGCGGAGGCGCCGGCGGTCAGACCGATGGTCTTGCCTCCGCGCAGGACACTCAAGATCGAGTTCGTTCTGGTCGGCGATGAGAAAGGCGGGTATGTTCGCTTCGGCACCGATTTCGCGTAACCGTGTCGAATTCGAGCTGTTTTTGGCGCCGACCACCAGCATGACGTCGACCAGTTTGCTGAGTTCGCGCACCGCGCTTTGCCGGTTTTGGGTCGCGTAGCAAATATCTTTTGTCTCCGGCCCGACGATGTCTTTGAAACGGCGTTTCAGCGCGGCGATGATCGATCTTTGTTTCATCGACGCTCAAGGTCGTTTGCGAGACATAGGCAATCGGGGTGTCTGGAGCAAGGTCGAGGTTTTCCACGTCGGCTTCCGACTGGACAAGATGGACCCGGGCCGGAATACGTCCCATCGTGCCTTCGACTTCCGGATGGCCGGCGTGGCCGATCAGTACGATGGTGCGGCCTTGTTGCACATAGCGCTCGCCTTGGCTATGAACTTTCGACACCAGGGGACAGGTCGCGTCGAGGACCGGCAGTCCGAGCGCGGCGGCTTCGTTCCTCGACGGAGCGGGCAACGCCATGGGCACTGAAAATCGTTCGCGCGCCGTGGGGTATTTCATCCAGACGCTCGACGAACTGGGCGCCCTTCGCCTTGAGGCTTTCGACAACATACCCATTGTGGACAATTTCGTGGCGGACATAGATGGGAGGGCCATATTTCTCGAGCGCACGTTCCACGATTTCGATCGCGCGGACGACGCCAGCACAAAATCCGCGTGGTTGCGCCAAAATGACTTTCATGAAATTTGCCTAGCGTCGGATGGATTGTGCCTTTAAAAGCAGTGCCATGGAAAACAGGCGCGACTCGTTGATTCTGGACTGAGTTTGTAGCTATAACAATGCCATTGTCAAACAAATGACATTGTCAAACATTCGCCATTCCGATGGCCAAAGCGCCATCGCGGCCCATCAATACCCGAAATTGCCATCTTTACGGCTTTTGGATTGTCTCCCAGCACCGCGACTATTTTCTAAGCATAGCCTTAGCGGGCAATTTTTTCGATTGGCGACAGCAAAGCATGACAAAATTCAAAGGACCTTCGGGAAAAAAACCATTCTTGCCACTAGTTGCGTCAGATCCAATCGCACGGTCCATTGTGGCGATCGTGACAAGTTGCAGTCGGTTCACTTGGATTGTGCTTGCCCTGTCAATCGTGCTGACGGGACTTGCCGGTTATTACACGGCCAATCATTTCGCGATCAATACGAATACGAACGATTTTATTTCCGAAAAGTTGCACTGGCGGCAAAATCTTATCGCGTTGGATAAGGCCTTCCCGCAGCGCGCCGATCAAATTGTGGTCGTCATCGATGGCGCGACCCCCGAGCTTGCCGAGGCGGCGGCGCAATCGCTGACCGACAAATTGAAGACGCGCCCGGATCTTTACAAGTCGGTCGTGCGCCCCGAGGGCGGAGCCTATTTCAATCAAAACGGTCTGCTGTTCATGCCGGCTGCCGAACTCCAGAGCACGATGAAGGGAATTGCCCAGGCCCGGCCATTCTTGGTGGCGCTGGCCTCCGATCCGAGTCTGCGCGGAATTGCCAACGCTGTTTCCTTCATCAACCAGGGGGTTCAGGCGCAGAGCGGGAACGCTCGATGATTTCGACCGACCGATGGCGGTCCTTGGCGACGCCCTGGACGGTGTGCTCGCCGGCCGGCCGGTGTTCTTCTCCTGGCGCGGCTTGTTCGAGCGAACAGGCGCCGATCCGCGCGAATTGCGCCGTTTCATCGAGATCAAGCCGGTGCTCGATTACGCGGCCTTGATGCCGGGCGAAAAGGCGTCGCAATTTCATCCGCGAGACCGCGCTCGATCTCGGGCTTTCTCCGCGTCCGGGGTGACAATCAGGCTGACCGGCCTTGTGCCGATGGCCGACGAGGAATTCGCGACGATTGCGGATGGTGCCGGACTCAACGCTGTGGCCACCTCCTTGATCGTTCTTTTCATCATCTGGCGCGCCTTGAAATCGGGCCGTATCGTTCTCTCGGTGACCTTGAGCGTCGTCGTCGGTCTCGCCGCGACGGCGGCCGTCGGGATCATGATGGTCGGGGCGCTCAATTTGATCTCGGTCGCCTTTGCGGTGCTGTTCGTCGGCATCGGGGTGGATTTCGGCATTCAGTTCAGCGTCCGCTACCGCGCTGAACGCTATAAGGAGCCGCAATTCGACACGGCTCTGCAGCAGGCGGCTGCCAAGGCCGGACGCCCTCTGGCGCTGGCCGCAGCGGCGACCGCCGCGGGCTTTTACTCGTTTCTTCCGACCGATTATCGCGGCGTTTCGGAATTGGGCCTCATCGCCGGCACTGGAATGTTCATCGCGTTCTTTGCCGCGATCACGGTCTTGCCGGCCTTGCTGACTTTGTTGCGGCCGCCGCCGGAGACAGGAGCCGGTCGGCTATCTATTTCTGGCCCCGGTCGATCGTTTCATGGCCAAACATCGCTATGCGATCGTCGTTGGGACATTGGCTGTGGCTTTGGCCGGAACGCCTTTGCTCCGCTATCTTCATTTCGATTTCAATCCGCTCAATTTGCGCAGCGCCAAGGTCGAATCCGTTGCCACCATGCTGGATTTGATGAAAGATCCGAATACCGACACCAATACGATCGACGTTCTCGCGCCCTCTCTCGCCGATGCTCCGCCGCTCATGGCGCGCCTGCAACAATTGCCGGAAGTCGCCCGGGTCACGAGCCTGGAGAGTTTCATTCCCGAGGATCAGGACGAAAAGCTCGCGATCATCGCGCCGGTCGCGTCCTCCTTGCTTCCCTTGCTCGATCCGGCTCGCGAACACGAGCCTCCGACCGACGCGGAAGATGTCGACGCCATGGAGCGCGCCGCCGCTGCTTTCAATTCGACCGCCGGAGAGCGGACGGGAAAAGGCGCCGACGATGCGCGCCGTCTTGCCGCGGCTCTCCAAAAGCTGGCGACGGCGCCGCCGGCGCATCCGCGAGGCGGCGCGTCGAGCCTTGATCCCGAGCCTGGATACGATGCTCGATTTGTTGCGGGCGTCGCTCAGCGCACGAAAAGTGACCGTTGCATCGATTCCTCCTGATTTGGCGCGCAATTGGGTGAGCGCCGATGGCCGCGCCCGCATCGAGGTCGCGCCTGCGGGCGATCGCGAACGATAATGCGACGCTTCTCAAATTTGCCAAGGCGGTGCGCACGATCGACCCCAACGCCATGGGCGAGCCCATCGCGGTTCAGGAATCCGGCAATACGGTCGTCAAGGCGTTCATCGAGGCGGGGCTTTGGGCGCTGCTTTCGATCAGCCTGCTTCTCTTCTTCGTGCTGCGGCGGATCACCGATGTGCTTTTGACATTGGTTCCCTTGCTGCTTGCCGGCGTGGTCACGCTCGAAATCACGGTCCTGATCGGATTGCCGCTGAATTTTGCGAATATTATCGCGCTGCCGCTGCTGCTCGGACTCGGGGTTGCCTTCAAGATTTATTTCGTCATGGCGTGGCGCGCCGGGACCACAAATTTGTTGCAGTCAAGTCTGACGCGCGCGGTCTTTTTCAGCGCGATGACCACGGCGACCGCCTTCGGCAGTCTGTGGCTATCCAATCATCCAGGCACATCCAGCATGGGTAAGCTGCTGGCGTTGTCGCTCGTCTGCACCTTGGCGGCGGCTATTTTGTTCCAGCCGGCGCTGATGGGGCCACCGCGAAAGATCGATCTGACGGGCGAGGACGCCTAGCGATCTTAAGGGTCCTCTTTGGCGGTCAAATTGAATTGATCCGTTTTTGGTCCGAAGCCCATGATGAGCTCTTGGGATTGATAGGAATGGATGCGAGCGGAATTGCAATCGAACGAGCCCTTATAGCAAATCCGAACTTTGATCATCCTTGGACATTTGTTGTTGATCGCGACGACGTAGTCGTAAACTTCGTGATTGACGAGATGCGCCCGGGACGAGGGCACCATTTCGAGGCATGGCTTGCCCAAGGGGCTGGAATGACGAACGCCCAGGAACACGATCTCATGTGAATCCGCCCCCGGAGCCGGCCGTGGTGCCGGTGTTTCCGCGGGGCGATAGGGCTCTTCGGCGCGGGCAGCATTCGATCCCGTGAGGAGGAGCGGCAGGCAAATCAAAATAAAGGCTTGGAACATTCTCATTTCATCATCCCGGCCTGGATCTGTCACTCTTCAAAATTTTGGCCCGGCAAATCCCGCCCGCCGCCATGCTGAGACAAAGTTGAGCGCATTGGCGCTTGTCTTCCGACCGCGGGGCCTTGTCAAACCGGGCTCCGGCCGTTCGGCAATGGCCCCGTTGCTGTTGGTGATCCCCCATGCTACCTGCGGCCATGCTCGAAGGCCTGCCCCCCAATTCGGCCACACATGTCATGCGCCTCACCTGTGACGAGGCCATGGCGCGCATGATCGCCGATATTATCGTTGAGACCTTCGACCCGCCGAGACGGCGGCTGCAGCTTTCGAGAAGACGCCGAGCACGAAGGACTGGAATAAGGGGCCTTGGATCGTCGAGGTCTATTTTGGCAGTGCACCCGACGAAGCCAATGTGCGCGCGCTCGTTGCCGTTGCGGCCGGGACCGAAGCTGCGGAGGCGGTCGTGTTCGATCGCGTGCGGCAGCGCGATTGGGTTGCCTCTTCCCTCGAAGGGCTTGATCCGGTCCGGGCCGCCGCTTTGTCGTTCATGGCGCGCATGGACGCGACGCGGCCGAGCCAATGAGCTTTCGATCGAGATCGAGGCGGCCCTCGCGTTCGGAACCGGCCATCATGGTTCGACGCGCGGATGTCTTCTCATGCTCGATCTTATCGCGCGCAGCGGCGCCCAAGTTCAATCCTTGATCTTGGTACGGGCTCGGGCGTCCTCGCCATGGCGGCGGCAAAATTGTTAAAACGAAAAATTCACGCCGGAGACATCGACCCGCTCAGCGTAACGGCGGCTGCCGCCAACGCCAGATTCAACGGGGTCGCAAGCTTTGTGCGTCCGGTCCGGGCCAAAGGGCTTTCGCATCCGGCCCTGCGTGATGGCGCGCCTTATGATCTCGTCATGGCGAATATTCTTGCACGTCCGCTGCGCGATCTCGCGCCGCAAATGGCGCGATTGCTGGCGCCGCGCGCGGACATTATTCTCTCGGGCCTGATCGCGCGCGATGTTGCAGGTGTCGTCAGCGCCTATCGGGCGCAAGGGTTGGCCCTGACGCGCAGGACCGACATCGACGGCTGGGTGACCCTGTTAATGCAGCGCGGCGGCAAGGATCGCCAGACCATTTCTGCTTGAACCGTCGCAGCTTTAAAGCGCTTTCATCCGCGCCGAAGCCAGGCGAAGCCGCGCGAGCAGCATGCCGCGCAATCCGGCGACATCCAAGCCCAATACAATGGCAGCGTAGACGGCAATACCGGTTGCGACCTGTTCGGCAAGCGTTGCAAAGCCAGGCTGTTGATCGCGCATCGGCAAAACATCACCGACATCACCGCATTGGCAAAAATCGTGATCGCCAGATCGCGCGGGCGCGGCCATTGCCGCTTGTGCCGCACTCGCATAAGCGATCAGCACGGCGAGCGCCACGACCATGGCCCCGGCCTGAGCGATGGCAAGGCTCGATCCATGCGCCGTCGCGCGGCAAAATCAAAAGCAGGAAGGGATCGACTGCGCAGGCGGCCAAAGCCGCGACAATCAAGGGCGCGGTTTTCTTCTCGATCTGGAAAATGGGATTGATGCATATTGAATCATGGCCATGCAGAAGAGGCCGGTCATCATCAACGGCAGCAATACGTCGAAATGGCCTGCGAAACTCCGCCGGCACGACCAATTGCGCGATCGAGGGCAGAGTCAGCCAAAGTCCCGTGCAGGCCGGCAGGACCATGGCGATGACGATGGTCATGTTGCGGGCGATCTGCTGCCGCGCCTGCGTCGGCCCATGCAACTCATGGGTGGCGACCGCGATCTGGAACAAGACGATGTCGAGGGCCGAGCCAATCGCCTGGATCGCCTTGGTGCCGAAATCATAGGCCAAGGAAAATTGCCCGGTTTCGGAAAATCCATAGACGATCGCGAGAATGGAGCGATTGGCGAGCGGGATCGAAAGATAGAGCAGATTGGCGCCAACGATCGGCAGGCTGTAGGCCATCAGCGACCGTGCGATCGAAAATCTCGCGAGCGCGGGTTTGGAGGCGGGATCGCGCAGCGCCGCGCGCGCCGTGACGATGGATCCGCCGAGGCTGATGATCGTGCCGATCAGGGTCATCTTGGCGGAGCCGAATATAAAGGCTCCGCCGCCCATGAGTGCGAAGGCGAAAATATTCTTGACGAGAACGAGCCGGGCGAAGAGCCGGTCGTCGAAGCAGGCGCGAACCAGTGCCGTATGATAATCGAAAAGCCCGTTGGTGACGGCGACGCAAAGGGCGAGTGCGATCAAGCCATTTGACAAAGTAAAGGTGACACCGGTGAACAGAAGCAGGCTGGCACCCGCGGCAAGCCCCAATGTGATGACGGCAAAGCCGAAATCGAGCGTTGCCCGTACGGCCGGCTCGGCTTCGCCTGGTACGCTGGGAATAGAACCGTGTCGCTCCAAGCCGGATCCAATCGAAAAACCCGGTTTGCACAAAGATCGCGGTCGCATAGGCGAGCGCAAACCGGCCATATTCCTCCGGGCCGAGAAATTTCGCGATGAGAAGCCCAATCGCGAAATTGAACAGGATATTGCAGAAAGAGACGAAAAAAACCGTCATCGATGAGGCGTACCAGGGTGGCTTAGTGCGTCTCGCGGGAGTATGGCTCCGAGCAAGCCCATGCAGGATCGGGGCGGACAAGGCGAAAAATGATTTTCTCGTGCATCAACAGGAAATCAACCATGTCCACCATGAATATCGGGTGAAGGAAATCTGCAGACTTATCATCCCATTGTACCAGTTTCACGCTTAATTTTACGAGATTGCGGTCGGCCAGGGCCGTCCGCAATTACCTTGCCACTTTTCTTTATCCCGACGAACCCGCTAGAAGGGCGCATGACGCATGATGTCACCCTTCCTGTCGCCGCGCTTGCGGGGCTTTTGTCTTTCTCGAGCCCCTGCGTGCTGCCGCTTGTGCCGCCCTATCTGACCTTTATCGCCGGAACAACCATCGAGGAGGTCGCCACGCGCCGCGAGGCCCGGGCACGGCGCGATATTTTCTTCGCGGCCCTGCTTTTCATCCTCGGCTTTTCGACGGTGTTCGTCGGTCTCGGCGCGACGGCCTCGGCCTTCGGTCAGGTCTTGCACGAATATTTCGCGCGTCTTTCGCTCCTGGCCGGGATCGCGATCATCGTGATGGGCTTGCATTTTCTGGGCGTTTTTCGGTTTGCCTTGCTCTATCGCGAGGCACGGGTCGACGTTCAGAAGCCGGTCGGGATTTGGGGCGCCTATATCATGGGGCTGGCTTTCGGTTTCGGCTGGACGCCGTGCATCGGTCCCATTCTTGCGGCGATTCTTGCGGTGGCCGCCTCGCAGGATACGATCGGCAGAGGCATAGCGTTGCTTGCCGCTTATTCGAGCGGGCTTGGCTTGCCGTTCTTGCTGGTGGCGCTGGCGATCGAACCCTTTATCCGGGTCATCAAACGGTTCCGGCCCTATTTCGGGGCCATCGAGCGGGTCATTGGCGTCCTGCTCGTGGCCACGGGGATCGCCTTCCTGACCGGATCGATCCAGGATCTCTCGGCCTGGCTGCTGCAGACCTTTCCCGGCCTTGCCAATTTGGGATAGTTCGCCGCGCCGCTGGCTTAATTGGCGAGCTCGTAATAGCTGATCCTTCCGTCGGGGCCTTTTTTCCAAACATAGACGACATAATCTGTCCGCATGACGTCGCCCTTTTTGTCGTAGCTGAGTTCGCCGATCACGGTCTTAAAGATCATGCCGGAATGCATCGCCTTCGCCATCTCCAAGGGATCGATGGATTTCGCCGCCTCGGCGGCTTGCTTCATGATTTCGACGGCGGCATAGGAATAGAAGGTGTAGGTTTCCGGATTGAAATTCTTGGCCTGGAATTCCTGGACCACCCGCGCCGCGTCCGGCCGGTTGCGAGGGTCGGGCGGAAACGTCATAAAGGTTCCTTCGACTCCCGGCCCACCTATGGCGGCAAATTCATCCGAGGCGATTCCATCGCCCGCCATCATGACTGTGTCGACGCCCTGATCGCGCATTTGGCGCACAAGCAGCCCTGCCTCGGTATGGACACCGCCCCAATACACGATGTCGGCTTGCGATTCTTTGATCTTCGAGACGATGGCGGAATAGTCCTTCTCGCCCTTGTTGAGTCCCTCATAGAGGACCACCTTGATGCCCATTGCATCGAGATTCTTGCGGGTTTCATCGGCCAGGCCTTTTCCGTACGTGCTCTTGTCGTGAATGATCGCGATTGCCTTTGGTTTTCGGCTGGCGAGAAAACCTGCCGCGACAATCCCTTGCTGATCGTCCCGCCCGCAGGTTCTGAAGACCGTTTCGAGTCCGCGTTCGGTGATGAGCGGATTGGTCGAGCCCGGCGTAATATTCAGAATATTATTTTCGGCATAGATCGTCGAAGTGGGCATGGTGACGCTGGAATTGAAGTGCCCGACAACGAGGCTGACTTCATCGCCGACGAATTTATTGGCAACGGATACGCCTTGCTTGGGGTCGGCCGCATCATCGCCGATCGAGAGGATCAATTGCTGGCCGAGAACGCCTCCCGACTCATTGATGTCCTCGACCGCTTGTTCGACACCTCGGCTCAATTGTCCGCCGAATGTCGCGTCGGCGCCGGTGATCGGCCCGCCGACGCCGACCCCGATCTGCGCATGGGCAGCCGGCACGCAGCCCGTACCGATCATTGCGTAGGCGAGTGCTGCAAAGACGGCGCGTGATCCCTTCATGCAAATCGTCTCTTTGCAGGTCCGCTCTGCAGGATCAAAGGCGCGCCCCCGAATGTTCACAGCAGCCAGCCGTACTGACGGCGCATCTGCATTTTCCGTGTAAGTGTAAAACCGAGAAACGCCGATGCGAGAGCCACGACATAATCCGCGACGAAATCCGGCGACGACAGAAGCGTTTCATCGAAGAGCGCATAATGCAGGAAACGGACGCCGACGGCGAGAGGAACCATAGGCAGAAGCAGGTAATAAAGCGGCCGCCAATGCTTGGCGAGGGCGCGTCCAGCCGCAAAGGCGGCGCCGCCGCCGAGTGCAACGCTGAGGCCAAGAAAGACGAGGAGAGCTTTGACGCCGCCTGCGAGGAAAAACATGCCGCTCAATGGCCCCCCTCGAGATAGGCGGACCGAATCTCGGGCCGCGCGAGAAGCTCGCCGCCGCTGCCAGAAAGAGAGACAAGCCCGTTGACCATCACATAGCCGCGATGGGCGAGCCTTAGCGCATGATAGGCGTTCTGTTCGACAAGGAAAACGGTTAGCCCTTCCTGCCGGTTGAGATCGGCAATCACGCTGAATATCTGCTTGACCATCAAGGGTGCCAATCCGAGCGAGGGTTCGTCGAGCATGAGCAGACGAGGCCGGCTTATCAGGGCACGGCCGATCGCAAGCATCTGTTGCTCACCGCCTGACAATGTGCCGCCGCTTTGGCTTGTCCGCTCCGTCAGGCGCGGAAAGATCGAGAAAATCCGTTCGAGGTCAGATGCGAAACGGGCGCGTGGCTGCATCGCGGCCCCCATTTGCAAATTCTCATAGACCGTCATGCGCGGAAAAATTCTTCGGCCTTCGGGCGCCAGCGCCAAACCAAGCCGGGCGATCGCATGGGTTGGCATGTGAGTGATGTCGTGCCCGTCGAAGAGGATGCGGCCTTCTCGGGCGCGTGGATTGCCGAAGATCGTCATCATCAAAGTTGTCTTGCCGGCGCCATTGGCGCCGATCAGGGTTACGATCTCGCCTTCATGGATTTCGACGTCGACGCCTTTCAGGGCGATGATATTGCCATAAAAAGCCTTGAGCCCGCGTGCCGACAGCAAGACTCCTGCGGAAGCGTTGTTCATGGTGTCGATCCGCCCACCGGGAAAATCTCGGCATCGTCGTCCACGCCGAGATAGGCTTTGATCACCCGGTCATCCTTGCGAACAACGTTCGGCGTGCCGTCCGCGATCTTTACGCCATGATCGAGGACGACGACATGATCGGAGATTTCCATGACCACCGACATATCGTGCTCGATGAGAAGAATAGAGGTGGCGTGCTCGTCGCGAATTTCCAGAAGCAGCCCCTTGAGTTCGGCCGATTCGCGCGGGTTCAGTCCCGCCGCCGGTTCATCGAGGCAGAGAAGGATCGGCGCGGTGCACATCGCCCGCCCGATCTCGAGACGCCGTTGGGCGCCGTAGGGAAGCTCTCCAGCCGGATCGTCGGCGCGGGAAAGGAGATCAAGCTTTTCGAGCCAATAACGCGCCGTTTGAAGCGCTTGCGCTGTTCTCCTTCGGTCGGTGCCAAAGCCTGGCATGGTGAGCAGAAAATTATGCTGCGCGACGATGAGATTTTCGATCAGGGTCATGCCGGCGAACAGCCGGATGTTCTGAAAACTGCGTGCGACGCCGGCATGGTGCGCAATCTCGAAATCGGCCATGCGTTCGAGAAGGAACACTGCGCCTTGGTTGGTTTTGCTGAAGCGCTTGCCGCTGCACGTCAAGGCCAGCACAGCCTCCGGCGTGGCAGAGTCCCCGCGGGCCAGGACGAGGCGCCCGCTCGTCGGCTTGTAGAAGCCAGTGACGCAATTGAACACGGTCGTCTTGCCGGCGCCATTCGGGCCGATCAAGGCAGTGATGTCGCCGCGCCCGACGGAAAGCGAGAGATCATCGACGGCGGTGACGCCGCCGAAATGCATGGTCAAATGGTCGATTGAAAGTAGCGGCGGATCAGCCAAGCGCATTAGCCGTGACCTTCCCCTGCAAGTGGTCCGGTCACGGGTTTTTCCTTGGCGAGAAAGATTGAGGGTGTGCGGAAAGCGACCAGACCGCGCGGCTTCCAGTTCATCATGACGACCATGGCCATGCCGACGATGAGCATCCGATATTGCGCCGGATCGAAAGCATTGCCGAAGAGGTGCCTAAGGCTGCCCATTTCCCGCAAGAGCTCGGTGCCGCCGATAATGCCGAAGGCGGCCAGGGCGACGCCAAGCTGAGAGCCCTGGCCGCCCAGCACGACTATGGCGAGTATGGTTGCCGACTCGATAAAGGTAAAACTTGAGGGAGAGACGAAATTCTGCCGCGCCACGAAGAGCGCTCCGGCAATGCCGGCAATGAAGGCTCCAAGCGCAAAGGCAGTGAGCTTCGTTGTCACCGTGTTGATGCCGAGCGAACGGCAGGCAATTTCATCCTCCCTCAAGGCCTCCCAAGCGCGCCCGATGGGATGACGGCGCAGGCGCGAGGTCAATGCATTGGTCAAGAGAGCCAGGGCGAGAATCAGAAAATAGAGAAAGACGACACGGTGGATCGGCAAATATTTGAGGTGGAAGAGTGCCGCAAAGCCATGGGGTCCGGGGATGAAAGGCCAGCCGAAAAAGTCTATCCGCGGAATCGATCCGATACCGGCATCGCCATTGGTCAAGGTGGTCCAATTGATGAGAACGATGCGGATGATTTCGCCGAAGGCCAGCGTGACGACAGCCAGATAATCGCCGCGCAGCCGCAGCACGGGAAAGCCGAGCAAAATCCCCCAAATCGCGGCGAGACCGCCGGCGACGGGCAGGCAGAGCCAGAACGACCATCCCCATGTTGTGGAGAGGAGTGCATAGGAATAGGCACCAACCGCATAGAAGGCCACATAGCCAAGATCGAGAAGACCGGCGAGCCCCACGACGATGTTCAAGCCCCAGCCGAGCATGACATAGAGCAGGATTTGGATTCCGTAATTGTCGATCCATTTGAGCGAACCCGCCGGCCCCACCAGATAAAGCGAGACAAAGGGGAAAGCGATAAGAGCAGCGACACCCGCGCTTGCAGCAAAACGGGAAAGTCCCGACAAAGCGGAAATGATGTGTTGGGAGGGCTTGCGGATTGCCTGGGGGACGGCGATGCGGCGTGCAAACATAAGGCCGAGAAAACGCAGGATAAAGGTTGCCGCGACGGCTATGAAGACGGCGAACCAGCGGTCCTTCAGAACCAGCTGATGAGAAAAATCAGCTTCCGCCCGATAGGCGAGGATCGGAAAAGACAGCCCGAACATCAGGAGGGCCGCCTTCGAGGCGCCCTTCAAAGCGTCCCAGGCCCTGGTGCCGGGCCGGCTCGCAGGCCCGTCAGAATATCGACTCATATTTTCTCGACATCCGGCCGGCCAAACAGGCCCGACGGCATAAAGATCAATGTCACCGCGAGGATCGAGAAGGCCGCAACATCTTTGTAGTCGCTTGAGAAATATGCAGACCAGAAGGTTTCGACGAGGCCAATCAAAAGGCCCCCAAGAACCGCTCCTGGGAGGGAGCCGATCCCGCCAAGGACCGCCGCCGTGAAAGCCTTGATGCCGGGAACGAAACCATCGCCCGAGTTGACCACGCCGTAATACAAAAGATAGAGCACGCCGGCGACCGCCGCGAGCGCTGCGCCGATGACGAACGTCAAGGAAATCGTTCGATCGACGTCTATGCCCAGAAGTGCCGCCATGTTTCTATCTTGCTCGCAGGCGCGCTGGGCCCGCCCCAGCGGCGTTTTTTGCACCAGAAACCAAAAGCCGGCGAGGAGCAGCGCGGTCACCACCACGATGAGGATTTGCTTGAACGAGAGAGTGACTGCGTAGGGGCTACCTTGGGTTAGCCGCATGACCTCGTTCAGCATTGGGGGGAGAGATTTGTTGCGCGGTCCTTGAACAACATAAACGAAGTTCGACAGAAAAATCGACATTCCGATCGCCGAGATCAGCGGAGCCAGCCGAAACGATCCACGGAGGCGGCGATAAGCCAAGCGTTCGATCATAAAGCTCCACAGCGAGGTCAGCGCCATGGCGGCGAAGAGGACTACGATAAAGCTCAATGCGAGGGAGTCGAAACCCAATATCTGCGTCAATGCCAGGTAGATAATCAGCGCGATGAAGGCCGACAGCATGAAGACATCGCCGTGAGCGAAATTCACCATTCCGATGATGCCGAAAACCATCGTGTAGCCGATGGCGATCAAGCCATAAATTGAGCCCAGCGTAATGCCGTTGATCAATTGCTGCAGGAATATCTCCATAAAAATCCCCCACAATCGCAAATGCGAAGCTAGAGCATTTCTAAACCCGGTAAAACAGCTTTGGCTGGTGTTTGGATAGAGGAACTCTTTGTTTATGATGCGGCGTTTGCTACCAGAGCCTCTGACCTGCTTGCGCCGGCTATTTTGAGACTTGATGTAATATGGAGCTTGTTGACGGCATGGACGAATCGAAAAACAGCCGCAAGGAAATAAATGGCCAGCCCGGCCATGGCGTTGATTCCGAGCGGTTTCGGGAGGCGATGAGCCATGTTGCCGCCTCGGTGCATATTGTCACCACCGATGGGCCGGCCGGACCAGCGGGAATCACCGCGACGTCCGTCGCCTCGATCGCCGTCGAGCCGCCGATGATGTTGTTCTGCATCAACCGAAACTCGCCGTCGGCGGTCAGAATCGTCGAAAATGGGGTGTTTTGTATCAACACGTTGTCTCCCTCGGATGAGGCGCTGGCGGATATTTTTGCCGGTCGTACCCAACATCATCTGGAACAACGATTTACGAGCGGCGAATGGACCAAGCTCGCGACAGGCGCTCCGGTCTTGACCAGCGCGGTCGCGGTATTCGATTGCCGGCTTGTCGAGGTTAAGGATGTCGCCACCCATTCCATCGTGATTGGTATAGTCGAGGCCGTCGAATTCGGGCCGGAATTGACCAACCTTACTTATGCTCACCGCAAATATAGGGCGATCTGAGGGAAGCGAGCGCTGCGAAAACGCAGTCACCGGCGCCGGCCCTTGTGCAGAGGCTTTTGGAGGCGAGCCATCCATATGATTCGCGTTAGGGGATGAGACCAAGCTGCAACACGGGCGAAATTTCGTATTCCGGCATGCTGCTTGCGTAACTCTCAATCGCAACTCTGTATTAATATGACGCGTTGTTGAATGCGACATGGGCAGGGCCGGCTGCCTCCGGGCGCCTGAGCGATGCGACGAAATCTGCCTGCGGGCGTTACGAGCGCGGAGGTTAAAATGATCGATACCAAACGGATTGAGACACACGAACCGTCCCCGGATTTCATCAAGCAGCTTGCCGGCTATGGCCTCACCACCGCGCAAATTCTCTATCATTTGCCTGATCATCCGCGCCTGCTGCAGGCCTATATCTGGCAAGACTACGACGTCGCGCCGGATTTCCCGACCCTGATCAAATTTCTGACATTCTGGAAGGAAAAGCTCGACGGTCCGCTGCACAGCGTGGTGGTTGGGCACGCAAAGCTCATCAAGCCGGCCGAGATCAAGACGCTCGATGGAGAGTTCCGCCTGCATTGAGTATGATCCCGAAAGGTGCAGACTTTTCGGATAACGTCATGTGGTCGAGCGAAAAGAGTTTGCGCATTTTTCGCACGGGCTGGATCGTGCACAAGAAAGCCCGGCAAACAACACGCGCGTGGCTTGGCGCCATAGGAAGAGGTTTGTGGCGCCCGCGCCGGTGCCCGCCACCTACTTTTCCCGCGGTCGCAATTCAAACAATTCGTCAGGTCTGTTGACGCAGGTATTTACTCAGCCATTTCTCGTGGTTTTTGTCGGCGCTGAATACAAACCGCTCTGCCTGTGAGGTGCTCGACTTGTTCGTTTCCATCGCAAAACGATGACCGGGAACGCTACGCAGCTTCGCAAAATTCGTCGGATGGTTGGCCGCAAAAAATGCCACTTTAGTTGTCAGCGGAAGTACCCAAGTTGCTCCCGGACTATCGTATCCATTTATCCTAATCAAAGGGCGATCAGATAAAACGAAAGAATCATCGTAAGGGCCAAGTTTCTTCAAATCCCAATGTGCGTTGATCAGAATCTCACCAACCTTAGGATTGTCAACGAACCGTTGAGTTCCCACGAGAGCCCTGTCTTCGAGGGATCCGCCAAGCACCTTTTCGACGTAAAAGGATGGAGTTTGAAGAACGCCGAGTTTAGCCATCTTGGCAAGTATCTGTGGGTCGGTATCAAGTTCTTTTGCGAAATATTCCGGCCCTTCCTTTCGAATCCGTTCTACGTTTGCCGGCCGACGCGCTTCTAGCGACAGAAGCAGCCTCGCGAAGTCACTTCGCTGTTCAGCGTTTAGAGTTACCGGCCCGTGTTCTAAGAGTAAGTCGCGAGCTTCGGCGCCTTTCCTGTCGATCTCTCCGAAAAACACGCGTTCAACTGCGTCGGGTCCCAGCTTGTGGGCGTGCAAACTCAGAAGGTCGAGCTGACAGCAGAAGCTGTTCAGGCCCCGACGCTTACAATCCAGCTTCTGGCTTCTGGTATCCCACCAATATCCATGGAGGTTCGTTTGGCCATTTGGCTGCTCAATCAACCAAGGCCGTAGAAGCAGTTTCGGCACAAAATGATGCTTAATAGATACTTGCATACCTGCACCATTATTTTATGATCATCCCAGGGCTTGAATCCGTATCCGGCGGATCACGTGCACTTCCAGAAGCCACCCACTGCCGGGCGTAAGATTCAATCTGCAGTTCCTTGTGCTCCAAGGGAAACACCCCCCTAAATCAGCCTCAATCCCTTCAAGCTCGCATGGCCGTGCCTGCCGATGATCAAATGATCATGCACCACGATATTCAACGGCTTGCCGACGGCGATGATCTGATGGGTCAGATGGATGTCGTCGGTTGACGGCTGCGGATCGCCTGATGGATGATTATGCACAAGGATGATCGCTGACGCACTGAGTTCGAGCGCGCGCCGCATGATCTCCCGGGGATAGACCGGGGCATGATCGACCGTTCCCACGCCCTGGACCTCATCGGCGATCAGAAAATTTTTCTTGTCGAGAAAGAGCACGCGAAACTCCTCTCGGTCCAGGTAGGCCATTGCTGTTCGGCAATAATCGACAACCGCGCCGAAGCTCGACATCGACGGCCGCTTTTCGATCGAGGATTTGGCGAAGCGTATTGCCGCCGCCTCGACGATCTTCAGCTCGATAATCGCGGCGTCGCCGAGCCCGTCGATTTCCCGCAACCGCTCCGGCCGCGCCGCTACGACTTCTGCAAAGGATCCAAATCGCGCGATCAGGGCTTTCGCGAGCGGTTTGACATCCCGCCGAGGCATGGCGCGAAACAGAATCAGTTCGAGAAGTTCATAATCGCCCAAGGCATCGGCGCCGCCCTTGCGGAACCTTTCCCGCAAGCGCTCCCGATGCCCCAGATAATGCGGCAGGTCGGACTCCGCCTCGTCCGCTTGTGTCTTTGTCATGCCTGCGGGGCCGAGGAAGAGGGCCGATGGTGCAAATTTTTCGGCGACAAGCAAACGCCTCCATGCGGGTTGGTCAATGCGGCGTCAACTTAATCTATTGTTGCATTGAAACAAAGATCGCCCGCGCGCTCTCCGTCCTGTCGGTCAGGGCTTAAGCTCCCTTGGTTTCGAGCGATCCGGCAAGCTGCGCGCGAAGGTTTTGGTTTTCAGTTTCCAACTGCGCCAGACGGGCGTGCAGAGGTGCCATCGCGACTTCGACCTCCGCTGTCGTGAAGCGCGGCGTAATATGTTGGGGGCAGTTCCAGTCGAAGGCGTCGAGATGGAGCAGGATGGCGCGCTCCGGCCGGCCCCTGTAACCAGGGACTGCCAATCTCTGCGTCAGTTCGGGGCTTTCGTGGATGTTGCGGATCTCGATATGCGCCAGGATCTTGAGGCGTCGGCGGTTGGGATAATCGATCAGGAACAGCGCCGCTCGGTCATTGGCGGCTGCATTGCCGACGCTGATGTATTGGCGGTTGCCGCGGAAGTCGGCGAAACCGAGAGTTCGCTCGTCCAGAACTTTCAGGAATCCCGGCGGGCCGCCCCGGTGTTGGATGTAGGGCCACCCCGTTTCAGAAACCGTCGCCATGTAAAAACTGTCGCGCGCGGCAATAAAGCCGGTTTCCGGCTCGGTGAATCTATCGAAACTGCGCTGGCCGTCGAGTGATTCCCACATCTCCCGGCTGCCATTCTGGGCCTGGACGGCCTTGACGCTTGGTGTCGCTGTCAGATCGAGGAAGCGGCTGACCATCGGAATATATCCCTCCGTGAGATAGATCTCGGCGGCCGGGGCCGCGCCAGCAGATCTAAGCCATCGCTTGCTGCGCGATAATTACCCTATTAAGAAAGTCTTTATTGTGGAATATGCAATAATATGGATCGTCTCGACGCCATGCGCGCATTCACCGCCGTCGCCACGCTGGGGAGCTTCGCCGAGGCGGCCCGGCAGTTGCGGATTTCGCCTTCCGCGACGACACGCTTGGTCGCCGATCTTGAGGAGAGGCTGGGACTGGTCCTCCTAAACCGCACGACGCGCTCGGTGCGGCTCACCGAGGGCGGCGAACTCTATCTCGATCGTTGCAGGCGGGTCCTCGAGGATGTCGACGATGCGGAGCGGGCGGCGCGGGGGCAAGGCGCCGAACCTCGCGGCGTTCTCAAGATCACCGCGCCCGTCCTGTTCGGTCGCCTCTATGTGATGCCGATCGTCAATCAGGTTCTGGCCGAGCACCCGCAGCTTTCCATCCGCCTCGTCCTCTCCGACCGCAACATGCACCTCGTCGAGGAGGACTTGGATGTCGCCATTCGAATCGGCAATTTGGCCGACAGCAGATTAATCGCTGTCAGACTTGGCGGCGTCAGTCGGCTTCTCGTGGCAAGCCCCGACTATTTGTTGCGGAGATCCGCGCCCCGCGGGCCTGCCGACCTGACCGCGCATGACGTCATAGCCTTCGAGGGCATCAACTCGACCAACGAATGGCGGTTCGAGCCGTCCGGGAAAATCGTGCGGGTCCAGCCTCGGCTGATGGTCAATTGCGCGGAGTCGGCAATTGCAGCGGCGGAGGCCGGATTGGGCATTACCCGGGCTCTCTCCTATCAGGTCAAGGTAGGGATAGCCGCCGGCCGCCTCGTTCCGGTCTTGCCGCAGCACACCCGCGAAATCCTGCCTGTCAGTGCTGTCTATCCGGCGCGCCGCATCACGTCGGCAAACCGGGCGGCCTTCTTGAGCGCCGCGAAGGCCTATCTCAAAACTCACAGCGTGACGCCGTTCGATGAATGGGCCCCAGCGGCAACGGCCGGGTAGCCGCCATTGCGCATGGCCGTCGGCGACCGCCTCGCGATTTCGTCCTGCCTACGTGGCCGAATAGGGAGGATGGTGCAAAGCTTTCGGCGACAAGGTAAACGCCTCATAGCCGGTTTCGGTGACGCCGATCGAATGTTCAAATTGCGCCGAGAGCGAACGGTCGCGGGTCACCGCCGTCCAGCCATCGGCAAGAATCTTGACGTGCGGCCGGCCGAGATTGATCATCGGCTCAATGGTAAAGAACATACCGGCCTTCAGCACGACGCCTTCGCCGCGCCGGCCATAGTGAAGGATATTGGGTTCATCGTGGAACAGGCGCCCAAGCCCATGGCCGCAGAAGTCTCTCACGACGGAACAACGCTCGGCTTCGGCGAAGTCTTGGATGGCCGCGCCTATGTCGCCCGTCGTGGCGCCCGGGCGTACAACCGCCATGCCGCGCATCAGCGCTTCATAAGTGACTTCGACAAGACGCTGCGCCCGGCGGGGCACTTCGCCGACTAGAAACATGCGGCTAGAATCGCCGTGCCAGCCATCCAGGATCAACGTCACGTCGATGTTGACAATGTCGCCGTCCTTTAGCGGCTTGCGGTCAGGCATTCCATGGCACACCACATGATTGATCGATGTGCAGATCGATTTCCGATAGCCGCGATAGTCGAGGGGCGCGGGGTAGGCATCGTTCGCCATCGCGAAATCGAACACGATCTTGTCGAGCGTTTCGGTGGTGACGCCTGGCCGCACATATTCCGTCATGAGGTCGAGCGCCTCGGCCGCCAACTGTCCGGCCCGGCGCATTCCGGCGAAATCCGCCGCATCGTGCAATTTGATATGGCCGGCTTTCCGTCCCGGTACCTCGACAGCATGAACAAAAGTCATCGGTGTTTCCGTGTTCCGCGCGCGTTCACGCTGGGTTGAGCAATCTGGGGCCAATTTAATCAATTGTCGCACTGAAACAAGGCCGTCGGCGTGGACTCCCTCATCCGTGAGCTTCCCCCGCGCGGTCTTGCTCCTGCGGTCAAAATCGGGCAGAACCCGGCCTGCCGCCTTTTAGGTCTATTCCCATCGGTTTTTTTCGCGGACATTGCATTTATGGCGCCTCCCCTGCGCATCGGTATTGCCGGTCTCGGCACGGTTGGAGCCGCGGTCATCAAATTGCTCGATCGGCAGGCCGAAGCTCTGCAGCGGCGAACAGGCCGCCGGATCGTGGTAACCGGAGTCTCGGCCTCCCAACGTGCCAAAGAGCGCGGCATCGACCTTGCGCGCTTCGCTTGGTTCGACGATTGCGTCGCCCTCGCAAAGGCCGATGAGATTGATTTATTTGTAGAATTGATCGGGGGAGAGGAGGGCATCGCGCTCGCCGCGGCCGAAGCCGCGCTTGGCTCGGGCAAATCCTTTGTGACCGCCAATAAAGCGCTTTTGGCCAAGCATGGCATGCATCTGGCCCATTTGGCGGAGGATAGTGGCGTCGCGCTGGCCTTTGAGGCATCGGTCGCCGGCGGCATTCCAATCGTCAAAACCCTCCGCGAGGGCTTGGCCGGCAATTCCATCGAGCGCGTCTACGGCATCCTGAACGGCACCTGCAATTACATCCTGAGCCGGATGGAATTGGAGGCGCTCTCCTTCGCAGACTGCCTGAGCGAGGCCCAAAAGCTCGGCTATGCGGAGGCCGACCCAAGCTTCGACATTGGCGGGTTCGACACCGCGCATAAGCTCGCGATCCTGACCTCGCTGGCGTTTGGGACGGCGATTGATCCGGCGGCCATCGCGGTCGAGGGCATCGAGGCGATTACCCTGGCCGATCTCGAAGCGGCGGCCGAACTCGGCTACCGCGTCAAGCTTCTGGGTGTTGCGCAGCGCACGCCATTTGGCATCGAGCAGCGCGTCCATCCGACCATGGTACCGAAATCCTCGGCGATTGCGCAGGTCATGGGCGTCACCAATGCGGTCACGATCGATGCGGATGCGGTACATGAGCTGACGCTCGTCGGCCCCGGAGCGGGCGGCGAGGCCACGGCCTCGGCGATTGTCGCCGATATCGCCGATATAGCGCGGGGCGTCCGCTCATCGCCCTTCGGATGGCCGGCCGCTTCGTTGACACCGGCACGGCATGCGCCGATGCAGCTGCACGAAGGCGGCTATTATATCAGGCTTTCGGTGTTCGACCGGCCGGGTGCCGCGGCGGCGATTGCAACCCGCATGGCCGAGCGCGATATTTCCTTGGAAAGCATCGTCCAGCGCCGCCGTCCGGGGACGCAGGCGAGCGTCAACAGTGCGGTGCCGGTGGTTTTGATCACCCATGCAACCCATGAAAAAACCGTCCGCCAGGCGCTTGAAGCGGTCGTCGCCGACGGTTTCTTGTCCGAGAAGCCGCAGGTGATCCGGATCGAGCGGGAGTGATCGGCCAAATCGGTTACTCGAGAAATTGCGCGAAATAAGGCGTGGTAAAGCGCGGCTTCGCCAATTTGCGCGGGATCCTCACGTCTCCCTTCTTGAGCCATTGGGTCTGAATGGGCGAGACGTTGGCCCCCAGCCGACGAATGGCCAGTTCATTATATTCGCGCGAGAACTGCTGCCATAGGGGCTCCGCGGGGTTTGAACATAAAGGGTCGAAAGAAAAGGATAGTCCGGGGCCACCCGAATAGATCCCGAAGGGCTTTTTCTCTTTCGCGGGGCGCCGCACGAAATAGGTTGCCCAGGCACCTGGCGAAAAGCCGGTTTTTTCGTGGAACGCTTTGGTGAAGGCGTAGCTCGCAGCCACCACGTTTTCGACTTGCGAGATGTCATGCTCGTAATATTGGAAGTCGAGCCGCGCTTCATTCTCGCTGGGGCGCCAATATTCATTGACGAAATCGGCCCGCGAATAGACGAGCCCCTTGGGCTGCGGGACTTCGACGCCGTCGAAGCCGTGCTGGATCGCGAGACGCTTGGCGACACGAAAAGCGTCGCATTCTGGCCCCGATTCGGGCGGCGTGGACGTGCCGGGACCGGCCTTGAAACGCTGATCGAAAAAGCTTGCGAGCTGGTGCAAAAAGACGATGGCGAGGAGCGCGTCGCATTGTGCTTGCTTCGCAAGCAAGGCGGCGGCAAGTTCGGCCGGAGTTGCAAAGGCCCCCATCGAAATATCCGACCTGCAGAGCGTCGCCGGGCGGGTCTCGACGAGACATTCGACGATGATTCCGGCAAGGCCGAAGGAACATTTGAATTCGTGGAATGCGGCACCGTCCTGATGGTCCGAAAGAGTGCATAAAGCTCCGTTTTCGTCGACATAGGTGATCCCGACGACATGGGCAGAGAAGTATCCAGGACCATCGAGCGACGACTCCTTGGTGTCGCCGGCCGCCACGGAGCCGACGCTGGCCTCGCCGATTTCGGCCTGGAATGGAATCTCCAGTCCGCGCGCCTGCAGCCACATATTGAGCTTCTTGAGACGGCATCCGGCTTGCACGCGCACCACGTCTCTTCCCGCAGCATCGCGTTCGACACCGATCACCTCGTCGAGCTTGCGCAGGCAGATCATGGTCCCGCCATCGTTCACGAAAGTGGACGAGACCGACATCATCGAGCCGACCGGATTGACCGGTGTGGGGAACCGCGCGCTGTCGCGCACCAGGGTCTGCGCGTCGGCGTAACTGATGGGTTCGGCAAAGACCGCCGGTTTTGTCGTGCGGTGCAAGCCCCAATTGCTGTAGCTGCGTCCCTCGGCCTGGATCAATCCTTGGAAAACGAGAGGCTCCGTCGTGGATGACCCGGAGAAAGCTTTATGTTCCATGTGATTAGCCTCCGCAGATCGAATTAAAAAAAGACGAAGGCGCCGGAGCGGCCGACGCCTCCTCGGTTCACGCGGCGATTGCGTCGACGATGGCCGCCGTGTCGTAGAATTCCTGGAAACGCTCGATCTTGCCGCCTTTGACGGTGAATATATGTGCCCATTCGCTGTCGAATTTCTTGCCGGTGCGCTTGACCCGCGCGAGGGTGCGACCAAGGACTGTCTCAGTGTCGTCGGCAGCGAAGAACTGGCGCGGCTCGAAGGCTTCGAAATCGACGGTGTCGGTCAGCGCCTTGAAGAAAGAGGCTACGCCCTCAATTCCGCTGTGCTTGCCGTGCCACGGGATCGTCTTGGCGGCGGTTGAGGAAATCCAATCGATCGAGGGGTCAAGGCGATCAAGGATGGTCTTCAGATCGCCGCGCCCAAAGGCCTCGTAAAGCAAATGAATCAGTGCGGAATTGCCAGTCATGTTTACCTCTTGCCGTTGCGTGAATTCAAATCTCGGCAAAGGCTTTACAGTCGGCACGGGGATTTAGATGCACGGCCTGCGTATTTTTTTCTGCTTTTCAGTTGGAGGGGCGGTAATCATTGTCGAAAAGCCGGCGCTCCGATGTTGGTCGCATTTGTGCGCCGATCCAGGCCCTTTGATCCGCACCCAATTCGGCCCATATTGGCGGCATGGCCGAAAGCTCCCAAAATCCCAGGCGGAAAGAGACCCGCCCGCTCCAAAGCGGCGCGGCCCGAGGTCACGCCGCTCGGCGAACATCTGGCAGCGCTTGCTCAATCCGGCGTTGAACCAGCGCCAGCTTGGCGTTTCCGAGGGGCCGCAAGCCGAGTTTGAGGTCTCGACCGCGTCGCGCATCGACGCAAGGCTGCTCGGGCTTGAAACAAACGACGGGCAGGCTCCCTCCGCGCCCTTGTACCACCCTTTGGGGATGACCGGCGTCGCGGCGACCGTCGAATCGCTGAAGGATCTGCTTGAGCGCGGCGATCCGAACATCAGGGAAAAAAAACCCTGGACGCCGCACCGTCCGCCGCGTCCGGAGAAATCGGAAGGCGGTCGGAGATTTCGTGTGGTTTCCGAATATCGAGCCCAAGGGCGATCAGCCGGTTGCCATCGAAGAACTTGTGAAGGGCATTGAAGCCAAGGAGCGTGATCAGGTGCTTCTCGGCGTCACCGGCTCGGGTAAGACCTTCACCATGGCGCAGGTCATCGCGAGCACCAATCGTCCGGCTCTTATTCTGGCGCCGAACAAGACTTTGGCGGCGCAGCTTTATGGCGAGTTCAAGAGTTTCTTTCCAGACAACGCGGTCGAATATTTCGTTTCTTACTACGACTATTATCAGCCGGAAGCCTATGTGCCGCGCTCCGACACCTATATCGAGAAGGAAAGCTCGATCAACGAGCAGATCGACCGGATGCGCCATGCCGCGACGCGCGCGCTGCTTGAACGCGACGACGTCATCATCGTCGCTTCGGTCTCCTGCATCTATGGCATCGGTTCGGTCGAGACCTATACGGCGATGACCTTCACCGTGAAGCACGGCGAGAAGATCGATCAGCGCCAGCTCATCGCGGATTTGGTCGCCTTGCAATATAAGCGATCGGCCGGCGATTTTTCGCGCGGCGTGTTTCGTGTGCGCGGCGATACGATCGAGCTTTTCCCGGCCCACTACGAAGACCGCGCCTGGCGCATCGGCTTCTTTGGCGATTCGATCGAAACGATTGCCGAATTCGATCCGCTGACCGGCAAAAAGACGCAGGATCTCGAATTCGTCAAGGTCTATGCCAATTCGCATTACGTCACGCCGCGCCCGACCCTTCTGCAATCGATCAAGGGCATCAAGATCGAACTGAAGCAGCGTCTTAGCCGAGCTCAATGCCGCCGGCCGCTTGCTCGAAGCGCAAAGACTCGAGCAGCGCACCATGTTCGACCTCGAAATGCTGGAGGCGACCGGCTCCTGCGCCGGAATCGAGAATTATTCGCGCTATCTGACCGGCCGGCGCCCCGGCGAGCCGCCGCCGACCCTGTTCGAATATTTGCCCGACAATGCGCTTGTCTTCACCGATGAATCGCATGTCACCATCCCGCAGATCGGCGCCATGTATCGGGGCGACTTCCGGCGCAAGGCGACGCTTGCCGAATATGGGTTTCGCCTGCCGTCCTGCCTCGACAACCGGCCCTTGCGTTTCGAGGAATGGGACGCGATGCGGCCGCAATCGATCCATGTCTCGGCGACGCCCGGCTCCTGGGAAATGGAGCGCACGGGCGGTGTCTTCGTCGAGCAGGTCATCCGCCCGACCGGGCTCATCGATCCGCCGGTCGAAATCCGTCCGGCCCGCGCGCAGGTCGACGATCTCCTCGGCGAAGTCCGCGAGGTGGCGGCAAAAGGCTACCGCAGCCTCGTCACCGTTCTCACCAAGCGCATGGCGGAGGATCTGACCGAATATCTGCACGAGCATGGCGTGCGAGTGCGCTACATGCATTCCGACATCGACACGATCGAGCGGATCGAGATCATCCGCGATCTGCGGCTCGGCGCCTTCGATGTGCTCGTCGGCATCAATCTGTTGCGCGAGGGGCTGGATATTCCGGAATGCGCCCTCGTCGCCATTCTCGATGCCGACAAGGAAGGCTTTTTGCGCAGCGAGACGTCGCTTGGTGCAGACCATCGGCCGCGCCGCCCGCAATATCGACGGCAAGGTCATTCTTTACGCCGATCATGAGACGGGCTCGATGATCGCGCGCGATCGCCGAGACCGACCGCAGGCGTGAAAAGCAGCAGGCCTATAATGCCGCCCATGGGATTACGCCAGCCTCGATCAAACGCGGAATCGCGGATATTTTGGGCTCGGTCTATGAGCAAGATCATGTCACGGTGGATGCCGGTCTCTCCGTGCCGGAAATGCTCGCGGGACATAATTTCAAGGCGACGATCGCCGATCTCGAAAAGCGCATGCGGGAAGCCGCCGCCAATCTTGATTTCGAGGAAGCCGCGCGCTATCGCGACGAATTGAAACGGCTTCAGCAAGTGGAACTCGCCATCGCCGATGATCCGCTGGCGAGCCAGAGCGATGTCGAAGCGCAGGCCGGGGCTTTTGGCGGCACGCGGAAATATGGAAGCGCCGCCAATCTGCCCGCGAGCCGGCCGCATAAGCCGACCGACGCTGAGATGGGGCCGCATAATTTTGGCGGCGGGGAGGCCAAGCCGCCGCTCGTCGGCCGGCAAAGGCGGGACGCGGGCTTGGAAAGGCAAGCGGCGGTGAGCCCTGCGCAATGCCGACGCGGCGCGACGGCATTGCTTGCGGGCCTGTGCCTTTCAACCTTGCCCTCCGCGGCTGGCCAGCAGTTGATCCCGACACCCTTTCCGGAGCAGCTTGGCCCGAACGGACAAATCGGCGAGGGTGCGCGTGAACCGCGTTGGCATCAGCATTTGATCCCCGATCCGGTTCCGCAGTCGCTTGGGCCCAATGCGCTCGGCAATCCGCGACCCTGGCATCGCCACCGTCATCAACATCTTTTGCCTTCGCCCTATTGGCGGCAATATCATCATTGGCGCTAAGCGCAACTCTCGAGGCCGACACATGCCATTGAAGATCGAGGATTATGCGATGATCGGAGACTGCGAGACGGCGGCCCTCGTCGGGCGTGACCTCTCCATCGACTGGCTCTGCTGGCCACGTTTCGATTCGTCGGCTTGTTTCGCCAGTCTCCTTGGCAGCAAGGACAATGGGCGATGGACGATCGAGCCCGTCGATCCCGCCGCCAAAGTGACCCGAACTTATCGCGGCAATTCCTTGATCCTCGAAACCACGATCGAAACCACGGAAGGCATCGCCGTGGTCGTGGATTTCATGCCGACGCGCACTCGCGGCTCGCATCTCATTCGTCTGGTGCAAGGCAAAAAGCGGCAGCGTCAAATTTAGGACCGAACTCATCATCCGGTTCGATTACGGCTCCGTCGTGCCATGGGTACGCCGCTGCGACGATGGAAGCCTGCAGGCTGTCGCGGGGCCTGACCGCCTTGGTCCTTCGGGCGCCCATCAGGCTTCGTCCGCAAAGGCCGCACCCATATCGGCGAATTCACCGCCGTGGCCGGTGAAACGACGGATTTTACTTTGAGCTACGGCGTGTCCTATCTGGAAATTCCAAGGGCGATCGATCCCATTCAAGCGCTTGAGAAAACCGAGACGACGTGGAGTGCCTGGTCGCAAACCGTTCGAGGGAGCAGGCCCATGGTCGGACTGCGGTCGTCCGTTCGCTGGCTCACGTTGCGGGCGCTGATCTTTCAGGAAAGCGGCGGTATCGTCGCAGCTCCGACCACCTCACTCCCGGAGCAATTGGGTGGCTCCCGTAACTGGGACTACCGGTTTTGTTGGCTGCGCGACGCGACCTTCACTTTGCTCGCCCTGATGAATGCGGGCTACGCGGATGAGGCCAAGCGGTGGCGCGCATGGCTGATCCGCGCTGTGGGCGGCGAACCGTCGCTGGTGCAAATTCTTTATGGGATCGGCGGCGAGCGGTTCTTGCCGGAACGGACGCTTCCCTGGCTTTCCGGCTACGACGGCGCAAAACCGGTCCGCGTCGGCAACGCGGCGGCGGCTCAATTGCAGCTCGATATTTATGGCGAGGTGCTCGACGCCCTGTATCAAAGCCGCAAGCGGCGGCTGGTCTTCGATGCGTCGGATTGGATGCTGCAAATCGAACTCTTGAAGCATCTCGAAAAAATCTGGGAATTGCCCGACGAAGGAATCTGGGAGGTGCGCGGGCCGCGCCGGCATTTCACCTATTCGAAAGTCATGGCCTGGGTCGCCTTTGATCGGGCCGTCAAGAGCATCGAGCAATTTGGCTTTGTGGGGCCGCTCGATCATTGGCGGCAGCTGCGCCAGCGCATTCACGACGAGGTTTGCGCCAAAGGGTTCGATCGCGGAGCTCGGGACGCTTCACGCAGAGCTATGGCGCGAAGCAGCTCGACGCCAGCCTTCTGATGATCGCCCTCGTCGGCTTTTTGCCGCCCGATGACAAGCGGGTGCGCGGCACGGTCGATGCGATCGAACGGCGCTTGGTGGTGGATGGATTCGTGCGCCGCTACGATACGCAAACCGCCGAGGACGGCTTGCCGGCGGGCGAGGGCGCATTTCTCGCCTGCAGCTTCTGGCTCGTCGATAATCTCGTGCTCTTGGGAAGGCTCGACGATGCCCGGCAGCTTGTTCGAGCGGCTGCTCGCGCTGCGCAATGATCTCGGCTTGCTGTCTGAGGAATATGATCCCGCGGCGAAACGGCTCGTCGGCAATTTTCCGCAGGCCTTTTCGCATATCGCCTTGATCAACTCCGCCTATAATCTCACCCGCGCGGCAAAGCCCGCGGAACAGCGCTCCGGTGCCAAAGCCCCGGAGAAGGACGACGATCCATCGGCTTTGTTTTAGTCTGGAAAATTCACTCGTTGCCGGCAAGCTTCGAGGCGAAATAGGCGATGGTCCGCGAATAGACGTCAGCCTTGTTCCATTCCTTGATGACGGCGAAATTGGCCGATCCCGGCGTCCAGTCGCCGCCGCGCTGCCAGCCGTAACCTTTGAGGTAATTCGCGGTCGAGGCGAGCACATCGGGGACGCTATGGATGAGGTCGACCCGCCCGTCGCCGTCGAAATCAATACCATATTTCAGATAGGACGATGGCATGAATTGGGTCTGGCCGAGTTCGCCGGCCCAAGCGCCCCGCATCTCCCCCGGGGCCAAATCCCCGCGCTGAACAAGGCGCAAGGCATCGAGGAGCTCGGCCTGAAATCTATCGGTGCGGCGGCAATCGAAAGCAAGAGTGGCTAGGGCCCGTAAAGTTGGCGTATTGCCATTGACCGCGCCGAAATCTGTTTCGAGACCCCAGATCGCAACAATCACGGGAGCTGGTACGCCATAGGTCTGCTCAATCCGGGAAAACGTCGGTCCATATTGCTTGATAAGCGCGGCGCCCTTGTGGAGTCGGTAGGAGTTGACCATTCGGCCTGCGAATTGTTCGAAGCTTTGATGAAAAACATGCTGGCCGTGATCCTTCGAAACGATGGAGGGATCATAGCTGACACCATCGAGGGCGCTGATTGCCGACTGGGAAATGCCTTGCGCCGCAGCTTCCCGCTTGAAACCGGCAAGCCATGCCTCGAAACCGGCTGGATCGCGGCAGGTCGCAGCTTCAACTGGAGCCAGCCAAAGGAGGCAAATGAGCAACGCCGAAAAGCGGATCATCGATCGCATAAAAACGACTCCAGCCGAAATGCAAGGAAGGTGGTTGATCGGGCGCTTGTTGCAACTTGTAGTTTGGGTTTCGAAGCGGCGGGGTATCGGGGGGACGCAGAACCTCCCGCAAGGCGGGCGAACGAAAACGTGGCGAGCTGTTTACATTGCACGTAAGCGAGCCAAAATCGTTAGCATGCATAACGCATTATTCAAACAGGCCAATTGCCGATTCCCCAAACTTTGATTCGGGACCGTTCGTCCGAATTGGCGAGGCAGCTGCTGGCGGACCAAGCCCGGGTCGCGAGGCGCCAGGAGAACCGGGTCGAGGGCCCGCATTGAAAAAAAATCAATACTCATTGAGGGGACGCAAAAGAACGTCGATCTGCTCTTTGAGAGCGGCTCGCCGCTCATGGGTCAGAAAAATCTGTCTTGCCACTTCGACGAAACCGGCCCCGAAATCGCTTTGCGCTTCGTGCTTCCTAAGCGTCTCCTCAAGCGTAATCAGGAGGCGATGCACGGCCTTGAGTTCGGCCTCGAGTTGAGCGGATCGCGCGCCCCCCACATTGCAGCCCGCCTGGAGCTTCCGTAAACCAGCCAGCGCGTGCTGGATATTGCCGAGTTCGGTGGAGTCGGCAATGGAAGCTTCTTTAATCTCCAAAATCGCAATCTTATCGATGAGTTCACTATAGGGACCTGGGATTTCGATTGTTCTTGGTCGGCCTCCACCTTCTGTGTCCTGTCTTGCGATGCAGGCGCTAACGCTCTCTGCGATCAGCTGAAACACGGCGTCCCAGCCGCCTTTTTCCGTCTGCCGGAACAGACGCATGGTCGGGTACCACGGACAATCTTCACGGTGCATCAACCAACGCCAGTCGGGCACATGTTTGAGGGCCAGAAAAACCGGCCGTCCCAAAGCCCCCGCGAGATGCGCGATTGAAGTATCGGAAGTCACGATGAGGTCGAGGTTTGCCATGACCGCGGCCGAATCGACGAAGGCATCCGAGCCCGCATCGAATGCGCTGCCCAGAACTCTCGATATTGAACCGGCGATCGCCTGCAACCACCTCGATAGGGCCTTGCTCCTTCACCAGACTGATCAGACGCACATTGTCGATCGCCGCGATCGCTCCAAAACAGGCTAGGGGAAACGACCGTTGGAGGTTGATGAATTTATTGCCGTGCCAGCAGACGCCGATTTTGAAACCGTTGCGGCCGATCCGCTCGGCCCATTCGACGACGAGGGCCGGCTCCGGATGCAAATAGGGGATTGGTGCTGGAATAGCCCCGAGCGTCGTGCGGAAAACGCGGGGGAGGCTCATCAGCGCGATCTGGTAAGCAAAACGGTTTGTGGAATTGAGCGCTTCGACGAGACAAACGGGCTTCGGTAGTGTGCGCAGAAGCCGGTGCATGTTTTTTCGGCACAGCAAGGTGACCTCGGCCCCGGCATCGACGAGATCAAGCAGGTAGCGCGAAAATTGGATGAGGTCGCCGAGACCTTGTTCATCAAAGACCACGATGGACTGGCCCGCGATGTTTTCCCCGTTCCAAGCGGGCAGCTCCGAGATTAAAGTTCTGGACGGCGCATTCGAACGCTCCCAGCGAGATTCGAAATCCTCGAAGCCGGCTTCCAAATCTCCGGCGAGGAGGAGCGCGCCCGCGCGGTTATTGCGGGCATCTGGATAGTCGGGCTTGTGCCTCAGAGCTTGGTCGAAATAAAATAGCGCTTTATCGATTTCTCCAGCGTCCTTTAAGGCGACTCCGAGACTGGAGAGGGCTTCGGGGTAGTCCGGCTTTGCGGCCAGAGCTTCGTCATAACAGGCGATGGCTTGGGGATGCCTTCCAAGTTCCTGCAGGACATTGCCGCGATTGAGCCAAGCGTCGGGTGGTGCGTGTGCAAACTGAACGACCGCATCGAGAGCGGCCAGCGCGTCCTCCAATCGTCCAAGTTTGTGAAGGGCCGCGCCACGGATACCGAGAGCCTTCGGATGTTTTGGATCACGCCGCAGGATCTCGTCGCAGCCTTCGATGGCCTCCTCGGCGCGGCCCAATTGCAGCAAGACATTGGCGCGGTTGATCAGGGCCGGCAAGAATCCTGGCCGGATTTTTAGCGTATCCCTGTAGGCGACCAGCGCGTCTTCGAGCCGGCCGAGTTCGTGCAGGACATTGCCGCGATTGCAGCTCGCCTCGCAATAGAAGGGATCAAGCGTCAGGGCCGCATCATAGGCCGCCAGCGCGTCGGTGACGCGGCCGATGCCCTGCAGTGCGATGCCCTTATTGTACAGGGCCTGAGGATAACCCTGACGATATTGCGAAGACAAATCATAGCAGATCAGCGATTCCTCGACACGGCCGAGTCTTTGAAGAATGTTGCCTCGGTTGAGTTGGGTTTCGGCGTCGGGGGGACCGAGCCGCGCGGCTTCTTCAAAAGCGGCAAGCGCGTCTTCGAGCCGGCCGAGTTTTTGTAAGACGGATCCCTTGTTGAATAAATTTGCGCTATCGTTGGGTCGGATCGCGGCGACCTTCTCGAAACAGACGAGGGCTTCTTCAAAACGTCCGAACCGATCCAGCAAGGCTCCGCGGTTCGTCAGCGCCTCGCAATGAGATGGGTTCGACCGCAGCGCCTTCTCATATGCGGCGAGCGCTTCGCTCATACGTCCGAGACTTTGCAGAATGGCGCCGATACTGAATAGGGTCTCGGCATCGTTTGGTTGAAGAACCAGGATTGCCTCGAAAGATTTGAGGGCGTCTTCCGGCTGACCAAGCCGTTGCAAGACCACCGCGCGGGCGCAAAGGGACTCCAAATAGCCGGGTTGCAAGGCAAGCGCGCGATCAAACCATGCGAGCGCCTGAGGCAAGTCGTCGGCGTTGAAATAAATCAACCCGAAAATATGGCATCCCACATGGCTGCGCGCGGCGAGTTCGTCATATTGCCGGATGTGGGCGATCGCTTCTTCTGGCGCGCCGGAATTGAGAAAGCCAAGGGCTTCGGTCACCGCGACTTGCAGGAGGGCCCGGATACGAAATTCATCTTGGCTGGACGGGAAGCGATCCAATAGTTCGGACTGGGGGGCGGTCATTCGGCTGCGCTCGTCACGAAGGGGAGCGGGACATCGATCCAGTAGCGCATGCCATTACAACTCGGCCGGGGCTAGAAAGCGAAAGGGCACCGCGTGCCGCGTTTTTTTAATGCGGCATCGGTGGGGCGTCTCGAAGTTATTGAAGCCAAAAAACCTTTCGCGGACCTGGCTCGCAGCGTGACCGTGGATTTGGCGATCACGATGCAGGCCGTTCGGCTCTCGACATTTTTACTGACGTGGAGCTCCCCGGCATCATTAAAAATGTGTTAAATTTTGCGGAACCATGTCTTGGCAATAGCGGTTTGTAACAAAGGTACTCAGTCAGGGGTGGGGCCGTGTTGAATAAAAACGAGTTTCGGGTCCTCGTCGTTGAAGACGAAGCGATAATCGGAATGATGATCGAAGACATGTTGTTGGAAATCGGTTGCAAAGCTGTCGATGCAACGGCGTCGGTTGAAGATGCGCTGGATTTCCTGGCGGAGACGTCTCCCGATTTCGCCATCTTGGACATTAATCTTAACGGCGCGCGAAGCGATAAGGTGGCCTCGGCGCTGAAGCTACGCGGGGTTCCTTTCGTGTTCGTCTCCGGCTATTACGCGCAGGGGGTCGATCCTGAGTTCTCGGAGACCAAAATTCTGCAAAAGCCGTTCCGTATCAGCGACCTTAACGCAGCCGTCGACGAAGCCTTCGCGAACGGGAATATGGCACGCCAAATTGTGTGAGTTTTTAAAACCGAGGGACAGGGGCATCGCGCCCCGCGCTCGCTTGCTTGCATCTTTGGCCATTGACGGCCATGCTAACCGACATGGCAATTCCCTTGGACCGTTCAACCGATCCCGCCCGTCTTGACGGCAATAATCTCGCGCGTCTGAACGAACGCTCGCGGGAAATTTTCCGACTGCTTGTCGATTCCTACTTGGCGCATGGCGAGGCGGTGGGGTCACGACACCTTGCCCGGCTTTTGCCCGTGCCCCTCTCTCCGGCGTCGGTCCGCAATGTGATGCAGGACCTTGAAGAGATTGGCTTGATCTATGCTCCGCACACCAGCGCGGGGCGGCTTCCGACGGAGCTTGGCCTCCGCTTTTTTGTCGATGCCCTGCTGGAGCTGGGTGACATCGGTCAAGGCGAACGCGAGCAGATCGAAGCGCAGGTCAAGGCGGCCTCCCAGGAGCAGACCCTTGAGGGCCTGCTCGGGGACGCGATGATGATGTTGTCGGGCCTGACCCGCGGCGCCGGGGTCGTGGTGACGACCAAGGAAAATGCGCGGCTGAAACATGTCGAGTTCGTCCGGATCGAGCCGGAGCGTGCGCTCGCGGTGCTCGTCGCCGAGGATGGATCGGTCGAAAATCGCATTCTTCAAATCCCAGCGGGATTGCCGCCCTCCGCCCTTAGCGAAGCGGGCAACTATCTCAACGCGCGGATCAGGGGCCGCACATTGCCGGAGGTTAAGAGCGAAATCGTCGCCTCCCACAAATTGGCCGAGGCCGAACTTGGCGAATTGACCACGCGGCTGGTCGATGCCGGCTTGGCAAGCTGGGCGGGGTCGGCGGGGCAGGGACCACAGCTTATCGTCAGAGGTCAGGCCAATCTGCTTCAAGACCTGACGGCGATCGAGGATCTCGAACGAATCCGTCTGCTGTTCGACGATCTCGAAACGAAAAAAGATGTGATCGACCTGTTGAGCCGGGCCGAAGGCGGCGATGGCGTTCGCATCTTCATCGGATCGGAAAATAAACTCTTCTCCCTATCCGGGTCCTCGATGATTGCGGCGCCGTTCCACGACCGGCAGCAACGCATCGTCGGCGTGCTCGGGGTGATCGGTCCGACAAGGCTGAACTATGCGCGGATCGTGCCGATGGTGGATTATACGTCCAAGGCCGTCGAGCGCCTCCTGCAGGGGCGATAAGCTCCCCATGCTCCCTCTCTTTCCGGTTCTGATTCCGCCCTTGAGCGCGCAAACGTGATCGGCCGGATCGCAACAATGGTTTTGCTGGCCGCGACGGGTCTTTCCTGGCTTGCCATCACGCCGCGGCTTTCCGCCAATTCTCAAGGGGGCCCCAGCCGTGGGATCAGGCTGCTCGACCCCGGAGATGATATGATCCCGATAGCGCCTTTTCGAGAACCGAAGACCGGATCCGGAAATGAACGCGCGCCACCACTCGACACGATACGCGTGGCTGTTGCCGACGGCAGCACCAATCGCCTGGCCGGCGTGCTGCCACGCGTGGCGCGATTCGAGACCGTCGCTTTGGCCGCGGACCCCGATCTCGTTTGGGATGCCGCATCGCGCACCGCCACGACCGGCGACGAAATCGTCGCCTATGACATTGATGCGGCAGACCTGCCCGCCGTCATTGACCGGGTGGCCGTGGCGCGGGGCCTTTGCAAAATCGCCGCGTCGAAACCCCAGCCGATCGAGGCGCCGACGGGGACGAAATTGAAGCGCAAGGGCGAAAGGGTTGAAATTGAAGTTACCGATGTGGCGCGCCGGGCCCTCATCCTTTTTGACATTGCGGGGGACGGGACGGTTCAGGCGCTCTATCCTTTCGGAGCCGACGAGCGGGTTGTTCAAGCCTCGACGTTTCGTTTTAGTCTGCAAACGCGTGCGCCCTTCGGCGCGGATCTTCTTGTCGCGATCAGCGCCGCCGCGCCGATGGAGGCGCTGGAACAAGGCCTGAGAGCGTTAAGCCACTATCGCAGCTCTGGCGAGCTCCTGAATTTGATCGCGGAAACTGCGCCAGCCGATGCAAAATTCGGCTGCGTCGCGCTTTGGAGCGCGCCCTAGATCACAATGATCCTGGATTGACTCAATCCAGGAAGGATGTCCTAATGATTCGGAGACAGGCCGGAGATCAATTACTTCTTCCCGGGGGTGCCTCCGCTCAATCCGTTCTTTCTGCGCGCTTTTCTCGCGGCTTTGGTCTTATGTCCACGGTAACGGCCGACAGGAGGAAGCTTTTGGCTAAAGCCGCGCGCTATAAGAAAGCTCATGAGCCTCATACCGGAGGAGTAGACGACGAGCGCGTCTCCTTTGACCTTGTCGATGGTCATTGGGACTAAGTCTGTTTTGACGGTGCCTCTCGCTGAATTTTTTACGGTTGAAATCGCACCAGTGTCTGGATCAACGCACCATGTGTGATGGACGACAGCATTTCTAAGA
>CAWAXL010000008.1:0-148556 GCA_963785995.1 uncultured Alphaproteobacteria bacterium
CGCGTACGCGCCCCACGTTGACGGCCTCGTGGAGTCCCGCAGCCCCTTGGTTCGACGGCCGCAATGGCCGACCGCAACGGCCTTCAGGCGTTCTCCCCCAAACGATCCACCTGGGCTCCGCTTTGACGCTGGCGGGCCGGGGTGGGCTGTACCCATGCCATTCGCCAACCCGTGGGAATATTCATCGCTCCACTGCTTCCAGACCCATTCGTCAAAAGCACAGGGATTATGGGCCAGCCAATCGTGAGCCGCTTCGTGCAGCGGTCCGACGATGGTCCGACACTGGTCCACTAGGGAGGTAAAAAGCTCACGCTCGGCGTTTGTCAGAACGGCTATTGTTCATCGGGTCGATCCGCTGAAGCTTGCCGCTCGGTCTCCGATTGAACGTTTACTGACTGCGGGTTCTTTACTCCCTGGCCCGTTTCCGTTATTAATTGCCATGACGCCTTTTCTCCTGGCGTTGTGTGAAAGCTCTCGAAGCAGGTGCCAGCCGAGCTTCTCTTTGAATCCTCATTCGTCGAACGCCTCGGCCTTGCCGAGGCGTTTTGATTGCCGCGCGACGCGTCCTTTATCAATCAAACAGCCCGAGATTTTTTTGTACGCGTCTGTCATCGCCAATTCCTGCCTCACTCACCCACTTTTTGGGCTCCAGGAGCTCCTTCCAATTGAACCAATTGACCGGGCGCCGCGGAGCGCCTGCCTGCCATACGAACCAGGCGTAAGTTGCGTTGCTTCCTGCCTTCCGCCCCGTCCAGCCCCCTCTGTGCATCATCGGCAGCCGAGCGCTCGCAATCCAAACTCGTGTTGGAGGGTGCTTCTCAAAAAACGGTTTCCGCTTTTGACCTTCGAGGAAATTTGTCCGAAGCAAAAACGCGATATAGGGGCAACCATCAGCGACCGCTTTTTGAATGAATTCGAATGCCAATTTGTACGGTGGGTTTGTCACGATGGCGCCGAATGGACCAGGCGCGGGCAGGTAGTCAGCGATCACGGTCCCAGGCCAGCCGCGATCCTTGATGTCGAGGCCACTCACGACATGCCCCGCCGCGGCCAACACGTCGACGATAGCGCCGTCACCGACGCACGGGTCACAAATTACCTTTGGTAGTTTCTCGATTTTCATGAGGGCCTGCACGGCGCACGCCGGCGTCGCATAAAAGTCGTCGCCGCGCTCCTCCATGGTGTAAGTCGAATTGATTCGACCCCTCTTGACCTTTGACGGCTTGGCCTTCGCGCGCGCCACAGCCTTGCGACAACGGTCCGAACAGAAAACTGGCGAGGGACCGCGGGCGGGCTTATGAAGACGAGCACCGCATGGGCACCGGAAAACTGCGGACAGATTTGTCCGAGGTTTTTGGTTGACCGCTACGGCGGCAATCAGGTCTGTGCTCTTTTTCGCCAGGCCGCGAACCATTATCGCGCCCTCGCGCCTGGCGCGGCGTCGGTAGGGGACGCGCCTGAGCGCGACACAAAGCTTGTGGGCGGGCGAGCGTCGGCGCGTGACGTGAGAAGTTCGACAAGGCTGGAGTAGAGAATCAGGCGACGACCGAGCACCTTGCGGCTCTCTAGAACGCCGCGATTCATCGCGTCATAAAGTGCGCCGTGCGAAAAGCCGGAGAGCCGCCGCGCTTCCTTAAGCGTGACGGTGATCGGTGGGCTGGGTTGAGGGAGAGACATCGTAACCGTCCTCGAATTTTTGAGTGCGACGGTTTCCTACGATACACACATAAAACCCTTTGTCATCAACATCTTAGTGCAACGAAATCGCGATTTTCGTTGCACTAAACTGGGCGTTTGCGGCGCGGCTTGCCGCCGACGATATTCCCGACGAAGGGCAGCAGTGTTCGTGCGCGTGTCCACGCGGCGAAAGCGGTGCGTTTTGAAACGCCGAGCTTCCGCGCGGCAGTTGCAGCCGCATCCTCAATTTTCTGTCCTGCTTCGAGCTGGCCGAGCATTTCGATGATAATTTTTTCATGGCTCTGTCTTTTTGCTTGTTCGCGCTGAGAGATCGGCTTTGGCTCAAGTCTCATCTCTGCCTGATTATTCGATGTGGCAAATATCGCGGCGAGTTCATAAACAATGCGCGTCGGAAGCGGTGTCGTTCCTTCGCCGTCGGGCGTTGACCGCCACAGGAGGGCCCCTAAGAGCTGCGGGTCGCCTTTCTCTCGCAAGAGGCGCAAAGCCTCGTCCCAGAGCGCCGCATCGATGCCGGTCATGACTTCGGCTCGCAGAGTGCGGACCATGCCGCCATCAACTCCCGACGCTTGCTCAAAGCATCGCCCCGGCGATATGCCTGTTCGGCTTTATCACCGATCACATGGGCTAAAGCCGCTTCAGCAACTTCACGCGGGAAGTGTGTCGCATCACCGCACCAATCCCGAAATGCACTTCGGAATCCATGCGGCGTCACATGGCCGAGCCCCACGCGACGCAAACATATTGTGAAGGCCGCATCGCTGATCGGCTTCCCAACACGATGACCAGGAAAGATGAACTCGTTGATTTTCGCTTCAGCTAACTTTGCGAGGATTTCCCGCGCGCGATTCGATAGTGGAACGCGATGCGATCTCCCAGATTTCATGCGTGTAGCTGGTACGGTCCAAATGCAGGTCTCGGTATCTACTTCACTCCACATCGCATTACGCACTTCGGCCGAGCGCGCCGCCGTCAAGATCAGAAATTCGGTCGCAAGGCTCGCGACCGTTCCAGTCGTGCGTAGCTTGCCGATGAAATCGGGAACGGCGGGATATGGCAGCGCCGCATGGTGACCTCTCGTCAACGCGCCGCGTTTGGGAAGGAGATGCTCGAGATGACCTTTCCATCTCGCAGGACTGGCGCGATCGTGCGGGATGTCGCCCTTCGCTCGGGCATAATCCAGGACTGCCTCGATGCGGCCGCGCAGCCGTGCCGCCGTTTCGGGCTTAGTCAGCCATAACGGTTTGAGCACAGTCAGGATGGCCTCGGTGTCGACTTCAGCGACGGGCATAGCGGCGAGCGGCGCGGCGTATTTTGTGAGCGTCATACGCCATTGCGCCCGGTGCTTCGCGTTGCGCCAGTTGGGCGCTTTAGCTTCCAGCAGTGCCTCAACCGCGTCGGAAAAGGTTACCGGCCGCCGCTCGGCAATTCGACGCTCAACGATAGGATCGAGGCCCTCACGAAGTGTCTGCCGGGCCTTGTGAGCCAGCGCACGGGCTTCTCCGAGAACTCACAAGGCGAACGGGACCAAGCTCCCATCTCCCTCCGCTTCCCGCCCCGCTGCGTGACAAAGACCCAGCGCCAATTCCCTTTGAGGTCCACGCGTAAAAACAAGCCGTCGCCGTCCGCCCAGAATCCTGGACCTGCCTTCAGCACCGAGCTCGTATTGAGCCGTTTCGCAACGCGCCGTTTTTGCTCCGCCATATTCCTGCGTCCTATGCTCCATCCTATGGACAGTAACGGACAACGGGGAACAAAGGAAGATGGCTTTTCAGCTCAACAGGCTGATTTTCCTAGGGTGTTTGGACAATCGGAGAGGGACGTGAACGGGGGGCTTAGCGGAAGGGGGTTCCGCCGAGCTGGCGAACCGCTTCCCCGACCACCATGGCTGCGGCGACGGCAATATTCAGCGAGCGCAGCGGCGGTTGCAAGGGTATCACCAAACGCGCATCCGCGGCCTCATGCACTTCCTCGGGGACCCCTGCGAACTCACGCCCGACGAGCAGAATATCGCCGGGCCTGAAGCTGAACGTCGTGTAGGCGATGTCCGCTTTGGTGGTGAGAAGTACAAGCCGCCGCCTGTTGGCGCGGCGCCACACCTCAAAGGCTGACCAATGAGCGTAGCGGGTGATCGCAACATGGGCGAGATAGTCCATGCCGGCGCGGCGGAAATGTTTGTCGCTGGCCAGAAAGCCCGCCGGTTCGATGATCGCGGCGGCGAGACCGAGGCAGGCGCACATACGCAAGATCGTCCCGGTGTTCTGGGGAATGTCGGGCTGATAAAGCGCGAGCATCAAGGGTGGGGGCTGGGCAGGCTGCATGTTTGCCGCAATGGGAGTTCAGCACAGTCCGCAAATACCAATAGATTTGTCACAATTCCATGGCTTTATGCCCAAGCAACAAGCAGAGCCTGGAAGCGGCCAACCTTGACCAGCCGTTATGACTATTGCGTCCCTCTCGGCACTCAATTAAGCAACAATAAGCTAAAATAGCAGGTTCGAGGATAGTATGGCAGCGAGCACGACAGCTGAGGAGCCGACCAGAAGGGATTTTCTCTTCGTCGCGACCGGTGCGATGGGCGCTGTGGCCACCGGTTTTGCGGTGTGGCCGCTCATTTCCCAAATGAGCCCCGACGCAACGACGCGGGCCTCGGCTTCGACGGATGTCGATATATCGAATATTGCAGAAGGTCAGGTCGTCACCGTCAAATGGCGGGGCAAGCCTGTCTTCATCAGCCATCGCACGCCAAAAGAGATCGAAGAAGCGCAAGCGACGCCCGAGAGCGAGCTGCGCGATCCGGCCACCGATCAATCGCGGGTGGAAAAGCCCGAATGGCTGATCGTCATCGGCATCTGCACCCATCTCGGCTGCGTCCCCCTCACCAATGACGGCCCCTATGCGGGCGGTTATTTCTGCCCGTGCCACGGCTCGGTCTATGATGCCTCTGGCCGCATCCGGCAGGGTCCGGCGCCTTATAATCTTGCATTGCCGCCCTACCGGTTCGCGAGCGACACAAAGGTTACGATAGGGTAAGAGTGGCGACCGCGGAGCCGAGCCCACGCCGCCAATCTTCGGATACAAGTCATCGAGAGAAGACGAGATCATGAGCGGAAAGTCGACCTACGTACCGAAAAGCCCTTTGGCCCGCTGGTTCGAAAGCCGCTTGCCGGTCCTCGGGCTCATGCATTCGTCGTTTGTCGTCTTCCCCAATCCGCGCAATCTCAACTATTGGTGGACCTTCGGCGGCATTTTGTCGTTCATGCTGGCGGCTCAGATCGTCACTGGCGTCGTGCTCGTAATGCATTATACGCCGCAGTCGGATCTGGCGTTCGCGTCGATTGAGCACATCATGCGCGACGTCAATTATGGTTGGCTCCTGCGCTATGCGCATGCCAACGGTGCTTCGATGTTCTTCATCGCGCTCTACCTCCACATGTTTCGCGGGCTTTACTATGGATCGTACAAGGCGCCGCGGGAGGTGTTGTGGCTGCTCGGCGTCCTGATCTATTTGCTGGCCATTGCAACGGCCTTCATGGGGTATGTCCTGCCCTGGGGCCAGATGAGCTTTTGGGGCGCGACGGTTATCACCAGCCTGTTTTCGGCCATTCCGCTGGTGGGCAATTCGATTACGACTTGGCTGTGGGGTGGCTTTGCGGTCGATAATGCGACTCTCAATCGCTTCTTCTCGCTGCACTATCTCCTGCCTTTCATGATCGCCGGCGTCGTCGTCCTGCATATCTGGGCGCTGCATGTTCCGGGCTCGAACAATCCCGCCGGAATCGAAAAAAAGACCGACAAGGATACCTTGCCGTTTCACCCCTATTTTACGGTGAAGGACGGTTTCGCGCTGGTCTGCTTCCTGGTGTTTTTTTCCTGGTTTGTCTTTTACGTGCCGAACTACCTCGGCCACGCCGATAACTACATCGAAGCAAACCCGCTGCAGACCCCGGCCCATATCGTGCCGGAATGGTATTATCTGCCCTATTACGCGATTCTGCGGTCGATCCCCTCGAAGCTCGGCGGAACCATCGCGATGTTCGCCTCGGTTTTCATCGTCGCATTTTTGCCATGGCTCGACACATCCAAGGTCAAATCGGCTGCCTATCGTCCGCTCTACCGGATCTTCTTCTGGCTGTTCGTCTTGTGCACGGTACTGTTGGGCTACATGGGGTCGCAGCCTCCCGAAGGCGGTTATGTGATCGCGGCGCGGCTTCTGACCTTTTATTATTTCCTCCATTTTCTGGTCATTTTGCCCTTGCTCGGTCTTTATGAAAAACCGAAACCCCTGCCCGCTTCGATCTGCGACGCGGTGTTGGGCATACCGGGCAAAGCCGCGGCGCAAGATGGTAAGCCGATCCAAGCGGGTTGACCGGGGCAATGAACCGAGTGCCGACAGCGACAAGGAAAAAACGATGAGGCAGGGCAACCCCTTGCGCCGGCGGACCGGCTGGGTGTTCGGCGCCATACTACTGATGGCTCTGACGACAAGCGGAGCAAAGGTTTACGCTGCCGATGAAGCGGAGCCCAACGTCAACGAAAAAAACGCGCATGTTCAACCAAAGCCCGCGCGCCAGGAATGGAGTTTTCACGGCGCTTTCGGCCGCTACGACCAGGCACAGCTTCAGCGCGGGTTTCAGGTCTATCGCGAGGTTTGTTCGACTTGCCATTCGCTCAAATTGATCGCCTTCCGTAATCTCGCCGATCCAGGCGGCCCCGGTTTTTCGGACGCGCAGGTCAAGGCGCTCGCCGAGACTTACAAGGTCAAGGACGGCCCAAACGATGCCGGCGAAATGTTCGAACGCCCCGGCCGGGTCTCGGATTATTTTCCTTGGAATTTTGCCAATGAGCAAGCGGCGCGGGCAGCGCTCGGCGCAATCCCGCCGGACATGTCGGTGCTTGCCAAGGCCCGCTCCTACCAGCGCGGTTTTCCGATGTTTATGCTCGATCCGATCATTCAGTATCAAGAGCAAGGCGTCGACTACATCTATGCGCTGTTGAACGGCTATACGAACAAGAGTGATCCAAACTGGAACGAATATATGCCGGGTCACAAGATCGCGATGCCAAATCCGCTGGCCGACGGCGCGGTCGAGTATGAGGATGGGTCGCCCAAGACCGTTCAGCAATATGCCAAGGATGTGTCGGCGTTCCTGATGTGGGCTGCCGAACCTAAGCTCGAAGAACGCAAACGCCTCGGCCTGAGTGTTCTCGTGTTCCTTTCGATTTATGCTGTGCTGCTGCTGATCGTAAAAAAGAAGATTTGGGCCCGCGCCGAAGCCAAGGCCGGCCTCGAAACGCCAACGTCCTCGTAACAGCGGATGCAGGCGGCAGGTTTGGCAAAAACCCGTTTGGACCGCGCGGGACAATTCCGGGGAAATTGACCTCACCGGTCAGGTGAAACCGGTTTTCAATTTTTTCGGATCAGGTCTACCTTGCCGCGATTGACGCGCGAACCGGTGCTTCCTATCGTTCGCCGCTTCCTTAAGCACAACAAGGCAATCTTGCCTCTTGAACTCATAAGGTCATGCCATGTCACTCGCCGTAGAGCCGGCCGCGGCGGCGGATGCCCTCGCCGTTGCACTCGGCCAAGCCAATGCCTGGCCGTTCGAGGAAGCTCGCAAGATTGTCCGGCGGATCGCGGAGACCGGCCAGACCGAGGTCTTGTTCGAGACCGGCTATGGGCCTTCCGGCCTGCCGCATATCGGAACCTTCGGAGAGGTCGCCCGTACCAGCATGGTGCGGCATGCCTTCCGGGTATTGACCGAGGACAAGATCAAAACCCGTCTTATTGCGTTCTCCGACGACATGGACGGTCTACGCAAGGTGCCCGACAACATCCCGAACAAGGATCTGATCGCGGCCCATCTCGGCAAACCTCTGACGCAGGTTCCAGACCCCTTCGGCACGCATGCGAGCTTCGGCGCGCACAACAATGCAAGGCTGCGCGCGTTTCTCGACGAATTCGGCTTCGATTACGAATTTGCGTCTGCTACGGACTATTACACCTCGGGCCGCTTCGACGCAGCGCTGCTCCGCCTGCTTGCCCGTTATGAACAGGTCATGGCGATCATGCTGCCGAGTTTCCGCGAGGAAAGGGCCGCAACCTATTCGCCGTTCCTGCCAATTCATCCCAGAACCGGCATTGTCATGCAGGTGCCAATCCTAAAGATCGATAGCGCCGCGGGCACGCTCTTTTGGCGCGACCCGGAAACCGGGGAAGACCTTGAAACGCCGGTCACGGGCGGCGCCTGCAAGCTGCAATGGAAGCCAGATTGGGCAATGCGCTGGTACGCGCTCAAGGTCGACTATGAGATGGCGGGCAAGGATCTGATCGAGTCGGTCAAATTGTCCGGCGAGATCGTCCGCGCACTTGGGGGCACCCCGCCCGAAGGATTCAATTATGAATTGTTTTTGGATGAAAAGGGCCAAAAGATTTCGAAGTCGAAAGGCAATGGCCTGACGATCGAGGACTGGCTCACTTATGCGAGCCCGGAAAGCCTCTCGCTTTTCATGTATCAAAAACCATCCGCGGCCAAGCGCCTGTATTTCGACGTCATCCCCCGCACCGTCGATGATTATCTTGCCTTTCTTGCCGCCTATCCACGGCAGGAGGCAAAAGAGCGGCTCGGCAACCCTGTCTGGCACATTCATTCGGGCGAGCCGCCGCCGCCTGAAATCCTGCACGACAAGAGCAGCCAAGGCACCACGATCACCTTTACTATGCTCTTAAATCTTGCCGCCGTGGCGAACAGTGAAGACCCGCAAATTCTCTGGGGGTTTCTGCGCCGCTACGCACCGGATGTTTCGCCCGCAACCCATCCCCGCCTCGACAGGCAGGTGGCCTATGCGGTACGCTATTATCGTGACTTCGTGCGCCCGGCGAAAGTCTTTCGCGAGCCTAACGAGATCGAGCGCGCAGCGCTTGAAAATCTGGCGGCGGCGCTCGCCGGCTTGCCAAAGGACGCCAGTGCGGAGGTCATCCAAACTGCTCTCTACGACGTTGCGCGAACCATCCCTCGCTATCAGGATATGAAGGCCAAGAGCGCGACACCCGAGCGGCCGGGCGTTTCAAACGATTGGTTCAACATGCTCTATGCGGTGTTGCTGGGGGAAAGTCGCGGACCTCGTTTCGGTTCATTCGTGGCGCTTTACGGGATCGAGGAAACGCGTCAATTGATCGCCGACGCATTGGCGGGCGATCTGCAGCGCGCACATGCCGCCTTTCTGCAGCAAGGCAAGACCGCAGCACGGGCAGCACCTCCCCGATGATACGACCGGCCTCGCGCTATGTTGTCTTTCCCCGGCGAAATGACCTGATCCTGTCCGCGATGTTTGAAAGACCGGAACTGCAATGGATCTGATCTACAAGATCGCACCCATGTCTTTGTGGCAGGAGGCCGAGCGCAGCGGCGCCTTTACGGGATCCCCGGTCGACAGGGCCGACGGGTTCATTCATTTCTCGCTGCGCGCGCAAGTTGAGGAAACCGCCGTGAAATGGTTCTTCGGCCAAGCCGACCTTGTGCTGGTGGCAGTTGACCCGGACCGGTTAAACGACTCGCTTCGCTTCGAACCGTCGCGGGATGGCGCCCTGTTTCCGCATCTTTATTCCGCCCTGCCCCTCGATGCCGTGGTCTTCGCAAAGCCGCTTCCGCTTTTGGAGAACGGCCGGCATGATTTTACCGGACTTTTGGAATGACCAGCCTATTGCAAGCGCTGATGCGCCCGCTGGCTTTTAGCCTCGATCCGGAAACCGCGCATGAATGGGCGATCCGGACGCTTCGCGTCGTGCCGTTGCCCGCTGCCCCGCCCGACGATCCCCGCCTCGCCGTCAACGTGCTGGGACTGCAATTTCCCAATCCGCTTGGGGTCGCGGCAGGCTTCGACAAAAATGGGGAAGTCGTCGATGCATGCTTCCATCTCGGCTTCGGCTTTACCGAAGTCGGCACGATCACGCCGCAGCCGCAGCAAGGCAACCCCCGCCCGCGCATCTTTCGCCTCACCGATGATCAGGCGGTGATCAACCGTCTCGGCTTTCCAAGCCAAGGACATGCAGCCGTCCATGCGCGCCTCGGCGCGCGCCCGCAAAAACGGGGGATCGTCGGGATCAATCTCGGCGCCAACAAGTCGACAATGGATCGCGCCGCCGATTATGTGCGCGGGGTCAAAACATTCGCCGATATCGCGGATTATTTCACAATCAATATTTCTTCTCCGAACACGCCCGGACTGCGGGATCTCCAACGCGCCGATGCGCTGGACGATCTCCTGGCGCGCGTCGTCGATGAACGCGACAAGGCGGCCGAAAGCTGCGGCCGAAAGCCGGTGCTTCTGAAGATCGCCCCGGATCTCACGCTCGCTGAACTCGACGAAATCATGCATTGCGCGAAGTCGCGCAAAATCGATGGTCTGATTGTGGCGAATACGACCGTCTCGCGCCCTTCCGACTTACGAGACCCTTCGGCTCGCGAAATCGGGGGGCTTTCCGGCCGTCCTATTTTCCAGCTTTCAACGCAAATGCTCGCGGCCGCATTCTTGCGCGCGGAGAATCGGTTTCCGCTCATCGGAGCCGGAGGCGTCGACAGCGCAAAAACTGCCTTCGCTAAAATCGAGGCGGGCGCCAGCCTCGTGCAATTCTATTCTGCACTCGTCTTCAAAGGGCCTAGCCTCGCCCGCGACATCAAGCGCGGGCTTCTCCCTCTCCTTGCGGACAAAGCCCGGCTTACGGACGCCATCGGCAGCACGGCGCTCGATTGGGCGAATGGTAAGCTCAGCCCAGACAATCTTCGATAGCGCCCGCGTATAAAATGCGGCGCGGTCGCGCCGAAGTTCAGCGCGCGCTTCGCATATTCATCAACCGCAGCACCAGCCAGACGGGAAGAACGATCACGGCTCCGGCAATAATATAATCGGCGATTTCGCGGAGCGCATCGAAGCCACGAGCCCAAATGCCTTCAATGAACTGCGCCAGCCCATTGAAAATGTCGCGCGGCCTTATGTCGAGCCACATCAACAACGCGCCGACGATCAAGGACACGAACAGCAGGCGCAGAAAGACCCCGCCCGGCGAGCCTCCCAGAAAGCGATGCAGGGGCGTCTCTTCATGGCGCCAACCCGGCTCCGAAGTTTGGTCACGGGCTCCCCCTTCGGTCCATTGGGGAGGCGCCTTTTGAGCAAAACGGTCATCGGTCATACTGGAGACTCCTGAAGCGAAGCTGCCGGAAGCTGAGAGAACGGACATGTTGACGCATGGTTTGGACAAACTGTCCACTTCATGGCATTTCGAGCGCGATGGCGGTCGCCTCGCCGCCGCCGATGCAGAGCGCCGCTACTCCGCGAGACAAATTGTATTTTTGCAAGGCGGCCAAGAGCGTCACGACAATACGTGCCCCCGAGGCGCCGATCGGATGGCCGAGCGCGCAGGCCCCGCCATGCACATTGAGCTTTTCGAGCGGCAGATTAAGCTCACGCATTGCGGCCATGGCGACAACTGCGAAGGCCTCGTTGATTTCGAACAGATCGACGTCGGCCAAGGACCAGCCGGTTTTTGCGGCGAGCTTTTGTACCGCGCCGATCGGGGCGGTGGCAAATTGGCTCGGTGCCTGAGCGTGGGTTGCATGGGCGCGGAGGATGGCCAGAGGTGTGATCCCGCGTCTTTCGGCTTCCGAGCGCCGCATCAGGACAAGCGCGGCCGCGCCGTCGGAAATGGAACTCGAATTCGCCGCGGTCACGCTGCCGCCTGGACGGAAGGCCGGCTTTAAAAGCGGTATTTTTTCAGGCCTCGCCTTGAGCGGCTGCTCGTCCAGCGAAACGGTCTTCGGCCCCGACTTGTCAGCCTTGATCGTGACGGGCGCAATCTCGCGGTCGAAACTGCCGTCCTGGATCGCCTTTTGTGCGTTCTCCAGCGAGCGCATGGCGTATTGATCCTGGGCGGCGCGGGTGAATTGAAATGCTTCCGCGCAATCTTCGGCGAAAGCGCCCATAGGCAAGCGCTCGCCATAGGCATCCTCGAGTCCGTCAAGGAGCATATGATCGAGAATTTTGCCATGTCCCATGCGATAACCGGCGCGGGCGCGATCGAGCAAATAGGGTGCGTTGGTCATGCTCTCCATCCCGCCGGCAACGACGGTTGCAACGCTTCCCGCGCATAAGGCATCATGCGCCAGCATTATGGCTTTCATACCCGAGCCGCACATCTTGTTGACCGTTGTGCAAGGGGTCGATTGAGACATGCCGGCCCCCAGCGCCGCCTGGCGGGCGGGAGCCTGACCCAGCCCAGCCGACAAAACGCACCCGAAAATCAGCTCGTCGATCTCGTTTGGACTGATTCCGCAGCGATCGATCGCCGCCTTCGCCGCGGTCGCGCCGAGACTTGGGGCCGAAACCTCTTTTAAATCACCTTGAAAGCCACCTATTGGCGTGCGTGCCGCGCCGGCAATGATGATCGGATCGGCATTTTCCATGATTGTCGTCCCTTTCATTTGCGAGAACCGCGTGCTGGGTCGGACGGGCGAGCGGCCGGTTGACCGCAAAGTTCAGTTTCCTGCGGCAGGAGTTTCCTTTAGAGCATGTCCCGGAAAGTTGTTCGACTTTCTCCGGTGACACGGGTCTACCTTATTGTTCTGGCATAGTTCCTCATACTCGGATGATTCCATCCGGGGGGGAAATACGCTAGCGTCGCCATGCATGGAAATCCAACAAGGTTGAGAAATGGATCGCATTCTCGTGCTCATACGCCACGGCCAGAGCGAGTGGAACCTCAAGAACCTTTTCACAGGCTGGAAAGATCCAGTTCTCACCGACAAAGGAGTTGAAGAAGCGCGTGCTGCCGGACGGCTCCTCAAGGCGCGCGGTCTTTCCTTCGACCGGGCCTTCGCGTCCAACCTTGTTCGCGCTCAGCATACCTTGCAACTGGTTCTCGAAGAAGTGGGTGGCCAAGCCAAGACAACTTGGGATCAGGCGCTCAACGAGCGCGATTATGGCGAGCTTTGCGGACTGAACAAAGACGATGCGAGGCGCAAATGGGGCGACGAGCAAGTCCATCTCTGGCGCCGGTCCTATGATGTCCGGCCGCCGGGCGGCGAAAGCTTGAAGGATACGGTTGCCCGAGTTCGTTCCCTATTATTGCCAAACCATTCTCCCGGCGGTGCTGGGCGGCCAGCGTACAATCGTCGCAGCCCATGGCAATTCGCTGCGTGCCCTGATCATGGTGCTCGACAGGCTGACGCCGGAAACCATTCCGACAATGGAACTGAAAACCGGAATCCTGCTTCTCTACCGGCTTAAGCCTGACTCGACGGTCGAAACCAAAGAGATTCTCTCCCAGTAAAGTTTGTGCAGCGGAGATCGATTGAGCCGTCATTGTGACCCAGGGCATCGAGATGGAGGATCTGTTCCAAACTATGGATGCGGCGACTGGAACATGTTTGGTTCCAGGGCTCGTGTATTACCCTCGTTATCTCGACAACTCGGCGCAAGCAACACTCGCGGCCAAGGTGGCAAAGAGTGTCGCGCAAGCGCCGTGGTTCTTACCTCGCATGCCCAGCTCCGGCCGGGCGTTTTCGGTCAGGATGACCAATTGCGGAGCACTCGGATGGGTTTCCGACCGGGAGGGCGGCTATCGCTACCAGCGGGTCCATCCCGAGACCGGCGGGGCTTGGCCTCCGATCCCTGCTTCGGCGCTAAATATCTGGCGTGCCTTGGCCGATTATCCGCATCCGCCACAGGCCTGCCTCATCAATTTCTATGACGGCCAGGCCAAGATGGGCTTGCACCAAGACCGCGACGAAAAGGAGTTTGCCGCCCCCGTTGTGTCGATATCGCTGGGGGACAGTTGCGTTTTCCGCTATGGCGGTTTGCAACGCGGCGACCCCGCGGAAAACCTCGAGCTTCACTCGGGCGATGTCATTGTCTTTGGCGGCGCCGCGCGGCTGATGTTTCACGGCGTGACGAAAATACTCGGCGGTTCGTCCCGGCTGCTGCCGGGAGGCGGGCGCATCAATCTCACCCTGAGGCGGGTGACCCGACCGGAGCGCGACACTAATCCTTGATTGCCGTTGCAATGGCGGCAAGGCTTGCCGGCATCGCGGTTTCTGGAATAGTCAGGCTCCGCGTCCCGTGCTCGTCGTGGACTTCGATCTTGAACGTAAATCGATCGGCACCCGGCGATGGCGACACCAGCGAAGTGCCGGCGTCGAGAAGTTTTTTCAAAGCTGCTCGCTGGTCGGCGGAAAGCGCGGCCAAGTCCTGTTGCCCGCGCCGGACCAGCCCCGCAAAACCGCCTGAACGTTCGACAATGAGTTTCATGGCCGCTTGCCCTTGCCTTTCTTCTTTGGAGGGGCGCTCTTCTTTGGAGTGCCGCGTGACGTCTTTGCGGCTGGCTTCGACGAAACAGTCTTTTTCTTTGTGGCGGTCTTTTTCGCGGCCTGCGGTGCCTTTGCCATCGGTGAGCGAGCAAACGCAGGCCTTGCAGGTGGCAATGGTACGACATAGGCCCCCGCAACTTTCGCCAGTCCCGCCGCGGTGGGCGCCTCTTCCAAGACGCCGACATCACTCCAGGCTTGCGCGACCTTCGCAGCAATATCCGGATCGTCGGGAAATAAATCGCGCGCCACGGAAATGGTTTCCGTCGCGCATTTGGCGAACCCCGCGGAAGCGCTCAACCTTTGGGTCAGGGTAACATACCAGACCCTCCCGGTTTTTTCCCAGGATTTCCCGCCGATCGCCTTGGCCGCGAGGACGAAGGCGCGGTTCGGAATTCCGGAATTGGTGTGAACGCCGCCGTGATCGGCTTCGGTATGGACATAATCCTTCATGTGCCCTGGTTGTGGGTCTTTGCCGAAATGCGTATCATTGTAGGCGGTCCCGGGGTTTGCCAAGTCTCGCAGCGCTTTCCCCTTGAAGCTTGGCGCTAGGATCCCCGCGCCGATCAACCAATCGGCCTCGGCCACGGTTTGCCCGAGCGACCATTGCTTGACCATTGAGCCGAAAACATCGGACATCGATTCGTTCAGCGCGCCCGGTTCGTCCTGATAGGGAAGCTGCGCGGTGTACTGCGTGATTCCATGGGTCAATTCATGCGCGATGACATCCAACGCGGCGGTGAAACGCTCGAAAATTATACCGTCGCCGTCGCCATACACCATCTGCCGGCCATCCCAGAATGCATTGTCGTATTTCTGCCCGTAATGAACCGAGGAGACGAGCGTCTTCCCATTTCCGTCCACGGACTCGCGGTTGAAAATCTCCTTGAAAAAATTCCAGGTAATGCCGGCATTTGCGAAGGCTTCATTCGCAGCCTTATCCAGACAATCGGGATCAGCCTCCGAACGCGCAATATCGCCCGGCAGATCGGTGAAGCCTTTGCAATCGAAAACCTGGCGGCGTAGTCCTTCGCGCTTGAGCGCGGTCGGCGAAGGGGCCCCCGTGCTGAGCTGGGCGCGGAAGGCCAATATGCTATCAGTTAGCCGCAGGGTACGGCCGGCGGTTTCGGCAAGATCGGCGTCGCCGCTTGTCGCAAGGCGCTGCAAGATTTGGGGCGGTATAATAAAACAGCAGAGACATCCTCCCACGCTTGCACCAAAATCTGCACGCTTCATGGATGCCTCCTCTTATCATATTGAAAATCAAATGATTTTAATGTCACCGCACTCGATCGCCCGTGCTTTCGCGCCGCTGATAGGCTATGATGCCATTCTGGCCTTGTCATCCGCCATTCGATCTTATGACGGTTGAAAATATTCCGGAATGCCCTCACGAGTTTTATGATCTGAAGGCACGCGACGCGGAGCGTTTGATGAAAGTTTCCCTGGTCCAAATGAATTCGAGTGCCGACAAGGTCGACAATATCGCTGCCGCCGTCGCATTGATCGAAAAAGCCGTCGCCGAGGAAAAGCCGGATTGGATTTGCCTTCCCGAATGTTTCGATTTTCTGGGCGGCGATCGCCAATCCAAGGCGGCCGCTGCCGAGGCGCTGCCCGGCGGGCCGGCCTATGCCGCCATGCAGGCGCAGGCCAGGAAACACCGGGTTTTCATTCATGCCGGCTCAATCCTAGAAAAGCCTGAGGCCGGGGAGCGCATCCACAATACAACCGTCGTCTTCGACCGTACCGGAGCGGAAATCGCCCGCTATCGTAAAATCCACATGTTCGACATCACCGCTCCCGACGGAACCCAATATTGCGAAAGCGCGGCCTTTGCGCCGGGTAACGCGGTCGTGACCTATCCTTGCGAAGATATGATCGTCGGCTGCTCGATTTGCTACGATATTAGGTTTCCCGATCTCTATCAGGCGCTCGTGGCCAAGGGCGCCGAAATGATCGCATTGCCCGCGGCCTTCACCCTGCAGACCGGCAAGGATCATTGGGAGGTTCTTTGCCGCGCCCGGGCGATCGAGACCCAGACCTATTTTTGTGCCTCGGCCCAGACCGGCACTTTCGTCATGAACAATGAGACGCGCCACACCTACGGCCACTCACTGGTCGTCGACCCGTGGGGCCACGTCACCGCCAAAGCCTCGGATGGGATCGGCATTGTCTCAAGCCGCATCGATCGTGAACTGGTAAGAAAAGTCCGTGCGCAAATTCCGGTATCGCAACATAAGGTCCCCTTCGACTGAGCAAAGCTATGATCGCGCTGACTGATCTCTTTGGCTTTGCCCAGCGTCCCGCCATTATCGGCGTGTTTGTGGTTTGCGTGGCTTTCGGATTTGGCGCGGCGGCGGGGCTTGGCCCTGTCGAGTGTGCGCAGGCGGCCATGGTTTGGCATCGCGGCGAACTCGGCGACCCGGGATCGCTCGACCCGCACAAAGCGACGACCTTGATCGAAAGCAATATCCTTGCGGAACTTTTCGAAGGTCTGGTCAGCCACAACGCGCGCGGTGAAATCGTTCCGGGAGTTGCCACGAGCTGGACCGTTGAAGCTGGTGGGATTGTCTACCATTTCCAATTTCGAGACGATGCAAAATGGTCCAACGGCGATAAGGTCGTGCCGGCAGATTTCGTCTATGCGTTTCGGCGCCTGATGGCGCCGGAAACCGGCGCGCCCTATGCCAATATTCTTTACACCCTCAAAAACGCGGAAAAAATCAACAAGGGGGAGTTGCCGGTCGAAGCCTTGGGAGTTCGCGCAATCGGCGATACCTGCCTTGAAATTACACTCGAGCACCCGGCGCCCTATTTCATTGCCCAACTCGCCCACATGACCGCAAAACCGCTGCATGAGCGATCGATCAAAGACTATGGTTCGGACTTCGTGCGGCCGGCTCATATTGTGACGAACGGTCCCTTTATGTTGAAGGAATTCACCCCCAACGACCGGCTCGTACTCGACAAAAACCCCTATTATTATGACGTGGCGCAGGTCGCACTCGACTCCGAGATCTTTTATTCGTTGGAAGATCGCTCCGCCGCGCTACGCCGGTTCATGGCCGGCGAAATCCAGTCCTACAATGACGTGCCACTCGACCAAATCGCGTTCGTGCGCAGCCACTTGGCCGAAGCCTTCAAGGTGACACCAAGCCTAGGCAGCTATTTCTACGCCTTCGATACGCGCCACAAGCCTTTCGACGACCGCAAGGTCCGCACGGCGCTGTCCATGGTCATCGACCGGGAGTTTTTGGCGGAGCGAATTTGGGGGGCCACGATGGACGCGAGCTACAGTTTCGTGCCACCCGCAATCCCCGGTTACGAAACCCCTTCGATGGTGAAATGGAAGGATATGAATCCCTACGAACGGGAAGATGAAGCCAAGCGATTGCTCGCAGAGGCCGGTTTTGGCCCTGGGAAAGAAACCCTCGAGGTGGAGATACGCTTCAACAATTCGGAAAATCACCGCGCCACGGCGGTTGCGATCGCCGATATGTGGAAGGTCCTTGGAGTCGACACGCGGCTTCTCGCCACGGATGCGACCAGCCATTATGCCTTTTTGCGGGAAAGGCCGCCTTTTGATGTGGCGCGGTCGGGCTGGTTCGCCGACTATCCGGACGCGCAGAATTTTCTTTTCCTTGCCGAAAGCGACAATAAAGGCCTGAATGTCACAAGTTTCAGCAACATGATCTATGATGGATTGATGCATGACGCTCAATCGGAAAGCGTGCCGGAGCGGCGCTCGGCCATTCTTCACAGGGCCGAGGCCTTGCTTCTCGAGGAGCAGCCCTATCTTGTTTTGCTCACCTACCGATCCCGCAATCTGGTTTCACCGAAGCTCAAAGGATGGGAAGCAAATGTGCTCGACGACCATCCCGGCCGCTATATCTCGATTGCCCCATGAACAGCTCTGATCCTCGCCTCGCACAAATGCGGATGCGCAGCGAACTACTACAAATCGCGATGGTCTGGCCTCGCGGTTCCCGGCGCCACCAATCCATGCGCTGCTGACCCATGCTTCGCTATTTCCTATCCCGCCTCGTCACTGCTGTTCCGACGCTCTTCATCATTATCACCCTTGCCTTCTTCCTCTTGCGTCTCGCTCCTGGTGGACCGTTTGATACGGAACGCGCGCTTGATCCAGAGATTGCCGCAAACCTCCGCCGCATCTACCGTCTCGATCTGCCGCTCGTTCAACAATTTTGGCTCTATCTGCAAAGCCTCGCGCATGGCGATCTCGGGCCGAGCCTGCATTGGCGCGACTTCACCGTAAATGAACTGTTCGCCAAAGCTCTGCCGATCTCGGTAAAGCTCGGCACGCTGGCGATGCTTGTCGCGATCATTGTCGGCACGGTACTTGGGCTTGCCGGTTCGCTCCGAGACAACGGGCTCGGCGCGCATTTTGTCGATGGCGCCGCGCTCGTCGGAATCGTTTTGCCCGTCTTCGTCGTTGCGCCGCTCTTACAGCTCGGGCTCGGTTTGAGCCTACACATTCTTCCGGTCGGCGGCTGGAACGACGGGGCCTGGCAAAACATGATCCTGCCGGTTTTCACGCTTGCGCTGCCGCAGATCGCCATCGTTGCCCGGTTGATGCAGGCGGCGCTCCGCGATGTTCTCACAAAGCCGCACATTCGCACCTTGCGCGCATTTGGAATGCCGGGTTGGTTTATCCATGTTCATGCGCTTCGCGCCGCGCTTCCGCCCGTCGTATCCTATCTCGGTCTCGCCGCAGCCAATGTCCTCACAGGCTCGGTCGTTGTCGAGACGATCTTCGGAATCCCCGGCATGGGTCGATATTTTGTCGATGGTGCGCTGGGCCGGGACTATACGCTTGTGATGGGCACGGTCATCGTCGTGGCGGTTGCGGTTGTCCTGTTCAATCTCGGTGTCGATCTGTTGCTCGCGTGGCTCGATCCGAGAGTGCGCGTCGAGACGCGTCCCCGATGAATGAGCCCCTAAAAATAAAGCGAGCGCGAACGATGGGCTGGTCGCTCGCGAAACTGGCCATGCGCAATCGGTCGACGACGGCAAGTCTTGCGATCCTAAGTCTGATCGCCCTGCTCTGCCTGTTGGGTCCGCTGTTTTCAGGCCATCCTTATGACCGGGTTTATCGCGATTATGTTCTTGTTGGGCCATCGCTTATTGCCCATCCCAGTTCCGGGGAGACAGAACGCGCATTGGCCGCGATTGGACGACGCATGCATTTGCACATCGAGATCGCGCGGCAGACGGATCAAATAGTGCTCCTGACGCTCGCGAGCGATACATCGATCGATCGGCGTGTCTTGCGAGCGTTCGAGCGTTCCGATCTTTTCTCCTCCGCGCGCCTGGTCCAGTCCGACGACGATCGCCACCGTTTGACAGTCGAAGCGGCACTGCAGCGGAGATATTTTCTCTTCGGGACCGATGCCAACGGGCGCGATCTGCTGACCCGGGTTTTGGTTGCCGGGCGCATCTCCCTAGCTGTCGGCCTGCTTGCCTCCTTTGTCGCCTTGACCATTGGCGTCGCCTATGGCGCGATCGCAGGCTATGCGGGCGGCCGCATCGATGGTCTGATGATGCGGATCGTCGAGATCGTCTATGCGCTTCCCTTTATCTTTTTTGTGATTGTCCTCGGCATGGTGTTCGGGCGGCGCTTCGTGCTTATCTTTGTGGCAATCGGAGCCGTGGAATGGCTGGACATGGCACGCATCGTGCGCGCCCAGACTCTGTCGATCAAGCGGATGGATTTCATTGCCGCCGCAGAAGCGCTCGGCGCGACGACCCCGGCCATCTTATGGCGTCACATCATCCCCAACGCCTCAGGCCCGATCATCGCCTATCTCACCGTGCTCGTTCCTCGCGTGATCCTGATCGAAAGCTTCGTTTCGTTCCTGGGGCTTGGCGTGCAGGAACCGCTGACGAGTTGGGGTGTCCTGATTGCTGACGGAGCCCGCAATATCCAGGGGTCCATTCATCTGCTTATATTCCCCGCGATATTTTTGGGTGCCACACTCGGTGCCCTGCAGCAGCTTGGCACCGGCTGGCGTGGTGCGTGGGATCCGGGGAGAGGTTGATGGAGGACCCCGCGAAGCCGATGCTTCAGTTCTGCCATCTGGGCGTCGCCTACGGGTCGGCACGGGTCGTCAAGGACGTTAGTCTTACTGTCCAACGCGGCGAAACGGCGGCGATCGTGGGCGAATCAGGCTCCGGCAAGAGCCAAACCGTGCTGGCGGCGCTCAAACTTTTATCACCCCGCGCGACGACGTCGGGTTCGGTGCTGTTCGAGGGTGCAAATCTCCTCGAGCTCTCCGAGAGCAGCCTCGATGCGCTGCGCGGCCGGCGCATCGCAATGGTTTTTCAAGAGCCGATGTCGGCGCTCGATCCCTTGTTTACAATCAGCGCTCAGATTAGTGCCGTCCTTCGCCTGAAAGCCGGTTTGCCGCGAAAGGGCGCCAGAGAAAGAACTCTCGATCTCCTGGATCTGGTCGGCATTGGCGATCCCGCAAGTCGCATGCATGCCTATCCGCATGAATTATCGGGCGGCCAGCGTCAGCGCGTCGCAATTGCCATGGCGATTGCCTGCAACCCCGATCTGCTGATCGCCGATGAGCCGACAACGGCGCTCGATGTCACCGTTGCGGCGCGAATCCTGGAACTTCTTGCCAAACTCAAACAAAGCCTCGGCATGGCGATGATCTTCATCAGCCACGACCTTGGGCTCGTGCGCCGCATCGCCGATACGATCCATGTGATGCGCCAGGGAGAAATCGTCGAAAGCGGCCCAACCGCAACGGTCGTTGCCACTCCCCGCCATGCCTATACACGCAATCTACTCGCTGGCATGCCGCAGGGCCAACGGCACATCGGAAAGGAGACGCCGGTATTGCTGCGCGCGCGCGACATCAGCGTGCGATTCCAACTTCGCCGCGCCTTGTTCAGCCCCAAGCGGGAGATAAGAGCGGTTGACGGCGTCAGCCTTTGCCTCGACAAAGGCCGCACGCTCGGACTTGTCGGGGAATCCGGTTCCGGCAAATCGACGCTGGCGCGTGCCCTTTTAAAGCTCGTGCCCGCGACCGGGGAACTCGACTTCGATGGACATGATTTGACGCAGCTCGGCCGAGCAGCGATGCGGCCGATGCGCAGCTCCATGCAATTGGTCTTTCAAGATCCCTATGGATCGCTGTCGCCGCGGATGCGCATCGGCGATATCGTCACCGAAGGTTTGCTTGTGCACGAGGCGGCGATGACCAAGCCGGACCTGGACGCACGCGCGGTCGCCGCCCTCGAAGAAGTCTCCCTCGACCCCGCTTTGCGGCACCGTTTTCCGCATGAACTATCGGGCGGCCAGCGCCAGCGGGTCGCGATTGCGCGGGCGATGATCCTGAAACCAAAGCTCGTTGTCCTCGATGAGCCAACCTCCGCCCTCGATCGGACCGTTCAGATCGAAATTCTTGCGCTGCTGGAGGCTTTGCAGCAAACGCATGGATTGACCTATTTGCTGATCAGCCACGACCTTGCGGTCATTCGCGCCATGGCGGACGAGATCGCGGTGATGAAAGACGGGCGCATTGTCGAACATGGTCCTGCAGGAGAGATTGTCGATCATCCGCATGAGCCCTATACAAGGGCGCTCATCGCGGCGGCGTTTCAAACGGGTGACATGTGAGTCTTCTAGCAGTCCGCTGCCAGCGCATTTTTATCGAAGTATGTCGCAAGTGAACTTGCCCGGTGCGCAAAACCAAATCGAGAGGGTATGCCATGCTTTTTGAAGGTCAAGCGCTCAAACTTCACGCGCTCGAACATGGGATCGTCGAACTGCGTTTCGAGCGGAGCGAAGAGGCGGTCAACAAGCTTGATATTCTCACTTTCGACGAGTTGCGCCGGGCGCTCGAAACCATTGCAGCCACGCCAACAGTCAAAGGCATCCTGATCACCAGTGCCAAGGATACATTTATCGTTGGTGCGGATATTTTCGAATTCACCCGAATCTTCAAATTGCCGGCGCAAGAGGTCACCGCGTTTGTGGCGGGGAACAGCCGCATCATGACAATTCTTTCCGATCTGCCGGTCCCGAGCGTCGCGGCGATCAATGGGCTGGCGCTGGGGGGCGGTCTCGAACTGGCGCTCGCGGCCGACTACCGCGTGATGTCGAGCGCCGCGAAAATCGGCGTGCCCGAGATCCATTTGGGACTTTTTCCGGGCTATGGGGGCACTGTGCGTCTGCCCCGCCTTATCGGCTTGGCGGCCAGCGCCGAATGGATTGTGAGCGGCGCACAGCAAAGCCCCGAGGTGGCCTTAAGAGAGGGCGCAGTGGATCGCGTCGTCGCGCCCGAGGATTTGCGGACCGCCGCGCTCACGATGCTTGAAGAAACGATGGCGGCACCCGCCGATTGGCAGGCTCGCCGGCAGCGCCTCCGGCAGGGTCTCAACATTGCGCAAGGCGAAGCCTCCCGTCTGCTCGCCGCTGCCAAGGCAAGCGCGGCGAAAGCACTCCCCCATTTTCCCACGGCCCAACTGGCCGTCGACTTGCTCGAAAACGCCGCCCCCCTCGATCGCGATGCCGCTTTGGTCGCCGAGGCCGAAACCTTTGTAAAGGCGGCAAAAACGCAAGCCGCCGAGTCGCTCGTTGCAATTTTCATCAACGAGCAGGCGCTAAAGAAAACGATCCGGCGTTTCGCCAGGGATGCAACGCCGATACGACAGGCTGCCGTCGCCGGCGCGGGTATCATGGGCGGTGGCATCGCCTATCAAAGTGCCTCTCGCGGCGTGCCGATTATCATGAAGGATATTTCCGCGCCGGCCCTTGATCTTGGCATGTCGGAAGCGCGCAAATTGGTCGGCAAAGCCGTGGAGATCGGAAAACTCAGCCAACAAAAAGCGGATGCTATTTTAAGTTCAATCAAACCCAGCCTGACCTATGACGGTTTCGACAAGGCCGATATCGTGGTCGAAGCCATTGTCGAGAATCTTGCCGTTAAGCAGAAGGTGTTGGGCGAAATCGAAGCTGTTTGCGCGCCCCATGCGATCTTGGCGTCGAACACATCGTCGCTGCGTATCGGTGCTCTCTCCGAAGGCTTGCGGCGTCCGGAAAATTTCTTAGGCATGCATTTCTTCAATCCGGTCCCAAAAATGCCGCTGGTCGAAGTGGTACGCGGCCCCAAGACATCGACGCAGGCGATCGCAGCGGTGATTGGCTATGCGACAGCGATGGGAAAAACGCCGATCCTGGTTGAGGATTGCCCTGGTTTTGTCGTCAACCGCACGCTCACACCCTATCTCATCGCTTTTCTGCGCCTCGTCCACGAGGGCGTCGATTTCACCCAGATCGACAAGGCAATGGAGGCTTTCGGCTGGCCAATGGGGCCTGCCTATCTCATCGATGTCATCGGCATGGATATTTCGCAGCATGTCGTCGAGATCGTCTCGGCGGGATTTGGCCCCCGTATGGAACTGTCTTTCGAATCGTCGATTGCGATCTTGTTGCGCGCCGGGCGCCTCGGCCAGAAGAACGGCCACGGCTTTTACAAATACGAAAAGGATTCGAAGGGCCGGCCGCACAAGGAGGCTGATCCCGAAACGGATCGTCTCCTCATATCCGGGCAACCGAATGGAAAATCCAGCCTCAGCGAGGCAGAGATCGTATCGCGGATGATGCTGCCGCTGATCCTTGAGGCCGCGCGTTGTGTCGAGGATGGCATTGTGGTCTCGCCGGGAGAGGTCGATATGAGCCTGATCCTGGGTCTCGGCCTGCCGCGCTATTTAGGCGGAGCTCTCAAATACGCCGATTACCTCGGTCTCAAAACAATTGTGGAGAGCGCCGATAAATGGGCGGCCCTAAGCCCCATTTATCGTCCGAGCGAGCGTCTTCGTACCATGGCCAACTCCGGGGAAACGTTCTATCCCCATTGAGCGCTTCTTTGCTGCATGAGGTCTTATGTTAAGCTTTCACTCCTGCGCGGCCAAGGTAGAGATATCTGTCGAGACGGATGCCAAGACAATTCCGCCCGAGGTGAACTGGATCGACGCATTGCGGCCGGATGCGCGGGAGATCAATTTTCTTGAGCGTACGCTCGGGATCGAGCTGCCGACGCTCGAAGAGCTCTCCGAAATCCAAACGTCCAGAAGGCTTCGTAGCGAAGCGAACCGCTTGTTTCTCAGTATTCCCATGGTCTACCGGAAGGATGGTTTCACGCCGTCGGTTACGCCGCTCGGGTTCATCTTGTCGAAAGACATTCTCGTGACGGTCAGATTCAAGCCGTTGAAAGCCTTCGACGAAGTAATGGACTGTATTTCGCGGCATCCGCTGCCCGCCGGCGGCCCTGGCGCATTGATCGCTCTTCTCGAAGTAATTATTGATCATGTCGCCGACTTGCTGGAAGGCGTGGGCGGCGATCTCGATCGCCTTTCGGACGAAATTTTTAGTGCCAACAACACAAACGGGCGAGGCCATAAGCCTCGCGAGGACGGCGATAAATTGCGCTTCGTGCTAAAAAAGGTCGGACGCTTCGGCGAGCTTACATCAAAGATCGAAGACTTTCTGCTCGGCATGGGGCGCATGCTGCCCTATGCCCTGACAAATGCTGCTCCGTATCTAGAAGCCGACGTACGCGCAAAGCTTAAAGGCCTCCAACGCGACATTGCCTCGATCAATGACTACGAGACCCATCTCACCAATAAGATCCAGTTCCTGCTGGATGCCATCTTGGGCCTGACGAATATCGATCAGAACAATATTTTTAGGATTTTGACCGTCGTCTCCGTGGTCGGTATTCCGCCGACATTTTTTCGCGAGCATGTATGGAATGAATTTCAAGTTCATGCCCGAGTATGATTGGACATATGGCTATCCATATGCCCTTTGCCTTATAGCGGCCAGCGCACTTATTCCGATTGTCTGGTTCAAATGGCGCGGCTGGTGGTAGTCGCCTCGGCCTGTTGCTGGCAAAACCATGACAGAAGATGAAATCAACCTGCGGCTCCTCTACCGAGACGGGCTGATGCTCGTCATCGACAAGCCGGCGGGGATTGCGGTTCACAGCGGCCCGAAGGGCGGCGAAAATCTGCAAAGCTATTTTCACGCGCTGCGCTTTGGCCTGCCCCGCAACCCTGCCCTCGTGCACCGGCTCGACCGCGATACGTCAGGCTGCTTGGTGCTCGGCCGTCACCACAAGGCGCTCGAAAAGCTTGGCCTCCTGTTCAAGCAAGGCAAGATCGAAAAAACCTATTGGGCCGTCGTCGAAGGCAGTCCCGCGCAGGAAGAAGGCTTGATCGATTTGCCGCTTGGGCGGCTCGATCCCGATCGCGGCTGGTGGATGAAAGTCGATCCCGCGGGTCTTCCATCCAAGACGGTCTGGCGGGTCTTGGGCCGCTCGCAGGAGCATACACTCATGGAACTGGCGCCTCTGACGGGGCGGACCCACCAATTGCGTGTTCACTGCGCCGCGCTCGGCTGGCCGATTCTTGGCGATACCATCTACGGACATGGCGGAAATATGGGACTGCAATTGCATGCGCGTGCGATCAAGATCCCACTCTATAAAAATAAGGATCCCATTCGGGTCGCGGCCCCGGTCCCCCCACATCTGCAAAAGGCGCTGGCGGCATGCGGATGGCAAGACGACGCCTAAAGCAGGGAAACGTCAATTGCCCATATATTGATGCAGGCTGGCCTCCAGGGCGGATTTGTCCTGCGCCGAGAGCTTCGCTAGCTCGCCGTCGAGCCAAGCATCCTTGACCCCGGAAGAGCGTGCAAGGATATGCCATTTCATCGCCTCGACCGGATTTTTCGGAACGCCGCGCCCGGCAGCGAGAAGGCGGGCGAGCCGATTTTGCGCTACGGGATTATTGTGCGCGGCCGCCTTGAGAAAAAGCTTTGCCGCCGCCGCTTCGTCCTTGGCAACGCCGATCCCGTTAAAAAGCATGATCGCATATTCGACCTCCGCGGGAACATTATTGTCTCGCGCGGCCCGGCCAATCCATTCGGCGGCCAGCGGTTCGCTTTTTTCGACGCCGGTTCCATTCCGGTACAGAAGGCCCAGCGCATAGGCGGCATCGGAATAACCGAGTTCGGCGGACTGTCTGAACAGCCGCGCCGCTTTGGGGAAGTCGGTGGTGACGCCATTATTTTCGATTGCCAAAATACCGAGGTTATAAAGCGCGCCCGGATGATGCTGGGCGGCCGCCGTCTCGAAAAGCGCGGCGGCGCCGGCGCGATCCTTCGGAACGCCCTCACCGTTCAGCTTGGCCATTCCAAGCGCGAAGATCGCCTGCCGATCCCCCCGGTCGGCGGCGAGCCTGTACCAACGCGCAGCCTCGGCCAGATCCCGGCGAACGCCAAGCCCTTGCGCGTAAAGTTCGCCGATCAAGGGTCATCGCCGCCCCGTCGCCCGGATCGGCCTCGATCCGCTTCATCGCCTCCTGCATCGCGGTCGAATAATATCCGCGTTGATAGGCGGCAAAAGCCAAATCGGGCGCCCCGCCAAGACGGGTGGGAATCCGCAATTCATTCGCGCCGCCCGATTGCGGCGGCGGGGGGGACGGCATGCCGGCGGTCTGTGTGCCGACGTGGGAAAACCCAGCCTGCGCAAACGCCGATATCCCGCTAGACAGGGCCAGTGCCAACCCACCGGTCAGGGCGATGCAACGATACCAAAGCGGGCTTCCCAAATCATGCCTCATCGAGCTGATTTCTGGCGCCGCTGCCATCAGATGCGCGACGTCTCGCAAGGCCACGTCGGCCCCCCGCGGATCGGCAAAGACGGCAGGGCCGAGCGCGATGAATTCGGCTCCGGCGCGAACAAGATCGGGGATAGACGCCAGTTCATGGGCATAGCCGACGCAAGGAACGTTGAAAATTTCTGTCCACCAAGCGACGCGCTCGACGATTTCGCTGTGCTCCTGGGGATTGGCTGGGCCGCCGAACATCACATAGTCCACGCCCGCCTCGCCGGCCGACATGGCGGAGTCGCGTGTTGCTAAGCCTCCGACGCCGACAATATAATCGGGCTGCAGCGATTTCAAAGCGGCCTCGACCTTTTCACGGGTTCCCTCGATATGGACGCCATCCGCGCCGCTCCCGGCCACCAGATGCGCATCGTCGGCGATAAGGCAGGCGATGCCGTGTTTTTGCACCGAGGGGGCCAGCGCGCGGACGATCTTTTGGCGCTCGCCTTCATTGCGCGATTCAGTTTGCAAAAGCAGGCAAGCCACGTCGCATGCGGCAACCGCCGCCTCTAAAATCGGCGCGTAGGCCGCCCAATCCGAGACGGGCGGCGTGATCAGATAGAGGCGCGGCAAATCCGTCGACATTGCGGCAAACAGCTCGGGGTGAGACTTCACGAAAGGTCTTTTAGAGCATTTCCTTTCAAAGGGGATACCGTCTCGGCCGGGGAAAATGCAAGAAAACCTGGAACTCGGCATCTCCTGGCCGATCGCGTCGTCCTTCTCCTCGGCGGATAAATGGCAGCCGGCGCGGGCGGCGGACTGCGTGACCCGCTATTTCCCCGGTGCGCTTGTCGCGCGCGGGCATCCGTGCTACCCGCAGCCGCGGGAGAATGTTCACAATGACTGACGGAAATGGAAACGGGCTCTCAGGCCGACACGGCACCTTCGATCAATGCGATGGTGCAATATACCAAGGATTTTTCGTTCGAGAATCCGAACGCGCCGCGTTCGCTGGGACCGCAAGAAAAAGCCGCCGAATATTTCGATTCAGGTGAATGTAAACGCACGGCAAGTCGCCGAAGACCGACTTCGAGGTGAATATCCTGCTGGAAGGATCGGCCGGCGAAGGCGCGGGATCTGTTGTTCAAGTTCGAGCTGGACTACGCGGGGCTGTTCCGGCTGCGCAATATTGCCGCCGAACGACATGCATCCGGTCGTCATGATCGAGTGTCCGCGCCTGCTTGTTTCCCTTCGCGCGCCAGATCATCGCAGAGGCCGTCCGCGCCGGCGGCTTTCCGCCGCTTTACATCGATCCGATCGATTTCGCGGCGCTTTACCGCAAGCGTCTGAGCGAGATCGCCGCCGCCGAGCCGCCCCGTCAGCCTGAGCATATTCGGGGATTAGTCCTGTGCCGAAGCGGAGCAGGCTCGAGCCATGCGCCTTAAGCCATGCCTCGGCGCGCGCCGTGTCCGGCCGTCAAGCAGGGCAACCGCCGCCCAGAACGCTGGCGGAATGATTCATGTGCACAGAGATGCGCAACATTCATGGGCGGCGAGATAATCGAGGACGAAAGGTGGCGCCATGATCAGGCGCCAGGAAAAGCTGAGCGCGCCCGATGAGGAGCAAGATCCCCACCGGCTTGTCGTATCCCGCAAGGTGATTTTGCGAGGCACCACGCCGAGCTTTTTGGTGTGGCTTTCAACGGCGGCCTTGATGTCGCGCAAAGCCTCCTTGATCAAGAAAGTCGCGGACCCGGCGGGGTACGAAGGGCGCCTCAGCGTTCACGCAAAGCAGGGGCTGGCCTCCTATGTTGGGCCGTTTCTTCAAGCCAGACTGCCTCGGCGCCTGCGCTGGGCAATGGGTGATCACATGCACGGTTCCACGCAACGGAACGAATCCGTCCCGGCGTAAAGCGGAATTTTTTCCGGGAGCAGGCGCAGTTTCGCGCCGATCCAGGCGGCATGCCGGTTCGCGAAGGCTTTCGCCTCGCGCGAGGCTGCCGCGCGCCGGCATCGTCAAAACGACGTCCTGCGTCGCCGCCCGGACGCGCAAGCGTAAATCGCCGCGCCGATGGCAATGCGTCGCAAATTGATCTCGATAGGTTTCACCCGCATGGGAAACATCGAGAGAAGTGATACCGGAAACGCGAGGTGCGTTTTTTCGCGGGATGCGCAGCATGGCCTCAGAATAGCGGGAGGCCAGAGTGAGTCGCTAGAGGACGTGATTTCGCGATAAAGGCGATGACCTGATCGAGCGGAAAGAATCGCGGGCGCTTCATTTCAGCCGTTTCCACCAGCTTCAAGGTTCCGTGCCGGAGCTCTTTAACGGCAACGATGGAAACTCGCGAATCCGGGGCACGACCTCGTTGCGGAACCGGGAACCGTTGAACACGCCGTAATGGCCAACCTTGTCCTGCTGATAATGCGCTTTCATGGATGGCGGAAGGTTTCGGCAGAGGTCCTGCGCGGCAAGGGTCTGGCCGAGCCCCGAAATGTCGTCGTTTTCGCCTTCCACGGTGAGCAGCCCGACCCGGCGGATGGCGGAGAGATCCACCGGCACGCCGCGATGCGTCATTTCGCCGTTCGGCAAGCGCATGTTTGACAAAGACGGTGTCGACGGTCTGCAGATAGAATTCGGCGGGCAGATCCATCACCGACCGGTATTCATCGTAAAATTCGCGGTGCTTTCGGCGGAATCGCCGTCACCGGAAACGAGATGATCGAAAAACTCCAAATGCGCGGTGACATGACGATCGATATTCATCGCCATGAAGCCGGTCAGCTGCAGAAAGCCCGGATAGACCTCTCGCCCGACACCGGGATAGCCGAAGGGAACCGTGCAGATGCAATTGCTCTTGAACCATGCGCTGCCTCGCTCCTGCGCGAGCAGATTGACCTTTGTCGGGCTCCGCCGCGTGTCGATGGGGCCGCCCATCAGCGTCATCGAAGCCGGCACGATGGGGGTTGTCCTCCGCTTCCATCAGGGCAACGGCCGCGATCAGCGGCACCGCTGGCTGACAGACGCCGAGCGTATGGACGACTGACCCCGCCCGGCCCGCTGCTCAGCGTCTCGCAGATGGACATCAGATAATCGATGTAATCGTCGAGATCGAACCGACCGGCCGAAAGCGGAAGCGTCCGGGCATCGACCCAATCCGTGATGTAGACGTCGTAAAAAGGAAGGAAGGCCTCCACCGTCCCGCGCAACAGGGTCGCATGATGGCCCGACATCGGCGCGACGATCAAAAGTTTCGGCTGAGGCGCAACGCTCTTGCTGTCAAACTGCCGCTCAAAATGGCGCAATTGGCAGAACGGCCGCTCCCACACGATCCGCTCCACGATCGGAACGGTCTTGCCGGAAATGCTGGTGGCGGGGAGGCCGAAATCCGGCTTGCCGTACCGCCGGGTCAATCGCTCGAATATGTTGGCCGAAGCCGCGAGGTTTCGACCCGCGGATGTGTAGGACAGCGGGTTGATCGGGCTTTCGAGCCATGTTCGTGCCAAATCCGAAACCACTCTTGCCGGGGCAAGAGCCAGATATGCCATTTCGTGCACTTCGTAGGAAAACGGCGGCATTTTTAACTCGGCCTCTCAAACCACGTAAGAGAGCAACGGCGACGGCAAGATGAGCCAACAAGCGGCCACATCGGCCAGTTCTTAACCCTGTGTAAAACTACGGAATTAAAGCCTTTTTTGATTTTTAAGACAGGTTTGTGTCAAACTGGAGTTTTGCAGAAGAGACGCCTAAAATCAACGTCTCTTGTAATAAATAAGTTTCTTTCCCAAGAACGCACGCCACGCAATAAAGTGTTGTCCTGTGTAGGTCGCACACGCAAGCCTCAAGCGAAGCGCTGGCGGAGGACGCAACCGTTCGCTAACAATTTATAACCACCCTCATCGCCGTAGCGAGAAACCGCTTTGCTGGAGTTTCGGCGGCGAGGAAAAGCCTTCGCGCGCGCAATAGAGCGTGTCGTAGATATGTTCGGGCGAGCCATTGGCGATGTTGGTGACGACGTAGCGGATATCCAGCCCCAGTTCCGTTGCTTCGATGCGAGCGCAGACGCGACGCTCGACTTTCCAGGATTTGGCAGCGTAGTTCGTCTGTGTGTAGCCTCTCAGGACCGGTGCCTGTTCCAGCGCGCGACGGGTGCGGATGTCGTCGGCTTTGTCTTCGACGGCGGCAGCGAGAATCTTTGTTGCCGGGCAGTCCAAAAACGTAATCGAGGCCGTTGTCCTCGCACCAATCCATCACCTCGCGGCGGCCATAATGGCCATCGCCTCGGATGGTGATCTTGGTTGTTGGCCAGTGAGCGCGGATGCGGCGGACAATCCGGCGCAAATGGCCGCGCACTTCCTTGCCGGACGGCGTTTTGCCTGGCCGCAGAATGATTGCGACGGGGCGTCCGGCAGCGGTGTCGTAAACATGGATCGGAAGGAAGCAGCGCTCATCATAATGCGTATTGAACAGCGACAGTTGCTGATGACCGTGCGCGACATCGCAGGTATCATCGATATCGAGCGTGACGGCTTGCGGAGGCGCGGCGTAACTGGCGCAATAAAGATCGATGAGGACGCCGCTCAGCTTCACGATTTCGCGCAAGGTCGGCGCGTTCTCCCAACGCGACATGGTCGGCTGCGAGCATAGATCGTTCCCCGTATCGGGCAATCGCCCGCAGGCAAGCTTGAAGGCTGGATCCTTGCGCAGATGATCGAGGTCGTCCGCATCCTCGTAGCCGCAGGCGATGGCAAGAATGCGAGCGCGAAAGATGCTGCCGAGTGAATGGGTGATCAGCAATGGATTGCGCGGATCCGCGATGACGGCGGCGAGCTTGTCCGCCACTCCGAGCCGGCGCTCGGCTTGCCCCAGCAACATCACGCCAGCATCCGAAGTGATGCGCCCGCCGTCGAAAGCAGCGGTGATCTTCTTGCGGCCAACGGCTGGAAACGAGAACGGGAGAAGGCTATCTTCGATCATGGCGGCTGTGGCTTCGATGCGATGGCTGAAGGATCGGTGTAAGCAACCAATACATACGCTATATCAACATCTTACGCTACATCCGCCCGCCCAAAATCAAGCCCTCGGTGAATAAGACGGGTTAGTTTATGTGAGAGCAATGGCCGATTTGATCAACATTGACCTTGGACGACGTTCGCGGCGGCTGCGAGTCGATACCCTGGTTAAATTGCGCTGGCTGGCGCTGCTCGGGCAAGCGATTGCGCTTGTCGTCACCTATTTCGGCTTAGGGTTTTCGCTGCCGCTCGGTCCTTGTCTGCTGGTCATCGCGGCGTCAGCCTGGCTCAACATCTGGTTGCGGCTGCGCTTTGGCCGAATCGACCGGCTGGAGGATGCGCCCGCGGCGGCCATGCTGGCCTATGATATTCTCCAGCTGACAGCTCTTCTTTATCTCACCGGCGGGATCGAAAATCCGTTTTCGATCCTTTACCTGGCCCCCATCATGATTTCGGCGGTGTCGCTTTCGGGCCGCATCACTTTATACCTGACCGTCCTCATGGTCGCGGCGGTTTCGGGTTTGACGCTCAGCCATTACCCGCTGCCTTGGTTTCCTGGCGAACGCCTGCGAGCTGCCGTTGATTTATGATGCAGGCATTTGGGTCGCGATCGTTCTCGGAGCCGCCTTCATTGCGATCTATGCCTCGCGGGTCGCGGTTGAAGCGCGTAAGCTCGCCGACGCCCTCGCCGCAACCGAACTCGTCATCGCGCGCGAGCAGCATCTGACCCAGCTGGACGGTTTGGCGGCGGCGGCGGCACATGAGCTTGGCACGCCCCTGGCCACGATCACGCTGATCGTCAAGGAGCTCCAAAAGCAGCTGCCCGCTCAAGACCCTCTCGAAGAGGATCTGACCCTGCTCGCGCAAGAAGTCGACCGGTGCCGCGCCATTCTCGGCAAGCTCAACTCGCTCGGCGAGGACTCGCGGCGATATTCTCGACGAAATGAGTCTTGGTTTGCTGATTGAGGAGGTCGCCAGTCCGCACCGCGACTTCGGACTTCGCATCTCGATCGTCAAGAATGGCCAAGGCCCGGAACCGGTCTGCCACCGCAATCCCGGCATCCTGTATGGACTTGGCAATCTTGATCGAAAATGCAATAGATTTCGCCGCTTCCGAAGTCAGGATCTTGGCTCAATGGACGCCGGATCAGGTTACGATGATCATTGAAGATGATGGTCCTGGCTTTTCGCCGGATGTGATCGGCCGTGTCGGGGATCCCTATGTGACGACCAAGAAGGATCGGCGGGCCAAATCCGAAGAAGGATCGGGACTTGGCCTCGGCCTGTTTATCGCCAAAACCCTTCTTGAACGGTCCGGGGCAACTGTCACCGCCGAGAACCTGCAGCCGCCGGAGACGGGCGCTGTGATCACGATCACCTGGGACCGTGCGGCCTTCGAGTCGCGGCGCAAAAGGATTCCGTGGCGGCGCCGAGGCTGCGGCCAAACTCAATGCCGAGCTGGAGCCGCGTGCCTGAATCGGTGCATTGCGTCTTTCATGTTTAGGAAAACTGGAAAATTCCGCTATTCTCCTGGCTTATCGTGTGTTGTGCTCGAAATGGTTCAACTGAGGCGATGAAAATGAAAAATGACCCCCCGGAGCCGCTCGATCCCCGGCAACCTGGGCGATGGCAAGGGCGGCGAGCCAAATGGATTCGGGCCCGACCGTTCGCTCCTGATTGTAGATGACGACAATACTTTCCTGACGCGCCTGAGCCGCAGCATGGAGATCCCGGGGCTTCATCGTAACCGCCGCCCATTCGGTCGCCGAAGGTCTCGAAGCGATCAATGAACGCGCGCCCGCCTTCGCGGTCATCGACATGCGGCTCGGCGATGGCAATGGCCTCGACGTGATCCGTGAGCTCAAGACGAAGCGGCCGGACGCGCGGGGCGTTATTTTGACCGGCTACGGGAATATCGTGACCGCCGTGACTGCGGTGAAGCTCGGGGCGTTCGATTATCTCGCCAAACCTGCGGATGCCGACGAAATTTTCAATGCGCTCATGGCGACGCGCCACGACAAGGCGGAACTCCCCGAAAATCCAATGTCGGCCGATCGGGTGCGGTGGGAACATATCCAAAGAATTTATGAGCTTTGCGGCCGCAATGTCTCGGAGACGGCCCGCCGGCTGAACATGCACCGTCGGACCTTGCAGCGCATCCTGGCTAAAAAGGCGCCGCGTTAGCGCGCGAGGACCCCGAATAAGGATAAAATCGGCGGCGGCAAATTCGGCTCCCTGGTGGGAAACGACCCGCCACATCTTGACCATTGCTTCGCATCGGAAAAGCATTGTATTGCAGCTGGTCAACGGTCATGCGGGTCTTTTTCTCGATTTCCCCGCGGTGGACGCGCAGGAATTAGAGCGCAGCGACCTTCATCAACCCCTGGTCACGGTTTCTATCGAAATCGTCCGGGCCGGTAGCTCAACGGTTAGAGCCGGCCGCTCATAACGGTCTGGTTGCAGGTTCGAGTCCTGCCCGGCCCACCAAGCAATCCCTTCGTTGCCCAAGTGGGAGCGATCTTGGCGCGCGGAAACGCCCTCGATCTGGGGTCGGGAATGCTGTCGCAGCGGATCTCGGTTGTGCCGCGTTGAAGGTCTTACTCTGCATCAAAACTGACTTGCAGCATCGGCCTCTGGACGCGGCGATGGGCGTCATTGGATGGTCCGTGCGGTTCCAACTTGCACTTAAAGTGAGGTTGTGGCCTAGCTTTCGCCTTAAATCTAAACCTTGGCTGGGAAGAAAGGCGCTTTCACGCGCCCATTCTGCTTGCAGAACAAAGAAGCAAGATCACTTAAATCTTTGTAAATACGCACCATATTTAATGAATAATTTTCTTTTATAATAGTTACAATATTGCTTATTAGTTTCGTATATTCTTTAATTATACTTAAAATTATTGGCTTGTTCCCATAATGAACAAGCTCTTGGCGCACAAATGTCCATTGCAAATGTTCTTAGAGTTCGTCCGAAAAGTTTGTTAACTGAGGCAAAGCTTTCTGAGCATGAGACGAACCGAGGCGAGGCGGAGGAAAGCGAGTGCGTTTGCGGTGAGATTTTCGAAATCTTTGGCCAGGCGGCGGCAGCGATTAAGCCACGCGAAGGTGCGTTCGACGACCCAACGTCGCGGCAGAAGCTCAAACCCTTTGGCCTGATCGGAGCGTTTGACGATTTCGATTTGGAGATGCGGCAGGATTTTGGCCGAAGCCTTTTGAAAGGCCGGCCCCTGATATCCGCCGTCAGCAAAGAGCTTTTGTAAAAACGGGTACAAGCCGAACAAGGTCGACAAAACAAGCACGCCGCCGTCACGATCTTGAATATCGGCTGGATGCACCACAGCATGCAGCAGCAGTCCTAACGTATCGACGAGGATATGGCGCTTCTTGCCCTTGATCTTCTTACCTGTTGGGGTGGACGGCCCCCGTACGGCATCAAATGTGCCAAAATGAGGTCGTTGCAGATCTCAAGCGAAGGGGACCGTCCGTGGAACAGATTATCCGAATCGGCATGGATACATCAAAGCATATCTTTCAGCTGCACGGCGTGAATGCCGCCGAAGAACCGATGCTCCGTAAGAAGCTGCGTCGCAAGGAGATGGTGGAGTTCTTCGAGAAATTGCCACCGACAGTTATCGCCATCGAAGCGTGCGGCGGATCCCATCACTGGGCGAGGTTTTTGCAAACGTTCGGGCATGAAGTGAAGCTCATCCCGCCGCAGTACGTCAAACCGTACGTAAAGCGCGGGAAGAACGATGCAGCTGATGCCGAAGCGTTATGCGAGGCGATGAGCCGGCCGACGATGCGTTTTGTGCCGGTGAAGAGCGCTGAGCAGCAGGCGGCCCTCATGCTGGTCGGCGTGCGCGACCGGTTAATCCGCAATCGTACGCAGCTCGCCAATGCGATCCGTGGCTATGCCGCCGAGTTCGGGCTGCCCGCCGCCAAAGGTATGTGCAAGGTCGAGCCACTGCTCGAGCGCATTGCGGCCGATGAGACACTGCCCGCTCTGGCACGCGAGCTGTTCGCGCTTCACGCAAAGGAATACGCCCAGCTGCAGGCGGAACTGGAGGACATCGAGGCCAAACTGATGGCTTGGCATCGTGCCGACGAGTGCAGCCGGCGCTTGGCGCGGATCCCCGGCGTGGGGCCGATCGGCGCATCGCTGCTGATAATGAAGACGCCGGCGCCCGACCTGTTCCGATCCGGGCGTCACTTTGCCGCCTGGCTTGGCCTGACGCCCAAAGACCATTCTACGGCCGGGAAGGTCAGGCTCGGCGTCATCACGCGCGCTGGCGACGAGGCGTTGCGAAGCACACTGATAGTGGGCGCGACAGCTCTCCTTCGACACGTCCGGGAAGGGCGCGGCAAGAATGCGTCGCCGTGGCTCCTTGAGCTGCTCAAGCGCAAACCGCCGAAGCTCGTCGCCGTGGCGCTGGCCAACAAGATCGCCCGCATAGCCTGGAAGCTTATAGTGAGCGGCGAATCCTACCGAACATATGCTGCATCGCCCGATCTGGCCCGCGCAGCTTGAAAGATCAGCCTGTCACGGTGAGCAGACAACCAAAGCTACCGTGTTGAGCTGATGCCGGAACTTGCAAGCAAATGAGCAGATGGTGATCGGTCGATCCGAAACACGAGAAAATCCGTACGATGCAGTGGCCGTCGTGGGTCGCAAACTTGTTTGGAACTCGCGTCGCGGAAACCATCTTGGCCCGCGGTCATGTGCGACCGCACAAACTGAGGCCGGGCATATGATCGCAAGCGATCCGATCAAATCACTGAGAGAAGGCACACTGAGATGATTACTCTCACAGGTGCGATAAAAAATGGGCGATTAGCTGACTTCATTGCGCAAGAAGAAGCGCGTGGTGTTAAGTCAATCGATCGCGCCGAGTTCGAACTCTTTAGCGGCGGTGCTTGTCAAAGCGCCGCAATCAGAAGGTCAAACATCGCGTTCTTCATCTGGCGATGGTTCGAGCGGAAAGAAAACTCGCCGAGGTAGCGGCCCATATGTTGCGAGCTGATGTGAATGTGCGTCGAGCGCACTGACGCCTTGAACAGTTTCCAAAAGCTCTCGACGTGGTTTGTGTGATGCGTCGCGTCATGGCGATAATCGTAATAGGACCATTCCTTCGCCCCGTGCTTAACCGCGCCGTGCTTATAACCGTCGCCTTCCAGTAAATTATAGCTGTAAAGCTCATCGGTCGAAACGACTGCGCCGGTCTCGACGTTGTCGAGAACCACGTCGCGAAGCGTATCCTTTTTCACGTCCGGGATCACTTGAGTCGTCAGTTTGCCGCCGCGTTCCTTGAGGCCCATTACAATCGTCTTGCCTTCGGCGCCACGCCCGCGCTTGCCTGGGCGATAACCTCCAACATAAGCCTCATCAAGTTCCACATGACCTTTGAGCATTTCAAAGCCATCAGCCTTAGTCATGAGATCGCGGATTTGTTGGCCCATGCGCCAAGCCGTTTTGTAGGTCACGCCAAGGGTCCGCTGAAGCTCTTTGCCGCTCACGCCGTGGCGCGTTGCGATAAAGAGATAGATCGCATAAAACCAAGTCTGAAGTGGCGTGCGGCTGTCCTGAAAGATCGTGCCAGCGCAGGGATAAACATGATTGCCGCAAGCAGCGCAGGAATAAGCGCGGCGTCCAGTGATCTTGTGGAATGTCGCGTCCTTGCCGCAATGTCCGCAGATATGACGAAGGCCATAGCGGCTCCCGCTCAATGGGCGGGTGGGTCCGGCCCGCGCCGCAGCGCGCCGAGAAAAATGTCGACCAACATGAGCTGGGCGCCAGACTGATTGAGGAGAGTCGCGTCGTGCAGCAGCAATGATTTCGCGACTGCAACCACGGAGGTGAGGCTGGCGGCGAGTTGCATGACGCCAATCCCGGCGCATGGGTCGCCGCGCTGGACCATCGCGCTGTGGATCGCCTCGGAGATCTTCCACAACACGTCGTAGCAAATATCGAAGTAATCCTGAGCTATCCGATTTCTCATCGTCGCGGGAATTCTGGCCATCCCCTGGAAGGCCTGAATAACGAAGGCGACGGCCGCGTTCGCAAGATCGGTCTCGGTATCAAATGCCTGCGCCGTCAGGAAATCGAGCAGCCGCTCATGCTCGATTGCCTGCAGGCGGAGCATGCCCAGCAGGATCAGGGCCTGGACGTCACCAAAATAGCGATAGGCCGCCTGCGGGGTGATGCCCGCCTCGTCTGCGACCGTTTCCATCGTTAATCTGTCGAGCCGTCTCTTCCGCTTGACGATGGCTTCGCCAGCGGCCAGCAGCCGTTCCACGGTCTCCATCGATCTCGGCTGGCGCGGCATCACGCGAAAGGCGGTGGAAATCAACTCACCCAGGGGACCGGCCGCGATATCGCGGAGACTCCGGCGGCCGGCCAGCGTCCAGACGTCGACCTGATCGAGCCGGTCCAGCGCCGCGCGCAGGCCCGCATGGTCTGGATCGTTCAGCTCATCCCCGTCAACGAGCTGATCAGACCAGGCGGAGAATGCCCACTGCTGCGCTTATCCGTCATGGTCCGATAAATCTGTTAAGTCGCAACGTATTTTTTGATAAAAGCGGAATAACTATTTTTGAAATCGAAATGTTATCGTAAGTCTCCACGATCGGTGGCCGCCGTGCAATCCCTCAAAATTCCGCTTCGCGCGCTTGTTACCTGTCTACCCCGGAAGAGGGCCTCATTTCGCTATGCTTGGCCGAAGCGATGGGCGGGCGTCGATGTCACTCCGCCAGCCGGCAGAAGATGCGCACGGCGCCGATTGATTTGGGTTAGCGTGCGTCCGCAGCCGGCTGTCGCTTGATTCAAAGCCTTGCTTCCTGATGCGGGCATCTGCCAAAACAACATCGGCCGGCTATCGGCACTGCCCCGCCGAATAGCTCTCGCTTTGCCTAGGCGAGGACCATGCGACAGCTATTTTTAATGCCCTGTTTGAGACGGAAGAGTGAGCATGAGACCCGAGCAAGAGCAAACTTCGACCTTCTGGCGCGAGACACGTCCAACCGCTCTCCTCGTTTTGGCCAATGGCATGGTCCTCGAGGGAGTGGGATTTGGCGCAACCGGGGCGGCCGTGGGCGAAGTCTGCTTCAACACGGCGATGACGGGCTATCAGGAAATTCTCACCGATCCTTCCTATACCGGCCAGATCATCACCTTCACCTTTCCGCACATCGGCAATGTCGGCGCCAATGACGAGGATATCGAGACAAGCAATCTCGCCGCGAGCGTGGGGTGCGCGGCGTCATCGTCCATGCGCCGATCACCGGCCCCTCGAATTATCGCGCCAAGGGCGATTTCAACAGCTGGCTCAAAAACCGCGGCATCATTGGCATGTGCGGTCTCGATACCCGCGCGCTCACCGGTTTCATTCGCGACAACGGCATGCCCAACGCTGTGATCGCCCATGCCGCCGACGGCGTTTTCGATATGGAGGCCTTGCAGAAGATGGCTCGGGAATGGCCCGGTCTCGAAGGCATGGATCTCGTGCCCGACGTCACCGCCGCGCAGCGTTACGAATGGACGCAAGGCGCTTGGATCGCGGGACAAGGCTATCGTTCCTCCGCGCCCGCGACCTATCGGGTTGTTGCCATCGACTATGGGATCAAGCGCAACATCCTTCGGCTCCTGACGGATGCCGGTTGCGCGGTCACCGTGGTGCCGGCGCAGACGCCGGCCGAGTCGATCCTCGCGATGCGGCCGGACGGAATTTTTCTTTCAAACGGTCCTGGCGATCCGGCCGAAACCGGGAAATATGCGGTTCCGATTATCAGGACCCTGATCGACAGCAAGGTCCCGACCTTCGGCATTTGCCTTGGCCACCAGATGCTGGCGCTCGCGATCGGCGCGAAAACATTGAAAATGCATCAGGGCCATCATGGCGCCAATCACCCCGTGCAGGATTTCACCACCGGCAAGGTTGAGATCGTTTCCATGAATCATGGGTTTGCCGTCGATCCGACGAGCCTCCCCGCTAATGCGCGGGAAACCCATCGGTCCCTCTTCGACGGGTCCAATTGCGGATTGGAGTTGATGGATCGCCCGGCGTTCTCGGTGCAGCACCATCCGGAAGCCTCGCCCGGCCCGCGCGACAGCCATTATCTGTTTACCCGCTTCACCGACATGATGGCAAAGGCGAAGGCGCATGCTTAAAAACGCGCCTCTTCCGCTCCTAACGAATCCCAGCATTGAACGGGATTTGGACCGGCTCAAAGAGAGGCTCGGGGTGGAGCATCCGCTCAGCCGACGCAATCAGCGCCATCTCATAGGCCCCCCGCCGCTCGGTTTCCTCAAGCACGCTATAGATTCCGGAGACCGCTTGGCTGAGTGCGGCTGGGGTCGGCAGGCCCTTCACAAACCTGGCGGCAAAAAGCGCGGTGAAGAGATCGCCGGTTCCAGCCGGGCGGCACGCAAGCTTCGGTGTCGAGACCACCCAGGCTGCGCGCGGTTCGATGGCAAGTGTTTGAATTATTCCCGCCGACACGCCCTCGCCTTGTACGCCAGTCACGACAACCGTGGACGGCCCGAGCCTGCGGGCGGCCGCAATGATCGCCTCGCGCGTGTCGAGTGCGGCGCCGGCGATTTGCGCCAGTTCGAAGTGGTTCGGCGTGATGATGTCGGCCCAAGGGATGAGACCCTCGCAAAGCAGAACGCGCAGCCCGGCATCCACGAAGAAGCCGAGGTCATGGTCCCCCATGACGGGATCGCACAAATAGAGGAGGTTTGGATTTCGCGATTTTGCGCGCTGCACGAAATCCATCACGACCACGCCGATCTCTTCGGACCCCAAATAGCCGGAGATCAAAATCTTGCAGGAGTCGACGAGACCCCGCTCTTCCACGCCGACCAGAAGGTCGCGGACGAGGTCAGCGCCGAGGACCTGGCCGCGCAAGGAGGGATAGAGCGGATGATTGCTCAGAAGCGTCGTCGGCACGGCAGCGACGTCGATCCCTTGCGCTTGCAGCGGGAAAACCGCGGCGCTGTTGCCGACGTGGCCGTGAACCACTTGCGATTGAATTGAAATGACCGTCATCGGTGCTCAGGGCTGAATTCCGTTCAGCCATTCCTCAAACATTTTTCCGGCCCTTGCCGGCAGCGCGGCCGCTGTTTTCGCGCCTTCCCTCAACTGACGTGGATCGAGTCCGGCGTCGGCAATTTCGACCGCGTGGCCGACCAGCCAGGGCTCGATGCCGGCGAGCGGATCGATCTCGGGATGGAACTGCACAGCCAGAACGTTGGGAGAGACGGAAAACGCCTGGTTGCGGCAAAGCGAAGTCGAGGCCAGATGCACCGCTTCGGCCGGCAAATCGAAGGTGTCGCCGTGCCAATGCAACAGCGGGGTCTGCGCCAGATGCCGGAGCGGGGATGCCAAGCCCGCATCGCTCAATTCGACGGGCCCCCAGCCGATCTCTTTGACCCCGGACGGATAGACCTTGGCGCCGAGCGCGGCCGCGATGAGCTGGGCGCCAAGGCAGATGCCGAACGTCGGCCGGTTGCGGCCGAGGCGCGCCTTGAGGACGCGGGCTTCATCGCCGAGAAACGGATATTTGTCGTCCTCGTAAACGCCGACCGGCGCACCAAGCACTATGAGAAGATCGGGTTGTAGGGGGTCGATGGCCGCGAAGCCCGCCTGCCCGACATCATGGTAACGGATCTCATAGTCAGCGTCCGAGAGAGGCCGTTCGAACACGCCAAGATCCTCGAAATGAACATGGCGGAGGATGGTTGCAGTTTTCTTTGACACGACCTTCCCCAATCCAGAGCCACAGCGAAAGCTTTACAGATAAATCGAATATCTGAAATAGCACGGATTGAGACGAGAGGGGCAGTTTCGGGCCTCGCCACCCGCCGGCCAACCCATATGCAACAGGATCGGATTTTTTACAGTTGCCGGTGCAAGAGCCCGCCGCCCTGCTTGACCGCTCCGCCCTTGCGGCGTAGGCATCCAGGCGGGACACCTTTCCCCAACGAAAGGCGCCCATCTGAAAGGATGGTTAACGTGTCAATCACGGCTCCTGCTGTGCGGCCCGCGCGCGCGAATTTTTCTTGCGGCCCCTGCGTCAAGCACCCCGGCTGGCAACTTCAAGACCTCAAGGATGCCCCCGTTGGGCGCTCGCATCGGGCGAAGTCGTCGCAAGGCCAAATTGAAGCGCGCCATCGATCTGACACGCGAGGTTTTGCAGGTTCCCCACGATTACCGTATCGCCATCATCCCAGCCTCCGACACCGGCGCGGTCGAGACGGCCCTATGGTCGTTGCTCGGCCAGCGTGGCGTCGATGTGTCTCGCCTGGGAATCCTTCAGCGAAGGCTGGGTCATCGACATCGTCGAACAATTGAAACTCCCGAATGTCCGCGCCGTAGTCGCGGACTATGGCCGAGATTGCCGACCTCGCAAAGGTGAATTTCGACAATGACGTCGTGTTCGCCTGGAACGGAACGACGTCCGGCGTGCGGGTTCCCAATGCCGATTGGATCGCCCGCCGACCGCAAGGGCCTGACGATTTGCGACGCCACCTCCGCCGCCTTCGCTCAGAATCTCGATTGGCCAAAGCTCGATGTCACCACTTTCTCCTGGCAGAAAGCGCTGGGTGGCGAGGCCGCTCATGGTATGTTGATTCTTTCCCCGCGCGCGGTGGAACGGCTTGTAGACCTTTACGCCGTCCTGGCCGATTGCCGAAGCTTTTCCGCCTGACCGAAGGCGGCAAACTGATCGAAGCGATTTTCGAGGGCGAAACGATCAACACGCCGTCGCTCTTCTGCGTCGAGGATTATATCGACGCCCTCAACTGGGGCCAAATCGATTGGCGGCCTCAACACGCTGATCGCGCGCGCCGACGCCAATTCGCAAGGCGCTCAGCGACTGGGTCGGAACGAACTCCCTGGGTGGATTTCCTCGCCGCGCGACCCCAAGATCCGGTCGAATACCAGCGTCTGCCTGAAGGTGGTCGATCCGGCCGTCACCGACGCTTCCGTATGCGGGCCAGGCTCGTTTGCCAAATCAATCGTAGAATTTGCTCGAAAAGGAAAAGGTCGCCTATGACATTGGCGCCTATCGTGATGCGCCGCCAGGTCTTCGCGTCTGGTGCGGCGCGACCGTCGAGACGAGCGATATCGAAGCGCTGACGCCTTGGCTCGATTTTGCCTTTGCCAAAACCAAGGCCGATCTGGCCAGGCGGCTTGACGCCGAAAGACCTGAATTGACCGGTCGGGACAAGAGCGCCGCGAGACTTGTCGTCTGTCGTCGAACATAGCTTCAACGCGCTCTTGAAGCTGGATTTCTTGCGTGAAGTTTTGGTACCTGAACCGAAGACGGATCACGGACCCAAGTGTTTCTTTGCGTGATTTGATCGCGAAACAACGTGCCAATTTAAAGCTCTTGCTTGAGGAGATGCCCCGTGGCTCCGCGTGTATTGATTTCGGATCGCCTTGTCGCCTGCCGCCGTCGCCATCTTCAAGGAGCGCGGCGTCGAGATCGATTTTCAGCCCGATCTCGGCAAGGACAAGGAACTGCTCGCGAGCGTCATCGGCGAGTTCGATGGCCTTGCGATTCGCTCGGCGACGAAGGTCACCGCCAAACTTCTCGAACGGCGCGGTCAAATTGAAAGTGATCGGTCGCGCCGGGATCGGCGTCGACAATGTCGATATTCCCGCCGCCACGGCGAAGGGGATTATCGTGATGAATACGCCGTTCGGCAATTCCATCACCACCGCCGAACATGCGATCGCTATGATGTTCGCGCTCGCCCGGCAGATTCCCCAGGCCGATGTCTCGACCCAGGCCGGCAAATGGGAAAAGAACCGCTTCATGGGGGTCGAGATCACCGGCAAGGTGCTCGGCATCATCGGCTGCGGCAATATCGGGTCGATCGTCGCCGAGCGCGCGATCGGCTTGCATATGCATGTCATCGCCTATCGATCCCTATCTCTCGCCGGAACGCGCGCTCGATCTCGGGGTCGAGAAAGTCGATCTCGAAACACTGCTCGGCCGCGCCGATTTCATTTCCCTGCACACGCCGTTGACGCCGCAGACAAAGAATATTCTGTCGGCGGAAAATCTTGCCAAGACCAAGCAGCGGCGTGCGAATCATCAATTGCGCGCGCGGCGGACTCGTCGATGAAAAGGCCTGCGCGCGCTTCTCGATAGCGGCCATGTGGCGGGCGCCGCTTTCGACGTGTTCGTGAACGAACCGGCAACCGGAAATCCGCTGTTCGGCCACCCCAATGTCGTCTGCACGCCGCATCTTGGCGCCTCGACCAGCGAGGCGCAGGAGAATGTGGCGCTGCAAGATCGCCGAGCAAATGTCGGATTATTTGATCCGCGGCGCGATCTCGAATGCCGTCAATTTCCCCTCGATCACCGCCGAGGAAGCCCCCAAACTCAAACCCTATATTGCGCTCACAGACTGTCTCGGCTCGTTCGCCGGACAGCTTGTCGACAGCGGGATCAAGCGGGCGGTGATCACCTATGAAGGCGATGTGGCCGAATTGAAAACGAAAGGCGCTGACCGCATCGGCGATCGCCGGGCTTTTGCGGCCGCTGCTTGCCGACGTCAATGTGGTTTCCGCGCCGGGCGTGGCCAAGGAGCGTGGCATCGCGATCGACGAAGTGACCCGCGCGGCCGAAACCGATTTCGAATCGCTGATTACGCTTTCGGTCGAAACGGAAGACCACGAGCCGCTCGGTTTCGGGCACGGTCTTCCACGATGGAAAGCCTCGCGTCATCTCGATCAACGGGATCGGCGTCGACGCTGTCGATGGCCCCGTTGATGATCTACGTCAGCAATGAGGACAAGCCCGGTTTCATCGGCCGTTTCGCCAGTATTCTCGGCAATGCCGGAGTGAATATTGCGACCTTCGCGCTCGGCCGCGACCGTGAGGGCGGCTCGGCAATTGCGCTTGTCGAGGTGGATAGCCCGGTCGCCGGACAAGGTACTCGCCGAAACCGAAATGCTCCCTGGCGTCAAAGAGGTCAAGGCGCTGGCATTTTGAGGCTGGACTGGCGGCGGATAACTGGAGGCAGGAATGCCGACCCGATCCAACAGCTGCAATCCGCCCCATGAGCTTCCTGCCGTTCAAATACGCAAACTGTGGCAAAAGCGCATCGGCGGTCTGGAAGAAGCGTGCTTGGACCTCGAGAAATATTGCAAATTAATTTTGCGGCGCACCCTGCCGTCGACCAATGGCTTGCTGCTTGGAGATACCCGCTCATGCCCCGTTCGCTAAAATCCCTTCTGGTGCCGGCTCTCTGCGCCGGCACTGTTCCTTGGCTCTCCGGCCGGGATTGCGCGCGCCGCCGATGTCGCCGCGACCCCGCCGCCGCCCGCCAATTGGTGGGATACGATCACCGTCACCGGCGCGGTCGAGGCCGGCATGACCTTCAATCCCGACAACCCGGGCGACGGGTTGAATTTCGGCCATTTGTTCACCGACAAGGCCAACTAGCCGCTCCTCAACCAGATGCTTCTGACCGTCCAGCGGCCGCTCGATCCGAAAGCGACGGATTATGATTTCGGCTTCAAGGTGCAAGCTCATGTACGGCACGGACGCGCGCTACACCCATTATCTCGGCGAGCTCGATTACATCATCAACGACTGGAGCCAGTTCACCCCGGTCGAGGCGTTGGGCATCGTGCATCTGCCCTGGCTGTTCGCCGGCGGCATCGACGTCAAGGCCGGTCAATATGTCACCTTGGAAGGCGCCGAGACGATCGACCCGACCACCAATTACCTCTACTCGCATTCCTACATCTTCAACTTCGGCATTCCGCTCGTCCACACCGGCATCATGACGATCTCGCATGTCGATCCGATGGTCGATATTTATCTGGGCGTCGACACCGGCGTGAACACCACCTTCGGCAATCGCCAGGGCGACAACAATGGCGCCGCGGCGTTCCATGGCGGCATCGGGCTGAATCTTCTCGACGGCAATCTCACGATCCTGGCGACCACCCACATCGGCGCGGAAAATCCCGACACCCCGGGAGTCGCCTTGGCGTGCGCCTGCAATCCGAACAACGCGCTTCGCTATCTCAACGACATCACGGTGACCTGGAAGGCCACCGACTCTTTGACCTTCATCACCGACGTCAACTACATTCGCGACGACGGGTTCAACGCGAGCGGCTATGGCATCGCGCAATATGCGATCTACACGGTCAACGACTGGCTGAAGCTTGTCGGGCGCGGCCGAGGTTTGGCGCGACAACAATAATTTCTTCGTCGCGGCTTTCCCCGGCAATTTCGACTTCGTCAATGTCGAATATGGGTTTCCCGACCACGGCGGTGTTCGCGCCCGCGCCGACGACCTATCTGGAGCTGACGGCGGGCCTCAACATCTCGGCGCCGATTCCCGAGGGCCTGCCGTTGCTGAAATCGCTGACGGTCCGGCCCGGAGGTTCGCTACGATTCTTCGCTGAACGGCACGACGCCGTTCGACGGCCAGCGGCTTTCCCCGGCCTTCGGAGTCGGCACCAAAAGCTCGCAATTCACCTTCGGCGGCGACATCGTCGCGAAGTTCTAAAGCGCTTCCCGCTCAGATGGAATCATCTGATCGAAAAGGAATCGCTCAAGCTCAACGAGTTGGAGCATGTTCTGATCGAAAAAGTCGGTCAACTTTTTCGGAACATGCCCTAGTTCTTTGGTCCCGGAATGAGGTGACGGGGATTGATCTTGAAGATTGAAGGATCGGTTGTCCAGGCGTGAGCAATCGCCTCGAACGGCGTTTTCCATCGCAAGGCCTTGAGATGCTTAGCGAAGTTGTAGGCCGCGAGGAAGGCGAGGACATGCGCCTTGAGGCTCTCGATATCGGGGGAGTGGAACAGCTTGATGGTCGCATCCTTGATGGTGCGGTTCATGCGTTCGGCTTGGCCGTTGGTTATTGGTGCCGCAAGAGGGATTCGAACCCCCGACCCCCTCATTACGAATGAGGTGCTCTACCAGCTGAGCTATTGCGGCGGCAACCTGGACCAAAACTACGGCGGAAAGCGTATCCTCTTAGTCAGGTCGGCAGACAATATCAACGCTTTTGGTTTCGGGCTATTGGAACCCGGCGTCAATTTCCAAACAAACCGCGGCGTTTCGATGTCTGCGCGGCATCGGCGGCCTGATCGTCTGGCTGCGGGCCAACTTCACCCTCCGGCGCGCCGGATTCGCTCGCGCTTTCTCCAGCCGCAGCTTCAACCGCAGCGGGTTTTTCTTCCGGCACCGGCGGCGCAATGGCTTTCGTTTCCATTTGTTCGATCAGGGCGGGCGATTCGATCGGGCCGGGAATCGAGCTGAAAACCGCCTCGTCCGTCTCCCCTTCCGCGCCCAGATGCTCGTCGGGCCGTCGCCAGACAAACGCATCAAGCTTCCGCGTCACCGGTGATGCCGGCAGCCATTGCTGGGACATGACACCGTCGGCGACCCAGATGGCGTCGCGCGGCGCCCGTGACGCGCGCGCCAGCCATTCCCGGATATATCCGAAGTCGCCATGCTCCGCCTCTTCGAGTTCGGCCATGATGAGACACATGCGGGCCGTCGGCCGCTCCGCCCCTTGAATCAGTGGCAGCATAGTGTCGCGCGCGGTTTGATAATCGCAGGCGGCAATCGCCGCGCTGGCGAGGACCATTCGGCTTTCAGGGTCGCGGGGCGAAAGCTTGTACAGAATACGAGCCCGCGCGAGCCGGTCGGCATTGGAGTCGCCCGGACGCAAATCGAGGTAGATTTTTGCGAGATCCGGATGCGCCGCCACTGGCCATGCCGCTTCGATCATTTTCGTCGCCCTGCGGATGCTCCCCACGGCGAGTCGAAAGCCGCGCAGCAAGCGCCACCGCAGGCACAAGATCGGAGGCGCGCTTGATCGCTGTGCGGGCCAGGCGCAGGGCCTCATCCGGCTCGGTCAGCTCTTTTTCGAGAGCAATCGCTGTCGTGAGTACGGCCCGTTGGCGGTCCCGCGTCGATTTGCCGATGAAATTCGCCGCCCCGCTGTGTTCGACCGCAGCGAGTGCGGCTTGCCAGTCCTTGGCCGCCACATGGCGTTCGATAACCGCGCTCGATGTCCAGGGTAAAGCGGTGATGCTATGGGCAGTGCTGGCAAAGTGATGCGCTGTGTCGACATCCCCCCGCCGATGGGCATGTGCATGCAGCCCGCGCAGGCCAAGGAGGCGCATGTCGTTGCGCTGGGTCATTTCCCTGAACGCCGCCTCCACCGCATTATGGTGGCCGGCGAGTTGGGCAGCTTCGGCCCGCAACAGCAATGCCAAAGGCTCGTCGCGCAAATGTCTCTGCGCTTCGGCGGCGGACTTGAGGGCCAGCATGGCGTCTCCCGAGCCGACGGCGATGATGCCACGTGAGAGAGCTGCATAGCCTTTTTCCCGGCGCCGCGTCCGGTTCGCACCTGACAGGGTCGGCGGGAGTCGAAACGCAAAGCGCAACAGGCTCCAGATCGTCAGGATAACGGCGACAAGGGTCAGAATGATCCCGAGACCGACCAAAACCGAAGTTTCGATCCGGTAGCCTTGCCAGTTCAACACAATCTCGCCGGGCCTGTCGATAAGCCAAGCCAGGCCAAACGCCGCGGCAATCAAAACAAGAAGGAACAGGAGAACCCGGAACATGTTTTTCTCGTCGAGGGCTTTGTTTCAGGGTCCTAGCAGGCAGAACTATGGTTTTGGCTTGCCCAGAACCGCCACGGCGTCGGCCTCGATCGATCGCGCGGCGTTTACAGCATCGAGCCGCGCCTTCGCGGCCTCACCCCAGCTCGCCGATTTCGCCTCGGCGGCACTGGGCAATTCCTTCCACAAACCAAATGCGGTTTCGATATCATGATCCGCAAGAGCGTTTTCGATCCGCGTGACAAGACTGCGGGGATCGTTGCCCTCCATCTCGCCAACGCGGCGAACATGCACCAATCCTTTGGCATTCCGGGTCAAGCGGTCGAGAAAACCTTCGTCTTCGTTGGCTTCTTTGGCGGAGGAGACCGCGATGAGCTGCGGAGCGAGCGCCGCAAGTTGCGTGGCGAGCTGCCGGTCGCTCGCAACACCGGTCGCGGCGGCCCCTCGCAGAGGTTCTAGGGAGGCCGGAGGAACGCCAAGTTTTTCCAGCGCCACCAAGTCCGCAGCGTATGGGCCACCGCGATCCAGCTTCCGCAGCAGGCTTTGGGCGACAATCGCAATCGAATGGGCCTGCGAACCGTGCTCGACCACCGGCGTTTCGCGATCCTGTTGCACGCGAACATCGCCTTTGGGCGCGGCAAGTGCCGCTTCGAGCGGCGCGAGCTTTTGCTCAATGCCGTCGAGTTGTGCCTCCAGCGGTCCGGGATCGAAGGCTTGGGCGGGTGTCGACTCAGCCCCGGACTCTTGGGAAGCCGGCCGCGCCGCTAAGGCTTTTTGAATGTCGGCCAAAGCCGAATTGACCGACTCCGTCGCTTTGTTGGCCATGCTTTCCGCCGCCGCGGCACGGCTTTCTATCGCGGCCACGGCCGAGCGAGAAGCGGATGCATCCACCTTGCTCTGGAGCGAATCGAGTCTTGCGCTCAATGCCGCGATGCGATCGTCGGCGATCGCGCCGCCGGTCGGCGCGCCTGGCAAATATCGAAGTCCGTAGGATCCGGCGGTGCCCAGAAGGGCGCCGACAATGGCGGTGGCGGCGAGCGCCGGAAAGAGTGCACGCTGTTTCACAGGATCGCCGGCCCGGTCACGGCCAGTTTTCGAATCGAGCTCGGGAGCAAGAGCCGCCGGCACAGCGGCTTCCAGACTTTCGGACTCTGGCGTTTCGGGGGCAAGGTCGGAATCGCCCGGCAAGTTGGGTTCGGCGGAGACCGACTCGAGATCCGCAGGCTCCGAGGCTTCTTCAGGCGATTTCGCCGCAAATGCTTCCGACTCGGTTTGCGATGGAGACCGGCTTTCTTCATGCGGATGCGGGCGCACGAAACCTGGCTCCGCAGGCGTCTTGGAAAGCTCGTGTTCGTCATTAGCCATTGTGCGCACTCTAATTTGGCGCCTTTGTAAAGGAACGCATCGGCTTTCGCAACGGGTCCGGCAGGCTCAGGCACAAGCACGTCAAGCGGCTTCACTCATCCGCCAATCGCCTGCCCCCGTTCCCATTAATTGGGCGAAACGGCAACCTCAAGCGCAGCACTCTCCATCGCAAATGTTGGCCGTTTGCCGGCCTCCCCTGCCCGGCCGGCCGATCCGCGAAGCAATGGAAGTAGAATTTCTTGTCTGGCCGACCTCGCTTTAAAGCGCCAACCCGCATTTCGGCCGACCATTGTCGACCTTCACGAGCGAGGCTTCCACCTCTTCGCCAGCCAGACGCAAGCCCAGCTTGGAATAATCGAGGCGAGCATGGTCATGCTCCGCGGAGCATGTGCGCTGCCACCTCTAAACGCATAAGAGCTTTAGAACCTGCCGGACCACACGCATCTTGTTTAACGCGATGCGACGCAAGCGAACGCCCTTGTAAGAGCAATCCATACCCAAATTAGGCTCGCGCGCCGACGCGTACCACTACAGAGCAAAAGTTTACGCGATGGCCAAGTCCGATACGCCAACATCCACATAAATCTTCGGCATGTATTGCGGAACGAAGGAGACCCGTTTCGTTTCGCAACACGCTTGAAAGCTGGATGAATGTCGGCGCGTCTTGCAAGCTCTTGTTGAAAACATGCTGCGGCACGACGTGAAGCTTGCGTGCGTTTCAACCGGCAGTGTAGCTTGCCCTACGTTAACTATTGAGACGTCGAACACTGGCTCGGGCAAAAAGAGCAGAGTTCATGGAACGGCGTCGGATGGGTGTGCATTTGCGTTTTGAACCAATGCTGCGGATTCAAGATGGACTTATTTGGCTCGCTTAACGAACTTCCAAGAGTGACTTTCGCTGTCTACAAGATGAGCAAAACTCCAGATGACCGTCAGTTCAATTGGCAAGTTTCTAGGAGGTCTCGATGTCCTGGACCGATGAACGAATTGAGTTGTTGAAAAAACTCTGGCTCGACGGATGGAGTGCCAGCCGGATTGCTGGCGAGCTGTCCAATGGAGTCACCCGCAATGCGGTGATCGGGAAGGTCTACCGTTTGGGCCTATCGGGCCGCGTGGCGGCGGCCGGCCCCGGTCATGTGCATGCTGCGTCACCGCATCCCAAAGCACCGCGGCGGACCCACGCTCGACGTTCAACCGGTTCTTCGGTCGTAGGCAACACTGCCCTGGCGCTGCACCCAACCGTAATGGAAGCCCCCTCGCCACAGATCGCGAGGAAGGATGTTGTGGTGCCCATGTCGGAACCGGTCACGATCTTGGAGTTGCGCGAAGCCATGTGCCGCTGGCCGATCGGGGATCCGACACAGGCTGATTTTCGTTTTTGCGGTGCAAAAAAACTGCCCGGCGAGGGACCTTATTGCGCCTGCCATTCCGGCATCGCCTATCAGACGCAGCATGACCGCCGGCGCGAGCGTCGGCCGCACAAGGCCACCACCTGATTCCGGGCCGCTGGGAAGCCCGGGCGGCCCGCTACAAAGTTCAGCTGACTTTGCCGAAAGTCTCGTCGAACGCATAACCGGCACCGCGCACGGTGCGAATCGGATCTTTCTCGGCGCCCTTCGACAAGGCTTTGCGTAGCCGACCGATGTGAACGTCGACCGTTCGCTCGTCTATCTCGGCGGACAGGCCCCAAACGCTGTCGAGCAGCTGGGCTCGCGAAAACACCCGGCCCGGCTTGACCATCAGATGTTCCAGCAAGCGAAATTCGGTCGGACCCATATGAACGTCCCGGCCCGCGCGGCGAACGCGCCAGTTTTGCCTGTCGAGATTGAGGTCGCCGGCTGACAAGGACGCCATTGGCCCGATCGGGCCGGGTCGCGCCGCAGTAAGGCATGGACGCGCGCCATCAGCTCCGGAACGGAGAACGGTTTGACCACATAATCGTCGGCGCCGATCGCGAGACCGCGGACGCGTTCGCTTTCTTCGCCGCGCGCCGTGAGCATGATCACCGGCAGGCTGCGGGTCGTCGCGCGCGCTCGCATCCGGCGGCAGATTTCAAGCCCCGAGACGCCGGGCAGCATCCAATCGAGAATGACGAGGTCCGGGAGTCGTTTCGCTGAGCCGGATCTCGGCTTCGTCGCCGCGTTCGACCCGATCCACGGTGAAGCCTTCGGCCTCGAGATTATAAGAAAGAAGCAGGCTTAAAGCCGCCTCGTCCTCGACCACGAGAATGCGCGCCGCCGTTGGCGAGGTCGCCATAGACGCGCGTCGAAGGCGAGAACGGCTTTCATTCGTATCCTGCAGTTCTTTCTCGCATGTTCAATGCCACCGTCGTTGGTGCTTCTGATAGATGAGGTGCGGCCTTTCGGCCGGTCCATCGGCAAGGTTTCACCGGTCACGAGATAAACCACCGTCTCGGCGATGTTGGTCGAGTGGTCGCCGATTCTCTCGATGTTCTTCGAGCAGAACAGGAGATGCGTGCAAAACGAGATGTTGCGCGGGTCTTCCATCATGAAGGTCAGAAGATCGCGGAAAACCGAGTCTTCCAGCGAGTCGAGATCGGCGTCATGCATCCAGACCGCGCGCGCGCGTTCGGCATCGCGCTGGGCATAGGCATCGAGCACGTCCTTCAAAAGAATCGCCGCCGATTCGTGCATCGACCGGAGCCCGATGGTCGCCCGCGGAATTTGCATTTCCGCGGCAATCTTGATCGCCCGCTTGGCGATGTTCTTGGCAAGGTCGCCGATCCGCTCGAGATCGCCGGAAATGCGGATCGTGGCAATGATCTCGCGCAGATCGACCGCCATCGGCTGGCGGCGCGCGATCGTCAGGATCGCTTGTTCCTCGATGTCGCGCTGCAAGAGGTCGAGGCGCGGATCGCTATCGACGGTCGCCTGGGCGAGCCTGATGTCGAAATCGACCAAGCGCATCCATGGCATCGGACAGCATTTTTTCGGCGATGCCGCCCATTTCCGCGATTTTCCGGCCGAGGACTTCGAGCTCCTTGTCGTAAGCTTTGACGATATGATCGGACATGAACCTGTTCCTTGCTGCCCGACTGCAATCAGCCGAAGCGGCCGGTAATATAATTTTGTGTCTGCTTCTTTTCAGGTGAGGTAAAGATCTGAGCGGTGAAGCCAAATTCGATGAGCTCGCCGAGATACATGAAGGCGGTATGCTCCGAGACGCGCGCCGCCTGCTGCATGTTGTGAGTGACGATTGCGATCGTATAATTTTCTTTCAATTCGTCAATCGTTTCCTCGACCTTCGCTGTCGAGATCGGGTCGAGCGCCGAGCATGGCTCGTCCAACAAAATGACTTCAGGCTGGACGGCCACGGTGCGCGCAATGCAGAGGCGCTGCTGCTGGCCGCCGGAAAGCGACAGACCCGAAACGTGCAGTTTGTCCTTGACCTCGTCCCAGACGAGCGGCGCGCTTCAATGCCGCCTCGACCCGATCGTTTAGCTCGGTCTTGGGGAGCTTCTCATAGAGCTTGATGCCGAAGGCGATATTGTCGTGGATCGACATCGGAAAAGGGGTCGGCTTTTGAAACACCATGCCGACCGGGCGCGCAAGAGATTGAGATCCTGGTCGGGGCGCAAGATGTTCACGCCGTCAAGAAGGACTTCTCCCTCGGCTCTTTGCTTGGGATAAAGATCGTACATGCGGTTCAACACACGCAGAAGGGTCGATTTTCCGCAGCCCGAGGGTCCGATGAAGGCCGTCACCTTATTCGTGTAGACGGGAAGGTTGATATTCTTCAACGCGAGTGTGTCGCCATAGAAAAAATTGAGATTTCGAATCGAGACCTTCGTCGCGAGATGCAAGTTCTTGGCAGGAGCCACCGGTTTGACTTCCCCTGACGCCCGCGTTTGGGCTCCCTCTGAAGCTACCGTTTGGGCTGCCTCTGAAGTCACCGTTTGGGCTTCCTTAGGGTTAGGTTCGGGCGCCGATTCAGGAATATCATTGATGCTGTTCATTTCGCCTGCCTCTGCGTTTGGAGCACGCGCGCGGTGATGGAAAGCGCAAGTACGGACAAGGTTATGAGAAGGGCCCCCGTCCACGCAAGCTGCTGCCATTCCTTGTAAGGGCTGAGCGCGAATTGGAAGATGACCGCCGGCAGGCTCGACATCGGCGCGTTCAAATTCGTGCTGAAAAACTGATTGTTCAGCGCGGTAAAGAGCAAGGGCGCCGTTTCGCCGCTGATGCGGGCGATGGCCAGAAGCACTCCGGTGATGAGACCCGCGCGCGCGGCGCGATAGGCGACCTTGCCGATGACGATGGCGCGCGGTAGGCCGAGCGCGCGCGCGGCTTCGCGCAAGGGATCAGGCACCAGAAGCAGCATGTCCTCGGTCGTGCGCACGACCACCGGAATGACGATGACGGCAAGCGACGCGGCCCCGGCGAGCGCGGAGAAATGGCCCATTCTCACGACCATGACCTCGTAGACGAACAGACCGATCACGATCGAAGGCGCGCTAAGCAAAATGTCATTGATGAACCGCACGATCATCGTGAGCTTCGTATAGCGGCCGTATTCGGCCATGTAGGTGCCCGCCAGCATCCCGAGCGGGGCTGCCAATGGCCACGCCCAGAACGGTCATGATCAGACTGCCGGCAATCGCATTCAGCAGGCCGCCATCGGCGGAGCCCGGCGGCGGCGTCATTTGCGTAAAGACGGCCGGCGACAGGCCGCGAAAACCTTCATAGAAAAGCGTTCCGAGGATGATCGCCAGCCAGCCGAGGCCGAAAACCACGGAAACATAGCAAAGCGCGATGTAGAATTTGACCGCGGCGGCGGCGCGTGTCGTAGATCGACCATGATCTATCGCCCCTCCTGCTGGTGCAGCCGCATCAGCATATATCGCGAGATCGCGAGAATAATAAAGGTGATGACGAACAGGATCAGTCCAAGTTCGATCAGCGATGAGGTATAAAGATCGCCGACCGCTTCGGTGAATTCATTGGCGATCGTTGCCGATATCGTCGTGCCGGGCGCCAGCAGCGAGGCCGCGATTCTATGCGCGTTGCCGATGACGAACGTCACCGCCATGGTCTCGCCCAAGGCACGACCAAGACCCAGCATGACCGCCGCCGATGATGCCGACCCGTGTGTAAGGGATCACGACGAAGCGGACCACTTCCCACGTCGTGCAGTCCAATGCCATAGGCCGATTCCTTCAGACACCGCGGGCACGGTTTCGAAGACATCGCGAGAGATCGACGTGATGATCGGGAGCACCATGATCGCGAGGATGACGCCCGCGGTCAGCACTCCGATGCCATAGGGAGGCCCCGCAAACAGCATCGAGAGAACCGGCACATCGGCGAAAGAAGCGATGAGCCCGGGCTGAACATGCTCCTGTACGAAGGGCGCGAGGACAAAAAGGCCCCAAATCCCGTAGATGATCGAGGGAATTCCGGCCAGAAGCTCGATTGCGATTCCGATTGGCCGACGCAGCACGTAAGGGCAAAGCTCAGTCAGAAAGATCTGCGATACCGAGTGCCGATGGTACCGCGATGATCATCGCGATGAGCGAGGTGACGACCGTGCCGTAGATCGGCGCCATCGCGCCGAATTTCTCGGTGACGGGATTCCACGCTTCGCTCGTAAGAAAGTTGAAGCCGAATGCCTTAATCGCCGGCATCGAACCCGACGACCAAGCGAAACGATCACCCCACCAAGGAGGAGCAAGACCGTCCAAGCCGCGGCTAAAGTCAGGAGATGAAACGCATTGTCGCGAAGCTTGAAGCCGAGCGAGAGCCTTTGCCAAGGCGCTTTCAGCGGAGTCCCGCGCGGCGTTTTCAATTGCCATATTGTTGGCCACCGCATTCTTCCTTATTGTTTATTACAGAACATCAATGCCCGCGGCCTGCAAGGCCCGGAACCTTCTGATGCTCGGCGAGAACGGAGAGAGGAAGGGCAATAAACCCTTCCTTCTTGCGCATTTTCAATTCAGAAGCGGCTTGCCGTCGGCGCTCTTGATTTCGGCAGCCCAGCTCTTCTTGATCAAAGCGACAACCGAGTCCGGCAGCGGAACATAGTCGAGTTCCTCGGCGACCTTGTCGCCCTTGTCATAGGCCCAGGCAAAAAACTTCAGGGCCTCGGAAGCGGCAGCTGCATCCTCCGGGACCTTATGCATCAGGATGAAAGTTGCGCCCGCGATCGGCCACGACTTCGCGCCCGGCTCGTCGGTCAGAATCTGGTAGAAGCCCGGCGCGTTGGCCCAGTCGGCATTGGCCGCGGCGGCCTTGAAAGCTCTCGGCATCCGGGGCCACCGACTTGCCGTCCTTGTTGATCAGATCGAGGAAGGTCATCTTGTTCTGTTTGGCGTAGGCATATTCGACATAGCCGATCGCGCCACCGGTCTGAGTGACATTGTTGGCGACGCCTTCATTGCCCTTGGCGCCGATGCCGGCGGGCCATTCGACAGCCGTGTTGACGCCTACCTTGGACTTCCAATCGGCGCTCACCTTGGAGAGATAATCGGTCCAGATGAATGTCGTTCCGGAACCGTCGGAACGATGAACCACGACGATCGCCTGCGACGGCAATTTGGCTTTCGGGTTCAGTTTCTTGATGGCGGGATCATCCCACGTCTTGATTTCGCCAAGGAAGATCTTGGCCAGCGCCGGGCCGTCGAGCACCAGTTCGCCCGGCTTGATTCCTGCGAGATTGACGACCGGCACGGCGCCGCCGGTCACGGTCGGAAACTGGACCAGTCCCGCCTCCATCAGCTCCTCGGGTTTCAGCGGCATGTCGGATGCACCGAACGTCACCGTCTTGGCCTTGATCTGCTTGATGCCTCCACCGGAACCGATCGATTGGTAGTTCAATCCGTTACCGGTTTCCTTTTTGTAGGTATCCGCCCATTTCGCATAGATCGGAAATGGAAAGGTCGCACCGGCCCCAGAGATATCCATGGCGACGGCCGATGGCCGGTCACAACGCTCATGGCGACGGCAGCGAAGGACGTTCGCAGAAACGAAAAGTCATTTCATGCCTCTCATTGGCTGACAGAAAAACGGGCTAAAAGGCTGATGAGGCCGAACGGAAGAAGGCTCGAAACCGCATTGGGGGCTGGGTCCAAAGCAACGGGGCGAAGCCCAGGATCGGGTGCTCCCTGCCTCGGCGTGCAAACTAGAGTTTCCACATGAGGCCAATATGAAAATTGTTTGACACCTTGATGACAGCCCCGGAATTCAGCTTTGCCTTGTCAGTGCAAAGGCAGGAAAACACTGAAGGTCGCCCCTTGGCCGGGATTCGATTCGATTCCGAGCCGGCCACAATGACGGGCAACGATGTGTTTGACGATCGCTAGACCGAGGCCGGTGCCGCCCTTAGCCCGGCTTTGGCCCGCATCGACCCGGTAGAAACGTTCGGTGAGGCGCGGCAGATGTTCGTGGGGAATTCCGGGGCCATGGTCGCGCACGCTCAGAACACATTGGCGCTGTTCCAAAACAAGCGTGATTTCGACCTGCCTGTTGACGCATTGAGGATCCGAAGCGCCGTATTTGATCGCGTTTTCGACCAGGTTTTCGGCCACCCGCAGAAGCTCGTCGCGGTCGCCCGTGACGATCGCCTTGGCGGGAACGTCGAGTTTGAGGGTAACTCCGTTATCATCCGCCATCGGCGTCAGCGTATCGGCGATATGCCGGAGAATTGCGACGAGATCGACCGAGGTCTGCGGCCGCAGATGCAAATTCTGCTCGATCCGCGACAAAGAGAGAAGATCGTCGACAAGCCGGGCCATTCTTTGGGCCTGTTCGCGCATGATCGAAAGAAACTTGTCGCGCGCTTCCTTATCGTCGCGCGCCGATCCTTGGAGCGTTTCAACGAAACCGAGCAAGGAGGCAAGCGGCGTGCGCAATTCATGGCTGGCGTTGGCGACAAAATCGACCCGCATGCGCTCAACGCGACGGGCCTCGCTCAAATCGCGCAATGTCATGATCATTGCCGGTTCGCAGCCCGGCCATTCCATCGGCGTCACATTGAGTTCAAAAAACCGTTCGAGTGGAACCCGCTCAAGCCAGGTGACCCGTTGCGCTTCCCCGGAAACGCGCGCCCGTTTAAGCGCGTCGAGAACATCTGGAGCCCTTAGAGCTCCGCGCCAGAAGATCGTTTGCCCTTAATGCGGGAAACAGGCTTCGCGCCGCCGTGTTGACTGCAATCACCCGATCGGCCGTGCCGATGACAATGACCGCTTCAGGCAAAGCATCGATGAGCTTGCCCATGATCAAGCAGTCCCGACCCTGTCGGTCTTGTTCCATGAAGCCCCTCATAAAAGCCGGCGCAATGAGCCTTCTTGACCAGGATCGCGAGATCGGAAGGATCCGGCCTGCGGGCGCGCGAGCATCTCAAACATTTCAGTTTTGAACGATATGATTTCGATCAAATGAAAGGGTTCGTTCTGAAAAGCCGCTCATGCTCAAGGTTACCTCGGGAGCCGCGGCGCGTCAGTACATCAGCCGAACTGGACAGCAAATCACCGTCTGAGCCGCCACTTTTCCAAGTACCGATCCAAAGGCCGGCGCCGTGGCAGATTATTAGGCTCGTCTTACAAAGCGTTTTCTTCCTCGGTCCGGCGCATGACCTCGCGCAAACTGTTCCAACGGCGGAAGCCTTCATGGGCGCCGAGGAACGCGAGAGCGAAAAGAAAAGGCACAAGATAATAAATGACCCGGAAGAGCAACAGGGACGCGAGCAGCGCTCCTTCCGAATTGACCGGCATGGCTTTGAGCATCGCTGCCTCGAAAACGCCGATGCCGCCCGGCGCATTGCTCGCCACTCCAAGAATGCAGGCAAAGACATAGGTTGCCGCAAACGAGAAGAAGTCGAGCTCCGTGCTGAGTCGGCAGCAAGACATAAAGGACAGCCGCGGCCGCGCATTGATCGATGACGCCAAGCGTGATCTGGCCCAGCGACAAACCAAGGCCCGGCAATTCCAACCGAAAGCCCTCGAATACGGACATGACGCTTGCGGATCGTCACCCAGACCAGATAGGCGAGGATCGTCCCAAGCACACAATAGCCCATCAGCATATTGAGGAATGGAAAGATGTGGTTGATCTCGCTGATGGCAGTCGCGTGAAAAGCCAGCCCGGCACCGATCACGAAGATCATTCCGAACCAAAAGGTCACCCCGGCGATGATCGTCAAGCTCGCGACCTTGCTCGCTGCCAAACCCGCCTGGGAATAGATCCAATAGCGAACGGTGCCGCCGGTGATTAACGGGAATCCGAGCGTGAAGGAGATCGCATAGCTAGTGAATGAAGCCAGCGCCGTCGTTTTGTAAGGAACGCGGGCGCGCAATTGTCGAAGGGCGAGCCCGTCATAGCCGGTCAGAGCCAGAAAGGAGAGCACGGTGAAAAACGAAGCTCCCGCGATCTGCTGCGCGCTGGTCGCGGCGATCGCCTGACGCAAATCGCTTAGATTGACAGCGGAAACCGTGCGCCCAAGGATATAGATGGAAAAAGCCGCGATCACGACGCTGAAAAGGGCCGCGAGAATTCCCCCTATCGAACGTCGGCGCGCATGCTTTTTATGGTCGATGCCTACATGAACATGTGCATCGCTCTGCGCCGGCGGGCGCGTGACCAGCCTCGCCTTACGTGCAAAGCCGCTCAGCCCGCTGCCGGGCGCTTGCTCCATATGCACCTGCTCCGCACCATAACGCCCATCTCCTTGGTCCAAAGTTCCATCCCTGCGTTGGTCCCGCGCCCGAAGGATTGATCCGGCTGCCCTTCGGGGCTGTTTATTTTAATTCTTACAATCCTGGAAGGCTTATGCGGCGGTATGACGACAGGAACAAGACCCTATGCCCAACACATAAGCCTCTATTCGGGTTTTGGAAGCAGCAAGGAATGTCGGCGGAATCCCCTTTTTGACCAAAGCAAGGCAGTCAACGACGCTGGCTTCGCTGCTCTGCCGGACCCTTTTCGATCGCCTCGGGCATCGCTATGGCGTCTGCCAGGATGCCAACGCGTCATCGAGCGCGCGTTGTCCAGCCGGCCCCTTCTCGAAAGTCAATTTGGCGATCCGGCCATTGGCAAGAAGCATCGGAACGTCGAGCCATTCGCGAGTTCGGATGAGGTCAAGATTGGAAGCCTCTGCATCGCCTCGAGCAAGACCAACCAGAAAGGCGTTCTCCATGATAGGTACAGGGATGCCCTTCAGCGATTCTCCGGTCGGGGTATTCTCGCGTCGCAGCTGCATGACGTTAATCTGCTTGACACTGCCCAATGCGCTGCCGGGGGGGATGGCAAACCGAAGTTTGATCGTATGCGAAGCCGGCAAAGTGCTGTCGAGATTTTTTTGAAAACTCATTTCGGCCTGCATCTTTTCTTCCGGGATCTCGATGTCGGCGCGAACCGCCATTCCCAGCGGCTCGCCGGGTCCATTGCTGACATTGTCGACTTTCCAAACAACCGTGCCGAGGAAGGTTTTGACCTTGCTTTGCTCATCGGGCGCTTCCACGAGAAGCGCGGCGCGGCCGGCAACCGGAATTGTGGGATTAACAGCCTCGGAGGTGTTTTTGGCGGTATCGGTGCGATTGGCCGCCGAGGAAGCCGCGCCACCCGAGACATGTGAGTCCGCGGTCGCCTTGCCGCCGCCAACGCGGTCGACGATTTTGCCGTTTGACCCCGGCGCGCCAGGTATCGAAGAGGATGAAACCAGCGGATGGGTCAGATCCTCCGGCCGGTCGCGCAGCTTAAAGGCCGCGATCGCCACGGACACGACAACAAGGCCAACGATTCCGCCAACGATCCAGAGCCGCTTCGCCGCACTCACATCTCGCGCGGGCGGCGGCACAAAAGGACGTTGCGCTTCCGGCCGCATTCTGACCAAGGAGTCGGAAACTCTTGACCTTCATCGAGCGTTTCGGGACCGGCCAGTTCAAAACCTTGCACCTCGGAGGCGGGGCTTTCGAATACCGGCGCTTCGCTTGCAGGACTTTCGTTTTCGGGGCGTTCGTTTGCCGGGGTAGACGCGGGAGGCGGAAAGAAACCGCCTTGGTTGACGGCGCCTTGGCCAACAGCCCCTTGGCCTGGAAGCGCGCCGCCGCTTGCCTCTCCCTGAGGGGGCGCCGGTTTTGCTGCGCTCTCGTCCTTCGGGCCTCGGCTCCGCGACGGCGGCCGCAGGGGAGACAAGGACGGGCTTGACGGCGATGCGCCAGGAAGGGAGCCAAAATTCGTGCCGCGTGGCCAGGGTTCTTTGCGAAGTGGCGGCGAAGGACGCGGCGTCCGCGTCGGCGGAGCCGAATCCGGCTGGGTAGAAGAAGAAGACGACGCGGGGTCAGCCGGTTTCGGCGGATCGGGCTCGGGCCATTGCAACGGGCCTGGTCCGTTGGAGCGACGGGTCTCGACCGGGCTCTCCGCCGGCGGGCTCGCAGCGGCTGCAGCCGGAGGCTCTCCGCTTTGTGGCTCGGACTTTGTCGCAATTTCCGCTTCCAGCCGCGCAACGGCGAGGTCCAAGGCCTGAGCTTCACGCTCCACGGCCTCCTCCGGTACCGGCGGATCAAGATTGCGCAACTGGCCGAAAAGCGCCTTGCGTGCGCGGTCGTAAACAGCGTAGCGCGCTTCGGCAGTCGAATTCGGCAGGCCCGCGACGGCCTTGGCAAGCAGCGGGTAATAGTCAGCCATGTCGCGTTCAGAGCATTTGAGAAGGCTTCCGTCAATCCCGCCCCATCACTTTAACGATCAATCGCGGAAGGGATTATGGACGAGGATCGTGTCAGCTCGCTCGGGGCTTGTCGACAGAAGGGCCACCGGCGCCTCGATCAATTCCTCGATACGACGGACATATTTGATGGCCTGCGCGGGAAGCGCGGCCCAGGAGCGCGCACCGGCCGTTGTGGCTTTCCATCCTTCGATCGTCTCGTAGATCGGCGTAACGCGGGCCTGCGCAGCCTGGCTTGCCGGCAATCGGTTGATCCGCCCGCCATCGAGATGATAGCCGACGCAAACCTTGACCTCGTCAAAACCATCCAGAATATCGAGTTTCGTGAGTGCGATGCCGTCAATTCCGGAGGTTTTGATGGCCTGGCGGACGAGAACTGCATCGAACCATCCGCACCGCCGGCGCCGACCCGTATTGGTTCCGAATTCATGACCCCGGTCGCCGATCCGCTCGCCGATGTTGTCGTGCAATTCGGTCGGAAACGGACCGCCTCCGACGCGCGTCGTATAGGCCTTGGCGATGCCGAGCACATATCCGATCGCCTTCGGACCGAGACCCGAGCCAGTGGCGGCATTGGCGGCAACCGTGTTCGAGGACGTCACAAAGGGATAGGTGCCATGGTCGACATCAAGCAAGGCACCCTGCGCACCTTCGAAAAGAATCCGTTTGCCATCGCGCCTTGCCGCCTCGAGCAAATCCCAGGTCGCATCCATGAACGGAAGGATTTTGGGCGCGATGCATTCAAGTTCCGCGTGGATGGAGGCTGCTGAAACGGGATCGAGGCCAAGTCCGCGTCGCAGGGGCTCATGGTGGGCGAGGAGCCTCGCGATTTTTTGGTCAAGCGTATCCAGTTCGGCAAGATCCATGAGCCGGATCGCGCGGCGTCCGACCTTGTCTTCGTAAGCCGGGCCAATTCCGCGCTTGGTGGTTCCTATCTTCAGCCCCTCGACGGTGGCGGATTCGCGATGGGCGTCTAGCTCACGATGCAAAGCGAGAATCAGCGTGACGTTTTCGGCGATTTTCAGATTGTCCGGCGTGACTTCAACGCCCCGCGCGGCAAGCGTGGCGATTTCATCGACGAAATGATGGGGATCGAGCACGACGCCATTGCCGATGATCGACAGCTTTCCAGGCCGCACGATGCCTGACGGAAGCAGCGCCAGCTTGTAGACCTGATTGTCGATAACGAGCGTGTGCCCGGCATTGTGGCCGCCCTGGAAGCGCACCACGATATCGGCCTCGATCGACAGCCAATCGACGATCTTGCCTTTTCCCTCGTCGCCCCATTGGGCGCCGACCACCACCACATTCGCCATGGGATTGATCGCTTCTCACCGCGGCCCCCCTGGACCGCCAAAAAATAACCCGGCGCAAACTGGCTGCGCCGGGTCCATTGCGCGGACGGGGTACACGTTTGGGGCGCCAGAGTAAAGGATTGTCACAAAACACTACCCGAAACCTCCTCCCCGCTCCCGCCGCCTTGTAACCGGCCCGCGACTGGGGTATTGGGGGGCCAAATCCATTTCAGTCGCAATCTGCGGGCGGCGGCGCAACGCACGGCCACGCTTCAGAGCCAGCGCGAACGGACCGATAGATAAGGAATTCCTCCGATGAAGGCCGATATTCACCCCCAGTACCATTTGATCAAAGTGGTCATGACCGACGGGACCGAGTTTTTCACCCGCTCCACCTATGGCAGCGAGGGCGACACCCTCAACCTCGACATCGATCCGACGACCCATCCGGCCTGGACCGGCGGCTCTCAGCAATTGCTCGACCGCGGCGGCCGTCTGTCGCGCTTCAATTCGCGTTTCAGCGGGCTTTCTTTCGGCAAGAAATAGGGTGCCCTCTCAGGAATGGGGCGGCACCCTATGCAGACGGGCGCAATCCGCCTGAAGTCTGGCCGCAGGAAGTCGCGCTTGGACGTTTGACCTATGGCGCGAAGCTGCTGGACGATGACGTGATCAACGAACAGCACGAAATCGCCACCACGTCTTACGCCTTGCCCATGGTTATCTCGGTACGCGAGGCCGTCTGGCAGCGAACCTAGCGCCCTGAAGCTCAGTCGAATTGCGCCTTGTCGCCGTTCCTAGGTAATCGTGCCAAGCCTCGGCCGGCCCCCTCGGCCTTCACCGTCGCTTCGCCCATCGCAAAAGCAGCCGCAAAACAGCATAAGACGCAGCCCCAGCCAGCATGGTATCCATCGCGTTTCCTCGCCAGCGGCCAGCCGCCGGCACAACTCTGGAGACATGGGGATGGGCAAACCGACCCAAGCCGACGCCGAAGCGGCCGTCCGGGTACTCATCGAATGGGCAGGCGACGATCCGAGCCGCGAAGGTCTGATCGATACGCCAGGACGGGTGGCACGATCCTATCGCGAGCTGTTCGCGGGCTACGACACCGACCCTCGCGACTATCTAAAGCGTACTTTCGAAGAGGTCGGCGGTTACGACGAACTGGTGGTGCTTAGGGACATTCGCGTGGTCAGCTTTTGTGAACATCACATGCTGCCGGTGGTCGGTCACGCTCACGTCGGTTACCTGCCGACCAACCGGGTGGTGGGCATCTCAAAGCTGGCCCGGGTGGTGCACGGATTCGCCCGCCGGCTGCAGATTCAGGAGAAACTCACGGCCGAGATCGCCGAAGCCATCCAGGATATTCTTGAGCCGCAGGGCGTGGGCGTGGTGATCGAAGCCGAGCACAGCTGCATGACGTTGCGCGGCGTAAACACGCTCGGCGCGACGCTGACCACCAGCCGGTTGCTCGGCGTCATCCGCGACGATCCCCGCACGCGCGAGGAATTCCTCGGTCTCGTGCGCGGCGGATAGGCGTAATCAGTCCGATACGTTGCCCGGGCCTTCCGGGTGCGCGGGATCGGCTCCTAAACCCATTCGGCCGCGCGTTCCCAATTCGCCATAGGCTTTTCGATGTCGTGAATGAACTCAATCAGATCTCTGTAGCGGTGGGGCACGCCGCGATCGCCGCCACCGCCATACATAATAAAACGAAAAAGACATCTCTTTGAACTGCATCGTCACGATAGAGCCGGCAGACAAGGCGGCTGCGTATGGTCAACTGCTCAGCCCGCGCCTTTCGCCCTGCACATGCTGGGCTCCCTCGGGCTTTTCTGCCGTGATCTTGCAGGCCTCGGCAAAACCCGCCTCGGTGAGCCTGAAGGAGGTCGGGAAACTGACCTCGACCCATCGTCTTTGGGCCGCAAATCGTATGCCGCGATCGAAATCACTGCGGTTCCAACCCCGTTTGCCAAATTGCAAAACGAAGGCATGGAACGTCAATGCATGCCTGCCGGTCCAACTATGGCCAAGCAGGGTCGCAAGAATGCAGCGAGCGATTAACTCTTCCATTGAATATTCGGTCATCGTTCTAACCTTTTTTACCCGAACGCATCCGGGAAGATTCATTGCTGCGCAAGTCAAGCTGGAACCCGGCTTGCGGGGCGGACCGGCAAATCATTTAAAAAAGCGGCCCAGGGGCCTCCTCGTCGCAACTTTAGGCAAAATCAATACGGCGGAAGAGCCTGATCGGGACGCATATTTTCCTGCAACGCCTCACAGAGAAATTTGTTGCTCTCGCCTTTCGATTGAAGGGTCTTGTCAGAAAATATTTGGAGTGGCTACGCGATCCCCGCCGCAGCGTAAGCTGAACTCTTCCCTCTTTCTCGCGAATTATTAGCCGACCCGCCGATCGGCAACCGCGTTTCAGCGATCTGGCCATATCGGCAAAAACGCGGTCATTTGACTACAAAAGGGCTAACATCGCGGCAAGCGCCGCCGAGATCAGCCCGATCACAATGGCGACCGCGCAAATTTTCAGCGCGCGGTCGGCCCATACTTTCCAATCGATCATTGAGAAATCCTTTCGGCTATCGCGCGATCCATCCTAGCGATTTAATGCCGGCGAGCGGCTCATTTCAGGCGGCCTCCTGGGTCGACAGCATGCGAGGCGAGCCAGCTGGCATGCGCCGCCGGCCCAAATCCAACAAAAAAGCAAAATGCGGCTATTTCCTTGATGCTAGAAAGAAGCTACCCGTTTTCCAAGCCGGTGCCAACTCCTCGTCGCGCGGTCGCAAAACCGCAGGATTTCGAGGCGTTCCATGGCATCCAGATGGCTCGAAATCATAAAAACAGAGCTGACTGACCCTCATTTGGGCATCTCCGCATCATTCGGGGTCGTCATCCTTCTGCTCCATTTTGGCTTGATCCCGCCGCTCGAGCCCTATCCTTGGCTCATTCCTCTGGCTTGGTTTGGGCTCCTGCTTTTTGGTATATTGTGGGTCCTTCAGGTCGCTGATGCCCTCAAATCGCGAACACCCAAGCGCTAGTGTCTCATGCTCAAACAAGCAAAGGCAGCCTCATTAGCGACGCTGCGGTACGAACTTCGCCACCTCCCCCGCCCACACCGGGATAGTCATGGATCTCGCTGATCTGATCGATCCGAGCCGCGTCGTTTTCGGCGCCCGCGCGAGCAACAAGGAGCAATTGCTTCTCGATCTCGCCTCACGCGCGGCGACCTCGCTTCACCTCAATTCGACAATGCTCTTCGACGCCTTGCAAGCCCGCGAAAAATTGGGTTCGACCGAACTCGGCGAAGGGTTCGCCCTGCCGCATGCGCGCGTGGTGGGATTGGATCAGTTCTTCGGCATGTTCGTCCGGCTTCATCGACCGATTCATTTCGAACTCGATCGACGGCAAGCCTGTCGACCTGGTTTTCCTTCTGTTGATTCCCGCGACAGCCGGTGGGGAACACCTTGCCACACTTGCCGCCATCTCACGACGTTTGCGCGACAAGGAATTCGCCGCGAACCTGCGCAAGGCCGCAAGTGGCACGACGCTTTACCATCTGCTTTGCGAACCACACCACGCACCTAAGGCAGAGACGGGAAGCTAAGCGAAGTCTTTGGCTATGCCTTTTGGCGGCATGAAAACGGCTCAAGCGGTCGCGATATAGTCTCGCAAGACTTTCTGCTCATATTCATATTCGGCAAGACGTTGCTTAACGAGGTCGCCGATCGACACCAGCCCGACCAGCCTCTCATGGCGCAAAACCGGGAGATGGCGGAACCGGCCGTCGGTCATTTTCTCCATAGCGACATGAACGCATTCGTCTTCACGTGTGGTGGTGACCTCGGCGGTCATGTGCATCGACGCCGCGTCATTGAACACGGAGACACCGCGCTTGGCGACTGCGCGGATGATGTCGCGTTCAGATAAAATGCCAATAACCTTGCCTTGAGCATCGGCGACTACGACCGCCCCAATGTTTTTCGCCGCCAGAACTTCGGCGACTTCGGCCAAAGTTCGATGCGGCTGGGTCGTGACCACGTCTGCGCCCTTGGCGGCGAGAATGCGCGCGATTGTCATTTTTGCCTCCCTTTCGCAACCAATTTTCCATCGGTTTGCTTCGGCTGCCCGCAGGCAGTTGCCTCAGGATGCACCCGGCCTCAAGCCTAAGCAAGAGCGCTGTGCGGGGTCTTGCCGCGAACAGGCTTTCGCTAGGCTTAAGCGTTACAATTCAACCTTAAACGTGTCGATCGGGCGAAAAGACCATGACGATTGCCAATAGGCCCGCCACGCTGATCGTCGATCCGATGGCATAGGCTCTGGCCGCGCCCAGGATTGAAACCATCTCCGCCATATGAGCCCACATCCGCGCGACCGACGCCAGCATAAACGCTGCAACGACCCCGAGAGCACAACAAACCAGCCTGTCACGCCACAGTTCATGTTTCATGGATGATCGCCTTCCTGAAACTCCAAGACATTGCTGCTGCCGACATCGAGTTGAATCCGCTTTTTTACGTGCGTCAACAGGTGGCCGCCCTTCTGGCGTCGCGTCGCCGAAGATAACCCCGGAAACTCTGTGAACCCCCGAGACCGGCTTGGGTTGCGCGCCACGCAAAACGAGACCGAGGCTCCAAAATCAATTGGAGGCCTCGGCAAATTTTGCTGTGAAACGGTAGATGCTCGTTGAAGATTATTGCCGGGTACGGGTGAGCAGCCAACCAACGAATGCGGCCCCGGTCATGACGATAACCACCTGCCCACGGTCGCCGTAGCGGATCATCTTGGCGGCGCGGTCAATCACTTCTTCCGCCGTGCCCCGCGCGGTCGCCCCCATATTCTCGATGAGGTCGTCTACGACCGGATTGCCCGCGCCGGGATATTTGCCGATTTTCTTCAGAAAGGCAGCCAAAGGCTGCACCAGATCGCTGGCGGACGTACTTGGCACCATCGACATCGCGCTCGAAGGGGCAAAATCCATACTCGCGCCGGAACCAAACGCGCTTGCGGCGTCCTCATCGGTAGCGGGCGCGCCCATGAGGGCAGAGAGATTGGCCGTCGGCTTCGGGGCGTCACTCCGCATTCCGATCCCTTCGGAGGCCAAGGATTTGCCCTTGATCGCGGCCACCGCCACGAAGACCACAGTCAATAGGACCAAGACGCCGCCAATGATTGCCAGCGATGTATCGGCGCCCCACTCTTGCGAGGCCCAACGATACAACCCGATCAGGCCGATCCCCACCGCCAGCACTCCCGTCATCCCGGCGAGCGCGTAAAGGGCAAAGATAACCGCTGCTTTCTGAGCGAGCCGTTTGCCTTGAGAGACCGCGTGTTCGACCCGCAGCTCAAGGCTCGTTTTTGCCGCTTCTACTTGAGCTGGAACATCGAGCCCCAGCAGCTTGAGGATTCGGAACAACATCAGCTTCGGCGTCCTACGAGCCCGATCAATATGCCAACAAGCACCGCCGCTGCCATCGCACCGATTGGATTGCGCCGAATCACAGTTTCGACTTCGGATGCAAAAGCCTTGGCCTGTTCATTCGCTGCAGAAGCCATCTCCGTGCTGCTTCCGGCCATATTGGTGGCGGCAGTGGTAACCTGGCCCGCCACATTGGAGGTCACGTCACGTGCCGTTCTTGCAGCCTCGGTACCTGCCTGCGACATGAACTTCGCGACGGTATCCTTGACGCCGTTCAGGTCATTTCGTAACGACTGCCAATCCGCCGCTGCCGAATCCATCGCCTCACTTGCGGCATTGCTGACGGCTTCCTTGCCACGAGCCGCCGATTCCGCAATTGACGAACCGGATTTTCCCGCTGCGCTGTAGGGGCCATCATTGATGCCGCCGGTAGCGGCAGATCTGGATTGCGATTGGCGTTCTTCCATGATGCTTTTCCTCTGATTGGGTGCGGTTGGCCGTGGGCCAAACAAAAATGCGGATAGATAAGCGTCGGACCACAGCAGATGATTCGAAGCGCTGCTGATGAAAGCGATCCGCTCTATCGCCACATACCGGCCCCTCAACGTACGCGCACGAAGCTTGGTTCCGCCGGAGGCTGCAATGGATCCATCGATTGGACGAGGCCAAGTTCGTGACGCCGGTATGACGTGTGTATGACTATGCTGTGCGCGGCACCGAAATCGCAGGTTAGACCGGCTTGGTCTCCGGCATAAGGATGAGGATGAGAAGGAGACCCGCGGTTCCGATCATCGCAAGCGTGAAAAAGGCGGCATTATACTCCACCGTCGTGACGATATATCCTGCCACCACCTGGCTCGATGAACCGCCGATACCTTGAAGGGTGCCGAGAACGCCGCGGGCGAGACTGTAATGGCCGGTCCCACTCATAATATCGGCAAGGATGAGCGGCAGAAGTGCATCGAAAAGCCCGCCGCCGACGCCATCCAAAACTTGCACCGCCAGGAGCCAGGACGGATTGTCGAAGGACATGCAAAGAAAGCCACGCAGCGGAAGTGCCGCGAATGCGAGCAGCAAAAGCGGCCTGCGACCCAGCGTATTCGCTCGGGTCACCAGCAGGGCCATAAAGATCGTGGCGAACTGCGCAACGATGATGGCGGCAGAGGTGAGGCTCGTTTCCCAGCCGGGATTGGCCAGTGCAAGCTTCTGCACTACGAGCGGCAGCATTGGTGCATTGGCGAAATGAAACAGCCCCGCGGCGGACGCGAACACGACAAGCGGGCGAACCTTGAGTAACGCTCGCCAGTTTGTGGGCAGCGCATGGTGAGAACCATTCGTCGGAAGACCACGGGCTTGATCATGATTAATGGCACCGGCCGGGATCGAGAGCACCGCGATCGTCGCCAGCCCCGCGAAAATCGGTGTGAGATAGAACGGCGTTTCTTGCGAGTAAGCCGCTCCGATAACGCCGACAAAGAGTGCGATGAAGATGTTGCCAGCCCGATCAAATGCGGCGTTGCGGCCGAGGCGGGCCGCTAGCGCCTCGCGTCCGAACATGCCAAGAGTGATCGCGGCCACGGTCGGCGCGAAAACACCGCCAAGAACGGCCATGAAGATATCCGCGATGAGAACGACGGGTGTGACCGGCATCCATACAATCGCGAGACCGCAGCATGACAGAAGAAGGACACCGGCAATGATGAGGGCCCGCTTTGCCCGGGTGTTGTCGATAAAAACGCCCACGGCCGGATGCGCCATGACTCCGATGAGGCCGCTGGTCGTCAGCACCGCGCCGATTGCGGCCTGACTCCAGTCCATTCTTGTGAGCAGAAAAACATTGAGATATGGGCCGAGCCCGCCACGCACATCGGCGAGGAAAAAATTAAGCCAGTCCAGAGCATCTAACCGCATGCCGAAGACCAATCCTTCTCGCAGAGATCCGAGCCTACGACATTACGGAGGTGGGCCTGTGACCTTTTGCTCACGAAAAACACCGGACGACCGGAGCGGCCCCGAATTCTCGTCATCAGATAAGGGCCATTTAAGGACGGGAACATGCGCCGAGCGAAACCTAAAAAGGCGGCAAGGCTTCAACCTGAGGCTCGACAAGGACTTGTATCGGATCGCCCGCGAAAGAGCCATCAATCAACGGATCGGAGTCGATGCCCGGCACGGGCGCCGTCACGAAATAGAAAAACAAGTAACATTGAAGCATGGCCGACCTCGCTACTCGATTTCCTTGCCGGGACAATCGCGAAGCCAGAACTCTAGTTCCACTCGTCACGGGACGAAGCTTTCAGCTCTCCCCGGAGTCTTCTTCTGTCGGTGTTTCTGCCACAGTCTCGGCGGCAATATTCTCGGAGGTTTCCAAACTGCCGAGCAACTCGCGTCTTGCTTCTTCACGCCCTTTTGCGCGGCCCGCTTCATAGGCCATCCGCAACACGCTGCGAATCTCCTTGATCTTTCCGCCCAAGGGACCGTCAGAGCCTTCCACAATATCCCTTTCGCCGGTCTTTAATTTAATCACGTCAACCATGTGTCTATCTCCTCTTACCGCCCGTAAATCCCCCATTGCAGAAATCCAATAGATCCAATTCGAGGTGCGGTTCATTCAGTGCAACCCAAACGAAATGCATTGCACTCCGCCCTCTTGCGCCCAGTTTGATGCTCATGTGCTTCGTCATGTGAAACACAGAGCCGAATATGGGATGTCGTCGATCAAGTCTCGGCAACGAAACAGCTGTCGTGACTTTAGCGTTGCGGCGTCGGCGTCTGCGATGGCACACGAAAACGGATATGTTGCATCATGTCAGCAAAAACGCCTGACAACAGGCCCGACGTTAAAGCATAGCCAATTTGAAGGCTCCCAATTGCGAGAGCGATTTCAAAGCCGGTTTGCATCGCGCTCGCATGTCCGTGCCAAGACAATGAAACCAAAACGGCGATCGCCAGGCCGCAGGTCGGCAGGAGAATGAAAGCCGCAAAAATTCGTCCAAGAATTGCGCCAGTTAAGAGGCTAAGGATCAAGGCACCTAACACAGACAATCACTCCCGGATGAGTGCACGAGGTGTCGGCAAAGCGTCAACCGTCGGTGCATGATCCGCTCATTTTATCGTGAACCAATGACGAGGCGCATGTTCGCCGGCTCTTTCGAGGACGACAAAACATGAGTGATTTCGCCCTGAGCCTCTGTTCGCTTCGCGCGAGATCGTAACGCAGCGAGATTGACCACAGCATGGGTGACTCTCAACCATGACGGACGCGCGAGATGATTCGAGCCGGCGCTTCTATTTGGACGATATGCACGTGGGGCAGCGCTTCGTCAGCGCCGCACATGCTCTTGACGAAAGGCAAGTGAAAGGCTTCGCCGCGGAATTCGATCCCCAATCCTTCCATCTCGATGAAGAGGCTGCAAAGGCCTCGTTATTTGGTGGGCTGGTGGCAAGCGGCTGGCACACTGCGGCCATCACCATGCGGCTTCTGGTCGGTGGCGGGGCGCCGATCGGCGGCGGAATTATCGGCCTTGGAGGCGAGATCACTTGGCCTTGTCCCACGCGTCCCGGTGACGTCTTGCGGGTCGAAAGCGAGATCGTTGACATTAAGCCATCGCGCTCACGCCCGGACCGCGGCATGGTCACGGTCCGCATCGAAACGAAAAATCAGCGGGATGAAATCGTTCAGATTCTGGTGGGCAAGCTCGTTGTGCCCCGCCGTCCAACGGCGAGTGAGAATGGTGCGTCTTGAAAGCGCCGGCACGTCTAAGACGAGCGGTCGATCCGGGACAGTCGATGTGGGAGAGGCTTGATAGGTTTGCCGCCGATGTTCGGTAGCGAATTCGCAGTATCCGCTAACGCTTGGGAACGCCGCCAGGGCCGCCGAAGCCACCGAGCCCCGGCAGGCCACCCGGAACACCAATTCGACCAGGTAGGCCCGGCGCGCCCAACCCGCCGAGCCCCGGCACGCTACCAGGAACGCCCAATCCGCCTGGAGCGTCAAATCCGCCAGTTCCGCCCAGCCCAGGCCCGCCCAGCCCAGGCGTGCCCAGGCCAGGCGTGCCCAGGCCATCGGGGACTCCGCCCAATCCACCTGGAGCGTCAAATCCTTGCGGGTTGCCGAAGCCTCCGGATCCTGGCTGGTTCATGCCGCCTTTGTCGTTCCGCTCTCCCGGTGCCGAACCGCCTCCATTGGCCGGACCTCCTTCCCGTCGATCGAGATGGATGGACTCCACCTGCAATTGTCCCCCACTCCCAACTCCCGTTGTAATGAAGGCGCGTACGGATCCGTGAGCCGGGAGGCCGGCGGTGCGGCCGCCCACCACCTCCAATCCCGAGCCAAGACGCAAACCGCCGTCGCGGCGTTCGACATAGGCCTCCACCGAAAGTTTTTTGACATTGGGTCCAAGCAGAGCCCGCTCGGTGACGCCCTCGGAGACCTCGAAAACATTCTTGACCATTTGGCCCTCCAATACGACACGCCGTCCGATCAACGTCCTGTCCACGCGGGCGAGCTTCAGACCACCAATCATCAACGATCCGTCCGACGTCTCGACGATGGGCCCCGCAACTTTCATCGCGTCGCCGGGTCGCTTCTCAACCAAGCTCGCGACGATCACGCCGTCCGGCCGCCGCAAACCGCTGACCGCAACGTGATCGCCAATGCGCCATTTCATTCCCGCCCAGGAGAGGCCGGAAAACGAGACGGTCTGGCCGAGCACCGTGAAGCGTCCGAGCGAAACGCCATCGATGCGGCCGACCACTTCGCTCGTCACGTCGATTCTTCAAGTCGTCAGTCCCTTGCCGCGTTGTTCCGCGACCACGCGCACCACCTGTCCAAGTTTCAAATCATCGGCCGCCGCTTCCTTGCCATCGATCCGCACGATCACGTCCTGCGGATAGGCGATGCGGAGGTCGTTCACAAAAATGCTGCCGAAGCGTTGAATGGAGCCGATGACGCCGGTGCCGCCGATGCCTTTATCCCCTTCGCGTTCCTTCGGCGAAGGAGCCACGCCTGTGCCGCCGATTCCTTGATCAAGCGGCTTCCCGATGGTGACGCGGCCGGACGATCCCATGAAAGTCGGCACGGCGGCGAACAGAGCCAAAATACGTCTGCGCGTTATAGGATGACGATCGCTCACCGGTCGGGCCCTTGTGCACTACCCTCTGGATCTGCAGACTTGGGAACCGGGTCACGTTCCCGTTCACGATAAACATAGACGCCGAGCGTCCAGCGGTAGTCGCCTCCTGCATCGGCCTCGCAGGCGGCATGCGCCTCGCGATTGGCTTCCCGCAACACATCCAGCGCGAGTTCCCGTGAGCGGTCTTCGAGGCGCCGGGCCAAGTCCGACGACAAACCATCGTAATGGACGGCGCGCTCCATATAACGGGGCTCTTCGCCGAGGACGTTAGCGACGGCGGCAGCGACATGATCATGCAGATTGCGCCCGAGATAATAAAGCTGCTGATCGCTGCCGCTTTGCGGAACGAAAGCCCCTTCGGACAGAACGATCCGTCCCTCGGCATCGATCGTCACCAGCTTGCGATCAAGCCATTCGTCGAGCACCGCCCGAGGACGGACGTCACGAGTCACCGACGCGACGAGAGATTCAAATGAGGGCGATGAGTCAAGGTCAGCGACCCTGGGCAAAGGTAACGGCCTTCCTTGTTCATCGGTGAAGTTCGGCGCCGCCAGCCATCGCGCGATGATGCGGCTCGTCCGTGACACAGACGCCGGCACGACACTGATCGGCGCTCCTGCCCCGCGCAGACGCCGCACCTCCTTGCGATGGATACCTGTGAGCAGGCTGACGCGACTGTCGGTTTGCTCCTTGTCGGCCAACGCAAAATCATATTCAGCGACGTTGACGTAAAGTTCGCGCAGCAAATCACTGAGCGCGGGGAAAGTAATCCCACTCCTGATCAACAGCCGAACAAGAGGCCGAAGCAGGCGAGCGATCGGAGCCTGCAGCTTGGCTGCGTCCGGCGGGGTGCGGTCAGACTGATCACTCATTCAAAAGCATATGAACCAAGACGGAGTGGGATACAATCCCACAAAAGGCTTGACGTGGGATATTTTCCCACCTAAAGCTAGCGTGTGATTTATTCCCACGCGAGGTCCATCCCTATGATCCGACGTTTAACCCCGGTTTCCACCAAACCCTCCCGGTCCAGCCGCCGCTCCTTGGATCCGTGGACGTCATCCCCTGGCGCCCTTCATTTCGCAGGCTTGCGGCGAGGCCTATTTTTCTTCGCGGCGGTTCTCTCGCTCATCCTTCCCGTCGCTGTAGCGGCACGTTGCGCGCGGCCGGAGCCGGAAATTTCAAGGGCTGTGCTGGCCGACCCTGTTCGAAACGCGGCAACGCCCCTCGTCGCCGTCCTGCTCATGCCCCCGCGCAGTTTTGGTCCGCAGCCCCGCTAAACGTCCCGCCCGCTGAACCCTTGCGCGCTTTTCGTGAAGGACATTCGATGTTTTCTGTCATCTGTTCGATCCTCGGCGTCTATAGCAACGCGACGACCGATCTTCCCCTCGAGACGTGGCGCCTGATCGCCGTGGCGCTCCTCGCTCGGCACACGGCTCTGCGGCATCTTGCCAAAGCTGTATCCGGCTACGCGGTTCGCCTGACGGCCGAGATCCGCGTATCGCTGAGCACGCGCCTCAGTGTCGTCCCTGCAAGCTGCCTTTCTTTCGAAGACGCAGGTGCGATCCAGAACAATTTGCGATCGCCGACAAAGACCTCAAAGCCCGGCCAGGCGGATCGGTCGCGTGTCACCCAGCAGGCCTTGCCGCGTGTCTATCTCGACCTTACGGATGTCGTGTCGCATGCGATCTGGCACGATAGCTGCGCGGGAATCCCCCGCGTTCAGCTTGAAGTGGCAACGAAACTTGCTCAGTCGAACCCCTCGGTGAGCATACTCGGCTTGCATCTCGGACAATGGTACGAGCTGCGCCCGATCATCGAGTCCGCGAACGGCGACGTCGATGCCATTTTTTCTTTACTGAAAGAGACATTCTTCGAATTCGGACGTACGCTCAAGGGCCTGCGCGCCTTCTTCAACAAACGGCGTCGCAAATTCCGCAGCAAGCGCTACGCCCGGGCACCCGAATTAAAAGCTGAAGACACGCTGTTTATCGGCGGCGCGTTCTGGGTCAACAAAGAGACAATCAATTTCTGCAAACGGGCCGCGGCAAACCGTGCCACTGTCCTCGTCCTGGTTCACGATCTCATACCCATCACCAATCCCGATTTTACCGGGCATGATTTCCAAGACGAATATTTTGAGATTCTCAGTTTGCCGATCCATTTTATCGTCACGACCCACCTCAACCGCCACGAACTGGAACGTGTTCGGCAGCAAGCGAACGCCGCGAGCCTGGCAACATGTTCGTCGATCGTTCCGCTCGCCGATGAATTTCCAGGTTCACCGCGCAATGCGCCTCCCCTCGCGGCCACAGATCGGCTCGCAGGTCTCATCGCTTGCGACTTCGTGCTCTGCGTCGGGACAATAGAAGTGCGCAAGAACCATCTCACGCTTCTTGCCGTTTGGGACGAACTTGCAACGGAACTCGGCCATCGCCTTCCGCTGCTTGTCATCGCGGGGCGGAGAGGCTGGAAAGCGGATGACGCATTGGCGAAGCTCGACGCGGCACGTGCTTTCGCCGACCGGATTATTTTCATCGAAGCGCCAACCGATCGTGAGTTGCAATGGTTGTATTCCTCTTGCCTCTTCACCATTTTCCCAAGCTTCTTCGAGGGATGGGGATTGCCGATTGGCGAAAGCTTCTGGTTCGGAAAACCATGTGCGGCCTCCAACACGAGTTCCATCCCGACGGTCGGTCGCGATCTTTGCGCCTATTTCTCTCCTTACGATCCTCGGGAAATGAAGAATGCCATTCGCCTCCTCTTGAATCCCGAAACTCGCTACGCTCTTCAACAACAGATCGAGTCCGCGCCCTTGCGGTCATGGTCGGACGTTGCGCACGATATCGAAAGCGTGATCAACCAACGCCCACCGGCGGGTGATCCGTTTCAGAGACCGCCGCATTCGCTTGAGTTGGACGGAGGCGACAGGCTGGCCGCAGACAAATTCGCTTCAATTGCCCAATCGATGCGGGAGCGGATAGGCTAGGCTAACCGCAGCACGGAGCTTGAACATGGCTTACCAGCTTTATTATTGGCCAGAGATTTAGGGGCGGGGCGAATTCGTCCGGCTGGCGTTGGAGGAAGCCGGCGCGGACTATGTCGATGTTGCCCGGTCGGGTGACGGCGGTATGGCCGCGCTCTCCGCGGTCCTGGAGGACGCAGAGATCTCCCATCCACCATTCGCGCCCCCCTTCCTGAAGGATGGAGACGTCCTGATCGGACAGACCGCAGCAATACTCCTTTATCTGGGCGATCGTCACGGTTTGGCTCCGCGAGAAGAGGCGCTTCGCCTTTGGACCCATCAGATCCAGCTCACCATTGCCGACCTCGTCGGGGAAGCCCACGATACGCATCACCCCTTGGGAGGGGATCTCTATTATGAGGATCAAAAACCTGAAGCGCGGCGGCGATCAAAACAGTTTCGCAAGGAGCGCATCCCCAAATTTCTGGGTTGGTTCGAGGATATCCTGAAACGCAATCCGGTGGGAGAAAAGCATTTGGTGGGGAAGTCGGTGAGCTACGCTGACTTATCGCTGTTTCAGATTGTCGAGGGCCTAAGCTACGCTTTCCCGCGCTGCATGAAGCGGGTCCTCCCAGATTTTCGGCTGGTTGAAGGATTGCACAAAGCGGTGGCCAAACGTCCGCGCATTCAGGCCTATCTGTCCAGCGACCGCCGCATCCCCTTCAATGAAGAGGGCATCTTCCGCCATTATCCGGAACTTGACGGTTAAGCGCGCTCACTTAACTTGCTGTGATTACCGCGGCCTATGGGAGTTGATGCGCAGCAGGCCAGCGATGATTGTGGCGGCAACGACAAAGCCGAGCACGGGGATCAAAATCAGGAAAGCGCCGATAAAGAAAATCAGTAAGGCAACAGAAACAAAACCAAACAGCAAAGCGAAAGGAAGCAGGCCAAGCGGCCCTATTCGGGTCACATAGATCCTTTGTTCGCCGCCCACATCTACAAACCGGCGCGGCCAATGGGCGGTGTCCAATTCCGCGGCATCCGGTTGGTCCGGGGGAATGATCTCCGGCTCAAGAGAGTTGCCCTTGTCTGGCGGGGTCCGTCGCTGATCATTCATATTGCCAAAACCACAGTCTATCCGGTTGATATTCAATGTGGGCACCCCACAAGGCTAGCAGAACTGCCGTTGGCCCCCACCAAAAAAGACCATTGCGATCCCATCGCATAGATGGTCTTTCCTCCGCCTACGCCAAGGGAGTAGAAGCAATTTCGCGTCTACGAACGCAGATTTCGCCTGAACACCGAAGATGAAGCCCGAATTGCCCCTCGCACCGACGGCTGTCGCTTCCTAAAGTTTTCCAAGCCCGCTCAAGTGTTGGGCTGAGGTTTTAGAAATTGGCTGACGTTCAAGAAATGGGAGGGACCCGAAATGGGATGGCATGTGCGTTATATCGATAATTCCCTGCAACACGAAATGCTGTCGCGCGAATGGGATACGGAAGAGGAAGCCCTTGAAGAGGCTTGGACCTTGGCGCAGGGGGACAATGAAGTAACCGCCATTGAGGGTCCGGATGAGGAGCGCGTGCCGATGGACGAGATCCAGGCTTGGTTTGAAAATCGGACCGCCCAACAGGGAGGAACGGAATCCTCTCCTTGACGCAATGATCGGGTTTCCAGACCCTCATGAGCCCAAGCCTTATTAGGCAAAGGGCGCAAAGGCGCGCCGCTCCAGCCTGCCTCTTTCCGCGAGCGGAACCGCTCAAGCCTTTCTTGGCCAATTGCCGGGGAGCCCGGCATCCTATCCGGCAAACACGCCCTGATGTCCGCACTCGCGATGAAACACGGATTGAGCCTCCTGCTGAACCAATTCCAAAAGGAGGGTCAGCCGTTCAAGCTGGGCGGATTTGGCGAGGGTCGAAAGCTCGCAGGTCATTGTTGCGATGTAGTCAGCCGAAGACTTGGCAATCATCACAAGTTCCGAAGTCATTTGCGCGACATATTCCGCAGTTTCCGACGCGCTGGCCCCAGCTATCTGTTGGCTATCGAGTTCGGTCAATACCTCTTTCACGAGGGAAGGAACCTGTTGATTTTTGACACACTTGGCCATCGCCCTACTCCTGTCGACCAGGCTGATTGAAACAGTTTTTTCCGGCGTTAGCCTTGCCGATACCGCCCTGGTGCATGTTGATCGGGATGGTGGCGTTGCGCCGATAACGTACTGTACATAACGAACAGTTACGGCGCAACACAAAATGTACAGCAGCGCAAAAAATCTACAAATCGCGCTATTCCGCTTCGATCACCGAAGCCGCTGCCGCACGCTCCGCGGCGCCTTTTCGAGCAGGTTCCATTCGCCGGCGCGGATATTCCCAAACACTTTGCAGGCCCATTCGATTTGGATGTTGTGGATCGGGCTCGCATTATGGCTCACCAGATCAAACCGATCCTTGCCGACCCGCCGGATGGTCTTCAGATACCGCCGTCCATCGGTCAGCCGCACGGCGGACTCCCAACCATCCGCCTCGCTTCGTGTTTGGGCGACCTTCCAGCAGATGACGATATCGCCGGGATCATAGCGGGGCCACATACTGTCGCCGACGACCTCGAAGGCGACGGCTCCGTCGGGAACTGGATAGGGAATTTCGATTTCGGCGAAGCCTTCCGCCGGCTCCTGCTCGAAATCGGCATCGATAACCGCACCGGCGCCGATTCGTCCGACCAGGCGGACGACATTTTTTGGCTCGGGCCTCGTCTCTCCATCACCTTCGCCAGTAAGAAGCCATGCGGCGCTTGTGCGAAACGCTTTGGCGTAACGCTCGGCCACGGCAGGCCGCAAACCTCTCTCCCCATTCTCATGGCTACGATAGGTGTTTTCATTCCAGGCGAAGGCGCGGGCGGCATCGGTCGCGTTTTCATACCCGGCGTTCTCTCGGGCGAATTGAAGCCGCTGATAGGGTTCTTCCATTCGCGAAATATAACAAAACGTGTTGTACAATTCCACCGAAAAGCGATTTTCTTAACAGCCATTGTACGGTGCGAGGGTCGCGCTTTGAACATTTGATTGTTAACGTCAAATGAATGGTGTAGCTTCCCATTGCACTATCGCGCTTTGCAACTCTAAGGAGACGGAGCATGAACCAAGACGAGATTCGTCCGGAAACCGCCGAACCCGAAACTGCTCCTCAAACCACTCCGCTTCCGGCCTGACGCCCTTGGCTCCCTGCCCCGTGCCGGTCCTCTCGGAGACCGAGCGCCACATCGCCGAGGTCACGGAACGCGGCTACACCGTCATTGGAGCCGTTCTCGATCGCGACGAGGTCGAGGCGTTTCTGGACGATACCCGACGGCTCCACCGTGAGTTGCCGACAGTTGTCGCCAACTCGACCACTGTGGTGAAGGGCTTCCTCCGAAAAGGCCAGGCGCCGCTCAAAGTCCCGGACCATGATTGGGTCTGGGTCGACAATTTGCTGATCCACGGCCGGCGGTACGAACCGCTGCCTGTGCATCCGCGGATCTTGCCTGTCATCGAGGGCGTGCTCGGACAGGATTGCCTGCTGTCATGGTTTATGACCAGCAACCAGCTGCCCGGCGCCGTCGCCCAGCGGCTGCATTGCGACGATGAAATGTATCCGCTGCCGCGACCGCACCTGCCTCTGCTCTGCAATGCCCTCATAGCCCTCTGCGACTTCACGGATACCAATGGGGCAACTCGGGTCGTGGCCGGCTCGCACCGCTGGCAGGCGAAGCCCGAGCCGCCCTTTGTCGAGAGCAACGCGATCGAAATGCCGGCAGGTTCGGCGCTGGTCTGGAACGGCAGTCTTTGGCATACCGCGGGAGAGAACCGCACGACCGCGGAGCGCCCGGCCCTCACCATCAACTATTGCGCCGGCTTCCTCCGCCAGCAGGTCAACCAGCAACTCAGCCTCCCTCGCGAGCTGGTACGCCGCCTTGATCCTCGGCTTCAGGAACTCATCGGCTATGGGCTGTTCGCGCGGAAGATGGGACGGATCGACTGGCGTCCGCCCAAAGACTATCTCGATGCCGATGAGCATCCTTTCCTACCGATGTTGCGCGCCACCGGCCGCCTGCCGAACGCGGGCGAATAGGCCGCCGCCTGGAAGACGGGGCGAACCGCGCGGGAGCGCAAGTCCGGCTCCCAAGGCGAGCAAGGTCAGTCCGGCGGCGACCGCGATGGTGGCCCGCGCCCCGGCCGAATAGGCCTCGTTGACCACTGCCACATTAGCTTCGTTGAATGGCGGCGTCCCGCGTTGCTCGTGTTGGAGCCGGCCGATCCGTCGATGGGAATAGAGGACCTTGGGCGACGCCCCGACATGGGTTTTGAGGTGTTCGCGCTGGCGCACGGTCGCCGAGGATTCGACGCTCGTCGTCGAGACCCCGGCAAAGACCGCCGTCAGCATGGCCGCCCCGAGCGCACCTGCAAGCAGCCGCATCGAACTTTGCATGCCGCCGGCCATGGCGGACGCCGATTGGGGCACATCCCGAAAGATCATATTCACGAGCGTGGCATAGGCCACACCCCAGGCAACGCCGTAGACAGCGAGCACCGCCGCCATGAGCGCTCAGGAGCCGCCCGGATTGAACATCGGGATCAACGCTAACAGAGTCAGCGGCAGAACACCGACCGCGGTCAAAGCCACAGTTCGCTCATCGAAAAATTTGCAGACTTGCTCAGCGAGGCCGCCGCCAAGGCCGATCCCAACTCCATAAGCGGCCAGCACGAGACCGACGGCCAAAGGGTCGTAGTCGAGTACCACCCCGGTAAAGAGCGGGAGCACGAGCTGAAAGCCCACATCGCCGCAGGACATCAGTGACGCGGTCACAGTGCCGGCAGCAAAGCTTCGCTTTCGAAACAGACCCAGCGATGCGACGACGTCTCGCCCCGCCCGCTCCCGCACCCTCTCAACCCAAACGAAGCCGGTAAATGTAGCTATGGCGCCGGTCAGCAAGAGCGCCGCCGAACCGGCTCCCAAATGAGTCCAGCGATCCGCCACCACGACGAGGCTCCCGGCGGCAAGCACCAGCAGCGTCGTCCCGCCGACGTCGAATGACGCGGCCGCCTGCTTTTGGCTTTCGGGGAGACACAAACGAATCCCGACCGCCGCGATTGCCGCAAAGGGCACGCCGGCCAGGAACGCCCAACGCCAGGAGAAAGTGACCGCCATCATCCCCCCAATGAGCGGCCCGACGCCGGCCGCAACGCCGATCGCGGTGGCCCAGAGGCCCAGGGCTCGGTGCCGGCCCGGGCGATCTTGTGGGAACAGGCTGTTGAGCAAGCCGAGCCCGGTCGGCAGCACAATGGCGAGCGAAAGCCCCTGCAGAACGCGCCCGGCGACCAAAGGCCAGAAGCCCCAAGCCAAGCCGGTCAGGGCGCTTCCGGCCACATACAAGGCCAGCCCGATCAGAAACAGCAGCCGGCGACCGACGCGGTCGGCCAGCTTGCCTCCGGGGATGGTGAAGGCAGCCGCCGTCGCGAGATAGCTTGTCAGGGCCGTCCCGACATCATCGACGGTGAGATCGAGGTCCCGAACCAGATCGGGGATGACACTGTCAACGACGGTATAGTCGACGATGATCAGGACAACCGAGAGCAGAAGGAAGATATAGCCGACCCAGACGCGGGTCGCGTTGGGGCCGCCCGTGGCTGTCACTGGAGACGACCGGCCACGCGCGGGGGCACTTGGCGGCTGCGACATGTCAGGGACGCATCCGAAACTTCAAGCGCCACTTCGAGGTCCCCAAGCACGATGACCTGCAGGCTATCATGCCGCTTAGGGAAAGTTGAGATAGATATCAACCTCATCGATCGTGCGGACGAGGGCCGAAATGCATGCGGCAGCGCCAAGGTTGAGGCGCGGGACGCCGAGTTAAACGAAAAAGCGTCCCGGCCATAACCAGATCGGGAAGCTGTGATCGGGCCCAGAATGGCACACCCTATGCTTTCCGAAGTTGATCGTCTTAATGAGCGGAGGCATGTCGTGACCGAGCAACCGATCTCAGGCGACACGGCACGGAGTTATGCCAGGCGTATCCGGGTCGCCCGCACGGCTATAGACGTCCTGCAAAAGAGGATCTCAGAGCTTCAAGCGGGTGGCGACAATCCAAACACACGTAAGACAGTCGACATGCTGAAACCCTACCTTGCGCACATTAGGAGAACTCTGGAGACGGAAGTGACCCAACCATAACTAGTGCCGCAGAAACTCAATAAATAACAACGGGGTACAGTCGGTATTTATCGGCAGGTCACGCCGCTGACATTCCTCAGCGCATCGCAGAGCGTGATGGACTGTTGGTCTTGAAGAACCTGCTGCGGGACGACCACGACACTGCCTGGAACCTCCATAATCGGGGTCGAAGTTCCAGAACCATCGCTAAGATTGGGCACATAATAACCTGTCCCATTCGGCGCGGCACCACGATGATCCCGATCGGCGGCAAGGGCAGGCCCCTGAAGCATCAAGGCGGCGCCCATTACAAGGATCTGGGAGCTTTTCATCGAAAACCCTCCCTGAGGTTTTGCCGTCTCCGCCAAACGTCGCACGCGGATCCGGTTTATTCAATCGTAATCTTCGGGGCAGCGCGGGGACGCTCCTTTTCGAGACTGGCTTTGATCTGCGCTGCAATCGCACGATAAATGCCCGCAAAGGCGCCCTTTGGATCGACCGCCGTCACCGGGCGACCTAAGTCGGAATTTTCGCGAATCCCTATATCCAGCGGCACTTCTCCGAGAAACGGCACGCCAAATTTTTCGGCTTCATGGCGAGCCCCGCCATGCGCGAAAATATCGGAGCGGCCGCCGCAATGGGGACAGAGAAAATAGCTCATATTTTCAATGATGCCCAAGACCGGAACGTCCACCTTGTTGAACATCGCAATGCCGCGGCGCGCGTCGATAAGCGCAAGATCCTGAGGCGTCGACACGATGACGGCGCCGGCCAGCGGCACGTTTTGTGCCAAGCTCAATTGTGCGTCGCCGGTCCCAGGCGGCATGTCGACGACCAGACAATCGAGCTCACCCCATTGGACGTCGCGCAGCAATTGCTGGATCGCAGACATCACCATCGGGCCGCGCCAGATCATCGCATCTTCTTCCTCGACGAGGAAGCCGATCGACATGGCCTTGACCCCGTAAGCGGTGAGCGGCTTGATCGTGCGGCCTTCGGACTCCGGCTTTCCCTTGAGTCCGAGAAGGCGGGGCAGCGAGGGGCCGTAAATATCGGCGTCGAGGATGCCAATGCGCCAACCCAGCGAGGCAAGACCAAGCGCAATATTGACACGCGTTGTCGACTTGCCGACACCGCCCTTGCCGGACGCGACGGCAATGATGTTGGAAATCCCTGGTATGGCGATATTGCGCGGGGCGGCGGCCTTAGGCGGGGCGGACGCCGGTGGCGCTTGCGTTTCCGCGGTCAGGCTGACGAGAGCCGAAGTCACGCCGCGCGTCTTCTTGACCGCTGCCTCCGCGGCGGCGCGCATCGGCTCGAGCACCGCCGATTGGCGCGGGTCGATTGCAATGGAGAGATAGACCTTTCCCTCCTTGATCGAAAGACCGGAGAGGGCGCCGGACTGAGGCAGCGGCGTCTTGCCGTCCGGACCCGGAACCGATTGAAGCGCGGCGAGAACATCCTGATCGCTAACCATACTCGGCTACGCTCCATTGTACCTGGCTGGCGGTTTATAAGAGCCGGGGCCCCTCGTTTCAAGCTGCTCGCCCGTGGCGACGCCGGTGCCTTGCGTCCGCGCGCGGTCTGCAGCCACTCTTTGGCGTTCGAAAGCAAAATATGCGCCGATTGCCGTAAAGAGGCCAAAGTCCGACCGAGCCCCTTTCCCGAAACCTGAAATCAATCCTATAAATGCGCCCGCAATGGCGCCCACGCCGCCGAATGCATCGCCGCGCCTTTTCACCCTAAGCAGATGGGCCGAATAGGACTGTAAGGAGAAGTTGATTGTCGCTCAGGGTTCAAACAGGCCGGGTGCGAGCCTCTTATGCGCGTTGGATTTTTGCAATGAGCTTGATCCTTAACTTCATGGGGCCGCCCTCAGAGGTGACCGCAGAGGGTTCGCATGCTGTCTGGCAAACGGTCAGAATTGCCAGCGAAGGCGCGCGCCCGCCTTACAATTTTCTCGAAGACAATAAGCTTGCCGGCTTTGAGATCGATCTCGCACGCGATCTATGCGCCCGCATGAAGGTGACCTGCACATTCACGGCGCAGGATTGGGACGGACTTATTCCGGGCCTTCTCGACAATCAATATGATGCGATCATGGCGGCCATGGAAATCACCGACGACGCCCGTCAGAAAATCGATTTCACCAAGCCTTATATCCGAATGCCCTCGGCGTTCATGAGTTCCAAGCAGAATGTCATCACGGATACAACTCCGAATGGGCTTGCCGGCAAAACGATAGGCGTCGAGTTCGGGAGGAACCCACCAGGCCTATGTCGAAGATATTTTCAAACAGTCGGAAATCCGGACCTACGCCTCGCTGGAGGAAGCCATTCTCGATCTTGCCGAGGGGCGCCTCGACGTCTTCATCGGCGACAAGGACGCTCTTATGGACTATATCAAGAACCGCAGGGAGGCACTCTGTTGCATCCTCACGTCCGACGTGCCGCGCGATCCCGCCTATTTCGGTGATGGCATTGGCATCGGCCTTCGCAAGCAAGACACCGTTTTGAAAGCGATGTTTGAGAAGGCCCTGGATGCAAGCATGGCCGACGGCACCTTTGCCAAACTCAGCAGCAAATATTTTGATTTCCAAATCAATTAGCCGCAGCGCTCTTTAAGGGCCTCGCCGGAGACGAACCAATGGCAAAAGTAGCTTTCCTCGGACTCGGCGTCATGGGATATCCGATGGCCGGACACCTCAAGAAAAAGGGCCATGACGTCACCGTTTACAATCGTACCGTCGCCAAAGCGGAAAAATGGGTAACTGAATTCAACGGCGGATTTGCTGCAAGCCCGCGAGAGGCCGCGGTCGGCCAGGAGTTTGTCTTTGCCTGCGTCGGAAATGACGACGATCTTCGCGCGGTGACGATCGGCGCGGACGGCGCTTTTGAAGGACTCGAGCCGTCAGCAGTCTTTGTCGATCATACGACGGCCTCGGCGGAAGTCGCGCGCGAGCTTCACGCAAAGGCCGAAGCGAGGGGTGCTGGCTTCATCGATGCGCCGGTCTCCGGTGGCCAAGCGGGCGCCGAAAACGGGACGCTCAGCATCATGTGCGGCGGCGCTGCCGAAGATTACCGCAAGGCGGAGCCGGTCATCGCGGCCTATGCCAGGGCCTGCCGCCTGATGGGCCCATCAGGGTCCGGGCAGCTGACAAAAATGGTCAATCAGATCTGTATTTCAGGTCTCGTTCAGGCTTTGGCCGAAGGCATCCATTTCGCCAAGCGTGCCGGGCTCGATCCCGATGCTGTCGTCGAGATCATCAGCAAAGGGGCGGCGCAATCCTGGCAAATGGACAACCGGCACAAAACCATGAACGCCGGCAAGTTCGACTTCGGCTTCGCGGTCGATTGGATGCGCAAGGACCTTGCCATATGCTTTGCCGAGGCCCGCCGGAACGGCGCAACCCTCCCCGTCGCGGCCTTGGTCGACCAGTTCTACGCCGATGTCCAAAATATGGGAGGCCGGCGATGGGACACATCGAGCCTCATCGCGCGTCTCGAAAAACCCTGATTATTTAGGTTCCGGCCCGGGTTGTCCCTCCGGCATTTGACCCGCGTGGCTTCAAAGCGCGCGAAAATCTGCGTCGGGCTGGGAGAGCTTCTTTTCCATCTTCTTTTCTTCGCGGCGAACGATGTACATAAACACAATCACGCCGGCGACGACAGCGACGAGGGCCGCGATGCCGAGCGGGCCGCTCACCCGATGAATGGAATCGCCAAAAAGAAAGGCGCCAATTCCGATCACAACTGCCCAGGTGACCCCGCCGAGGGCGTTAAAGAACAGAAATTGCCGCCACTCATATTTGTTCACGCCCGCGAGCAAGGCGGCGAGGACCCGCAGGAAGGCGACGAAACGGCCGAAGAAAACAATTTTCGCACCATGTTTCGCAAATAAATATTGCCCGAGCTTGAGGCGGTTCTCTGAAAGGTGAACGAATTTTCCGTAGCGCAGAAGAAACTTGGTTCCCCAAGTTCTGCCAACCCAGAAGCCTATATTGTCTCCGATGATCGCCCCCGACGCCGCTGAAGCGATGACCAGGGAAAGGTTTAGCTCCCCGGTGGCGCCGGCATAGCCTGCCGCGAGCACCAACACGGTTTCACCCGGGAGCGGAACGCCAGCGCTCTCCAGCATGATGATCAAAAAAACGACCCAATAGCCATGTTGCGCGATCAGCGGTTGAATGTGTGAGACGAACACGAAGACTCCAAACACGCCTCGCGCAACAAATCGTTGGCGCGAATGAGGGCATCCGATACGAAATTGAAGCGGGAGAGGCAAGCCTAGCTTCCCACGCACAGCGAAAGCTCAGTCGGCCGCGCCGCAGCGAACCGACCTCCCCCATTTGGAGCGATCCTAGGCGCAAGCGAGGGGAGCAGTAAAAAACTTCATAGGCCGATGCTATGCGGCCCAGCGCCGGGTCGCATAAAACGGCACCTGAACCGTGCCAATGTTATTGTACACACATAAAATGTATTTATATATAAAAGCTCGCTAAACTCTGTTAATTGGACTATATGCAAGTTAAAGCGTATTTCTGGTGAGCACCGTTATGTCCAAGGTTGTTACAGCAAATCGGCTCGCCGATGGCGTGGTGGTTTATATCGGCCGCGACGGATCCTGGTCGGAAACGATCGAAGAGGCGAAAGTTTTTGCGACCAAAGAGGACGCCGAGGCAGGCCTGGGCGCCGCCCGCAACGACGCCAAGCGCAATCTCATCGTTGAACCTTTTATTGTCGAGGTCGCAGAGGATGCTGCCGGCTTGCATGCGGTGACCTTGCGCGAGGCAATTCGAGCCCGTGGGCCAACCATAGACTTCTTGCCGCCTGTGCGAGAGGTGCGCGAAGCAGATCCTTCGCCGGACCTCGTGGCCAGCCAAGGCATCAGAGTGTTTTCTTGAATTGACGCGACTCGGCTAGCTCGGACGGAGCGCACCTGGCATGTACCGCTACGATGAATTCGACAAAAGCTTTGTGGCCGCCCGTGTGGCTCAATTCGCCGATCAGGTTGCGCGCCGCCTTTCTGGCGAACTGGACGAGGACCAATTCAAGCCGCTGCGGCTCATGAACGGCGTCTATTTGCAGCTCCACGCCTATATGCTTCGCGTCGCGATCCCCTATGGCACCTTATCGTCTCGGCAGCTGCGCAAGCTCGCCTTCATCGCGCGCCATTATGACAAGGGCTACGGCCATTTTACCACGCGGCAGAACATCCAGTTCAATTGGCCGGCGCTCGCAGATTGCCCGGCGATTTTGAATGAGCTTGCCGAAGTCGAGATGCATGCGATCCAGACGTCCGGAAATTGCATACGCAATGTCACGGCCGATCAATTTGCCGGTGCGGCCGCCGACGAGATCGAAGACCCCCGCCCCTATGCGGAAATTTTGCGGCAATGGTCTTCGCTGCATCCCGAATATTCGTTTCTCCCACGCAAATTCAAGATTGCGGTCAATGGCGCGGCTAAGGACCGGGCGGCGATCAGGGTGCACGACATCGGCTATCAGATCGTCAAAAACGCGAAAGGCGAGATTGGTTTTGCGGTTTATGTCGGCGGCGGCTTAGGCCGTACCCCCTTGGTTGCGCATAAGATCCGCGACTTTCTGCCAAAGACGGATCTGCTCGCCTACACCAACGCAATTTTGCGGGTCTATAATCTCGAAGGACGGCGCGACAATAAATATAAGGCGCGGATCAAGATCCTCGTGCATGAGAAAGGCGCTGACGTCATTCGCGCCGAAGTCGAGGATCAATTCGCCAATCACCGTGAAGATGCCCTGATCTTGCCGCAGAGCGAGATTGATCGCATCCGCGCGTATTTCGCTCCGCCCATGCTGCCGCCGCGCGCGGAGTCTTCGTTTGCTCTGGAAAAACGCAAAGCGACCGACCGCGGGTTCGCCCGCTTCGTCGCGCAAAATGTGGTGGCGCATAAAACACTCGGTTACGGGATCGTCACTATTTCGTTAAAGCCGATCGGCGGCATTCCGGGCGATGCAAGCGCGGACTCTATGGATCTTGTCGCCGATCTCGCCGAACGTTTCTCGCATGACGAAATCCGTGTCGCCCACGAACAAAACCTCGTTCTGCCCCATGTCGCCTATGATGATTTGCCGGCGGTTTACGACGGACTCGTGAGCCAAGGTCTTGCAACCGCCAACACCGGCCTTGTGACCGATATTATTTCCTGCCCCGGCCTTGATTATTGCGCTCTGGCGACCGCCCGCTCGATTCCGATCGCGCAGCAGATTTCAGAGCGTTTCGGCGACACCGTCAGAGCCCAGGAAATCGGGGAGCTCAAGATCAATATTTCCGGCTGTATCAATGCCTGCGGACATCACCATGTCGGCCATATCGGCATTCTCGGCCTCGAGAAAACCGGCGCCGAAGCCTATCAGATCACGCTTGGCGGTTCCGCCGACGAGACTTGCGGCGTCGGTGCGATCACCGGCCGCAGTTTTTCGTCGGAAGAAATCGTCGACGCGATCGAAACCGTGGTCGATACCTATTTGAAGTTCCGAACTGACCGAAGCGAAGATTTCCTCGCGGCCTACCGGCGGATTGGGATGGAGCCGTTCAAGGAGGCGTTGTATGCGCGGGGATGACATCCTCTTCGGTGATACCGATCTGGCCGCGCAGCTTGCGGCCAAATATGCCGAGACAGACACCCAGGAAGTGCTGCGCACTGCCATCGAAGATCTTTTTCCTGGCCGGATCGCGCTCGTCTCCAGTTTTGGCGCGGATTCTGCGGTGCTTCTTCACATGGTCGCGCAAATCGACAAAGCGACGCCCGTGTTCTTTATCGATACCAAGGTTCTGTTCAAAGAGACAATTGCCTATCGTGAGCAGCTCGCCGCTCATCTTGATCTCCGCAATGTCATCACCATTGGGCCCGATCCAGTCAGGCTCGCGGCCGAAGATCCCGAAGATTTCCTTTGGGCGACCGACCCTGACGCGTGTTGCGAGATCCGGAAGGTCGCGCCCTTGGCGGAGGCCCTGAAAGGCAATGATGCCTGGATCACCGGGCGCAAACGCTTTCAGGCCCAAACACGGGCAACACTCCCCTTGTTCGAAGCCGAAAGCGGGCGGATCAAGGTCAACCCTCTCGCGCACTGGTCCGCAAGCAAGATCCTTAGCTATCTCGATGCCTTTGCATTGCCGCGCCATTCGCTCGTCGCGAAAAACTATCCCTCGATCGGCTGCATCCCGTGCACCTCGCCGGTAAAGCCCGGCGAAGACCTGCGCGCGGGCCGCTGGCGTGGGCGCGGCAAGATTGAATGCGGCGTCCATACGCAAGCCCTCGACGCTTTATCGGATCATTGAAGATGCCCTTATTCAAAGGCGATGCTTTCGAGCCGGACCAATGGTGGACCTTGGCGCAAGGAGAGGATTTTCCTCCCAGTGGCAAAGTCATTTTGACCTTGCCGCAATGGCAAGATGCGAAGCATCAGGCACGATCGGCCGATATCGCGCTTGGTCTATGTGTGGAACCGGCAACGCCGGCGCAAACCATCGCGCCGGAGCTTCGTCACTTCGCCCTGGTTGTGATCGCTTTTCCCAAATTCACGGATGGGCGCGGCTACTCGCTCGCACATCAATTTCGCCGCAGCTATGGATTTAAAGGCGAATTGCGCGCCACCGGCGACATTCTCTTCGATCAGCTGCAGTTGCTGGCCCGCTGCGGCTTCGATAGTTTTGACATCCGCGATGAGGCGACGCTTCGGCTTCTGGAAGAAGGGCGGAGACCCGATCTCGGCATTTTCTACCAGCCAGGCCTTGGACGTGAAGTCGCCGAAGAAACGAGGCCCTGGGCGCGGCGCGCACTGGCTTGAACTTGAGGCGACGCCGCTAACGAAGCGGCCCAAGGCCGCTTCCGGCTCGCATCAATTGGAAGACGTTTCGCTCTGCAAATGTTCCTGGCAGCACTTTTTCGAAGTCCGCCCTTGACGCGGCGGTTCGGAGGTTGCTCGCGTCTTAGTCAGGGCAAGCGACAGGTCCGACCGATCCAAACCCTTTGATTCCATGACCGGTAGCAAAATATGCTGCAGCCCAGAAAGGATCGGCTGATCCGCTCCATTCATAGCGGCCCGAAGAGCCTCTTTTTCCTGTTCTCCGCCAATCTTCTCAAAATGAAGAACCGCGCGAGCCGTGAAGGCGCCGATTGATAATCCATAGTTGCCGGCGGTGGCGCCGACCTTGCTCGCGAAATCGGCTCCCATTGATGCAACGGCGGCATGGGCGACCTCCTCGTTCGAACACGTATGGATTATTTCGGCGATTAAGCACATGACATCCCTCGCTTTCGCGGGTTTACTGAACAGAGACCCAGGTCCCATTGAGTGCTTGATGACATCCCCTCTCGAAAGTTTTTCAGACGTTCCTAAAGCTTATCTGTAGCGCGACATTTTTCCGACTGAAGGTTTTTAAATAGTAATTCTAACACTGTTATGACGTCAACCTTATAATCCATGTTGCTTTGCAATATAAAAATTCGGTTCGGCTTTTAAGCTCGTCAAAAAACCGTGAATGACTTCAATTGCATAGTATCCACCAAGATGGGACGGCCCGTATCCCAACCGATCTTGAGAGGACCGATAAATCGGCCTTCTCGCTTTGCAATAAGTCCAGAGTTTAAATAGCGTCTGGCAATCCTATCGACTTCCGTAAAGCTTGGCGCCTGCTTGCTCGGCCTTCGCTTCAAAGCTTGGGAAGTGGATGGCAAATTGTCGTGCGTTTGCGGGCACACAACCCCTCTAGCTCGTCAACCCTCCATGACGACGAAAGTTCCCAGGGAATTTCCCCAATTTGTGCCGACCAGACGTTCTTGGCTGTTTACCTTGCCCGAACCATTCCTGATTGCCCGTTTTTACTGAGGCGGAGCCGCAGAGGCGCCGGGCGAAGGCGGCACTACGGCGGCCGCATCAATCGGGGCAAGCGGTTTGGCGATGATCTTGGGGTCGACCGGCTTCTCCCCCAGCACGGCCTGGACATTGGCGTCCTGCGGTCTTTGCTCGGTGATCTGGGAGCCGATCGTCCGCACAACCTGGGGCGCGTCCGCATAGGTGCCATGGCCGATCAGCCCTCGCGTTTCCCGCGAGAGATCATAGGCCTTGACCCCCAGCGCTTCCAGCTCCGCGAGATCCTTGGGATTGTTGGGATCCAGTCCCCCCAGTCGGGGACGGTCCCCCGCGAGGGTCCGCGAGATCGACAGGGCGCGATCATTGGCAGCCACAAGAACAAAAATATGCGAGCGGTCGAGCCGCGCCAGTTGCTGGCGGAAAACGTTGAGATCGATATCGGGCGCGGCGAGCATCACGTCTCCGAGCTTGCCATTGAGATCCGGGCTGCCGGAAATTGCGTTTTCGCGCAGGGCCTCCATGGTCAGCCACGCGCCCATCGAGTGGGCGAGGATGTGGACGCGGCCAACATCCGGTACTTCGGAAAGCTGGTGAATGAGCCTGCTGAGGGCATCGCGCGCAGAGGTGGCGTTTTCCTTTGCCGCGCCATAGTCGAGGATGCTGCCCGTCGCCGGCCAAGTATAGAGGACGGGAACACCGCCAAAGCGCCCATCGGCAGCGATCTGGGCGAGCCGGAACCTTGCTTCGTCATAGCTCGTGTTGAAGCCATGGATGTAAAGCAAAATATCCCGATTGGAGCCCACCCGCCCGGAAAGATGGCTGGCGATTTCGCCCAAGAACGCGGTCTCATCCAGCGCTCGACGGCTGGCCGCGACGAAATGATTCTGCGGATCTTCAGAACCGAAGCTGGGCCGTTCTATCACGCCGGGCTGATGTCCGGGGGGCACACTGATCATTTGCAGAGATAGGCGCGAACCCTTGTCGACCGCGATCTCGCTTGAAGCGCCCCGCTCGCCCTTGCGAGTCGAGGCGACGAAAATCGAAATGGCGCGAGGTTCGACCGAAGCTTCGCCCATCCCCGACAAGCCCACCGAGGCACAGCCCGAAACAAGCAAGCTCATAAAAAAGCAGGCAATCCCACAAGCCACAGGCGCGGCGACGGCTTGCGTTCGCGGGATCAGGCCGCCAGAGGCGTGCACCATTTTGCTTTTTCCTCGCGACATCATACTCCAATTCAATGTTTGATCCCAAGCCGAGAGCATCTTATTAAAGCCGATTAAAGCCGATCGACTTCGGTAAGGAGTTGGTCCACCTTGTCGATCCGGCCATTTCCACACTGGGCGAGTCCAGTCCAGAAATGAGCCAAAAGTCGGTCAAATTCCATCGATCATCGAACCTTGCCTAAAGACAAGGGCGGCAATTCAACAACGACTAAATGATTTGGCTCCTTCATGACTGCTAAAGGTGTCGGGAATGCGACCACGGGCATCCGGTCGGGGATAGAAAATACGGGCGCGCGCGAAGGGCGGTGCCCCCTGAATCCGTCAAGCCTTGCCTTCAAAAGCCGGGGTTTTCGGCAACCGGCCTATGGGCCATATCTTGTTCATTGTTCGCCGTCGCAAAGCTTGTCGCCATGAGGATTCGCATCCTGGTCACAGGGTTCGGCAAATTTCCAGGCGCCCGCCGGAACCCGACGGCATTGCTGATCCATGAACTCCGTAAGCATAGAGCGCGGCTCTCTCGCCTCGGGATCGCATTGGAACTCGACGTCCTGCCTGTCGTCTATCGTGAGATGCCCATAAAGCTCCGCCGTCTTGAAGAAAGACTAAAGCCGGACGCACTTCTGCATTTCGGACTTGCCGCACGCTCAAAGCTCTTCAAAATAGAAACAAGAGCGCTCAATCGGTCGAGCCTTCTGCATTACGACGCTTCGGGTCAATGCGCCCCGCGCCGCGTCATTGTTCCAGGCGCTCCGCATATCGCGAAGTCGACCTTTCCCGGCCGCCAAATCGAAGCGGCGCTCCGTCGTGCGAAGCTTCTCGGACAATTGTCGATCGACGCCGGCGACTATGTCTGCAATCAGTCGCTGATGGCTTCGCTCGCCCAATCGAAGGCGCGCGCGATCGGCTTCATTCATGTGCCGCGTATGGCGCCAAGCACCCGGCGAAACGATGCCTTGCGAAAAGGGCGCCCAAGCCTGCGCGACCTGATCCAGGTAGCACTCATCGCGATCCTCATCACCGCCCGGAAAATTCGCCAAGACCGGGCGATTGATTTCGCCAAAGGCTCAACCGAAGTTTCTTTTTCAACGCGGAAGCATTACGATTTCGTGATGAAGCCAGCAGAGGGTCCGGCGCTTGACCTTGCGCCCTTCATAGCCTAGCTCCAAACGATGGACTTCAGTACAACGGCTTTTTGGCTTCCGCTTCTAGAGATTATCTGGATCGATATTCTGCTATCGGGGGACAATGCCGTCGTCATCGCACTCGCGTGCCGGTCGCTGCCCGATGGGCAACGGAAAGCCGGGATTGTTCTCGGGTCCGGCGCAGCCGTGGCGTTGCGCGTCGTTTGCACATTTCTGGTCGTGGAATTGTTGGCGCTGCCCTTTGTCAAGGTTGGGGGCGGCCTCTTGTTGCTTTGGATCGCGATCCGCCTCATCGGTGAAGAAGCACCCGAGAAAGCTATCAAACCGGCCAACACGCTGTGGTCGGCGATCCGCATCATCGTCGTCGCGGATGCGGTGATGTCCCTTGACAATATGATGGCGGTGGCAGCCGCGGCCAAAGGATCGAAACTCTTGATCCTCCTTGGACTGGCCCTGTCGATTCCATTTATCATTTTTGGATCGACGCTGCTGCTTCCGCTCTTCAACCGGTTTCCCATTCTCATCTGGGCTGGCGCGGCCCTGCTCGGCTGGGTCGCGGGCGATCTTATCGGCGCCGATCCGGAGATCGAGGTTTGGCTGCGGCCACGCCTCCCAAATTTCGAGCTTTGGTGCGCGGCCGCCGGCGCTTTTTTTGTGATGCTGGTGGGTTGGCTCGGCAATCGACAAAAAAGCGTGGAGTAATGTAAGAACATATTGGTCATCCGTTGACCCATATGTTTCTCTTTCTCCGGGGATTTAACGATGCATCGTCGACGACTACTGAAAGCGCTCGCCGGACTTGCGATGTGCCCGCTGTGCGCAGATACCGGATTCGCAGCCGAGGGATCGCACTGGAGTTATCAAGGCACCACCGGCCCCAATCATTGGGGCGATCTGGATCCGGCCAGCCGCCTCTGCACAGTCGGAGATAGGCAATCGCCCATCGTCATCGACGGCGCCATCGAGGCGCAGTTGCCGGCGCTCCAAATCGCTTGGGCGGGACGCCCCGATACGATCGTTAACAATGGCCATTCCATTCAGCTCAATTTCGGCTTGGGCGGGACGCTGAAGATTGGCTCCGAGCTTTACACGCTCGATCAATTTCACTTCCATCATCCGAGCGAGCACGTCGTCAACGGCAAGAACTTCGCGATGGAAATTCATTTCGTTCATCGCGATGTCAAAGGATCTGCCGGCGTGATTGGTGTGATGATGACAGCTGGCAAGCCAAATCCGGTCTTCGCCAAAGTCGCGGCGACCATGCCCGCGGCCGAAGGCCCCCCGGTCAAAGCCGATCCAGGCATCGATCCGAACGGTCTGCTTCCCCAAAACCTCGGTTACTATCGCTATTCGGGGTCGCTCACGACACCGCCGTGCGACGAGATCGTCGACTGGATGCTTTTGACCGATCCCATCGAGGTGGCGGAGGCTGACATCGCCGCGTTCGCAAGGCTTTATCCCATGAACGCGCGGCCGGCCCAAAGACTGGAACGCCGCTTCGTGTTGCGCTCGGACTGAGCCCCGCATCATCAATGCGCGCAAAGATCTTCCTTTGCGCGCAGATATTCGCGGCGCATTCTTTGAATGATTTCCGCGGCAGGCAAAATATCGCCGGTGGCGCCGACCCCTTGCCCGGCCCCCCAAATATCGCGCCACGCTTTCACTGTTTCGGCGGCCTTACCGGCCTCGAAGTTCATCACGCTTTTGTCGCGTTCCGGCAAATGGTCGGGATCGAGCCCGGCGTTGATCACACTCTGGCGGAGATAATTTCCGGCCACGCCGGTAAAATAGGCTGAATAAAGAACGTCGGAAGCGTCACTCGCGACAATCATTTCCTTATAGCGCAGATCGGCATTGGCCTCTTCCGAGGCAATGAATCGCGTGCCGACATAAGCAAAATCGGCGCCCATCGCGCGCGCGGCGAGCACGCCCCGTCCCGTTGCGATCGCGCCCGCCAATGCGAGCGGACCCTGCCAAAACTTGCGCACTTCCTCCACGAGCGCGAAAGGGGACAGGGTGCCCGCATGCCCCCCTGCTCCGGCACAGACAAGAATCAGCCCATCGACCCCTGAATCGATCGCTTTCCTGGCGTGGCGGACGCTGATGACGTCATGAAAAACCAGGCCGCCCCAGGCATGTACGTGGGGCACAATTTCTTTCGGTGCCGAAAGGCTCGTTATAATGATCGGCACTTTGTATTTGCCGCACAGCGCGAGGTCATGCGCGAGCCTGTCGTTGGAAGCATGAATGATCTGATTGACCGCGAATGGCGCAACTTCGGCGCCTGGATTTGCAACTGCGAATGCGGCGAGTTCGGAGGTGATTGTCGCGAGCCAATCCTCGAGCGCCTCCTTTGGCCGCGCATTGAGGGCCGGAAAGGCGCCCATGACGCCGTTCTTGCATTGCGCGATCACCAAACGGGGATTTGAAATAATGAAGAGGGGCGCGCCGATGACCGGCAACGACATGGGTTGCAAATTCTGAGGCCAGGCCATTTCGTTCCCGTTGAATAGAGTTTTTAGCGCTGCCAACACTTTGATTAATGTGACACGTTCCCCACGAATTATGCAGCGGGGGCCAGGGCTTCTATAATACGACACTCCGCAATCGTGCCATGCTGGCATTGGTCAATGAGCTGGCGAAGCTCGGCGCCAAGCGCCATCAGATCGGCGAGCTTACGTTCCACTTCAATCAGGTGAACCCGCGCGATCCGGTCAACTTCGGCGCAGGACCGGTCCCGGTCATCGGATAGCCGCATCAGCTCTCGCGCCTCGTCCAGCGAGAAACCAAGATCACGGCCGCGCCGGATAAAGCTCAGGCGCTCAAGGTGACTGCGGGCATAGACGCGATAGTTGCCGCCGGTGCGCGCCGCTGATGGCAATAGGCCGATATGTTCGTAATAGCGAACGGTCTCAACCTTGGTGCCGGTGAGGCGCGCCAACTCGCCGATGCTGAAGGTGCCAATCGACATGTCCTTGACCCTGTAGTGGCTACAGGGTTTATTTAAGCGGTCATCCAAACTTTGTCGAGGAGACCTTATGGCCTGCTGTCATCATGACCACGGTGCCAGCGCCAAGCCGCTGAACAGCCCTCGCTGGCGGCGCGCGCTTTGGGTTGCCTTCCTCATCAACGCTGGGTTTTTTCTGACCGAAATTGCCGCCGGTACCGCAGCCGGCTCGACCGCCCTGCAGGCCGACGCCCTCGATTTCTTCGGGGATGCAACGAACTACGCCATTAGCCTTGGTGTGGCCGGAATGACGTTGACTTGGCGCGCCCGTGCCGCTGTCGCCAAAGGCGGCACTTTGATTGTTTTCGCGCTATGGGTGCTTGGAAGCACCACCTGGCACGCGTTCTACGGCACTCTGCCGCACGCCGAGGTCATGGGCCTGGTGGGTCTTGCCGCCTTGATCGCCAATGGTGGCGTGGCGCTCATGCTCTACCGTTTCCGCGGCGGTGACGCGAACATGCGCTCCGTCTGGATTTGCTCACGCAACGATGCGCTCGGCAATGTCGCGGTAATGCTCGCGGCGATGGGGATTTTTGGTACTGGTGCCAACTGGCCAGATTTGGTCGTGGCCGCCATTATCGGCGGGCTGGGTCTGTGGGGTGGCTGGCAGATTGTCTTTCAAGCGCATTATGAGCTGCGTACTGGAAGTGCAACGCACGCGGTCACGGCGGCCGAGTAAACACGGGGAACCGATGGCTAAGCATGAACATCACGATCACGACGGCCACGCGCCCGACGCCGGTCACGCCCATGCGCATGCGCCCAAAGACTTCGGCGCCGCCTTCGCGATCGGCATTAGCCTCAATCTGGGTTTTATCATCGTCGAAGTCATCTATGGGCTGTTTGCGAACTCGATCGCCCTGATTGCCGACGCGGGCCATAATCTCGGGGACGTGCTCGGGCTAGTGATGGCATGGGTTGCAACGCTGCTGGCACGGCGCGCGCCCTCGCTCACCTATACTTATGGACTGCGGCGCGGCACGATTTTGGCCGCGCTCGGCAATGCGGTTTTGCTGCTGGTGTCGGTCGGCGCAATCGCGGTCGAGGCGGTGCGCCGTCTGATGGAGCCGAGCGACGTCGCCAGTCTGACCGTCATGGCCGTCGCGGCGATCGGCATTGTGATTAACGGCGTGACGGCATGGCTGTTCGCCTCAGGCCGCAAGGGCGACATCAACCTGCGCGCCGCTTTCCTGCACATGGCCTATGACGCGCTTGTGTCGGCGGGCGTTGTGGTCGCAGCCGGAGTGATCCTGCTCACCGGCTGGACGCGGCTTGATCCGCTCGTCAGCCTCGCGATCGCCGGGATCATTCTGGCCGGCACCTGGAGCCTGCTGCGGGACTCCGTCGGCATGTCGCTCGATGCGGTGCCGGCCGGGATCAAGCTCGACGAGGTCGGCGATTTTCTGCGGCGCCAGCCGGGCATCGTCGCGATTCACGACCTGCATATCTGGTCGATGAGCACGACCGAAATTGCCCTGACATGCCATGTCCTGATGCCGGGCGGGCATCCCGGCGACGTATATTTGGTGGAACTCGCGCAACAGCTGCACGAGCGCTATGACATCGGCCACACGACGATTCAAGTCGAACTGGACGAAAACATCATCTGCGCACTGCAACCGGATCATGTGGTTTAGAGAAGAAGCTGCGGAGCTTTCGGACAACCCCAAAAAGAGTCGATCAAGCGCTAAGGCCGCACCGCGTCGCCGGTGCGTTCTGAGCCAACCACCATAGCGAAGTCGTCGAAAAATCCGGGCTCGCCATTTCCAACGCCTTCGAGCGAGAGGAGTCTGAGTTTGGTCAGAGTGCCGCCATTGGCGGAAAAGCCGCCGAGCCTGCCACCGGCAGCGACCACCCGATGGCACGGCACGATGATCGCAAACGGGTTTCGTCCCAGCGCTTGCCCGACGGCACGGGCAGCGCCGGGCACGCCCATCCGTATCGCAACGTCGCCATAGGTCAGCGTCTCTCCGCGCGGAATGCCGCGGGCAATCGCATAGACGCGACGATGGAATGGCGGCACCCTCTCCATGTCGAGGACAATCGAAGAAAGATCACAGGCTTTGCCTTGCAGAATCGCGACGATCCCGTCGCGCGCGCCTTCGATCTCGGGGGGCGGCGGCGCTTCCCGGATACCGGCAAATCTTGCAAGCACCCGCTTCCTTGTCTCCCGGACGGTGGCCTCCGGAAGCTGCGCGCCGACGACGCCACGCGGTCCCCAAGCAATCGCGCATCGGCCAATTGGTGTGTCAAACAAGGTGAAATTTACGGTCATGCTCGCATCCTAGCATTCGCCGCCGTGGAGGCAAAAACATGCAGGATGAAATTCCCCTGAAATTTCCCGCGCTCCGCGATAAACGCAGATCAGGCCAGAACCGATGCCTGTAGCTTCGCGCCTTAAAGACCTGGGATCAGTCCGTTTTCAATGAAAACCGTCCAGCCGAAACTGCCCATCGGCAAGATCACTGCCCTGACCAGCGGTTGTTGGGTAAACGGACCAAAGGCGCCATCCCTGAGTTGCTCGACCCGCCGCAATAAGGTTTCTAACTGTTCCGCGTAGCGCGGATTGTCGTCTATGTCCTTTTGCTGCGGCAATGAATGAGCGGCAGCGGGTGTACCTTCCTCCGCGCGGGGAGCTTGGTTTGTCCCAGTATCATTTCCGAGGGAATGCGCCTCTCGGCGTGATGCGGCTTGATCGCGTTCCTTGGCGGAGGGGCCTTGCAGACGGATGATTTTATCCGTGAGACTTTGCTTTGTGGCCTCTCGCGCGGACGTCGCTGCCCACCACAACATGATGGCGCACCCGAAGACGACGGAAAGACTAATGCCTTGCGCGACGAGTATCGTCGAGCTTGGGGCATAATTTGCGAACACCGAGCTGCGGGAAATAATCAGCAAAGCGATCAGCACAAACGGATAATAGATGAGCCATCCGATGCACCGTGTGCGCTTGGCCACGAATTCCAGATCGATCCAGTCGTGAACAATTTCGGGTTGCAGCTGCATGCGCTTTTCGAACAGCTTTATCGTCTCGAGCGGCCATTGCGTTGCCGCGCGACGAAGTTTGTTGACAAACAGCAGGCAGAAGCAGGTCGCATCGAAAACGAAGAAGGTCAAAAACAGCATGAGTATGACGTCAAGCCGCGTCGTCCACCAATAAGCATTATAGGCAAGAATTCCCCGCGCGGGGATTGTGGGCTGACCTAACATGGGCGCGATGACAAACCTGAAAATCATAAACATCGCTAGAGTGTAGGTGAGCGCGCGCCAGAAGCGTCGTGACCAAAATCGCTCTTGCCCGACATAAGCCTTCCAAGCCGCTTTGACTTGGAGGGATCGAGGTTCCTTTGCGCGGTCATCCGTCTGGTCCGGATCGGCATCAAGAGAATAATCAAAAACGCTCGTAATCGTCTTCCGCAAATAGGAGAAGACGCCTAAAAAGCGTCTTTCCCGCCAAAAAGAAGCAATCTCTTTCTTAAGGGTGAGAATGCGGCTCAGGATCTTTTTCAAAAAGCCGCGCTTATCGGCGGGTTCGAGGTGCATTTCATCGGCGATCTCGCGGAGGTTGTCGTGGAGGCCGCTTTGGGCGCGCCAAATGAAATACACCGAGAGAATGATACCGAGCCCCCGCAGCAAGACGGTCGGCCAAACGCTCACACCTTGGAGCATAAGGATCGGTTCACCCTTGCCATTGTCGGTCACAAATTCCGCGAATTGCTCCCAATAGACGGAGGCCAGGGCACCCGCCGCAAGACCGAGGCCGATGAGTCCGACTTCGACACGCGCATTCTTCGGGACTTTACGGAAATAAAGTAAGGCAAGGGCAAGGAAGGCTGCAACCGCGAGGCCCAAGGCCAATTTTTTTCGGCCACTCTCCTCAAACGTCGGAAACAGCTTTTCGTTGTCCGGCTGAATGTTCATTAGCCCATGCATCCCGCCTTCCGCAGCAGAACGCCCCTCGTTAGGGGTCGTCGCTTTGGCGAGCAACGGCAGCGGATTGCACGAGCCGGACCCTTGCGGGCAGTCTTCGGGCTGCGGGTCATAATTCATGGGCGGAACGGGCACCTGCTCCGCGGTAAAAGACAATACGTCTCCGGTTCGGCTGATTTCAAAAATACGGGGAATTGAGAGCTGTCCGGCGAGATAATCGGAAAAGCCTTCTGGCGTCGCCCAATGATTGGCCGGATTGCCGATCGCCGCCAAGGTAGCAAGGAACGCCGAGGTTTGATAACTGCTGCGGAAAGAAGGGATCCCACCTTGGATGGCTTCGGTGAGTTTGGAGCCGAAACTCGACGCAATGATGAGATTGCGCGTCCAGGGAAGTTCGCTCTCGATGGTGAAGGCTTGATCAAAATCCGTGGTGAAAAACAACGCCTCTGGAAATTCGGGTCGCAGCGCCCGTAACACGAGAAGCTTGTCAAACACGTCGCTGCCGAGGATGCCGATCGCCTGTAATCGGCGGCCTTTCTTACGCAGATCATCGTCCGTCTTATGCAGATCCTTGCTCATCCGCCGGAGATAATCGAATTGACCCTGTCCGACTGGCCGGTCCAAATTTTTGAGGTCGGTTTGAGTCTTGAAGAAACCTGCCGCGCCACCTTGTTTTGCATCTTGCGGCGCCAATTTGTCTTGCTTCCGATCTTCCGCTCCATCTGTCATGGGCGTTAGACCATCGAGCCCCCTCAGATAGGTGAGCTTGTGCATCCAGCAAACCGTGCCATCTTTACATGTACCGAACCGGGTCTCGACCGCCTTGGGAAGCGTTTGACCGTAAAAAGTGTCCCATTCGGAAATCAGCGCCAAATCCCCGTCCTTTCTATCCGGACCGACTTTGACGTTCCGCAGCTTGAGTTCGCTTACAATGCCGCTGGCCAGCGTATCGTCATTCGCAATGGTTCTTTGCAAGTGGATGCCTAATAGGTTCTCAAAAATATCCCGATTTTTTTCTGGGGAAGTAGCGATTGTCCCCAGGAGCTGGGTGTCCGGTACGCTGGCGCCATAGGCATAGAAATTTACGTCCTTCAGGTCGGGACCGTAGGCTTGATCCCGAGCTGCACATTTTTCTTCAGTCATGTCGGAAACGGGCGGACACGCTTCCCTCACCATGCCCTGGAGAATATCCGACGAATAGGGACCGATGATTTTCAGCCTTTGATCCTCTCGCATGTGAAGGAAAGTCTTGAGTTCATGAACTTTTTGGAGAGGTCGCTTTTTCAGGCTTTCTTCTTTTAACCACAGCAGAAGAATGCTCCGAGAAGAGCTTCAATTCACTGAGAGGTTGTGTTGCGGCATCCCAAACCATTCAAAGGGAACAAAGGATTGTGACGCACCCTCGATTGCCGCCGTCTCGTCCGGATCCTGATCTCGCTTGGAGGGTTTTGACTGTCGCGACAACCCAACTGGCGGCAGTTGCGCCATAATGGGAGTTAGGGCGAGCTTATTGGGATCATACCACTTCGTGTAGGCGTCCGCCGACAAGAGAAGCGAGGGTGGAATAGCCGGCGACAAGACCGGTTGCGGGAGGGGAAATGTCTGCGGTTGTTGAGGAAACCAGAAATAGCCGATGTGGCGTGCGTCGCTAGGCACAAAGCCGGCCCGTTCGAGGCCTGCCAAGACAGCGTAGCGCGTGCGTCTTCGTTGCTCGGCATCCTCTGAATAAGGGGCCCCCGAGACTGTGACGCCAATCACCAGCGTCTCTTCGCCGTTTTCCGAATCCAAGGGTGAGCTGCAAGTCTTGTCATCGCTATTCAGACATTGCTGTCCGCGTTCGCTCTTTCCCAGTTTTTCGATAATTTTGGCAACGGCCGCAAAAGGATCCTGCCATAAGCGGGCATCGATCGTCTGCGCGTCGGCTTGCTCGCCGATGCTCGTCTCCGTCATCGCCGGGCGCGAACCCACAAGCGGTGCTTCTCGATGAAAGAGATACGTACCGGTCGCAAGAAGGGCAACAAAGACGACGCTGCCGCTCGCTAAACTCGTCCCTGGCTGCTTGTCATCGTTTGCCATGAGCCTACCCTCAGTAGCCCTCGAGCCGGCAGCGTCGCTACCACCGATTATTTCGCTCCTCGATCGGGAAAGGCGACGTTTGATGCACAGGAAACGAGGACCATCCTCGACGTATCATTGTTCCGCCGCCGCGAAATCAGCCACTTGTCCGACCCCCTTGAACTCTTATTCCCGAAAGGGGAATCAATGAGAACAAATAGGGAACCTATGGCGAGCCAGGAGCGCGGCCGATGTCGCATAGCGGCGGTTCGGAACGAGTGGATTTTTTGCGCCAGAAAATCGCCTGGATCGAGGCCGGCTGCGGACTGAGCCCCTCCAGAAACGGTTTCCTTCAACGCCGGGCTCCCGAGCCCGCAAGAGTAACTCTAGGGGAGAATTGCAGCCTCGATAGGATGTTGCAGGGTGGCCTTTGCCGGGGCACCTTGCATGAGATCGTGCCGGCCGGTGCCAATGATGCGGCGGCAGCATGTGGTTTCGCCCTGGCCTTGGCTGCCCGGTTTGCCGCAAAAGTCAATCAAACCCAATCGACCATTATTTGGATCGTCGAGGATTACGCTGGACTGGAGAATGGCACGCCTTATGGGCCTGGGCTCGCGCTTCACGGCATCGATCCCGCTCGCCTCCTCCTGATCCATACGCCGCATGTAAAGGAAAGCCTCTGGACCATGGAAGAGGCCTTGAAATGCCGCGCGGCCGCCGTGATCGCCGAAATAGGCAACCCTCAAAAAGCCTATGACCTCGTTGCGTCCCGCCGCCTCGTTCTCGTGGCGCAAAAAAGCGGAACACCAGGCCTGATGCTCATGGCCGCGCGAGCCGCGCATGGGCTTTCAAGCAGCGCGCAAACCCGTTTCGAGATTCTTTCGCAGGCCGGACCTCGCATGGAGCAACCGGCGAGCCTTGAACCGTCTCGAAGCTTGCCACCGCCGGGCCTTGCCTCCTGGTCCATCCGCATCCTCAAGGCACGCGCCGGCCCCCATGGCTTGGGCTTCGACCGGGACAAATCTTTTGCCGTTCTCTGGGATCACGAAGAGGCATGTTTCCGCGATGCGTTTCCTCTCCCTCTCGCTGCCTTTTCTCGCCACCGACCGGATCAATCGGCTGATGCGCGCGCAAGGCTTGCGAAAACCGCCTGATGCGCCGCTCGCGACGGTCATCAAAATCAAGAGCGCGCAAAAACTCGCCGCCGTCGACCCGCGGGCCATGGCCTTGGGTCTTAAGCCCGGCATGACGCTCACCGACGCCCGCGCCATGCATCCTTCCCTTGTCTGTGTCGATACGGATGCGAGAGCCGAAGCGCAAACGCTCGAAAATATTGCCGATTGGTGCCGCCGCTTCACGCCGCTTGCGGCGCTCGATGCGCCCGATGGCGTGATGCTCGATGTGAGCGGCGCAACGCATCTTTTTGGGGGCGAAGAAAAACTTATCGCTGAAGTCGAGGACCGGCTCAAAGACCAGGGCTTTGGCGCCCGCGCTGGCCTTGCATCGACGCCGGAAGCGGCCTGGGCTTTGGCACGTTACAGCGGCCTGCAAATCCTGCCGCCAAATCTTGACCAAAAACAACTCGCTCGCCGTCTCGGCGATCTGCCGCTCGCAGCCTTGCGTGTCGATGCGGCAACTCTTGCCGATCTCGCGCAGGCGGGATTGCGCCGCATCTCCGACATCATCCTGCGGCCGCGCGCACCGATCACCGCAAGATTTGGTCCTTTTCTCCATGCTCGGCTCGATGCGCTTTTGGGGGCTTCCAAAACCGCGATATCGCCGCGTTTCGAGGCGCCGGCCTATCTGGCGGAGCGGCGCTTTCTGGAAGGCCTCACGCAACGTGAGGACATCGAAGCTACGCTCTTGTCGCTCGCACAGGATCTCTCGAGCCTTCTTTTCCGCCATGGCGAAGGCGCGCGGCGGCTTGAGGCAAGCTTGTTTCGTGTCGATGGCATGGTGAAACATTTTGAGGTGGGCACGAGCCGGCCGTTACGCGAACCCAAGGCGATCGCAAGACTGTTCCACGAACGCATCGAAAGAGCCAATGTGGAGACCGGCGGCGATGCTTTCGACGCCGGCTGTGGCTTCGATGTCATTCGCCTCGCGGCCTTGGTCGTCGAGCGCCAAGAATCCCGAGCAAACGAATTTCGACATTAGCCAAAGCGATGCCGCCGATACCGCCGATCTCGTCCATCTCATCGACCGGCTCGGCGCGAGATTGGGATTGCGGCGGGTCACCCGGCTCGCTTTCAACGCCACGCATGTGCCGGAATTCGCGGTCGTCGCGGTTCCCGCCGCGGCAGCGCGCAGCTCCGCCTCGATCTCCCGCCCATCCGCTGTGGCGGATGCCAAGGACGAGGTGCAGGAGGGAGCCGCACATGCAATGGCCCTCCCTTCTCGTCCGATCCGGCTTTTGCAGCGGCCGGAGCCGATCGAAACCATCGCTGGCGTGCCCGACGGGCCGCCGCTGCGATTTCGTTGGCGCCGCGTCATGCACGAGGTCGCGGCCATCGAAGGCCCGGAGCGCATCGCACCTGAATGGTGGAACGACGAGACGGCCTTGACCCGCGATTATTTCCGCGCCGAAGACAGCGAGGGCCACAGGTTCTGGCTCTTTCGCGAAGGTCTTTTCAACGGCGAAACGGCGCGGCCGCGCTGGTTCATGCACGGTCTCTTTGCATGACAAGAGATGCTGACGTGACAAGAGAGTCCCCGCGCTATGCCGAACTCGCCGTCGACGACGAATTTTTCGTTTTTACGCGGCGCTTCGCATCCGCAAGAGCTTGTCGCCCAAGCCCTGGATTTGGGCCTTGCCGGGATCGGGATCGCCGATCGCAATTCGCTCGCCGGCATTGTGCGCGCCCATGTTTTCGCCCGCGAGCATAAGGCTGCCGCGCAAGGCCTTCGCGTGGTGAGCGGCGCCCGGCTCGTCTTTTGCGATCATACACCCGACATTTTGAGCTTTTCCGAAAGACCGCGCCGCCTATGCCCGCCTGACGCGGCTCCTCACGCGCGGCAACGCCCGCGCGCAAAAAGGGACGTGCCTGCTCACGCAAAATGACCTCATCGAGCATGCGCAAGGTATGCAGCTTATCGTCATGCCAAAGAGCAGCTGGGAGGCCAAGGATACGCGCAGGCAGGCGGCAAAAATCCATTCCGATTTAATCACTGCCGATTTCACCGATGCGCAACCGAAAGCCGTGACCGAAGGCAAAGAGTCATCTTACGCACATTTGGCGTTGCTGGATTCTCTTCGTGCCGCCACGCAAAATAACGTCTGGCTTGCGGCGTCGATGACTTATGGCCGGCACATGCGGCGCGATCTTATGAACCGCCGCGCTCTTGCACGCAGGACCGGCCTCCCGCTTCTCGCCACCAACGATGTTCTCATGCATGCGCCGCGGCGGCGCGCCTTGCAGGATGTGCTCACCTCCATTCGCGAAGGCGTGACCCTGGACGCCGCCGGCTATCGGCTCGAGGCCAATGCCGAGCGCCATCTCAAAGACGCGACCGAGATGGCGCGTCTCTTTACCGAGGCTCCCGAGGCGATCGCGAGACCTTATGTTTTCTGAAAGGCATCAACTTCAGCCTCGATGAGCTTCGCGGCGATTATCCCGAGGAATTGAGGGAGGGCTTTGCGACACCGCAGGAAGCTTTGGAGGCTTTCACCCATGAGGGGGCAAGGCAGCGCTATCCAAACGGCGTTCCGCCGCATGTGCGGCAAGCGATCGCGCATGAATTGAAGCTTGTCGCGGAGCTCGATTACGCGCCCTATTTTCTGACCGTCCACGACATCATGCGCTTTGCCCATTCGCGCGGCATTCTATGCCAAGGCCGTGGCTCGGCAGCCAATTCGACGCTCTGCTTTTGTCTCGGCATCACCGAAGTCGATCCGGCCATTCATGATCTTCTTTTTGAACGCTTTATTTCTACCGAGCGCAACGAGCCTCCCGATATCGATGTCGATTTCGAGCATGAACGGCGCGAAGAAGTCATGCAATATATTTATGAGCATTACGGCCGCGCCAGGGCCGGCCTGACGGCGAGCGTCATCACCTATCGCATGCGTTCGGCCATTCGTGAAACCGGCAAGGCGTTCGGTTTCTCGGAAGATGCGGTTTCGGCTTTATCCAACACGGTCTTCGGCCATTCGTCGACACTCGACGCACAAGAAACACGCAAGGCAGGTCTGGATCCGACCGAAGCCCGGCTCGCGAAAGCAATCGAACTCGCCAGCGAACTCATGGGCTTTCCGCGCCATCTTTCGCAACATACGGGCGGCTTCGTCATTACCCGCTCGCGCCTTGATGAAACCGTGCCCATCGCCAATGCGGCGATGGAAGACCGTACCACCATCGAATGGGACAAGGACGATCTCGACGCCCTTAGCATTTTGAAGATCGACGTGCTGGCGCTCGGCATGCTGAGCTGCCTGCGCAAGGGCTTCGACCTCATCAAAAAACATTACGACAGGGACATGACATTGGCGCGCCTGCCCGCCGAGGAGCGCGCCGTCTATGCCATGATCTCGCGCGCCGATACGATCGGCGTGTTCCAGATCGAGAGCCGCGCGCAAATGTCGATGCTGCCGCGCCTCAAGCCAAGCACATTCTACGATCTCGTCATCGAGGTCGCGATCGTGCGGCCAGGGCCGATCCAGGGCGACATGGTGCATCCCTATCTGCGCCGCCGGCAGGGTTTGGAGCCTGTCTCCTATCCTTCCAAGGAACTCGAAGCTGTACTCGGCAAGACGCTGGGCGTCCCCTTGTTCCAGGAACAAGCGATGAAGATCGCCATCGTCGCCGCCGGCTTTACCCCGTCCGAGGCCGACCGGCTGCGCCGCTCCATGGCGACTTTCAAACATGTCGGCACGATCAGCACTTTCCAGGACAAGATGGTGGAAGGCATGGCCGCGCGGGGCTACCCACGCGATTTCGCGCTGCGCTGCTTCAAGCAGATCGAGGGTTTCGGCACTTATGGCTTTCCGGAAAGCCACGCGGCCTCTTTCGCTCTCCTCGTCTATGCCTCGGCCTGGATGAAATGCCGCTATCCGGATGTCTTCGCCTGCGCTCTTCTCAATGCCCAACCGATGGGGTTCTATGCGCCGGCACAGATTGTGCGCGATGCGCGCGAGCATGGCATTTCCGTCGAGGAGGTGGATGTCAATTTCTCCGATTGGGACGCAACACTCGAGCCCCACACAAGCCAGCCTGATTCAACCGCAGGGCAATTGCATCCCCGCCATGCTGTCCATGCAAAGCGAGATCCTCTCGACTCATAAACTCCGGCTCGGTTTCCGTCAGATCAAAGGACTTTGCGAAGCCGACATGAAGCAGCTCGTGGCCTTGCGCAAAAATGGTTATGATTTCGATCCGCGATCTTTGGCTGCGCACCGGGCTTTCTCCCGGCATTCTCGAAATTCTGGCGCAAGCCGACGTGTTTGGCTCGCTCGGTCTCGACCGGCGCGAGGCGCTTTGGGCCGTGCGCGGATTAAACCGCACCGGCGACAAGGATGATCTGCCTTTATTGCAAGCTCTGAGCTGGTGCCCGCTCGAAGCTGACGCCATGCTCCCGCCCATGCCGCCCGGCGAACAAGTGGTCGAGGATTATCGCCATTTGTCGCTTTCCTTGAAAGGACATCCTGTTGCGTTCGTGCGCGAGAGGCTAGATCATGATGATTTTGGATTGAATCAATCCAAAATCATGAACGTGATCGATTCCAAAAATTTAGAGCGGGATGCGGGCGGAAAACCGGGTTCCACTTTTCCTCATCCCGCTCTAACACAAAATAAAATTTGCCGCGCCGAGGAGCTCGCCATCCTTCCCCCCGGCGGCCGGGTCAGCGTCGCCGGCCTCGTTCTCGTGCGTCAGCGCCCAGGTTCGGCCAAAGGCGTCATCTTTCTCACATTGGAAGACGAAACCGGAATTGCCAATGTCATTGTCTGGCCGAAGATTTTAGAGATTTACCGCCCCGCGGTCATCGGTGCGCGTTTCATCGCGGTGACAGGACGCCTGCAAAACGAGGCGGGCGTGATCCATGTCGTCATGGAGCGCGCCAAGGATTTGACGTTTCTCCTTTCCGACCTCAACGCTCAGGGAAGCCTCGCTGGCCTTGCCCGTGCCGTAAAGCGGCCAAATCCTCCCGGTGACAAGAGTGAAAAATCCCAAGCGAGCCTTTTTGGCGAACCGCAGATGCCAACCCGGGACCCCTCCCCCGCTGCAGGAATCCAGCACGCCCTGCCGAAAGGCCGCAACTTTCAATAGCCTTACGCCCAACCGGCCTCGATCTTGCTTGCTCCTTATATCAGACAATTTCCGCCGCCCACGCCGCCCTATCCCAACGTTCAGCTTCTTCCCGTGTTCTGCGCCGAACGCAGAGCCCGGCCCATGCAGGAACTTTCATGAAGCTGAACCTTGTCAGCCGCGATATGTGTGAGTGGGCCGGGCTCATCGATTTGCGCGAGGGCTTCCGCGCCGAACTCGCGCGAGGAGCAGCAGGAAAGGTCTCGCCTTTCCTGCTGCTCGCCCTCTCCGGCATCAGCGCAGCCGAACAGCGCGCTTGTTCCGAACTCTGGATGAAGGACAAGCAGGCCGCCTGCGCCACTGATCGCGCCGCTCTTGATTTCACCTTCAGCACCGCCCTCCGGCCGAAAATCCGGATCGGTTATCTTTCCTGCGACTTTCACGAGCACGCGACTTCGCTGCTCCTCGTTGAAATGTTTGAAGCGCATGACCGCGCGCGTTTCGAACTGTTCGCCTATTCCTATGGCGCCGACGACACAAAGGGAATGCGGCCTCGGCTTGAGGCTACCTTCGACCATTTCATCGACATCGAGGCCTTATCCAATATCGATGCCGCGCGCGCGATCCACGCCGACGGCATCGACATTCTTGTCGATCTCAAGGGCTATACGCTAAACACGCGAACGGCGATCCTCATGTTCGGCCCCGCGCCGGTCCAGGTCAACTTTCTCGGCTATCCGGGGACGCTCGGCACGACCATCTGCGATTATATTGTCACCGATCCTTTCCTCACCCCGCTCGCCAGCGCCAAGGATTACGGCGAGTTCCTTTGCTTATCTACCGCATAGCTATCACCCCCATGGCCGCAGGGCACGGATCGGAAAGGCGCCGACCCGCACCGAGGTCGGGCTGCCCAAGGATGGTTTTGTCTTTTGCTGCTTCAACCAGGCCTATAAGATCACACCGGAGATATTCGATATCTGGTGTCGCCTCTTGATCGAGGTCCCGGACAGCGTTCTTTGGCTTTTGAAGAACGACAAGGTCGAAGGAAATTTGAAGAACGAGGCGCTGTGGCGCGGCATCACGGCGGACCGTCTGATTTTCGCCGAGGATCTGCCGCAGATCGAGCATTTGGGCCGGCTTCAGCTCGCCGACCTCGTTCTCGACACTCTGCCCTGTAATGCCCATACGACCGCGAGCGATGCCCTTTGGGCGAGCGTGCCGCTCATCACCTGCGCCGGCGATACTTTTCCTTCCCGAGTCGCCGGAAGCATCTTGCACGCGATTGGGCTCGATGAGCTGATTGCGGCCGATCTCGATGCCTATTTTGAACTGGCTTTTGAACTGGCGACGAATCCGAACAGGCTGGCCATAGTCAAAGCCAAACTCGCGGCGAACCGTTTGACCACTCCCCCTTTTCGACATCGAAGCCTATACGCGCGACATGGAAGGACTTTACGAGATCATGTGGCAACGCTATCGCGATGGCGAGGCACCGGCCTCAATCGGCGCGTTTCCCGGCACCGACTGAAACTCCCCCGGAGTTCCTTCGCTTCCCTACGCGTATTCAAAACCGGCATCCTTGAAAAAATGCGGTTGTTGGCCTCTGCCAGGCGCGGGACGCAGGCCATATGTGATAGGAAATGCCGCAGCCCCCCATCCACCGTATGTTCCGCATCGGGACGCAAAAATGAACGACCAAACGCAGGACAGCGAGATTTCCTTCGACCGTTCATTCCTGGGCGGCCCAGGCGAATTGGTACGGCTCTCGCCGTTGGTCCGCCGTATGGTCGCCGGCAACCCAGGCCCGATGACGTTTACCGGAACCTGCACTTATGTCGTCGGCAATGGCGACGTCGCTATCATCGATCCGGGCCCTGAGAATCCTGCACATATCGCCGCCTTGCTCGCAGCCCTGCGGAACGAAAATGTGACAGCCATCCTTGTCACGCATACGCATCGCGATCATTCCCCCGGAGCGCGCGCGCTGAAAGCCGCAACGGGGGCAAGGATCATCGGTTGCCCTCCACAGGACTTCACACAGCGGCCAATGGGCGCCGCTGTCGATGCCTCCCACGATCAAGACTATGCGCCGGACAAAATTCTGCGCGAGGGCGAGGCAATCGAAACCGCAAATTTCGCCTTGGTCTGCGTCGAAACCCCCGGCCACACGAAGAACCATCGCGCCTTCGCTCTGCCACAAGAAAAGGCACTTTTTTCCGGCGATCATGTTATGGCCTGGTCGACGTCGGTCGTCTTGCCTCCGGATGGAACCATGCGGGACTACATGGCATCGCTTGAAAAACTCAGCGGCCGTGACGATAGGATTTATTGGCCAGGCCATGGCGGTCCTGTCAACGAACCGCAGCGCTACATACGTGCCCTCGCGCAGCATCGCCGAACTCGCGAAAAATCGATCCGTGCTCGCCTTGCGGCCGGGGACGAGACGATCGGCGCGATCGTGGCCAATGTCTACAAGGACCTCGACCCACTCCTCACTTATGCGGCGTCCTTGTCGGTCCTCGCGCATTTGGAGGATCTTGTCGAACGCGGGCTGGTCAGTACCGAAGGTACGGCGACGCTCGGTGCCGTCTATCGTCCTGCTTAGAGTGTGGGCTTCGGATTCGAGGGAAAAACCGATGGGTAAAGCGACGACGCAGGAGACCGTTTACGTCACCTACATAGCAACCACGCCTGAAAAGTGCTGGGCCGCCCTCACTGCCAGCGAATTCACGACCCAATATTTTTTCGGACACGGTGTTGAGTCCGATTGGAAGCGTGGATCCGAATGGATATTGCGCAGTCCTGCCGGAAGTGTGGATGTGAGGGGCAAAATCGTTGAAGCCGACCCGCCGCGTAAATTGGTGGTGACGTGGATCGTGGAATCGGTCGAGGCATTCAGAAAATCTTCCCGAGGCAATCGTCACCTATGAGATTGAGCCGATGGGGGAAGTCATTCGCTTAACCATGACCGAATCCCATCCGACGCCTATACCGGAACATTTGCTGGAAGGGGGACGGACCGGCTGGCCCATCATTCTGTGTGGCTTGAAGTCACTGCTCGAAACCAGCCGGGTGCCCAAAATTCCGATGCCTCAACCGCCGAAATCACCGGACCCATGATCCGCGGTTCATCCGAACCTTGCCATCACTTCTTGTCGACGACATTCAATAAGGCGGCCTCGAATTTTTCGATATTGCGGGGGTCGGCGCCAAAATCAAAGGAACCGAAACGCGAAACGGAACGGATGTCGATGCGCGTCTGACCGGCCAGCGGCCGGAGCCTCACCGTCACATCAGAGGGAAAGCCGAAGATGAAACTGGTTGCAATGGCATCGACGTGACCAATGCCGACGCGTCCGCCGGGCGGCTTTTGTTCGACGATCTTCCAGCCATTTGCCGTCACCGCTTTTTGAACGGCGTCGAAGGCTTCGGGCGCTTCGAGATCGAGCAGGATCGGCTGGATGTGAGGATAGGCCAAAAGCTGTGCCTTGCGCCTCGAAACCGGGATGCTCGGCGCCGTCACGTCGCCACGCGCAGCCAGCGCCTCGTGCGACAGCGAAAAGGCGGGAGGTTCGGCAATGTCTGTCGAAATATCCGACAGATGCGGCAGGCGCAGAGTCCGTTGCGCAAGATAGGCCGGATAGGCCAGCAGCAAGGCGGCAAGGAGGAGCCCGCCAAAAGCCTCTCCGGCCCCTTTGCGTCCGCTGCGCCAAATAATCACAAAAGCCAAAACCGCGGATAAAATCGCAACGCAGGCGATCAACGCCGCGCCGCCAAGCACCGCGAGGAGATCGAAACCGCGCCAGACGCCCAAAATGCCAACAAGAGCGACCGCGAGCGAAAAAACCGCAAGACGCCGGCTGAGCAACGCAGCCCGGGAATAGGGCTCCTCGATGATTAGACGCCGCATTTCGACTGGTCCCCCTTGCGATCGACTTGGTGTCTGGCCTTACGCAAGCTGATCTATCCGCATTGGAAAAGAATCCAAAACCCTTGTATTCGCCGTCACGACAATCCAGCCGTCCAGCCAGCTCGTTCCTTTGCGCCGGCTCGGCCATTGACACATCCGGCCCCGATCCGATCTGAGCTGCACCGGCGGATCACGTTCTAGACCATTTTCACAAAGGCGAGTCATGCCAAATTTGTTCGATTCCGCTACCAATCTGCGTGCAGCGCTGCGCCGAGGGGAATTTTCCGCGCGTGATCTCCTGGCCGCCACTTTGGCGGCGATCGAGCGCCATAACCCGGCTTTGAACGCGATCGTCGTGATTGACGAAGCCTCGGCATGGCAGGCTGCCGCCACCGCCGATGACCGCCTCGCGCGGGGCGATGCCCGCCCGCTGGAAGGCTTGCCCGTAACGATCAAGGACTCCTTCGAGGTGGCCGGGATGCGAACCTGCGTCGGGTCCCCTGCCCTCGCCAATTACGTGCCGGTCGAAGACGCCAGCGCCGTCGCACGGCTTCGCAATGCCGGTGCGATCATTCTCGGCAAGACCAATGTCCCTCTTTTGACGGGAGACTTTCAAACCTACAACGCCATCTACGGAACCACCAATAATCCCTGGAACTTGGAGTTTTCTCCAGGCGGTTCCTCCGGTGGTGCCGCAGTGGCGATCGCCAGCGGCTTGAGCGCGCTCGAACTCGGCTCGGACCTCGCCGGGTCGATCCGCTGGCCGGCTCATTGCTGCGGCATCTTCGGCCTGAGAACGACCTGGAATCTGATCTCCACACATGGACATATCCCGCCGATGCCGGATCTGCGCCTTGGACGCAATCCCGAGTTCACCGTCGCAGGGCCGCTCGCCCGCTCCGCCGCGGATCTGGCGCTAGCCCTCGACGTCCTGGTTGGACCGCGCGATCCCATGGCACAGGCCGAAGCTTTTGCTCCGGCCCGCAAAACTTTTCCAAAGGGTTTGCGCGTGGCGCTCTGGCTGGATGAGCCCTTTGCTGCGGTTGACGCGACCGTCGCCGAAGCCGTGCAAAAGGCGGCGCTCATGCTCGAAGCGGCGGGAGCCATCGTGGATAATACCGCGCGCCCGGCATTCTCCTTTCAAGAAGCATGGGAGGTCTTTGCCGTCCTGACCCATGCGATCATTGGCGCTGGTCTGCCGGAAAGGGTGCGGGAGAAACTCGCGGCCAGCGCGAAGGATTTCGAAATCGGGGACCTTTCCCAACGCGCTTTACAAGTGCGCGGGATGAGCCTGAGCGGAGCGGATTTCCTCAGCCTTCAGGCGCGTCGGTCTTATCTCCAGCAGGAATGGGCACGGTTTTTCGAGCGGACCGATGTCGTGCTTTGCCCGCCCGCTCCGACCGCAGCCATTCGCCACGATCATACGGCCGATCCCCATCAAAAGCACATATTCGTGAATGGTCGGAAAACGCCCTATTTTGACCTCATGCATTGGGCTAGTCTTGCTACTGGATCCGGTTTACCGGCCGCTATAGCACCGGTAATGCTGGGAAAAGATGGCTTGCCGCGCGGCGTGCAAATTATTGCCGCCAGCTTCGAGGATCGCACGGCGATCGCCTGCGCGGCCATGATCGAGCAGCTCGGCGCGGGTTTTCGCGCCCCCGCGATGGGGTCCTGACTCACGGTCGAGCTTGAACGATAAATGACAGGAGATTGCAGCATTGTTATTCAAGCTTGGCCGACGAGCGCGTTTGCGCACATATAAAAATCGTCACATGTGTTTTCTTGCAACTGGAACAGCAGAGCTTCTCAATCATTTCGAAAAGTGAACGGTCGAAGTTACACAGCGTTAACTTCCTCACCACATGATCAAAGCTCCGCACCTCATTGCGCATCAGGCATGGACAAAAAAAAATGGTAACCGAGCAAAACATTTCCCAACCTGCGGCCGCCATCGGCCGGTCCCGCGACCTCCTCTCCAAGCTTTATCGCGAAATCGGAATTTCGGCCGTCGCGGCAGCGCTTGAAGCAACCGCGCACAAGCCGCAAAAGCCGGCGCAAAACCGTAAGGATATTCCGGCCGTCCTCAGGGACGACGAGGCCGCGTAAGGAAACACGGCGACAAGCACCATTTTATTTTGATGGTTTGGACGCCGTATTGTAAAGTTCGTTCATGACCAGCATAAGCCGACGGCTTTTTCTACAAGGGGCCGGCGCCGCAGTCTGGGCGAGCGCTGGCCTTAGCTCCTACGCTTTTGCGTTTGAGCCCGGTTTACGTCTCAACATAACCTCCTATCGGCTGACCCCGCCAAATTGGCCTGATGGCTTACTCCTCAAGGCCGTCGTACTGGCCGATATTCATGCCTGCGAACCCTGGATGCCGGCCAGCCGCATTCGCGGCATCGCCGAATTGACCAATGATTTAAAACCGGACGTCGTTTTCCTCCTCGGTGATTTCGCGGGTGGCCATCGCATTGTCACCGGGCCCGTGATGCCGGACCAATGGGGCGAGGCCCTGTCCGTCTTGAAGCCGCCGCTCGGCAGCTATTCGGTCCTTGGCAATCATGACTGGTGGCACGGCGCTCTGCCCGGGATGCCGGCCGATGACGCGGAAGGCGTTCGCAGCGCTTTGCGCGGGGCTGGCATCGCAGTTCTCGAGAACAACGCGCTGCGCCTCACTAAGGACGGCCGAGCCCTCTGGGTCGCCGGTCTCGGCGATCAAATCGCCCAGCCAAAGGCGCCAAGACGCTTTCGAGGGCTCGACGATCTCCCTGGCACGATGGCTCAGATCCGGGACCCCGCTCCCGTTATTTTGCTGGCGCATGAACCTTACGTGTTCAGGCGTGTTCCGGACCGCGTTTCGCTGACCCTTTGCGGACACACGCATGGAGGCCAGATCAATCTTCCGATTTTCAGCAAAGACTATTTACGGTCCCACTATGGGATGGATCTGATCTATGGGCATACCGTCGAAAGACGCCGCCATTTGATCATTTCGGCTGGCCTCGGTACATCCTATGCGCCGGTTCGCTTTATGCGGCCACCGGAGATCGTCGAACTGATCATCGGCGGGGGACCAAACGGGACGAACCCGCAATCTTGAAGGCGTCCGCTGGCTCAAGCATGACCACCAAAACACAACAAATCTTCGGCCTGCCAGCCTAAACCACTTCGACGGTCGTCGCTTCGTACAGAGCTCCGGCGGCGGCGTGTTCCCGGAAGGTGGCGTCCGGCAAAGAATGGACCGCGTTGATCGATGTTCGCGCCAGCAGGCTTTCGATCCGCGCGCGTGACCGCGCCAAGAGGTCCGGGTCCAAACGGCCTGCTTCGACCGCCGCCAGGATCGCGCCGGCAAATCCCCTGGCGCGGCCGGCGTCGGTGAAATGCGCGCAGACCATGACCATGTCGCAGCCGGCCTCAATAAAGCGGACGCCGCATCGGGGCTGTCGAACAGTCCCTTCATGGCGCCCATCCCAATATCGTCCGAGATTGCAACTCCGGTAAAACCAAGCTCCTCGCGCAAAATGCCGGTCGCAAATGATGCGACAGCGTTACCGGCGCATCGGGGTCGACGCTGGGAAAAAGAATATGCGAGGTCATCAGCATGGGAATGCCGGCTTGGATCGCCGCGGCAAAAGGCTTGATCTCGCGTCCGCGAAGGCAGGCAAGGCTGAGCGCCTGCGACGGCAGCCCGAGATGGGAATCGACGCTCGTATCGCCATGTCCTGGAAAATGCTTGCCGCAGGATAGGATTTTTTCGGCCTGCAGGGCCTGCATGAACGGCAGCGACGCAGCGATCACGGCCTCGGCGGTTTGCCCAAACGCGCGTTCGCCGATCACGGGATTAGGCCGGATTGGTGTGAATGTCGAGCACCGGCGCGAAGCCAGGTTGATCCCGAGCGAGGCAAGCTCGCGCCCCATCGCGTGGCCGACCTCGGCCGAACGGGCTGCCCATCGCGCGGCATAGGCAGAAGCGCGTAATTGGGGGCGGCGTCCGACAAACGCTCCCACCCTCATGATCGATCGCGATGAACATGCGCTCGCGCCCGGTCGCTTCGCGAATGTCGTCGATCAGCCGGGCATGGCTCTCGAGCCAGGCCTCATAGGGAAGATCGTGGCGGAAAGTTGCTCTTGAACAGGATGACGCCGGCAGGTCGCAAATCGGCAAGAAGCGCGCGGTCGCGATCATCCGAGACCGGCGAGGCTTGAGGCCAATCAGAAAATGGTCGCCGACAGAGGCTATGGATTTGGCGGACAGTTCGGTCTGACCTCATTTCACAAAGTGCTGGCGCCTTTGGGTGCTGAGCGACCCTGCGACAAGAAGGTTAAGCGGAACGTGGCCGCGAGCGCCCTTCTCCCGGGACTAAACCACATATGCGTCATAGCCCCGAAAGCCAATCCGAGCGTGGTCCACAATATTGCGCGCGCCCCTAGGGACGCCACGCGAAAGTTCCAAAGAATGTTGGCCGGAAAATCGCTTGGAACTTCATCGACGGACGGCAGAGCCACCGCCGCCGCACCGACGATCGCGACAAAGACCGCAGCAGACGCGAGCGCGCCGTTCCAGGAGCCGAGGCGGGCCGCAAGCGGTTTGAGCAGCGTCGCGGAAAAAATCATCGCGAGCACGGAAATGGCGAGCATTCCGAAATAAAGCGGCAGTGCGCGCGGCGATGGTTTCCGGCGCGCCGATGGCCGGTGGATTGGAGGGATATTTCAGCTCCGGCACAAGCACCATGGCGACGAACCCCGCGCAAGCCAGCAGGACCGACAGGATCCGCGGATCGTGACTACCCAAGCGTCCATAAGCGAAGGCGAAAGCCAGGCTGAACAAGCCGCCGATCGCCGCACCATAGACGGTGCTGGCGATCCAAAGTCCGGCCCCCCGCTGGACGCTTCGACTCACGAGCTCAGGCTCCGCCATGTGTCCGGAAACCGAATTCGCAGCGCTTTCGTAAGCGATCGCACGTTCAATCGAAGGCTCGCCGGCGAAGCTCAAAAAACCGGCGGCGAAAAGACCCGCAATAATACCTGCGAGCAAGCCGCGCAGAAGAAGTCCTCCGACCATGCGCGCGCCTTTAGTGACAAGGGAAACCCAGAAGATGGCGCCCGTCATGCACAGTTTCATGCACATATTGGCCGGAGAGCAGAGCCGTGGCTCCCTGTTCGGCGCCGATAAAATAGAGGAAGAGGAGAGCCAGGGTTCCGGCAAAGGCCAGCCAGGGCAGAATCTCGCCGATAGGGATGGCAACCGGCCGGGCCGGGGCATCGGTCAAATTGATGATGTCTTGCCTCATGACTAACGTTCCATCATGTGCGGAAACAAAGGCCGCGCGCGATTCGACAGCGCCTTAGATCACGATGATTTTGGATTGATTCAATCCAAAATCATGAACGTGATCGGTTCCAAAAGCTTAGAGCGGGATGCGGGCGGAATACCAGTTTCCACTTTTCCTCATCCCGCTCTCGGGTGAGCTTGTACCCTAGAGCATGATCGGCGAATGGGGAAGCGGCCCCGGCAAAACTTCGGTCGAAACCCTTGGTCAAGGCTCAAAGGCACGCTTTTCAAGCGTGCTTCGTCCGCGCCTGGTAAACGGCAGGTTAAGATGGGCGGAATTTTATGCGGCGCGAAGCTGCCGCGTAGTGTCGACCCGATAGGAGAGCGCTTCGGCCAGATGCAGGCTGCCGACTTCTTGGGCGCCATCCAGGTCGGCGATCGTCCGGGCAAGCTTCAAGATTCGATGAAATCCTCTCGCGGAAAGATGCAGCCGCTCCGAGGCTTCCCGGACCAGGCCAAGGCCGCCCGCGTCGGGCTGCGCCACGATCTCGATCACATTTGCGGGGGCGGCGGCGTTTGACACAATCCCCGGTAATCCCAGCCCGGCATAGCGGCGAACCTGAATCTCCCGCGCGGCAGCGACGCGCTCCAAAACGTCCTTCGAACCTTCGGCCGGCGGCGGCAACATCAGATCGGCGGCGGCAACGGCCGGCACGTCGACATGCAGATCGATACGGTCAAGCAAAGGACCCGAAAGCCGCGCCTGATATTGCGCGATGCAGCGCGTATTTTGTTGCCGGTGACAGGTAAAGCCCGGTTCGGTCGCATGCCCGCAACGGCAGGGATTCATCGCCGCGACGAGCTGAAACCGTGCCGGGTAGACGATCCGATGATTGGCCCGCGCGATCGCCACTTCGCCGGTTTCGAGCGGCTGGCGCAAACTGTCCAGGACCTGGGGCTGGAACTCCGGCAATTCATCGAGAAACAAGACCCCACGATGGGCAAGCGAGATTTCGCCCGGCCGCGCCCGCGTGCCGCCGCCGACGAGGGCCGCCATCGAGGCCGAATGATGCGGCGCGCGAAAAGGCCTTCGGTCAGTCAGCGCCCCGCCCGCAAGATCGCCCGCAATCGAATGGATCAGCGAAACTTCCAGCAATTCGCGCGGGGTGAGCGGCGGCAGAATGGAAGGCAGCCGCGCGGCGAGCATCGATTTTCCGGCTCCCGGCGGTCCGTTCAGCAATAGATTATGGCCCCCCGCGGCGGCGATCTCGAGCGCGCGCTTGGCGCTTTCCTGACCTTTGATGTCACGGAGGTCCGGCTGTGCTGCGGCTTGCCCGCGCACCGCGGGCCGCGGCCGTGCCATGACTTGAGTGCCCTTAAAATGATTGGCGAGCTGGATCAAAGACAGCGGCGCCAGCACATCGATCTCTTCGCCGGCCCAGGCCGCCTCCGGCGCCGCTGGCGTGCGGGCAGATCAGACCGTGACCGCGCGCATTGGCGGCGATCGCCGCCGGCAGCGCGCCGGCGACTGCGGTGATCGTGCCGTCGAGCGCAAGTTCGCCGAGAACGGTGTAATTCGCGAGCGCATCCGCGGGTATGGCGCCGATGGCCGCCATGACCCCAAGCGCGATCGGCAGATCATAATGGCTGCCTTCCTTGGGAAGATCCGCCGGCGCGAGATTGACGGTAATCCGCTTGGCCGGCATGGCCAGGCCAGAGGCGTTCAGGGCGGCGCGAACCCTCTCGCGCGATTCGGCGACCGCCTTGTCGCCGAGTCCGACAACGGTGAAGACGACATTGCCGTTGGCGATTTGCACCTGGACGTCCACAGGGCGCGCCTCGATGCCTTCGAACGCAACCGTCGCGACCCTGACAACCATCGCAAGCCCCCGCCTTCCAATTGGTGTAAGCTTAGCGGAGATCGGGCGCAGGCGCAAGAACAATAAGTGAACAAATTAAGTGATTTGGCCTTGAGGCCAGTCTGAACCACTCTCGGTGTTGTGCCGCCGAATCCAGGACAGGAAGCCGAATTGAAGCTTTAAACTTTTCGTCGCCGACCCATATATCCGCAGGCTCAGAGGCAAGGATTATCGCAAGATGGCCGTCGCACTCATATTGGTCTTGGTCGCCGTGGGCTCCGTGCTGTTTCACTTTTTGAGCCCTTGGTGGTGGACCCCCATCGCTTCGAACTGGCGCTATATCGACGACACCCTCACCATCACATTCTGGATCACCGGAGCCGCCTTCTCCGCCGTCATTTTGTTCATGGCCTATTGCCTGTTTCGTTTCCGGCACAAGGAGGGAAGACAGGCCGCCTACGAACCGGAAAACAAGAAGCTCGAGTTGTGGCTGGCCGTGGTTACCGCGGCCGGCGTCGCGGCTATGCTGGCTCCCGGGCTGTTTGTCTGGAACCAGTTCATCACCGTGCCCAACAACGCAACCGAGATCGAGGTTGTCGGGCAGCAGTGGCAGTGGAGCTACCGGATCCCCGGCAAAAACGGGCGGCTTGGCACCTCGGATGCACGATTTGTCAGTACCGACAATCCGCTGGGTTTGAATCCGGACGATCCCAACAGTCAAACCAATATCATTGTCGTCGGCGATGATGTGCATCTGCCGATCGGAAAGCCGGTGAAGGTATTGCTCCGCTCGCTGGATGTCGTCCACGATTTCTACGTGCCCGAGTTCCGTGCCAAGATGGATCTGATGCCGGGGCTGGTCAGCTACTACTGGTTCATCCCCACGAGAACCGGAAAGTTTGAAATCCTTTGCGCGGCCTTCTGCGGCATTGGCCATCCGGAAATGCGCGGCGCGGTCATCGTCGATAATGAAAGCGACTACGAAGCGTGGTTGGCAAAGCAGCACACCTTCGCGGAATTAACGCCGCAAACCAAAAAGGTTGAGCTTAACTATTAAGATCGGCATGCAGCCGGCGCCCGCTTTAAGTCTCCGCCTTCCCAGAAGCTGAGCGTCGGAACAGGCCAAAAACAACAGATCGGCCGATGAGACAATTCATCGAGCCGCGTCGGCAACGGAGGAAAGCATTCCAATGGTCGATGTCACTGGTAACCCGATCGAGAACATTCCGCCCGCCGAGGTCGAAGACGTCGAGCTTTATCATCCGAAATCTTGGGTGACGAAATACGTCTTCAGCCAAGACGCCAAGGTCATCGCCATTCAATATGCGCTCACAGCAATGTCGATCGGCTATGTCGCCTTGGTCTTGTCGTGGCTGATCCGGATCCAGCTGGCGTTCCCTGGCAGTTTTTCCTTCATCGATCCGACCAGCTATTACCAGTTCATCACCATGCACGGCATGATCATGGTGATCTATCTGCTCACCGCGCTGTTCTTGGGAGGCTTCGGCAATTACCTCATCCCCCTGATGATCGGCGCGAGGGATATGGTCTTTCCCTATGTGAACATGTTGAGCTTTTGGGTTTATTTCCTCGCGGTCATGGTGTTGGTGGCGAGCTTTTTCGCGCCGGGGGGACCAACGGGCGCCGGCTGGACCCTATATCCGCCGCAAGCCATCCTGACAGGCACCCCTGGGCAGGACTGGGGCATCATTTTGATGCTCGCCTCCCTGATCCTGTTCATCATCGGCTTCACCATGGGCGGCCTGAATTACGTCGTGACGGTTCTGCAGGCCCGCACCCGGGGGATGACGCTGATGCGTATGCCCTTGACCATTTGGGGCATTTTCTCGGCGACCATCCTCGCCTTGCTGGCCTTTCCGGCCTTGTTCGTCGGCGCGGTCATGTTGCTGTTCGACAGGGTGTTGGGGACGAGCTTCTTCATGCCGGCCATCGTTCAAGCCGGGGAGCATTTGAAATATGGCGGCGGCAGTCCGATCCTGTTTCAGCACCTTTTCTGGTTCTTCGGCCATCCCGAAGTGTACATCGTCGCCTTGCCGGCGTTCGGGATCGTTTCCGATCTCGTCAGCACCCATGCGCGAAAAAACATCTTCGGCTATCGCATGATGGTGTGGGCGATCGTGGCGATCGCCGTGCTCAGCTTCGTGGTGTGGGGCCACCATATGTATGTGAGCGGGATGAACCCCTATTTCGGCTTTTTCTTCGCCACCTCGACGCTGATCATTGCCATTCCAACCGCGATTAAAGTCTACAATTGGGTGCTGACCTTATGGCGGGGCGACATCCATTTCACCGTCCCGATGCTGTTCGCCATCGGCTTCATCGTCACCTTCGTGAATGGCGGCCTCACCGGCCTGTTTCTTGGCAATGTGATTGTCGACGTGCCGCTTTCGGCGACCATGTTTGTCGTGGCGCATTTTCACATGGTGATGGGGGTGGCGCCCATTATGGTTGTCTTCGGCGGGATCTACCAATGGTATCCGAAGGTGACCGGGCGCATGCTCAACGAGGCCATGGGCAAGTTCCACTTCTGGGTCACCTTCCTCGGGGCCTATGCGATTTTCTTCCCCATGCACTACCTCGGCCTGTTGGGCGTGCCGCGCCGCTATTATGAAATGGGCGAGACGGCCTTCATCCCCCCTTCGGCCACGACGTTGAATATTTTCATCACCATTGCCGCCCTGGTGGTGGGCTTCGCCCAGATCGTGTTCCTGTTCAATCTGATTTGGAGCCTATTCAAGGGCAAGGAGGCCGGCGGCAACCCCTGGCGGGCCACCACGCTGGAATGGCAAACCCCGCATACGCCGCCGGAACATGGCAATTGGGGCCGCGAACTTCCGGTCGTCTATCGCTGGCCTTACGATTATAGCGTGCCAGGCGCCAAGCAGGATTTCCTGCCGCAAAACCAGCCTCCCATCGTCTCGGCAGCCACGGGCAAATTGCTGTGAATGCCGCTGTGCTTTTCTTGGCGGCGATTGGGGCTGTGGTCCTTTGGTGGTTGGCGCAGCAGAGGTTGACGGCCAAGCCGTGGCTTGAGGCGGGCGCCCTCGGCGATCTTCCTGATCCTGAATCCTCCGAGCCCGCCGCGAAGATTGGCTTATGGGTTTTTCTCGCGGTGGTCGGTTCCCTCTTCGCGCTGCTCATCAGCGCCTATTTCATGCGGATGGAAATGGGCGAGTGGAAGCCCGCGCCCGCGCCAAAAATCTTATGGCTCAATACCGGCCTGCTGGTCCTGAGCAGTATTGCGCTGCAATGGGCGCGGCGGGCGGCCTGGCGCAGAAACATGGAGGGCATCAGAACCGGCCTCGTCGCCGCGAGCGTGTTGGCCATTGCCTTCCTGATCGGGCAGTTCTTCGCATGGCGCCAGCTCGATGCGGCGGGCTATTTTCTGGTGGGCAACGCGGCCGCTGCTTTTTTCTATCTGATCACCGGTGTGCACGGCCTCCATGTGATCGGCGGCCTGGTCGCTTTGGGCAGAACCATGAACAAGGCATGGCAAGATTATAGGGTGGACCCCATTCGCCTCAGCGTGGAATTATGCGCAACATACTGGCATTTCCTGCTGTTTGTCTGGCTGATCCTGTTCGCTGTCCTGCTGCATCGCTAAAAAAGAATGGAACGGGCCAGCGATTTCATTTTTGATAGTTTGGAGTTTCTAGCCGGCCCCTACTCGTTTTCACATGACCCTTCGCGAATCGTGGATCATGCTTCAGAGAGGATCACGCGCCTATGACAGACCCCGCGTTGACCGACCCCGGAAAAAACCTGACGCAGCCGTCGAGCTGGCAAGACTTCGCCACCGATTGGTCCTCGGACCAGCGGGCGTTCAAGAATGTCCCCTGGGGCAAGGTCATGATTTGGATCTTCCTCCTCAGCGACACTTTTATCTTCAGCTGCTTTCTGATCTCCTACATGACCGTGCGCATGTCGACGACCGTGCCATGGCCGAACCCGGCCGAGGTCTTCGCCTTGACCATCGCCGGAAAAAAAATTCCGCTCATTCTGATCGCCATCATGACCTTCATCCTGATCAGCAGCAGCGGGACGATGGCGATGGCCGTGAACTATGGCTATCGCCGCGAGCGCGTCAAAACCGCCGTCCTGATGCTGGCGACCGCGGCCTTTGGGGCGTCCTTCGTCGGCATGCAGGCGTTTGAATGGACCAAGCTGATCACCGAAGGCGTCCGGCCCTGGGGCAACCCTTGGGGAGCCCCCCAATTCGGCTCGTGCTTTTTCCTGATCACCGGCTTTCATGGAACCCATGTGACGATCGGCGTGATCTTCCTCCTGATCGTCGCGCGAAAGGTTTGGCGGGGAGATTACGACCACGAACGGCGGGGGTTCTTCACCAGCCGGAAAGGCAATTACGAGAACGTCGAAACCATGGGGCTTTACTGGCACTTCGTCGATCTTGTGTGGGTGTTCATCTTTGCCCTTTTTTATCTTTGGTAGGTAGGATTTTCGTCCCCTAAACGCAGGTTCGCGCAATGCTGTTTTTTTCTCGCTTCGGGTATCTGGTCGCGGTGTTTTTTATGGTGGCTGTCTTCATTGCGGGGGGAATCAGCACGGCCTATCATTTCAGTTATGAGTTGACCGGCGTTTTGTTGTTTCTGTTCTGGGGACCGTTGTGCGTCATTTTCGGACGGAGGCTCGACAAGCCGGAAAAGCCGCGGAGCTCGCTGCTTTGGATTCCGATGGAATATTGGGGCTATGGAATCATCGTCCTCGGCGTGCTGAGCGCTTACGTCACCTGGGATCAGATCGGACCTGAACTTCGCAAGGCCACCACTCAGGTTTACGCTGCGGGGCAGAGCCAAAGCCAACCTCTGGGCTAAAAGACCTTGAACACGTTCAAGAGCAGTATTTCGATGTGATGCGCGACGGTGTTCGGCCCCAGCTTCAGGGAGTTTGGATGGCCGCACGCGTTCCGACGGGTCAAGCAAGCTCCAAGCTGCTGTTTAACGTTCTTGCCGATGATTGATAACGCCGCGACCCGCTCGAGGAAGTCTTCCTCCTTCATGCGCCCCAGATCATCGGTCGTTTTTGCGTGCTTCCATTTCGGGTCGATTTTCTTGGCCTCGTTGTTGAAGTCATTCAACCGATGATCGTGAACGTAACAGTGGAGTACTGCCATCGCAGCCAGCCATGACATCACAACCGCCGAGCGATACAGATCTTGCTCAAAGCACTTGATTGCTTCTTCGGCGAATGCCGCGTATTGTCGTCCTTAATGTTGGGAAGCTCAGCCCGAAGCTCGCGGCGCACCTGAGCTGCGGGTGCAGCGATCTTCGTGACACCAAGATTCCGCAGATGCGTGCGCCCCCCGTCGGTAAGTTCCCAGCCCTTCGGGGTACTGATGGCAAGCCCCTTGGATCTGGTAAGGGATGACGATGGGTTCCATTTGTTCGTAATCCTAAGGCCTGCTTCGCGTGCTCGGTCCTTTAGCTCTTGGACCTGACAAGGTTGGTCAAACGTCGCAAGCACGAGCAGCAGCTTGTCCAGCTGAGTGAGATCGGCGCGCTGCAGCCAACCCTTGAGGTCATTGACCTTGAGCAAGCACCTTCTCCAGGTCTTTCCGCTCCTTATGGGACAATCCGTAGGTGTTCGTCGCAAGCAATCTCAGGCGGTCACCATTTGTAAGTGCTTTTAATGTGGACGAGTGATTGTTAGCGTAACTCGCCTTGAAGAACGATGTGGCGCTCTTCATCTCGTCGAGGATTTCCTTACGGGACAGCCGCTCTTTCTTTTGCACGAGGGTAAGATGAGCAGCAGCGGCGATCGCCAAATCGCAAGCTGACTTTACTTTGAGCAAGGTGGCAATTGTGTTGGTCGAATGCGATTCGTCTACAATTGTGGTCGAGTTCAGCACTTCGGTCGAATTGTCGATCTGAAGCATGGGTATCGAACGCTGAAGTTCAGCCCGCGAACTCGACCATCTCTAAGATTTTATCGACCTTGGGCATGATTTCTTCCCTCAGGAACTGCGGGCCACCCTCGTATTCAATCTCCGCAGCACCCAACTTGACGCGGAAGCGCGTCTTTTCATCGCTCATATCAAAACCTTTAATGTAAGAGATCCGCGTTCTAGCCATTGATCATTGCTTCAACAGCTTTGATGCCGGCTACAGTTACTTTGTAGGTCTTCCGTGCTTGCTGACTTTTACCGCTTTTCCTAAGCTGCATGACAAGCGTAGGCTTCTGACTCTTTAGGCTGTTCATCGCGACGGTTATGTTCGCGATCGGCCGTCCAAGGTGCTTCAGTTCTGTATTCGCGCTTTGCCCATCAAAATCGGTTTGGCCTTGACAGACCTGCAGCCAATACCCCGCAACTAGAGCCATATTTGCGTTGCTGCTGGGCTGCGCAGCATCAAAGAGTTCTGCAAAGGTTTCGTATTTCGGGGCCTGACATTGCTCTTGGCGCAATGTCGTGTCTTGGTTGGCTACGACGTCAGCGACCTGATCCTCGGATTCAATTTCCATGGCGATATTAAGTCGGGAAATAATGTAGTTCAGGATCCGGGTACGAGCTTCAGGATCCAGCGCCTCCAGAGCCGTAAACACGGTCCTGATTGCCTCGAACTCTTCATCGGCCGCTTCGGTCTTGTAGTTCATTTTCAGCAACTCTCCGACTAATCTGCCGGGGAGATGGGGGCGGTAGTCTTGAAGTTCAAGACAGCCAAGACATGAATTGAGTGTTACAATAAATAAAAATCCGCTTGCACAGAGCGAACCTGGATGTACCCGAGTCGCCGCGCATCATTGATCCGATGTGACCCTGCACTCAACTCAATAGAGATTAAGTGGTGACGCCCAAATAAATACCCAAGCCTAAGCTATTGCCCTCGCGTCAAACTTGCCCAGAGGCGATAGGCGCGCACCATTAGGTAAATGATAGAGTCTCCAGCCAGATACACGCCCCAAGGCGCCCATGAGGAGTTCGCCGGAACTTTCCCCCTCCCCGGCGCGATAAATCCTTTGTAGACTGCCGCATAAAATTGCGCACAAATTCCCCGGTGGCCGTCGCAAGGTCATCGTGAGATGGCTGTAAGCCGGAGCAATCATATCGGACGAATTTTTGGACGCGCTGCCCTATCTTCCATGCTAACATATTGATATTTTAAGCCTTCTTACACAGCATCGACGTAGCATCGCTCTCTGGTAAGGACCTAAAAATGGCACAGGACAAGGCGCACACGACCCACCATACGCCCCCGATCAAGCTTTACCTGATTGTCTGGGGCTGGCTGTTTGTGCTGAGCACGTGCTCGTATCTCGTCGATTATTTCGGCTTCGAGAGCTATCTCAGGTGGTTCCTGATCCTGCTGTTCATGATCGTCAAGGCAGGCTTGATCGTCGCAGTGTTCATGCACATGGCCTGGGAGCGGCTGGCGCTCAAATATGCCATTCTGGTCCCTCCAGGAGCGGTGTTGGTGTTCGTGGCCATTATGGTTGCTGAATCCGATTACACCCATCTGACGCGCCTCATCTTTTTCGGACCCAGCGAGGCCAGTGCTCAGACGGAAACCGTCGAACATCCCAAAGACCAAAAATCCGAGCTTAAGCTGCAAAAGGAAGCGGATTGACCGCTCCCCTTTGGCCGGCGTCGGCAAGCCGACGAGGTGTCAGTTCCCCGAGGAGACCGCATTTTTGTCCGCGTCCACGGGTTCCACCAGCCGGCGATAGAGATGCCAGGTCGCATGACCGAGGATCGGCACCACGACCGCGAGACCGACGAGAAGCGGCAGCGAGCCGAGCATCAACAAAGCGGCGACAATCAGCCCCCACAGCGCCATGATGAAAAAGTTGGTTGCCACGACTCTGAAGGAAGTAATGACCGCCACCACCGCGCCGACGTCGCGGTCAAGGAGCAGCGGGAAGGACACCGCACTGATGGTGAAGCACACAACAGTGAAGACAAAGCCGATGGCGTTGCCGAGAATGATGAGTTTCCAGCCCTCGGAGGTGGTGAGGACCTGAGTGAGAAATTGGGAGTAGGAGTTTGGTGCCGTAGGCCCAAAGAACCACACATACAGCCCTTTCGCCGTTGCCAGCCAGCCAAGAAAAATGGCCAGGAGCAGAAAGCCGACGGCCAGGATCGAGGGAATCGAGGGCGAGCGCAGCACTTCGAAGGCATGCCGCCAGGAGGTGTCCAGCCCGAGCTCCCGCCGTCGGCTCATTTCATAGAGGCCAATCGCCGCGAAGGGACCGACCAAGGCAAATCCGGACACGAGCGGATAAAGCAGGGGCAAGGCGTTTTCGCCGGAGGTCAGCGGGACGAGACAGATGCCGATAAGAGGATAGATGAGACCGAGGAAAACGAGCTGCGACGGCATCGCCCAGAAATCGTCGATGCCTTTCGTCAGAGCTTCCTTGAGATCCGCGAATTTGATATGGCGGATACTCGGCCGGAATGGAGCCGAGTCCGGGCCGGCGATCACGTGGAAATGCACCATGGGCTGTTCCTCCTGAACCGGGTTCGAAGCCGTCTGCGCCACGCGAAACACCGAGCACCTGCGGTAGATTACGCGAGGACTGCGAGCCTTTCGTTATACCCTATTTTCTAGATAGCGCTCTCCTCACAAACGTCCACTCAAGCTTCACTTTCACCGAAATTTTTAAAACAGCGCGGCTTAAGGCAATGTTGTTCGCTTGATCTTGCATCGCACAAATTTTGGGCCCCTAGCTTGCCGCCGACGCGGGTGCGAAATGTGCCGTGAAATGGCGCAGAAAGGGAGCCTGTTTGGTAATTCTGTAGGCCGGAATTGCCTCGCGCTTCTGCCAAACGAGTGCCAGCACTTCGATGACGTAATCGAAGTGGCTCTGCGTGTAGACGCGGCGCGGGAAGGCAAGTCGAACGAATTCCCGCGGAGCGGCGATTTCCTCCATGCCGGGCCGGGCGCGGCCGAACATGACGCTGCCGAGTTCCACGCCGCGAATGCCGCCTTCGAGGTAAAGCGCGTTGACGAGCCCAATGCCGGGATAATCGCGGGGCTTCAGATGCGGGCAAAACGCCGCCGCATCGATGAAGATCGCGTGGCCACCCGCCGGCCGCACAATCGGAATGTCGCGCGCGATCAGGCGGCTCGCCATATATTCCACCGTCGCATGCCGGTAGCGCTGATATTCATAGTTCCAATGCCTCCTTGAGCCCGACGGCGATGGCCTCGAGATCGCGCCCGGCAAGCCCGCCATAGGTCGGGAAGCCTTCGGTGAGGATGAGCATATTGCGGAAATCATCGGCCCATTCCTCGTTGTTGCAGCCAAAAAAGCCGCCGATATTCGACAGACCGTCCTTCTTGGCGCTCATTGTGGCGGCATCGGCAAACGAAAACATCTCCTGTGCAATTTCAATGAGGCTCCGGTCCGCGTAGCCTTTTTCATATTGCTTGATGAAATAGGAATTCTCGGCAAACCGGCAGGCGTCGATCACCAGCGGAATTCGATATTTCGTTAAAGTCTCCTTGACGGATTTGATATTTTCCATCGACACGGGCTGTCCACCGCCGGTGTTGTTGGTCACCGTGATCATGCAAAATGGGATGTTCTTTCGCGCCTTCCGACTGGATGAAGATCTCGAGCCGGCCGATATCCATGTTTCCTTTGAAGCGCTTGCTCGGAATAGATATTCTGACCCTCCGGCGTCAGCAGATCGACGGCCGCGCGCCGACATATTCAATGTTGGCGCGGGTGGTGTCGAAATGACTGTTGTTGGGGACGATGTCGCCAGGCTTCAGACGCGTGACCGCGAGAATGCGCTCGGCGGCTCTGCCCTGATGGGTCGGAAAAATATGCTTGAAGCCGGTGATCTCGCGCACCGTATTTTCGAACCGATGCCAGGAAGCGCTTCCCGCGTAGCTTTCGTCTCCGAGCATCATGCGCCGCCCATTGCCGGGCCGACATCGCGCCGGTGCCGCTGTCGGTCAAAAGATCAATTGTGATATCTTCCGCGTCGAGCAAGAAAACATTGTTATGGGCGATTCGCCAGCCACGCTTCGCCCGTTGCTCGCGCGTGGTGATCGGCAATGCTTCGGTCATCTTGATCCGGAACGGCTCGATGATCGTATGCATGAAGACTTCCTCAGGCTTTGAGACAGAACAATTGCCGGATCGCGCCAAGATACTAGACTTGGAATTTGGGCGCGGGCCAACCGATTGTCCATGACGCTGCGGTGCGACTTGATCCTGTCTGGAAGAGGCGACAATCATGGATTGGATGATCTACGGCGCGAACGGCTACACTGGAGAGTTGATCGCGCGCGAGGCCAAAACGCGCGGCAAGGCTCCGATCCTGGCCGGACGAAATGCCTCCAAAATCGCCGGTTTGGCCGGCGAACTTCACCTGCCCTCGAAAGCATTTGCCCTCGAGTCCCCGCCGGAAATCGCGGCCGCCTTGCAAAATGTCGGTGTCTTGTTGAATTGCGCGGGACCTTTTTCAAAGACCGCGGGCCCGCTGATCCGAGCCTGCCTTGCGGCCAAGACCCACTACCTCGACATCACCGGCGAAATTGAAGTTCTCGAAGCGGCCCATCGCTTCGATGCGGAGGCAAAATCGGCGGGCGTTGTTCTGTGCCCCGGCGCGGGTTTCGACGTGGTCCCAACCGATTGCATCGCCCTGATGCTCAAGAAGCAACTGCCCGAAGCGACCGATTTGGCGCTTGGTTTCGAGATTGCCGATCGGCACATGTCCCCCGGCACCGCCAAGACAACCGTCGAAGGCCTCGGCAAGAGCGGAAAAATTCGCCGCGCCGGCCGGATCGTCGATCTTCCGATCGGCCAGGGTTCGCGGTACATCGATTTCGGACGCGGCAGAAAGCTGGCCATACCGATCCCCTGGGGCGATGTGGCCTCGGCCTATTACACCACGGGAATTCCGAACATCACCGTCTACACACCCGTCTCTTCGGCATCGCTCAACGTGGCAAGGCTGATCAACGGCCTTGGATTCATCCTTCGGTCGCCATGGGTTCAAAATTGGCTCGTTGGGATGATCGAGAAAAACGTGAAGGGTCCGGAGGCGGCAACGCGCGAGGCAAGCCGAACCTGGGTGTGGGGTGAGGCCCACGATGCCAGCGGACAGAGCCGCGAGATCCGAATTATCACTTTGAACGGCTATTCCTTCACGGTCCAGAGTTCTCTGGCCATTGTTGAATATTTGATGTCGAACAACCCGCCGCCCGGCTGCTGGACGCCGGCACGGCTTATGGGAGAAAATTTTATTTTGAGCTTGCCTGGAACATCGGCGCTCGATCTGCCGCGGCCAATGGAGTAGGAGACGGATTCGGCGCGGTGGGCCGCCAACCAGAAAGCACAATGATGCCTTCGGGCCAGCGAAGTTGGAAGACACCGCGCGAAAAGGATCTCGGCCTGCATTGGATCGAGAACCAAGGCGGCATGACGATCAGCGTTCTGCCGAACGGCTGCCTCTTCTCGATCGAACATCGGCGTTCCGGCGGCGGGGCGACAATGATCAATCAAGTGCTCGGCTCTCCGATCGATGGCGGAATCGGCCAGACTTTATCTTGCGCAGCGGCGGCGAGCCGCCGCTTTGCATCGAGGTCGTCGGGCCGAACGCCAGAGGTCTTTTCTTAGCCGCCGAGCGACCGCTTCGTGTGGGAAGGCGAGACGGCCGGCCTTCGCCATCGCCTCACACTGTCGCTGCATCCGACGAGAGCCGCTTGGCTGTGGCAGCTGGACGTCGACCAATAACGGTCCCACCGCCCGCTCCTTCGACGCGATCCTCATCCAGGACATTGGTCTCGGCGACCGCGGTTTCGTCATGAACAACGAAGCCTACGCCTCGCAATATATCGACCATCATATCGCCCGCCACCCGCTTACGGCCCCGTCGTCATGAGCCGGCAGAACCTTGCAGCAAGGCGGATGCCATCCCTGGGTTGCTGCACGGTTGCCTTGATGGGGCGAGCGGCTTTGCCACGGATGCGATCCAGAGCTTCGGTCCGCTCTTTCGGGACAGTGAACGAATTTGGCTTTGCGTTCGGCGCGAACTTGCCGAGCGAACGCGCTCCAACATGAAGCTCGCCTGCGCCGCAATCCAATCCGCGCAAAGCCGTGCTCGCCCCGGGCTCGACGCACCGCCTGGCGCTTCTTTGGCCTTTACGATGTCCGATCACGCCGAAGCATCGAGGCGAGGCCGATCTCGCGCGGCTCGATGGGGTCACATGGCGCGAGACAATGCGCTCGAAGGCCAATTGCCCTCGCACCGCCGGTCCGGAGCCTGTCCAGGATGCGCCTGCCGCGGTCGCTGAGCCGCTCGAGTGCGGCAGACCTTGCGCAACGCTATCCGAACCGGCTCCACGAGGAGCGGTGGGACGAACGGCTTCTTTCCTTCTTCCGCCCGATCCGCCGCACAACCGCCACGTCGTGCTGCGGGACAAGGAGCGGCTCGTGACGCGCCGGCACGGCACGCTGCTGCGCTCCGGCCAGGCCATGCTGCCGGACGAGGCGACACTTTGCGCCACCTGCTGGATGCATGGCGTGTTCGCCGCGCAGCTGACGATCGGCAATACGTCTTTTCACAAGCTCTTCTCCGTCTCGCGCGATCCCTACAACATCACGCGCGCGAGCGGTCTGCGCATGCTGATCGACCTGGGCGACGGCTGGCGGCTGCTGACAGTTCCGTCGGCGTTCGAGATGGGTCTTTCCGATTGCCGCTGGATCTATCGTTTTGGCGAGCGCACGATCATCGTGCACGCGCGATCGCGTCCGGCGACGATCCGGCGATGCAATGGCGCGTCTCGCGTCGAGGGCGAACCTTGCCGGTTTCTTCGTCTTCGGACATGTGGTGCTGGGCGAGCGCGAGCTCGAGAAGCGACAGCCTGATCGAGGTTGACCCGCGATCGAAAGCGCTTCTCCTTCCGGCCGGACCCGAACTGGATTTGGGGCCAGCACTATCCCAATGCCGTCTATCATCTGGTCACCAGCACGCCCGGAAGCCGTCGAAGCGCTCGGCGGAGACGAGCTTCTCTACACCGACGGGCAAATCCCGCGAGCGGCGCCTATGTCGCGCTCCGCACGCGGCCCGTGCGAGAATTCTGTTTCGCGGTCGTCGGATCGCTGACCGACGCAGCAGCCGCGTTACGACTTGCCGAGCAAATATGAGCAAGGCGTCGACGACGCGGAGCCTGCTCGCCCCGGCCCGTCGCTACTGGGGACGCGTCACCCGCATCTTCGCATCACGGGCGGCGGTGCCGAAGGTGCCGCGCTCGACACGACTGTTCCCGTGGCTCGCGCACAATGCGATGATCCATCTGACGGTGCCGCACGGACTTGAGCAATATACCGGCGCCGCCTGGGGAACCCGCGACGTCTGCCAGGGACCGGTCGAATTCCTTCTCGCGCTTGGAGCATGACGAGCCGGTCAAAGCAGATCCTGCGCATCGTCTTCGCGCAGCAGTATGAGACGCACGGGCGATTGGCCGCAATGGTTCATGCTCGAACCCTATTCGATCATCCAGGACAAGCGTCAGCCACGGCGACGTCATCGTCTGGCCGCTCAAGGCGCTCAACGACTACATCGAGGCCACCGAATGACTTCAGCTTTCTCGACGAGAGCATCGCGTGGCGGCGCGAGGACACGTTCGAACGGACCGCAGCAAAAGGACACCGTTGCCGCGCATGTCGAAAAACTGCTGGCCACGGTGCGCGACGCGCTTCATCCCCGGCACGCATCTCATTCGCTACGGCGACGGCGACTGGAACGATTCGCTGCAGCCGGTCGATCCCAAGATGCGGGACTGGATGGTGAGCAGCTGGACGGTGGCGCTGCTGTTCCAGCAGCTCAACCGCTACGCCGAAGTGCTGCGGCAGAGCGGGCCGAGGCGGCGAAGCCGAAGGCATGAGCGAACTTGCAGCCGACGATGCGTCACGATTTCAACCGCTTTCTCGTCCGCGACGACACGGTCGCGGGCTATGCCCTGTTCGAGCCGGACGGGGCGGCCCGAAGCTGCTGCTGCATCCGAGCGACACGCGCACGGGTCTTAAATACTCGCTGCTGCCGATGACCCGGAGCATCCTTGGCGGGACTGTTCACGCCGGAGCAGACGGAGCACCATCTTCGGCTCATCCGCGAGCATCTGCTGTTCCCGGACGGCGCCCGGCTGATCGACCGGCCCGTCGCCTATCACGGCGGCCCGCAGACCGTCTTCCGGCGCGCGGAATCGTCCGCCTTCTTCGGCCGCGAGATCGGCCTCATGTATGTTCACGCGCATCTGCGCTACGCGGAGGCCATGGCGGTTCTCGGCGAAGCCGACGCGCTTTGGGAAGCGCTCCAACTCGCGAGCCCCATTCGCCGTGACGGACCGCGCTCGCCCATGCCACGCCTCGCCAGCGCAACGCCTATTTCAGCAGCAGCGACGCGGCGTTCACGGACCGCTATGCGGCAAGCGCCGACTGTGGCGCAAGTCAAAGCCGGCACAATTGGCGTCGACGGCGGCTGGCGCATCTATTCGAGCGGCCCCGGTCTTTATACCGGCATTCTGGTCTGCGACGTCCTCGGCCAGCGGAGATGCTGGGGCCAAAACGTGGGGCGACCCTTATTGCCTGTGGACCATAATGACCTGACGGGGGAAATGATCATCGACCCGACGGTATAGGCAATCCAATTCCTCTGCGCCGGTCGCGCCCGTTAGAATGCCCTTCTCACCCAACCCATCCACCTACGCGACATCTCGCGCAACAATCGGCAGGAGCATGCGATGCGGCTCGGAACGGATTTTATCCTGAACGCCCTGGCCTCGGAGGGAATCGATCATTTGTTCATGGTTCCCGGAGGTCTGGTCGACCCGTTTCTTCCCGCACTGGGCAGACAGAAGGCGGTGACGCCAATCGTCGCCGCGCAGGAAGGCGGAGCCGCCTACATGGCCGATGGCTATGCGCGGGCGAGCGGAAAATTCGGCGCTGCCCTTTGCATTGGGGGGCCAGGCCTCTCCAACACCGTGACGGCGATCGCCACGGCGCAGACCGACGGCTCGCCGGTCCTTCTGATGAGCGGCGAAGTCAGCACGCTCGTCGAGGGGCTCGGCATGTTCCAGGATGCCAGCCCGCAAACGCTCGACGATGTGACGCTCATGAAGCCGATCGTGCGTTACTCCTCTTCGATCGACAATCCGAAAAATCTGCCGCATCTTTTCAAGCACGCCATGTTGCAGCTTCGGACGCGTCCGACGGGTCCTGTGCATCTCTCCTTGCCCAACGACTGCCAGGAAGACGAGTTGCCGGTCGACTATTGCAAAATCGATTCGGTTCTGTCCGACCCCTCGGTATTGTCGCTTGACGCCGCCGAGACCTCCTTCCGACATTTCCTTGCTTCGAGCGGCGACAAACCGCCGGCCAAGATTGTGATCCTCGCCGGGGCGGGAGTTGAGCATGCGAACGCATCACAACCGCTTCGGCAATTCGCGGAACTCTGGCAGATCCCGGTGGCGACGACCTTGAGGGCTAAGGGCGTCTTCCCGGAAGATCATCCCCTCTCCCTGGGGGTGTTTGGTTATGCCGGCACCCATCATGCGCGCATTGCCATCCTCGATGAACCGCCCGACCTGATGCTTGTTTTGGGAACCGGGTTGAATGAACGGGACACCATGCATTGGTCGCTGGAACTCAATCCGGACCGGGTGATCTGCGTCAATCTGATGCCAGAAAGCATTGGCATGCATACGCAAGGCGGCGGCGTGGTTGGCGATTGTGGCGCCTATTTGAACTATCTGCTCGCGCGCAGCGACGATCTCCGAGCTCCCCTCCGGGCAACCGCGGCGGAACGGGCGGCATGGCTATCCGGCATTCGTTCGCAGGAGCGCTTTCAAGATATTGAAAACTGCGCCAGCGATGCTGCTCCCATTCATCCGGCCCGCGTCATCGGCGATCTACGAAAGATCTTTCCCCGCGATGGGATCCTGCTCGTGGACTCCGGCGCCCATCGGGCGTTTGCGGGCCATTATTGGGACGCCTACGAACCCCGCACCTATATCTCGGCGACCAACCTCGGACCGATGGGCTGGGCGGTTGCCGCCGCGTCCGGCGTTCAATGCGCGCAGCCGCATCGCCGGGTCGCCGTGATCACCGGCGATGGATGCATGCGGATGAGCGGGATTGAGGTCGCCACCGCGGCTCACTATGGCCTGCCGATCGTTTTCGTCGTCCTGAACAACGCGGCACTGGGCAATGTCTGGCTGCGGGCCCACACCATAGGTCCGGTCCCTGACGAGCTGACTAGACTGCCGGACCACGACTGGGCGGCTTTTGCCAAAGCTTTGGGCTGCCGCGGAGAAACCGTGCGCCACCCTGGCGATCTCGCCGGCGCCTTCGAGCGGGCCTTGGCCGGCACTGGGCCCTGCCTCATCGATGTGAAAACCGACAAGGTCTTCAAAACGCCGGTGAAGGATTGGGTGGCGGCCAGCGCAGCCTATTCCTATCACGAATAAACGGAGGCATTCATGGCCCAATTGCCGTTCGACCCGTCAAGACTTTCGCCATCGGATCTCGCCCTCTACAACAGCATGGTGGAGCGGCGCAAAGCGGAGGGTGCCGATTTCGGCGGGCCCTATGCCGCTTTGATAAATCATCCGCAGCTTTGCAAGAGGCTGGAGGAGCTCGGCTTCTATTTGAAATTTCAAGGCCATTTGCCCCGCGACATCTATCAGTTCATCGTCTTATGCGTGGCCCGAAGCACTGACGCCGCGTTCGAATGGATCGATCACGTCAAGCATGCCGAAGCGGCCGGCGTCCCGCAATCCGTCATCGGCACGCTCCAAAAAGATGGGTTCCAAGAGGGGGCATTCCCCGCACCTTACAATCTCGCCGCCAAGGTGTTGACCGCCACCTTGTCTTGGAAAGATGTTCCGCAATCTGTTCAAGACCAAAGCATTGCGCGCTTTGGTCTCGAAGGCTTCGTCGAGATGGTGGTTTTGTCCGGTTTTTACCAGATGTTTTCCGCTATCAATCAAGGCTTCGGCGTTTCCTTGCCGGCCGGCGCTTCGAAGCCCTTTTAGGCGCCTCTCTTCAGGACGGCTTGCACGTCAGCCTTGTCAGGCGGCTGTCGGGATGGATCAGGAACAAGTCGCCGGTAAAGCGAAAATATTCGCCCACGAATTTGCCAGTCTTGAACTTCAACTGGATTTCGTTGTTTGCCAGAATATCGGCCGCGTCCGGCTTGTCCGAACCTGCTGGCCCGATCGTGACGGATTTCGTTCCCGCGATCTGGAGGGAAAAAGTTTCGGGCGTCGGAAATGGCCCATCCTTTTTGTAGCTATTTCCGCTGCAGGTCAGGTCGAGATCCTCCTCCGCCCGCGCATCCATCGCCGCGCCGAGGCAAGCGCATGCCGCGCCCACCAATATCCATTTTGTGAGCGTGCCAAACTGAAGTCCCATAAGATCACCCTGCCTTTCGGAAACGCCATGATACGAGGTCAATCCTTAACTGAAAACAAAGTCGGCGCCCACTGCCGCCATTCGAGACGGCGCACTCACGCGATTCCGTCCATCACTTTGACGATGTCATGGAGCGCCCGTTCGGGGCTGTAAAAATGCATCAGCATCTCCCGCCCCCAGGCCATGGCCGGGGACTGCACCATCATCAGGCGGGCGAGCTGGCGTGAATTCTCCTGCGCCGCGACAACTTTGGACTGCTGCCGGCGCTGAAAAAGTTGCAGCGCCGCGGGCAGATGCGCGGCGTCCGTCCGCGACAGTTCATCGGCGAGCGCTGCCGCGGACAGCATGGCCATGGACGCCCCGACCCCCGCAGTCGGCAAGAACGCATCCCCGGCATCCCCTAAAAGCACGACCCGATCCTGCGTCCACTCATCGACCCGAACGTCCATGAGCTTCCAGAAAAACGGGTCGGGGTCCCGTTCGACAGTCTCGAGAACCGTCGTCGCCGTCCGGTCGCTCAGATGTTCACGAATATATGCAAAAAAACGGGCACGATCCTGTTCGATCTTTGCGCGTGGTCCGGCGACCACCACTCCGATTTCGCCCTTGACCCCATACATTCCGATCAAGAATCCTGCACCCCAATATTCCCGCATTGTCTCCGCCGGGAGCAGCGCCGAGGGTACCCATGAGACAAGGCAGCCCCACTGGGTATCGAACTCATGGATCTTTTCCGGCGGCAGGATCAGTTCGCGCACGATCGAGTGGATGCCGTCGGCTCCGACAACAAGATCGAAACGTCCGACCAACTCGTCATTGAAGGTGACATAGGCCGCGCCATCGAGGTGCGAAATCGACGACACCGTCGCTTCATACAGCACTTGTCCGGGATCAATCTTGCTGGCCAGCAGCGCGATCAGCTCCGAGCGTCTGAGACCGACGATAGGGCCATACATATCGAACAACGGGCCAAGGTCCCATTCTTGGATCTGCTCGCCGACCCCATTGCACAATTGGTAGCGCCGCGCGACGACACTGCTCTGAACGAACTGCGGAAACAGACCAAGCCCGTGCATGATCCGGCCACCAACGGGATAAATCGCTAAATTGTAGCCGGCGCTCTGGCTCGGCTTGCTACGCTCGACAATGACAGGCCTTTCACCCCACCGGTTCAGCAAGGCGGCCAGCGCCATTCCGGCGATTCCTCCCCCAATGATCAGGGTCTTCAGGCGCCCGCTCGCCCCCGCCGTCGCTTCCGCCAAAGTCATGCTGCCTCCCTCCCCGACCAACCCCTCATTAATATGAGGTTGCGACGGATTTTCAAAGACCACAGTGATCAAGCTTAACGATTAAGCCAAGCCCCCTTCGTTTAAATCTGGAAAACCTGTCATTTTCGGAACCTTCGCTCGTGGCAGCCATTTTGGATTCAGAGGTGTCGTGAGCTCTAACACCTAAGGCTGTAAAACAGATGAGCTCCCAACCTCGAGCCGGGGAAATGTTTCTGTGAAGGGGAAGGTTCTTCGCGAGGGCTGTTGGACCGACGGTCTAGGCGGCTTCCCCCTTTAAACCAAGCTTGACCGAAGTCCTGATCAGCGATCGAAAGAAGTTCCGTTGCCAAATCCTTCAAACGCCTTCGCGGACGGTAACGCTCCCGCGTATTTCTTTGGCGACGGCGAATTGGGTGCGCTCATGCGGACCCATGACTGGTCGACATCGCCGCTGGGGTCGATCGAGCAATGGCCGATGGCGCTCAAGAACGCAATCGCTCTGATGCTTCCGGCGCGAGCCCAAGTCGTCATTTTCTGGGGCTCGGACTATATCGCCCTTTACAATGACGCCTATGCGGCCACGATCGGCAACAAGCATCCGCGCGCATTGGGACGGCCAGCGCAGGAAAACTGGACTGAATTATGGGAAGATCTTGAGCCTCTCCTGCGCAGTGTGCGCATGAAAGGAGAGACCGTGTTCGCCAAAGACCGCCCCTTTAACATTGAGCGGCATGGCTACCGGGAAACCGCAGTTTTCGATATTTCCTATTCCGCGATTCGTGACGAAACCGGCGCGATTGGCGGCGTGCTTTGCATTGTGAACGATACCACTGAACGGGTGCGCGCCGAGCAGCGACTCGCATTCCGCGGTGAACTTGGGGATAGGCTGCGTACCTCGCCCAGCCCCGAGGATATGATCGCAACAACCTCCGAAGCACTTGGGCGCCATCTCCACGCAAGCTCCGTCGGCTTTTCGGAGATCGACGCCGAGGGCGAGCACGCACTTGTCGGTTACATTTGGGCGTCGCCAGGTTTTGCCGGGGTATCTAGCGCGTACACGCTGCAGGACTACGGCAACGACATCATCGCCGAATTGCGGGCTGGTCGCACTGTATGGGTCAATGATACGGCGACGAACCGGCTGACCGAGGGTGCTGAAGCTGCCTACGCCACCATCGGCACAAAAGCTTTCATTTGCGCTCCCATGCTGACCGATGGCCGCATGATAAGTGTCCTGTTCGTCTTGAACGAGCAGACGCGAGGATGGACCGAGGGTGAAGTCGCCATCGTCCAAGAGGTCGCCGAGCGCTTGCGGACGGCGGTCGGCCGGGCCCGGGCCGAGGCGAGCCTGCGCGAGAGCGAGGCACGCTTTCGCAATTTCGCCGATAATGCACCTGGGATGGTATGGGTGACTGAACCCGACGGCTCTTGCAGCTATCTGTCGCGATCTTGGTATGAATTCACGCAGCAGACGCCAGAGATGTGCCAGGGGTCCGGCTGGCTCGATGCGACGCATCCAGACGACAAGAGCGCCGTCGAACGCATGTTCCGCGAAGCCAATGCTCAGCGCAAGACATTCCAGATCGAGTACCGCTTGCGCCGAGGAAGCGGCGAGTATCGTTGGGTTATCAATGCCGGTACCCCGCGATTTGGCGAGGACGGCACATTTCTCGGCCATGTGGGCTCGATCATCGACATCAGCGAGCGCAGGCAGATGGAGGTCGCCCTCGCGGATAGCGAACACCGGTTTCGCGCGGCTATCGACGCGGTCCAAGGCATTCTTTGGACCAACAACGCAGCTGGCCTGATGGAAGGGGAACAGCCTGGCTGGGCCGCGCTGACAGGCCAGGCCTATGAAGATTATCAGGGGTTTGGCTGGGCAGAAGCCGTCCACCCCGACGATGTGCAGCCGACGATCCACGCCTGGAACGCCGCCGTTGCTGGGCGGCACACATTTGTTTTCGAGCATCGCGTGCGCCGGCATGACGGCGAATGGCGGCATTTTTCAATTCGGGCGATACCGACCTTGGATGCCAATGGCGTGGTCCGAGAGTGGGTCGGTGTGCACACCGACGTGACCGAGCAGAGGGCGGCGGAACGCGCCTTGCTTGAGCTTACGACAACGCTTGAGGAGCGGGTACAGGCGGCCACGGCCGAGCGCGAGATGGCGCTTGCTCAGCTCCACGAGTTGCAGAAGCTGGAGATGATTGGTCGTTTGACCGGTGGCGTCGCTCATGACTTCAATAATCTCCTGACTCCGATCGTCGGCAATCTCGATATCATCCGTGGCAAGCTGCAAGGGGATGACCGGGGTCAGCGGCTCATTGACCGCGCCCAGCAATCGGCCGAACGGGCAAGGACTCTAATCTCGCGCCTGCTCACATTCGCGCGTCAGCAGCACCTTGAGCCGCGCGCCGTCGACCTCGCGGAACTTATTTATGGAATGGGGGATCTCATCGCGCGTTCGACCGGGCCGCAAGTGAAGATCGTTCTCGACCTCGCCAGCAAGCTTAAGGCCGTTCAGGTCGATCCCAACCAGCTCGAACTTGCGATTCTTAATCTTGCCGTCAACGCCCGCGATGCAATGTCGGGCGGTGGAGAGTTGAGAATTGGCGCCGATGAAGTCGAATGGGCGGCTGCCAACGGGCCGAAAAATCTTTCGCCCGGTCATTACATTCGCCTGCGCATCACCGATACAGGCTGCGGTATGGATGGCGAAATGCTTAAACGCGCTGTCGAGCCGTTTTATTCGACCAAGGGAATCGGCAAGGGAACCGGCCTCGGCCTGTCGATGGTCGATGGACTTGCAGCGCAATCCAACGGCGCCCTCGTCCTCGACAGTCTGCCGGGCCGAGGGACAACCGTCACCCTTTGGCTCCCTGTCGCGGGGGAGATCATGTGCGGTGCGTTGAAAGGCAGCGACGCTCCCATCGTGCACACCCGTCCCCTGAACATCCTGCTCGTCGACGACGAGGAGCTGGTACGGATGGGAACAACGGACATGTTGGCGGAGCTGGGTCACAAGGTTCATGAGTTGGCGTCAGGCCATCAGGCGCTTGAAACCCTGAGCCGAGAGGACGGAATTGACCTGCTCGTGACCGACTATTTGATGCCCGGCATGACCGGGGCGGAACTGGCGCGCAAGGCCCGCGCGATCCGGCCGGATCTGCCGGTGCTGCTTATTACGGGTTACGCCGATCTCGCCCAAGACGTCGGGGGCGGCTTGCCCCGGCTTGGCAAGCCCTTCCGCCAGTCCGATCTCGCGGCCAGGATCGCGGCCTTGACTGAAGCATCTAAGCCCTGAGTGCTGTCGAAGGCCATATTCGGCAAATTGTCCGTGCGGCCGTGGGTAATCCCGCCTAAACTATTGAACTCCCAAGCGACGGCCTCGCCGACGGCTTTTGGCACGCTCAAAGTGGTGTGGACGATTTGCAAAAAGGAAACTATGCTCCAGGCGCCGCTGCGCCCTCGCGAGGCGTCCTTCATTTTGGGAATCTTGCTTCATGGATGTGACGAGCTTCTTGAAGACAGTGCCCGCGGTGATCGGCGTGGCCGGCCTTTTGACATACTTTATGCGACCGCATGAACCGGTCATCGATGATTTCCCAGATGTGTTGCGAAGCGCCCGCAATACCCTGGTTGTCCTCACCTGCCTTGCTTTGATCGCGATCAGCGTTTGGCTGATCCGGCGTCCGGCCCCGCCAGATCACGACGCCACGCTGAAGGAAGGGCATTCCGGCCTTGCCCTCTTATGTTCCTTCGAGGATGGGCGCGAATGCCTTATTGGGAGGCGCCGGACGTGAGGTTGATAGGCGCCCCCCTTGCCCCGTCTACCCAAATGGGTCTTGCGGGCGGCTGCCACGCTTATGAATAGTGAGATTTGACATTTTGTAGTATTTAATTTGAGCGGCGGCTCCGTCTGCCGGCGGTGCAATGCTGCAAAAGGTGCAATTTTCGAGGAAAATCGCGGAGACCTTATGCAAGCGACCGGGCATGATGCAATGGTTCGTTTGAGCGATCTTATTCGTCGTAACACGACGCACACGTTCAACTTTCCCGATTGGCTCGACCGATTGATTTCCATCGGGATCGTGACCAAGGATCCACATGTCGCGGCGCGTCAGCGGTTCACGAATGTTGCCGCTTACGCGACCGCGGCGGCTTGCGCGTCGCATTTGGTCGTCACCCTCGTCTATGCCTACCGCGAGCTTGCCGTCGTTTACGCCTTTTACGCATTCATGACGCTGGCGTCTCTCTGGGTTCCTCGATTGCACCGGTGGGGCTCGAATACGGTGGCGATTACGCTGGTCTGCCTGATCATCTTGAGCGTGGTGGTCCTGGTTTCACTTTTGGGGCTGTCAAGCGGTCTGCAAATCTATCTAGTGCTTGCCGGGGCCATATTATTCATGTTCGGCGTCGAGCAATGGCGGCTTTTCCTGGCGTTTTTCGTTGTGGCAAGCGTGGCTCTAGCCCTCTTGATGCTATTGGCGCCCGAACAGGGGCTTGTGTTCACTGCGGATATCAAACTGCGACAGATTCTGTCCAGTCAGGCGATGTTCAATGTGATCGCGATCAACGCTGTCATGATCTTCTACGCTTTAGTGGCACTGAGGCGAAAAGAATCCGAGCTCGAACAGCAGCATATCCGGTTGGAGGCTCTTGTCGAGACGGTGATGCCCCCTTCGATCGCGGCTCGCCTCAGGTCGGGGGAGGTGCGGATCGCAGACCGTATTGAAAATCTTAGCGTTCTATTCGCCGACCTCGTCGACTTTACCGGCGCCGCCCATAATTTGCCGCCCGGAGACGTGGTTGATTATCTCGACAGCCTGGTGTGCTCATTCGATAATTTGTGCGAGACCTATGGGGCAGAAAGGATCAAGACGATCGGCGACAGCTATATGGCGGTCTCTGGGTTGCGGGGCGACGGCACCGAGGGTGCCAATGCAATCGCTCAGCTCGCTCTTGCGATGCTTGAGACGAGTGGCGAATGTCCGCCGCTCGGTTACCGCAGGCTGACCTTACGGATAGGCATTCATTGCGGGCCGGCGACGGCCGGGGTGATCGGCAGAAGTCGCATCGCCTATGACGTATGGGGCGATGCCGTGAACATTGCCTCGCGCATGGAATCGCATGGCTTGCCTGGGCGGATCCAACTTAGCGAAGCCTTCCATTTGCTCACCGAACCCAGCTTCACGTTCGAGGAACGCGGAACGATACAATTGAAAGGCATCGGCGCCTATCGGACCTTCTTTCTCGTCGCGCCGCGCGCGGGAAACTTGCACTTTCCTGCGGGTCTGCACGCTCTAGGTTCGATCGCCCGACATTAAGATTTCCGCAGCTCAAACTATCAGTCGATCCGTACAGAAGGCGGCTTGTATTTCACGCCGGAAATACAATTTGCGTCCGGCACGGGGCGAGCGACAACATTTTTCAACCAGCAGCGGCCTGATGGACCTTGCACGCCGGGACGGACATAGGTCCAAGACGAGCAGATCTGATCCTCGCCGCAGGCGCTTTGGCATGTCGACCAGCTGTTGGTCTGGAAATTCTTAAAATCCGAACCAGGCCGATTGATTTTGTCTTCCGCCCGCAGGTCGCGCGCCGATATGAAACGGCGGGGGCCGGAGTCGCAGCAGGCGTCCTTTACGATGGCAGGCAGGGATTGCTTGAGCCAGCAATGCCCGCTCGGCCCTTGAATTCCCGGCTTGACCCATGTGTAGGCTTGGCAACGGGACTCGCCGCCGCAAGTGGTCCGGCACACCCATGCCGAGGGCGCGTCGAAATTCGCATAGTCGTGGCCCGGCAAATTTGTTCCATCGACAGCCAAGGCCGGCCCGGAAAACAGAATCAACATAATTGCAACGAAGCCAAAGCGCATGGGACCCCTCCGAGCAGCTACGAATCTTTTTTCCGCCATAGCCATCTTGGCATACAAAGGCGAGCTGCGCGATAGTCAACGTTTGCTGCACCGCAGTCAGCTGCAAACGATCTCCGACCCTCGGGATATATAGGCGGGTAAGTCGATGCCTCAAGAAGAAATAAACTCGCGCGATTTCATTATGAAGCGCCGCCCAAAGCTCGCGAAGATCACCGAATATCCAAAAATGGAATTTGCCGATTACGAGCGGCGTCTGACGTCGCTGCAGGGGGTGCTTCAGCTTATTCAGCAGGCCTATCTCGGAACCTCGGAGCGGGCACTACTCGTCCTTGAGGGATGGGATACCGCCGGAAAGGGCGGCCTTGTTCGCCGCCTCGGCTGGGCTCTCGATCCGCGCAGTTTCAAGGTCCACCCGATCGCCGCGCCGGATCGAGCACGAGCGCGCCCAGCACTACCTCCAGCGCTTCTGGCGGCGCTTGCCGACAAAGGGACAAATCGTTGCGTTCGACCGTTCCTGGTACGGCCGCGTGCTGGTGGAGCGCATCGAAGGCATCGCGACCAGAAAAGGAATGGCGGCGCGCCTATCGCGAGATCAACGACTTCGAACTGCATGCTCATCGACTCCGGAATTCGCCTCGTCAAGCTGTTCCTGCACATCACGCCAGACGAGCAAATGCGCCGCTTCCGCGACCGGCTGTTCGATCCGGTGAAGCGCTGGAAGCTCTCCTATGAGGATTTCCGCAATCGCATGGGAGGAGCGGAGAGGTACAAATCGACCTGATCGAGCCCGCCGCTTACGCCCGCTGTGAACGATTGGGCAAAGCTGACCGAGGAATCGATGCCGTTGTAGGTGCCGTTGTTGCCGGGCTGCTGCTGATCGAGAGTCCCGGCCAAGGCGATCCCGGGGGTCAGCGCGCACGCCGCGCAGGCGACGACGAGAGTCCCAGAGCGCCGCGCCGGAGTTTGTCAGCCAAGCACATGACGAACCGACAGTACCCCTGCTTGCGATGCGAAGCAGCAGCCCCGCGGTTCCGCGGAACCGCTGTCGCTCCGCGCGAGAAGCAGGCGTCAACTCGAAACCGCCGCTTTCCATGCGAAGCAGGACTGCTGCTTCTCGTCCAAAGCAGCAGTCGGACGAGCCTCAGAGTTTCTTCTTCAGCTTCACCCTCACCGACTGGGTGCTCGGATCGCCCCCGGTAGGCGTGTAGGTAATGGCGAGGTTGAGCTTGACCTTGCCCTTCTCGTTCAGCTTCCGCTTCTTCTTGCCCTTCGCCTTGACCACCAGCGTGGCGATCCCCGCGGGAACGGCCTTGCTCGTGACCGCCCCGGTCGAGGCGACCTGTGCGCCCTGCCCCGATCCGGAGAGATCGCCGGGGTTGGGCAGGTTGAAAGCCAGGTCCGGTGCCCTTCTTCTTGTTCCGCACGATGCCCCCGAGGGTGAAGGTGTTGCTGGGCACGAACACGGCCGTGATGTTCAGGTGACGGGCGAAGGGGGTGAAGTCTGCGGGCTCGCCGTCCGCCGCATCTCCGGCGCGGCCGAGGAGTGTGTCCCCGGGAGTGAGTCCTGAGAGGCATGCAGCGGGAGCAACCGCGCCAGGTGGAATCCGAGGACGTCGCCTGGCATCACCGGGATGTTCACGGGGAACGTGTTGATGGCACTTGGGCCCAGCGCGCGAGGTCCGTCGTGACCGACGGCCGCGTAGGTCGTCCCCGCGACGACCTGCCGCCAGATCTTCATCGTCATCATCTGCCCGGCACCAGCGCCGGCGCTGTGGCTCCACGAGGTGATCGACCCTTTGCCGGGCACTACGTAGGACGTGCCGGACCCCACGGACAGCTGGGCCCAGTCGTTGTTGGCGGCGCAGGGGGCGGACGCGGAGACGAGTTGCCCGATCGTCACCGACGCGGTGGCGGGCGAGGCGCTCGCGGCCAGCGACAGAGCCGCCACAACGGATGCGGAGCGATAAGCGCCTCACGGGCCTTCCCTTCTCCCTTCTCATCACGACCAACCTAACCCGAGTTCGGAAGGGCGGGCAATTTCGACATCGCCCGCCCAGTATCGCGCTACGGAGTGTCGCTTTCCATGCAAAGCAGGGGTGCTGCTTTTCGTCCAAAGCGGCTATCTCGGCCACGAGCGCTGGGGCGCTGGACAGGCAGCGGGCTCGCCTTCGGACGCATTTCAACTAAGTAGCAGCCACCTAGCCCGATCACGGGGTAGGAACGGATGAGTGGGGCCACTCCGTAGGAAACGCTGGACTTGGCGTATCCAAGACCGACCGAGGAGGGCGAAATGCCGAGCCAGAAGAGCACCGACGAGGATCAACCCCAGGGGCTCGCGAGGATCATGCAGAGTTGGCCCTCACCGGTCCTGGCGGTAGTGGTCGCGGCAATTGTCGCTGCGCTGACCGTGACCGCCGTTGTGCTTGCGGCCGGCGGCTCCTCGACCTCCTCAAATTCGACTGCCCCCCCGAAGGCCAAGAAGTCGAAGAAGAAGTCGAAGCGCGGCCCCGCCGGACCCCAGGGCCCGCAAGGCCCTCCAGGGCCCCAGGGCGTGCAAGGACCGCAGGGACCGAGCGGCAGCTCGAGCGGTCCCGCCGGCGGTGATCTCGCAGGCCTCTACCCGGACCCCTCAATCGCAGCAGGAGCGGTGGGCACCAGCAAGCTGGCGGACCTCGCGGTGACTAGCCCGAAGCTCTCAGACCACGCTGTGACGGGCGACAAGGTCGCCCACGACACGCTCACCGGAGTGAACATCGACGAGTCGACCTTGAGCGGCATCCCGCCTGGCGGCCCGGCGGGCAGCGGTGGGGCCGGCGCCCTGACAGGCACCTACCCGAACCCGACGCTGGACGTCAGTGGTGGTCCCTGCCCGAATGGAGAAGCGATGACGGACATCTCGAGCCTCGCCGCGCTCGCCTGCGGGCCAGGCGTCTACAGCGACGACAACAGCAACGTCGCCGCGGGTCCCGGCCCGTTCACGGGTCTCGCAAGCGGCTTCAAGAACACCTCGTTGGGCAACGCCACCATGGAGGCGATCGAAGTCGGAGGCGACGACAACACCGCGGTCGGCAACCGCGCGCTCCAGGCCAACGACACAGGCGACGGCAACTCGGCGCTCGGCTCGCGCGCCCTCCGCTCGCTGATCGGCGGCGCCGCCAATGCGGCGGTGGGGGAAGGCGCTCTGGAATCGAACACCAACGGGTCCCAGAACACGGCGGTCGGCTCGGCCGCACTGGGTCTAGATACCGGCGGGTTCAACTCGGCGGTCGGCTTCAACGCGCTCGGCGCCAACAGCAGCGGCGGCGCCAATTCGGCGTTCGGCGTGAGCGCGTTGTCCTCCAACACCGTCTCTATGAGCAACGTGGCGCTCGGAAACAGCGCGCTGGCCGCACACAACGGTCCATCCGGCCCCGGGGGCGGCCAGAACACGGCGGTTGGGTCAAACGCCCTAGCAAACGCCACCAGCGGTGGTTTCAACAGCGCCCTGGGTTTCGGAGCCCTCTCCGGCCCCCTGACCACCGGTAGCAACAACCTGGCGCTCGGCAATGGCGCGGGCAGCAACCTCAGCGGCACTGACAGCGGCAACATCGACATCCGGAACAACGGGGTGACGGGCGACTCGAACACGACCCGGATCGGCTTCACAGGAACTCAGCAGCGGGCCTTCATCGCCGGGATCAACGGAGTCGTGCTGGGCGGCGGCGTGCCGGTGTATATCGACCCCAACGGCCAGCTCGGAACAGGAATCCCCTCCTCGCGACGCTTCAAGCAGGACATCCATGCGATGGGCTCGGCCAGCGACCCGCTGATGAAGCTTCGGCCGGTGACCTTCCGCTATCGCTCGGCCCCCTCGAGCCTCCAGTACGGCCTCGTTGCGGAGCAGGTTGCCAAGGTCATGCCCACGCTCGCGGTCTACGGCCAGAACGGCCGACCGTTGACCGTCAACTACCAGAACCTGCCGGTCCTGCTGCTCAATCAGGTCCAGCAGCAGCAGCGCCAAATCCGGGCGCTGGAGGCACGGAACCACCGTCTAAAGCACCAGCAGCAGCAGATCGACTGGCTGATGAGCAAGATGCGAGGCCGCTAGGGGGAAAGCATGGGAGCAGGAGGCCCGAGCGAGGCTCTCCTGCTTTCCATG
>CAWAXL010000009.1:0-17747 GCA_963785995.1 uncultured Alphaproteobacteria bacterium
ATTGTGTTGGCTGCTGTGAGTTCCAGCCGTGAAATGGTCAAATCGGATCGATAGAGGGATAGGCTTTCAACGAAATCTCAAATTCTGACAGAAAAAGTTTCGGATGTAATTTTATATAGTCCTTCGTCGTGTAATATTTACCATTCAATGAAATCACATTTGCAGCCTGCAGGTAGCGCTTCAAGCTATTTTCAACCTCTGTACAGGCGAGGATGAGAAGCTCCCGTGCCTTGTGACTGTAATTTAACAAACCATTCGCACTCGGTTCGATGTAAAGAAACAATTCGTCTAATCGTTCGACGAGCAGTCGGATGGATTGGAGATGCTCATGACGTTCGGCATGGGTAGTTCCGAGCCCTTGGCGTATGTCTTCGAAGCCAAGTATGCCCGGGGCGCCAAACACCACCTATTGAATGACCAACAATGTTTATAGTCTGCATTATCTCCTCTGCACCAAAAGCGGTTGCGACCCCAATTCCCAGCGTCCCCTGCTTTTTCTGAGTAACAGTCAATCCCGGAGAGATCGTCCACAAACCATCGTCTGTGCCGTAGAAGTGAACAAAGTGGGTTGGCGTTTCATACGCTACACCCCTCGGATGCCCTTGATGAACGGTTGAAACCCATCCGGGCAAAGTCGTTTTCGTGTTGCGGTATACGAGAGCGCTCATTGGATCCTGGCCGAAGAGCCAACTTCATGGTTCCTCATATCCACGCAGTGGCGGGCCGCTTTTATGGCTGAAGCCCGAAAATGGGGCTAAAAGCGTGGCCCCCTTGGTCGATCATATTCCTAGCATTGGCGGGATGCGAGGCGTAGCCCTTTGGTCTCTATCTCCGGCCGTTCGGGGACCATCCTCACGCTACGGCTTTCAGCCGATCTACGCTGCCGTCTCATCCTTACGACTGCGCCACGGGCCCTCTGCCTGCCGCCTTACAAAATCCACCACCGTCCCCTACATTGCAAATCATCGCCAACCGACCAGAAGGAGGTGATCCAGTGTCCTCATCGTGCTGGGTCGCCGGCACTGGGACTTCGATCCTCGCCTCTGTCGAGGTCCCGGCGTGACCTGACGCCCACGGTCCGAGGCCGGACTGCGGCCCGACAATGGAAGGGCTGCCCACACCGGCGGCCCTCTTCTTTTGTGCTACCCCAACGGCCCGATGACTGCGCCCTCCCCCATCCGCATCTATGTCGATGCCGACGCCTGCCCGGTGAAGGACGAGAGTCTACCGCGTCGCGGCGCGCCATGGCGTGGCCCGTGGTGGTCGTGGCGGTCGGCTTCATCCGCGTGCCGCAGGACCCGCTGATCGAACGGATTGCCGCCGGCGTACGCGATGCGGCCGACGACTGGATCGCCGAGCGCGCCGGCAAGACCGACATCGTGATCACCGCCGACGTACCGCTGGCGAGCCGCTGCGTAAGCGGGCGCCACCGTCATGGCGCCGAACGGCCGGCCGTTCACCGAAATCGATCGGCATGACGCTCCGGTGCGCAACCTGATGCACGACCTGCGCTCCGCCGGCGAGGTGACGAGCGGGCCGCGGCCGGTCTCGGCGCTGACCGCTCCGCGTTCCTCTCCGCGCTCGAAGAGGCGATCCGCCGCGTCCAGCGCAACCAGGTTGTTCCCCCGTGCCCCCGCCCCATCCAGCTCGCCGAGATCAAGCTCACCTTCGGCAGCACCCTCTGCTCGATGGCGCCGAGCTGTCCGTGTCGGCCGGCGAGTCGCTGCCTCGTCGGCCGCAACGGCTCGGGCAAGTCCACCCTGCTGAAGATCGCCGCCGGCGAGATCGAGCCCGATGGCGGCAAGCGCTTCGTGCAGCCGGGCGTCACCATCCGCTATCTGCCGCAGGAACCGGACTTCACCGGCTATGCCACAACGCTCGACTATGTCGAGGCGGGGCTCGGGCCGGCGACGATCCGCACCGCGCCCGCTATCTGCTCCAGCATCTGGGCCTCACCGGCAACGAGGATCCCGCGCGCCTGTCGGGCGGCGAGGCCCGCCGTGCCGCGCTTGCCCGCGTCCTCGCCCCCGAGCCCGACATCGTGCTCCTCGACGAGCCGACCAACCATCTCGACCTGCCCGCCATCGAATGGCTCGAGGCCGACCTCGCGGCACGCCGCTCCGCCCTCGTGATCATCAGCCACGACCGCCGCTTTCTCGACACCCTGTCGCGCGCGACGGTCTGGCTCGATCGCGGCCGCGCCCGCCGGATCGAACGCGGCTTCGGCGCCTTCGAGGCCTGGCGCGACGAGGTGCTGGCGCAGGAGGAACTCACCCAGCACAAGCTCGACCGCAAGATCGTCGCCGAGGAGCACTGGCTGCGCTACGGCGTGACGGCGCGGCGCAAGCGCAATGTGCGCCGGCTCGGCGACCTGCAGGCGCTGCGCCAGGCACGGCGCGACTATCGCGGCGCGGTCGGCACCGCGGCGCTGGCACCAGTGGCGCCGCGGATCGCCTTCATAAGGCGCAGCTTGTCGTCGGTCGACAGGTGATGGATCGACAGGCTGCACCAGCTCGCGTCGGCATGCTCCGGCCTGCGCATCATGGCTTCTACGAAATCGCGGTGGTCGAGATCGACCTCGAATGGCACATCGGCGAGATTGGCAGCGGCCAGATCAAGGGCTGCCTGCGACAGGTCGATGCCGTGATAGTGGCGCACTTGCGTTCCGCGCAGTGCGATTTTCATCATGCTGGCGTCGCCGCAAGCAATGTCGAGGAAACAGAAGGGCGACGTGAAAACGTCGTTCAGGGTTTCTCGAAGGATACCGCTCACTTCGCGGTGGGCCAGACAATCGCTTTCGACCAGCTTGCGGTACGTGGCCCACTGCTCCTGGAACTGCGCAAGCGCCGCGGCATCCACCACTGCGCCGCCAGGCTGGAACTGATGGATATGAACGTTTACCAATTTCGCTGCCTTACTTCCCTGGTGGGAGAACAGACCGGACTGCGACGCCGTGCGGATGGCGGACAGGGCTTCAACCGGCATCCTCCCGATCGCGGATTGGACGCTCGAGAGTGGCCGCAAGTGGCCTTTTTGGCAAGGCTGAAGGCCCATTGCCAATTGCAAGGCCCGCTGCATCAACTATCACGACCGGTGGCATGCCGAAATTTGCCGAACGGGCTGTGATCAAGCCGCAGATGTGGTTCCTGACGCATCCTGTCGCGCAACTTTTTTTTGGAAGAAAACAAGACCCCGGAACAGCAATCCCTAACTCGAAGGTCGAGCTGCATACTGTTTGATATTCGTCGCGCGAAAATCGGAGCGGAAGCTATGAATTCACCGAAGCTGGTTGTTCGAAGAATGGCTGAACGTGAGCTTGACCTGGCCCTCGATTGGGCTGCCGCCGAAGGCTGGAACCCGGGTTTGTATGACGCGGAATGCTTTTATTCTGCCGATCCGAAAGGATTCTTCATCGGTGAATTCGCCGGGGGCGAACCGGTAGGCTGCGTTTCCGCCGTTGCCTACGACAAGCATTATGGGTTCCTGGGCCTCTACATCGTCAAGCCTCAATATCGAGGGCGAGGCTTTGGTCTGCGGCTTTGGGATGCCGCTATGGCCTATATGGACGGGCGCAATGTGGGCCTGGACGGCGTCGTTGCCCAGCAAGGAAACTACAAGAAATCCGGGTTCGAGCTCGCATATCGCAACATACGTTACCAAGGTGAAGGCGGTGGCGTAGAGTCAAACGATCTGATTGATTTGTCTTCGGTAGCCTTTGACGAGATCGCGCGCTATGATGCAAGCGTATTTCTCGCAGCACGTCCGGCCTTTCTCCGCCGTTGGATTCGACAGCCGCAGGGGGCAGTTCTTGGTGTTCGGGGCAAGGAGAAACTTGAAGGATATGGCGTGCTACGCGGATGCCGCCAGGGTTTCAAGATAGGGCCGCTCTTTGCCAACGATCCACATATCGCAGACACTTTAATTCGAGGCTTGGCCGCTCACGCGCCCGGCCAGCCTGTCTTCCTCGACACTCCTGCCGCTAAACCTGCTGCCATCGAGTTGGCGGAACGGCATGGTATGAAGCCAGTGTTTGAGACTGCACGCATGTATACAAAGGGATTGCCCGCCGGGTGGATTGATCGCTGTTTCGGCGTTACGACTTTCGAACTCGGTTAACGAGTGGTCTCCTCCCTGGTGGCGATCATCGGCCTGCACTTTCCGACATCATCCGGGATAAATCACAGATGCTCTAACGCATCGAGCACGAGGCAACCACGCCGGCACAGCGACCGCTTCCTCGGGGGTACCGCGCATCGAACGGTTTATTCTACAAAGTCACGGGCAACGGTGACCCTTTGCTTCTGCCCCACGGCCTCATGGCCACCGGCGCAATGTTCGACCCTTTGGTCCCTTTGCTTCAAAGCAATTTCCGCACGATCATACCCGATCTTCGCGGCCACGGAGAAAGCGGCGACCCGCCCGGCCCTTACGACGTGCCGTCGCTCACGGCCGACCTGGACGCCGTATTGGAGCACAGGCTTCGAAAACTGCGCGGTCCTGGGATATTCGCATGGGGGCGCGGTCGCTCAGCAGCTGGCGCATACGCGACAAGCGGCCGTCAAAAGGATGATGTTGACATGCACCTATGCCTGCAGGGAGCGTATGGAGGCGAGGGTCTTCCTGGCGCTTCTTACGATGTTTTCTCCCCCGACGCTCGCCAATCTGGTGGTGCGACCATCCAGGCCCGAACCAACCGGAGAAATCGGCCTGAACAAATTGCAGGTCGCTTGGCTAAGGGCGCTCTCGTTTGCCGAAGGCGGCAGATTATTGAAATGATTGTCGCCGAAAAGCAACGCGCGATGAGGCTTTCGAACAAGCGCCTGCAACAATCCATTGCACGGCTCATCAAGGCGCTCGAAAAAGAGCTTGCCAGCCTCGACACGGATATCGGCGCCACGGTACGCGGTTCGCCGGCCTGGCGCGAGAAAAAGACCTTCTCATCTCCGTTCCGGGCGTCGGTAAATGTACGGCGCGCACTCTGCTCGCCGTTGTTCCCGAGCTTGGCACACTCGGCGCCCGAGAGGCCGGATCAATCGTCGGTTGTGCGCCTTTCACCCGCCAATCCGGCCTTTGGAAAGGCAAGAGCTTTATCGGCGGTAGCCGTCCCGCAGCGCGCAGCGCTCTCTTCCTTTCGGCATTGGTGGCAATGCGGCACAACCCACAGATGAAGAGCTTTTACGAGCGGCTTGTTGGTGCTGGCAAGGCAAAAATGGTTGCCTTGATCGCGGTTGCTCGCAAACTTGCAGTCCTGCTCAATGCGATCTTACGGGACAAGAGACCTTGGTGTTTTTCATCGAAACGGGGGCTGGCCCATGCCGAAGCATCGATCTGACGGCGAGCGAAAGTCTGTGTCTTGCGGAGGTGTCAAGGCCGCAAGCCGCGCGAGCGGAGAGGTGGCCGGGAAATCTGAACAGGCCGATAAGTGGAAATTCCTGCCTGAATGCGGCGAGGCTGCCGTGAACAGGAGAAAGCATGACGAAGAGACCAGCGCGGAACCACAGCCCGGCCTTCAAGGCGAAGGTGGCTTTAGCCGCTATCAAGGGCGAGAAGACGCTCGCCGAGCTGGTGCGAGCTTCACGATGTCCATTCGACGCAGATCACGACGTGGAAGATCGCAACTGGTCGAGGGGCAGCCGGGCCTGTTTGGGGCGGGTTCGTGCGAAATCCTTCGAGCCGCGAGATCGACCTGAAGACGCTGCACGCCAAGATCGGGGAATTGACGCTGGAGAACGATTTTTTGTCCGCAGCGTTCGGCAAGGCCGGACTTCCGAGCGCAAAGCGATGATCGACGCGGCACGAGACTTGCCGGTGAGCCGACAGGCGAAGTTCTGGGGATCAGCCGGGGCAGTCTTTATTATTGCCCGTCCAGTGCCTGCCGCCGATCTCGCGATCATGCGCCGGATTGACGAATTGCATCTCGATTATCCGTTCGCGGGCAGCCGGATGCTGCGAGACCTTCTGGCGGCGAGGGATTGCGATCGGACGGGACCACGTCACCACTCTGATGCGGCGGATGGCGATCGAGGCGATGTATCGCCGGCCGCAACCGTCCAAACCAGCGCCGGGGCACACGATGTTCCCGTATTTGCTGCGCGGGCTGGCGGTGAGCGGCCGAATCAGGTCTGGGCGATGGATATCACTTATAGTGCGCCTCGTCCCGGGTGGTCCGGGGTGCATATGTCTGGAATGCACTGAGAAAGGAGGAATCAAGATTGCCTTGCCCTCTGCTGTTTGCTTGTCGCGCACATTCAGTGCGTCCAGATTTGCCCCAACCAGTCGCGGAACGCAGCGCCGGGGCTATCCGCCCAAGGGGCAAGCGAATTCCAACCATACCCGATCACCTTTGGACGGTTTGTCACTTCCAGTTCCACGATCACCGCCATTCAGGAAGCCACAGCCGCAGGGTAAGGTAGTAGGTGAGCATTGCGCTACCCAGACCAACCCGCCAGGTAGTCACTCCCCGTCATCGCGCCGCCTGATCCCGCGTGAGTTGTTCGGTGACGAAACCATTCTGGATGAGCTGCAAAACTGGGTAAATCATCGAATGGTTCGTAGCCTATGCCGATATCGATATCAACAGGTTATCGCCCGACGCACATTGTCACATCCAGCAGAATAGGCCTTTTTGATCGTGGCGAGATGATGCTAAGGCATTGAAATTGCTTAGCCTGGCTCTCTACGCGAAGAAAGTAGAAGCAAGTAAAACCCGCTAATGTGACAAAGCCTTCAAGGGTGTTCTGGGGCATTCGCGCCGGAAATGAGGCACGCCGTGATGGTTGCGGTCGCAAGCAATATCTTTCGCAAGGGCCGTTCTCCCTATTTGGATTTGGTGCCGGACTGAACTTATGCACCGTTCTGGCGTCCACATTTGCATCACACGGGAAACGTCGCCGCGTCAACGCCTGCCTTGTATACGGTGTGAGACAACAAGTCACTCCCGGAGAAATGAGCGACGTTACCGGCGCCTTTCTAAGCGATCCTGAAATTCCGACGCGAAGTGCAACACCCCAGCGCTTTGAGCCTACTCGATTTTCCTTTCCTTGGGACCGCCTTCGCATCTTCGAAATGCAGCGGATGGCGGCGGCGAGGGAAGGAAAATCCGATCTTTCCTTGGTGAGCCCCGAGCGTCCCAAGGTGTTGCACTTCACGTTCAGAATCGACCGATGCTCCACGCGCGGCTTAGCTTATCGCGAAATGACTTCTGGCCTCTCGGCGCACCCGGCCCGAAGCAAGTTTGCGCTGATCTGAAAAATGCTTTATGTGCTGGAATTGCGCCGGGCGTAACTGATGAGCCCGGCCACTTTGCCCTTGACGTTCCGTCCGCCCCCCACGAACGGCAAGCTCACCGACAATGTGACAAGATTTCGCACACTGGATGTTGCGTATTTGTCGCTCTCATCGATAAATCGCGTAGTGGCCGCAGCAATTCACCCCGTTTTGTTGACAGCGGCAAGAACATTGTCTCCGTTGCCGGGGGGGACGCCATGTTCAAAGGAATCGCGAAATCGTGCAAGCGTGCCGATATCGATGTAATACGACCAGAGACACGGTTGCGAAGTACGAGTATTCAGGAGACAAGATTGATGAGATCGAACGGACTGCCGCGAAGTCTAGTTCATGCCGTTGTCTTCGCAATTTGCACTTCGCTCCTGTCCGCCTGCGCCACCGTCGAGCACCACGCGGCGCTTCCGCCGAGCGAGAAGCACGAAGCGACTGTTCTTGGACTTCCCAATGCGCGCTTATTCCCCGATCGGCCGGAGGGGTTCATTGCCGAACAGGAACGCGCCCTCATTCGCGAAGCGAAGGCTGTCGGCGTCGGCCGCGGGGGCACCTTGCCAACCGCCTATATGCTGTCGCTCTCGGGCGGTGGCGATAATGGAGCCTTCGGCGCTGGATTGTTGGTCGGTTGGACGGCTCATGGCGATCGTCCGAAGTTTAAGCTCGTCACGGGCGTGAGCACCGGCGCGCTCATCGCGCCATTGGTCTTCCTCGGGCCGGAGTATGACGCGGCCCTGACCGACGTCTACACCAACATAGATCCCTCGAAAATCTATGAAAAGCGGTTCATCCTCGCCGCGCTAACCGAGGACGCCCTCTCGGATACAACGCCACTTTACGAAACCATTTCCCGCTTTATCGACGCCAACATGATCGCGAAGATCGCGGCCGAATATGAGAAGGGGCGACTGCTCCTCATCCAGACGACCGATCTCGACGCGGGACGGCCAGTCCAGTGGAACATCGGAGCAATCGCCGCGAGCGGCAACCCCCGCGCGCTCGATCTCATCCGTCACATCTTGCTCGCGTCGGCGTCGATTCCCGCCGCTTTCCCGCCGGTGATGTTCGATGTCGAGGCGAATGGAAAGCCTTATCAGGAAATGCATGTCGACGGCGGCGCGGTGAGCCAGGCTTTTCTCATTCCGCCGAGTGTGAACCTTCGCGTGGCCCGCGCTAGGACCGGATATCGGAGAAAAGGCGTCGTCGCTTACATCATTCGGAATTCGCGCCTGACGACCGAATGGAGCGATGTCGAGAGACTGACCCTGTCAATCGCCCAGAAGGCCGTCTCGACCATGATCAACTATAACGGTGTTGGCGATCTCTATCGCATGTATATGGTTACACAGCGCGCGGGAGCGAGCTTCAATCTCGCCTATATCGGCGACGATTTCAATGCCGAGCACAAAGAGGACTTCGATCAAACCTACATGCGCGCCCTTTATCGCTATGCCTATGAGAAGGCTGAAAGAGGCTATCCATGGGAACACGCGCCGCCGGGGTTTGCGGGTAAAGGCCACTAACCAAAAGCAGTTGCATGCGGTCTGCGCACGATCGCCTTTGGTCGACGTCGCCGAGCTGACGAACTCGCCGCATGGCCTTGTCAGGCATTGTCACATTCGCCAAGTATAGGCGATTTTTGAGCCAAATTGGCTCGGCCACGAGGGTCCTAAGGCATTGAAATATAGACATGCGGGCAGAGAGCGCCACGCCTGATTGACAAGTAAAACCCACGAACGTGACAAAGCCATTTCGAGAGATTGATCGACTGTTTAATGGCAACGAAGTTTACATCTGCAGTAGCAGTGGGCCGTGGTTTGCAGTGGTCTACAACGACAGGCGCGACTTAGACTGGAGCTGCGGGGTGAATAAGCCCTGGCGAACGCGACAGCCATACACGGGACCGTGCAGATACGGGTGGATTCATTCGAAGTATGTGAAAGTCGCGGAGGCTAGAAACGAGGCGTCACGCCCCCCTGTTTCTCAACCATCTCCTATGCCTCCGGTTGCTCCTTACTCGGGTTCCCCGGAACCCAGAGAGAGCCCGTCTCCTCAGGAAAGTCCACCGGCCGCGCGTCGCGACGACGAAACTAACGAGGCTGACTTCATATCGATCATAAGCGACGCGAGGAGTGAGTACAACAGCGGGTCAAACGATATGATCAAAGGCGCAGCGCGCGCGCATCGGCGAGAGCGCCTTTGCCAGTTGATCCAAGGGATGAACGTGCGAGGATGGACTGGAAGGATCGCCAACTTATCGAGCAGTTCGAGCGGGAAAGGGGTTAGCTGTCTCTATTGGGCCGCAAATGACAATCATGACGACAAATAATGATCTCACTGATTCGTTGTGATCATACTCTCCTCAGCCCGTCGTCCAATGTGTTTCGGCAGGTAGTTTCTCTATCGCAGGATCAGCGGATTTTATTTTCCGGATCATTCCTGCCGAGTAATACTGACTGCGTTCAGGAGACAAGTTTGACGCAGGAGGGTTCCATGGCCGATCCCGAATTTCTCTTCCGCTTTACGGACGTAAAGCGGTGCAGTAGTAGACGACCGGGTAGGATCAAACCCAAGACGGCAGGGAGCGATCACATTAAATCTGTTTCGCGCTTTCCAACCGCAGTCACCTTCTTCGCCCTTCTTACTCCATGCTTCGCTGATCCGGCGCCCGTGATTCACTACGCCCCGGCAGAAAAACCTTGAGCATGTCGACGTGACGCTTATCGGCGGCGCCCGGCATGAAATCGACCTGGCCGCATATGTTCTAACCCACTGGCCGGTAATGCAAGCACTCACGCGCGCGGCCGATCGCGGCGTCAAGGTGCGCGTCTATCTCGATGGCACCCAGCTTGGCGAATCTCGCTCGTGCTTCCGACGGTTTCGATCCTGCCGAGGCTTGCGCTGATTTTTCGAGCGTGTCGCGCCGACAAAGGTCCCATCGATTCCGAAGATCATGTGTTCAGCAGGCCGTTCGGCAATGGGCTTCGCGTCAATCTCGGCTTTCATTTCCGCCTCGATCGCCTTTCCCACCACAAGGACACGATTGCGTGTCGTCGCGTGATTGAAACTCTCGATCTCAGGCAAGAACTCATTTAGGATATCGGCGGCTTGCTGATACGAACACTTGCAGCCTAACTTCACCTGCAGATGCCGCAATTCGGGTGTCGAGACGCATGGGTGTCTCCCCGATTCTGGTCGTGAGACACTCTTGCTGCACCTGAAAGCCGGGCATTCGATGATTCCGCGCCGGTCGCGACCTCCCTTAGCAGCGCCGCTAACGCGGAGAGCGCGTCGATATCGACGCTCGGACGCGCGTCAAGCCCCATCGGCGCGCATGACATCTGTTCGAACATCCAGATCGGAAGGTCCAGCCAGCGGCCTCACGAGCCGTCTTCAGAGTGCAGCGACACACGTCTCCGCCCGCCTTATCAATTACCTCAGAACGTGAACAAGACATCCTGCCCGCGGATGCCACGGTTACAGAACCTCGCGCTCCTCGGTCCTGTGGGCGTTCCGTCGTCGTGTTCTAGAACGGCGCCCGGACACATCTATCTCTGAATAAGGGATGCGACGGTACCGCGGGCTGTTCAAGCCGTCGGGCGCATTCTCCCGACACCAATTCTCGGCGGATTACACCATCAGCATGTTCGAATTTGATTTCCGACATGGACAGCAATCCGCGATTATCGGATGTCCACATATGAAAGAGCCACAATTCCTATTTGCGACGTTCAGATGGCGGGAGCTTTTTGTTTCGCCGGGGCGCCGGAATTGAGGCGGCGGCGGGGGCCAAGCGCTGACCTTCCGGATCCTGGATCAGGTGGAGAACGCGCGTGAAAAATCCGCCCCTTGTATCCGCATGGCCAATATTGACGATCGCCGCGTCTGCCAGTTCCTGGCCAAACACATCAAGGACCAAGCCGCGCGTATCGTCGTCAAGGTAATCGATGGCTTCGTCGAGCAATATCCAGCGCGGTTTGTGCAGCAAGAGCCGGGCGAAGGCGAGTTTGTGCTGGTCCTCGCGGGTCAATTCCCGTTCCCAGCGCGCGGCGCGATCGAGATCCGGCGACAGATGGGCAAGTTTCATTCGCTCCAGCGCGGCGATGTATTTCTCGCTCGCGAATTGGGATGGCTGGGAGGGATAGGCAAGCGCGCCGCGCAGCGTGCCCGGCGGTATATAGTCTTGTTGCGAGATGAACATCATGGTTTGCGTCGGCGGCAGCAAGATGCGCCCGCTTCCCCACGGCCAAAGGCCCGCGATCGCGCTGAAGAAACTGGTCTTGCCGCCCCGCCGCTTGCCAATGACCAGAACCCGCTCCGCCGGATTGATCATGACATGCTTCTCGCTGAGCCTCGTGCAGCCGGCGGGCGAGGCGATGCCGATTTGGTCGAACACGAGCCGGTCGTCGGCCGTCGGAACAAGCTCGATGTGACCGGTCTCGTCACCGAGCTTGTCCATCTCGACAAGGGCCAGACGGAAGCTCGCGACGCGCAAAAGCGTGGCCCGCCAATCGGCGATCGTGCTAAAATTATCAACGAACCAGCGCAGCGCCTGCTGCACCTGATTGAAGGCCCCGGCCGCCATCATCAGTCCGCCGAGCGACATGTTGCCCGAGAAATATCCGGGTGCCGCCACGACGAACGGCGCCACGATCGCGAACCACCCATAACCGGCGGTGACCCAGGTGAGACGCGTGACCCCGCTGACGAGCCGCCGCATCATCGAAAGGACCTGCTCGAACTCGCGGTTCAGATAATCCTTTTCATCGGTTTCGCCGCCATAAAGGGCAATGGCCTCGGTGCGCTCGTTGACCCGCACGAGAGCGAAACGCAAATCCGCCTCGCGCGCGTATCGTTCGGCGTCGAGTGCGATCAGCGGGCGCCCGACGCGCCAGCTTCCAAAGGACGCGATGCCGGCATAGGCCAGCGCTAACCAGACCATGTAGCCGGGCAAGGCGAAACTCACTCCGGCGACGGAAAAGGTTACGTTGTTCGAAACGGTCCATAAGACGGTAATGAAACTGACGAGAAGAAGGGTCGATTGGAGCAAGCCAATGCCGAGATCGGTCGAGAGCTCCACCAGGTGACGGGCATCCTCATGGATTCGCTGGTCTGGATTTTTGCCGATTTCGCCGGCGCCGGCAAGGCGAAACGCGCGCCTGGGCACGAGCCATTGATCGAAGAGATCGTGCGTGAGCCCGTCGCGCAGCTTCAACTTGCTCATCTCCCTGAGCCAGGCCTGGGCGACATTCAAGGCCAAAAGCGCCCCGGCAATCACCACGAAGATCACGAGCTGATACAAAAACCCCGAAAAATCCTTCAGCGAGAGCGCATCGTAGAACGGCTTGTTCCAGGCATTGAGCTTGATCTGGCCGAAGGCCGTCAGCGCGACAACGGCGCAGAGCGCGCCGCCGAGCGAAAAGAGTGTGTTGCGGCCGGGTGAATTGAGAAAGGTTGTGATCATCATCCACAGCTGCGGCACGAGCTCCTCGTCCCGTGCTGCAGTCGCCGATACGCTTCCGAACGGTTTTTTGGTCTCGTCAGCCATTTGCGCCGGTTCCATTTTCCTTCGTGGACTGGCCTAGATGATTTCGAATGTCACTTCGCCGACGGCGCCGACGATCCTATTGGTGAGCTTGGGACCGATGCCGCGAACCATCCGGGAGCCGAAGTATTTCTCTATGCCTTTGGTCGTGGTCGGCGGGGTCGTCTTAAGCATATCAGCCTTGAATTGAAGGCCACTGCATGCAATCGGTCAGTCACACGCCCACGGCCTGAATGAATCCGCCCGCCGAGATCGAAGCCGCATGCCCGATGACGGCAACGAGATCGCGCCGCCCGCGCGCCTTCACCTTCAGCCCGGCATCGTCGGCCGGCCGTCTGTGGCATCGGCGCATCGGTTACCCATCGATGACGTCAACGCTGCCCTCGTGCAGCTCGCGAAAGCCGAAGAGAATGCGATTGGAAATAGGCTCGTTCTCCTTCTCAGAATTAGGCATGCCAGAACACACCACGGTTTCCATCGTACGCTTATCTTGTCTCGCAAGCTCCTGAAGAAGCAAGGTCGGACACCGCGTGTGCTCATCGCCGACAAAGTGAAAAGCCCGGCTCCAATCCCAAGGCCGGCCCAACTGCATTGGAACTCTTGAACCGCGCCGGAATGTCGATGGTCGCAGTAAAAGCCAGTGACACGATCGGGCGGACATCCGGGATCGTCATCAGTCACCGGCACACCTCGCCGAGCGTCGAGAAGAGATGCCATGATCTCGACAAGATCCAGAATGCCCGCAACAAGGTCTCGAATCCGTTCTTCGAATTTGATCACGCCAACGGTCCCAACCTTGAGCCCGAAATTGCACAGGAGCCCTCGGATGTCATTCTCGATGGTCATTGGTGTCTCTTACAGTGGAAACAGGTCATGTAATGTGACAAAGGAGAATTACTCATCGCCTTGCTTGCCGAGTGCAGCTCCATGCGATGGGGTCGGTTCCGCCCCGATCCTGGAGACGATGAGTTTGTCCACACGATTCTGGTCCATGTCGACGACCTCGAACCGGAGGTCGTCACTGACGAATTGATCTTCGACCTGTGGCACGCGCCCTAGGCACATCATCGCAAAACCGCCCAGCGTCCGGTAGGCCTGTATACCCTCGCCAGGTAGCTTGTAATCGAGTTTCATCGCCTCCCTAAAACGCTCGATCGGAATGTTGCCGTCAACCAGCCACGATCCGTCTTCCCTTTGCACGATTTCGGGCTGCGACTCGTCTTCGACAGTCGCGACATCTCCAACCAACATCCCCATCACGTTATTCATCGTCACCAGTCCCTGAAGTCTCGCCGTATTCATCGATCACCAAGGCGAGATGCTGGCGGTGTTTCTTGAATGCTTCGAGCAATTCGATCATCGGTCAGGGTTTCCGGCACGTAAAGCGGCTTGACGGCATCGCTTGCGAAGTCGAAGGGTTTGCCTTCAAGTGACGCGTCCAGCACGGACTTTGCCCGAAGGACACCCACCACCTCGCCGAGCCCACCCTTGCAGATGAGGAACCGCGAGTGGCCGCTGCGCAACAGCTTCTGACGGTTGGTCTCGAAGGAATCATTCAGGTCGAAGTAGACGATATCGCCCCGAGGCGTCATCACGCTCCTGATCGATTGATCGTCCAGCCGGAAAATGCGGGACACCAGCGCCTGCTCGTGCTTCTCGAACACACCGGCTTCTGCTCCCTGCTCCATGAGCACGTTGATCTCTTCCTCGGTGACGGGAGGCTGCACCGGTGCCCGCACTCCGAGCAGCCAAAGCACCAGATCGGTGACGAAACTCATCAGCCGCACCAGCGGGAAGGCGATTGCCGAGATAACCTCCATCGGCCGCGCCATGACGCTGGCGATGCCTTCCGGATTTAAAAGGGCCAAGCGCTTGGGCACCAGCTCGCCGAGGATCAGCGAGAAAACGGCTATTCCCGTCACCGGGATCCAGAACGCCAGCCGGTCGGCGTAGGGCTGCAGCCATGCGATCCGGGACAGGCTCTCGGCAACCTGCTCGGACAAGGTGGCTTCGCCCATTGCGCCGCTGAGAATCGAGATAACCGTGATGCCGAACTGGACGGTCGAAAGAAAATTCGCGGGCTTATTGGCGAGTGCGAGCGCCCGGCCGGCGCCCGTGCGGCCGCCCTCGCTCCACTGCTGCAAGCGCGCCTTGCGCGCCGACACAATCGCCATTTCCGACATGACGAAGACGCCGCTGAGGATGATCAGAAAGGCAAGAACGATGATAGTCATAGAGTCCTGTTCATGCGTTAAAGTTGTGGGTCTTGAGGTAAAGCATGTAGATATCGGCCGGTAGTGGCGAGACCGACGGCAAGTTCCTTGCGATCCAACTCACGCGTTTGACGCAGCGACTGTCACGCCACATTGTGGCGTGAGGCAGCCGATCTAATGATTTCGGTCACTTGACGTATTCTTGATGCACATGGATCGTCATTCTAGAAGTGGAACGAAAACAGCGATCAAAACCAGCAATGCAGGCTCATTCGTCACGAGCGAGCAATGCGGCTTTGCATATCGCAAATTGCGCATAAAGATTCGAGTCTGCTCAACGGCGCCAGATATAAAAATTCCATATAAATTGCACACGCTGCTCCCGGCCCGCCCCGGTTAGGCCCCTAGATGTCATCAGCGACCACAGGACGACTCCCCTTATTATCCCAGCTCGCTTGGCTATGGCTGCGCCATCAGCCACAATCGGTCCTGGCTCTGTGGTTTGAAGAACGGGTCAGGCGCAACGGCGGCCGTCTTAAAAAGACGACCATCGTGGCGCTGGCGCGAAAACGGCCGGTGGCGCTCTGGAAATATGTGACAGCCGGCGTCGTCATCGAGGGAGCCGTGATGAAAGCCGCCAGACGATAGACGCTCACTGAATCTTCGAATCTTCCAGGACCTGATCAGTCCTAGCGGATCCAGGTGGACGAACCGCAGCTTCGCATGGCTCAAAAAGCCGCCTTCGAATTTCGTCTTCCTGAGCCCCGCCCGCCGCAACCGTCGTGAACGGCGACCGAATGTGAGGTTGATCTGGCGAGGAAACGACCAGGCCGTGCAATCGGGCTCAGACCTTGGATACCGAAACAGCCGCTGGAGTATTATTCATGCGCGTATGAATTTCATCTCTTGACCCGAACCTCCCCATGTGAGCGAAGCTCGTGATCGAAACAACCCGATGACCATCCACCAAATCAGTTGAGCACCTCTCCCATGGGACGAAGCATTGACCAATTCGCGGCGATACGCCATTCGAATCGAGTTTACGGTACGGACAGCCGTTTGCGTCCGGCAAATTTCAGGCGCCGGTTTGTTGACCGACCAGAAAGTGCGTCAATCTGGCCCGCGCAGACGGTAGCCGACGCCAGTTACCGTGAGGATGTGGATAGGCCGCTCGGGGGCCGCCTCGATCTTCTGGCGCAGGGCGCCGATGTAGATGCGTAGATATTGCACATGGGCATCGCTGCCCCAAATTTCCTGCAGCATGAAATCGTGGGTCAGAACTTTTCCGGCATGGGCCACTAGGAGGCGCAAGACCTCATATTCACGCGGCGAACACTGGACTTCCTCATTGCGTACAGTCACTAGCCGCCGGACGAGGTCGACGCAAAGATCGCCAGCATGGAACAACGGCCTTTCGCCTTCCTGCTGCAAGCGATGCCGTAGTGCTGTACGAATACGCGCCAAAAGCTCATCAATGCCGAAGGGCTTCGTGACGTAATCATCGGCGCCAAGGTCAAACGCTAAAACCTTGGCGTTTTCGTTGTCACGGCTTGACAGGATGATAATCGGCAAGGTCCCGCCGCCCTCCCTGATTTGTCTCACGACATCGAGACCATCCATATCGGGCAGACCGAGGTCGAGGACGACAAGATCGGTCGGGTCTCTACGAATCAAGTCGAGCCCAGTGCGCCCGTTGGCGGCGGTTGCGACGGCATAGCCCCGGCTTTCCAGGCTGGCGCGCAGAAAACGAAGGATCGCCGGCTCGTCATCGACGACAAGAATGCGAAGCCGAGCCGTTCGCGGCGTCACGGCAGGGCCTCCGCCGGTACCCTCGGGGAGACTGGCACAGGACTAGTTGTGAAACCCGCGCCGGGCCCGTCGATTCGGTTCGTGGTCGCCTGTCTCTTCGACGGAGTGATACTGCCGGTTTCATAGTCAAGCCCGATAATCGCATCGGCATCGATATCTTCTGCCTTGCGGATGAGTTCGCTCAGAACGAACTCACGCCAATTGTCCTGCAATGGGAAGCCATTCGCCGCGTGCCAGGACGAGGCAGCATTGATCTTACCGATCGTATGGAGAATGCGGCGACCCTCGATGACACAGGTTGAACCGATACGCGTGATTTACCTTCAGATTTGCCAATGTTTAATGGCTAGAGCTCTCCAACGCTTGATACCGATGAGAGACACCCGCCTCAAAGGTAAATAGACAAGGGCCCATTACGAAACGAGAAGGAACCAAGGGCCACGAAATATAAGTTCCATAAAGTCCTTCTCTCGTCGAGGCCATTAACAAGCCGGCCAACTGGCGGGCAATCGAGCGCAATTCATCAGGTCAACTGTTGAATTTTGCTGTCCGGCAGTCGAGTGCAAACTGTGGGAAAGTTTATGCCGATTTCGAAGGGCTGGCTCCGGCTCATTCCTGGAAGCAACGCGTCGGTGACGCGCGACGAGCAGGAGATGGATTGCGCGTTCCATGAAGCCGGAGCTTGTCGCATAGGTCTCCTCGAGCCGCTCAAGTTCGCAGCGAAACTTGTTGTCGACCAATGTTGGATTCCACCGAGAATCCGGAGTAAATCGGTTGTGAAACAGGTCGAGGCCGCGCAATTCCTCGATGTCGAAATGGTCGCCGAAATAGCTCCGCACCTCGGATGCGGTGAAGAGATGAAAACTCAAGATTATATGGCGTCCGTCACAGAGCTCGATTTC
>CAWAXL010000010.1:0-10511 GCA_963785995.1 uncultured Alphaproteobacteria bacterium
ATTGGAGGGACCGGCGTCCTCCCGGCTGCGGGCCTTCATCGCATTTCTGTACCGGAGCGTGAGTATGAGCTCAAAGGGGCTTGCCCTGCTCCGGTTCCTGATCGCTGAGGGCAATCGGTTCCCTGTCCTGATCGATACGCACCGGAAGCACTTCGTCGAGCCGACGTTCGAACAATGCCGATGCTTGATCGAGGCCGGCGTCGCATCAGGCGAGTTCCGGTCCGCGGCGGCCAGTCAACTGCCAGATATTGTCCTTGGCCCGATCATGGCGCTGGCCATGTCGATGCTGACTGTCGGCGGACGTCTGCCGATCGCTATCGACCTGCACTGCGACCTGCTCATGAATGGCCTGATGAGCGAAGCGGCGAGACATCAGTCATCGGACTGACCTTTGTATCGAGAATCATGAGCGGATTGGCCCCCGAGATTGACATTAATTCATTCGAATGATTTAATATCCAACGCGTGGAGGCGGACGATCGATGCAGCGAACGAATTCAAGAGATGAAGGATGGCCAGGCCGTTCGTAGCGGCGAAACGCGAAACAAAATGATCCGTGAGGCTATCGAGGTTTTCGCGGCTCTCGGCTATCAAGGCGCAAGCACGCGAACTCTCGCCGAACAAGCGGGGGTCAACTTAGCCGCCATTCCCTATCACTTCGGCGGTAAACACGAACTCTATCTTGCCGCCGCACAGACGATCGCGGATTACGCCCGCGAACGAATGGCTCCGATCGTCGCCCGTCTTTGTGATGCGGATCGGGGGGATCAAGCCACGCGGATCGATGAGGCGCTCAGTGGCTTCATTGCCCTCGTCGTCGGCGACTCCGAACCAGAAGCATGGACCTCTTTTTTTGTCCGATGCGAACACGACGCGGATGATGCCTTCTGCATGATCTACGAAGAGGTAGCCGCCCGTTTCCAGCGGGCGCTGACCGAAACCATCGCGGAAGCAATCGGCTGCGACGCCGGCGATGAAAGCCTGCGGATACGGGTCGCCATAGTGCTCGCGTCAATCGTCAACTTCCGAACCCTTCGCAATATGACATTGCGGATTCTCGGTTGGGATCAGCTCAATCCAGAGCGCCTTGAACAGCTCAATAGAGCCATCAGGCAGTTCGCTCTTGGCGAATTGCTCTCCGTACCGGCTCAGGCCGTGAGGCCAAGCCGCAATCGAAGCCGCCGGAAAGTCCGGGGTCAATCAACAAAGGAATGAAACAATGTCGAAACAAACCCTCGCCCATGAGTATTTGGAGTGGTCTAAGCAAAAGCTCGGCGAAATCGAAGCGACGCTTGCTTCACTCGACAGCTCCGTCGAAGCCTTGAAGTCCGACGCTCGCAAGGAGGCGGATCGCGCGATCGCCAGGATCCGGACCGCGCGCGACGCCTTCAAGGCCAAAGTCGACGCCCTCCGGTCCGATGCGGCGGCCACCAAGGCAATCACCGACGACGCCTATGCCGTCATCGAGGCGGAATGGACCGAAGTCGAATTAGCGTTCCAGGACTTCCTTACGGCTGCTGGTGGTCAAGCGAACATCGTGAAGAAGGCGCTGACCGACCGAGCAGAAGCTCAGCGCCAATCCTGGCAGTCGTCCTTGCAAGCCATCCAGGCGACCGCCTCGGCCGCCATCGATCACGCACTGAGTGAAGCCGATGCCTCTCTTCGCCAGCTGGCTGAGGAAACCAAGAACGCCGAAGCCAAGCTTGGGAAGATTTCTGGTGTCGGCGATAAATCCTGGAAGGCAATCAAGAGCGGCATGGACGAGGCGATTGCCGTCTATGAGCGGACATGGAAGAAGATCTCCGAGGCCGTATCCAAGATCTGACTGCACGACAATCCCGCATTTCATGGAATCAATGAGCGTCGGGACATCTGCTCGACGCTCATTTAACGAAAGAGCACTAGTAGGCTGTCGAAAGACCCTTCTGGCTTCCTGCTCGGCAATGATGGTTCGCTTGCTGGCGGAGCGGCGAGGTTGAGAAATACCACCGTTCCTGTGCAGGAAGCAGGCTCTTTGATCTTTTGACGATGTAGGCCCGCCGCGCAGGCCAAGATCTTCATGTCGAAGGGTTAAAGCCATCATCATGTGATGGCCTCCACGGAAAAAGCAGCAGCAGGGAGCGACGGACGCGTCCGAGCCAGCCGTGAACCTCCCTAGTAAATCAACACTTCTGCAACCGGGTTTTGCTACGCCGCAAAACACGTATTTTCTTGTCGCGTTAAAAAGGCTTACCTGCTCTCGGCGAGTTGGCCGGACCTGCGCCATCCCATCAAGGCGGCGTGTTCCGCGCGCCCCGCTTCGCGGCTTGCGGCCTTGACCGGCTGTCGCCGGCCCCCGCAGGGCTTAGCATGCAGAAAAGGACTATTGGGAAGCGGGATGCTTCCTTTTCCGGCGAAACAGCTTGAAACTATGCCTGATCGGGCATAGATTAGGGAGAGGTTCGAGGGATGGTGAAGCCGGCAAGCGAAGACCAGCCCAAACCTGTGCGCTGGGTCGGCAGCAGCAAGGAAGATCTGAGCGAATTCCCGGAGGAAGTGCGGCGGCGGATCGGCGGCGCTCTTTGGGAAGCGCAGATCGGCCGCAAGGCGCCTTATGCCAAGCCGCTGAAGGGATTTGGCGATGCCGGCGTGTTGGAGGTCGTGGACGACTTCGATGGCGACACGTTCCGCACTGTCTACACCGTGCGCTTTGCCAAGGGGATTTATGTGCTGCACGCCTTCCAGAAGAAATCCAGGCGCGGCGTCGCCACTCCCAAGGCGGAACTGGACCTGATCGACCAACGGCTCAAACGAGCGAAAGAGGATTACGAGCAATGGTCAAAAAGCGAGAAGCCAAAATCCAGGTGACGGCGAGCAGCGGCAATGTGTTCGCCGATATTGGTTTGCCAGAACCCGAGGAGGAGCTGACCAAGGCGCAGCTTGCAAGCCACATCCGGCAGGTGATCAAGCGCCAGCGTTTAACGCAGGTTGCGGCGGCCGGGCTCATGGGCATCGATCAACCAAAAGTATCAGCACTCCTCAATGGACAACTCGCGAACTTCTCCAGCGAACGCTTGATGCGCCTGCTGACTGCGCTCGGCCAGGACGTGGACATCACGGTCAGAACGAAGCCGCGCAATCGTGCGCACGGCCGTATCCGCGTCGTCGGCGAGGCACATGCATGATGATGCCCCTGGTCTAGTCATCCGCTTCTCAGCCAGATCAGGACTTTTTCGGCGTGAAATTTCACTCTCCAAACTCGCTCCGGGCAGCACGGATGATGTGCATGATGTCGGTCGCGTCGATCAGGCCTTTATCGGCGAGCGTCGCGACTAATGCTTCGATGATGTCAAGGATGGCCTGGAACGCTTTGTCGCTCACACGATTTCCAAACTTACTTTTTTCGGCGTAGCGGGCGTAACTGGCGTAGCCTCAATGGGTTGTCGAGCTCGCTAGCGTCGCCGCCGTTGAGCCCGGACTGTTCGAACTTGATTTCAAGCTCAAGCAGGCGGCAGGCGAGGTTTGCGACGGCGCGGTCGCCGATCTTGCTCGCCGGCAAAGAGTGGCGAGCCACAGGCAAGCCTTGAGCGGCTGCCGGAACGGTGAGGTTCGGCATTGCAACAGCCTATTGAGCGAAACTAATCAATGTAATATGTATCGCTCAAATCTGGCTAGTTGTCAATAGGTTTAGATCATAGTGAGTGAAAGCAATCAAATTACTGGTCGCCAGCTAGCGGCGGCGCGGGCATTGGCGGGCATTAGTCAGGCTGATCTAGCCGCCGCCGCCAACATCTCGGTTCCTACACTCCGCCGAATGGAAGCGAACGACGGCGCCGTGACTGGATTCATCAATAATGTTCGGGCGGTCCGGGCCGCCCTGGAAGCTGCGGGTGTCATCTTCGTTACGGAGAATGGCGAAGGTCCGGGCGTTAGGCTGCGGAAAAATCGATAAAATCGCGACCGAGCCGCTGTGTAATTCAGCCCGTTTGAGGTCTTAGTTTCGAACGCTGCAAGCAGTTCAAATCCGCCGAACGACGCTTCGACATTTCAAAATTCCGCTGGCAATGTGACAAGGCCGTTTCGATGGAAGTTCATGGTTTTACGCATTAGTTTCGAGGCAAGCCGACCTCAATTCACGCGCGAGAGTTTCTTCATAATCTCTGCATATTGTCGCGCTGCCGAGATGCTGGTTGCGCGGTTGTAATGTTCTTCGGTGACCGTGGGATCGATATGCTGGAGGACGCCGCTGGCGAGGTTCGGATTGTCGCCGGCGTGAGTATAAATCGCGGTGGCGGCACAAGTGCGGAAAAGATGCGGGCTGACGGCGACGCCGAGCGCTAGGCGTGTGGTCTCGGTTATGGTTAGCTCGACGGCGGAATAGGTCATGCGTTGGCCCGTATTGGACGTTAGCCAGAGCGGCCCCGTGATATCCGCCAGTGGGTCGGCGCGGGGCGCGGGGGTGGTTGGCGGGCTCGCAACGCGATCCGGCGGGTCAAAGGTCTCGGTACTACCTCTTGTTTTGGCAGCGGCCAGAACGGGGCGGTGAACCAAAAGATATGTTTCGATGGCGGCATCGAGGTCACGCGGCACGCGGCGTTCGTCCGGCCGATGGCTCTTTGTATCCTTGCGATCGAGCACGATCCACCACCTCGTTCCGACCCGTTGAAAGCTCGTTTGCAATTCGAGCGCAGCGAGGTTCTTAAGGCGGATCGGACAGAGCGCCAAAAGGGCGATCATGACACCGTTGCGGACCTGCCTTGCCCTGCGGAGCGGTGTGAGAGCGGGATTGTCGGCCGCCTCCTCGACGAGGACGAGTCCGGCTTCGAAGAGACAATCGGGATCGACAATCCGATGGTCCTTGGATTTGGGCCGCATGATCAAGGCAAAATCCTTCTCGATCTCGGCGAGCCATGCAAAGTCCCGGTTTGGATCGAGCAATTGGGCCGCACGGCGCAGCTTGTGGATGGTATTGGCCGTCGTGACCGAGCCAACCCGGGAGCGAAGTTCTTCCACGAAGGATTCGACGCAGTGGGGCGTTACCTGGCCGGCCGCGGGTGCTTCGGATCTAAGGAGATCGTTGCGCATCAGATGGTCGACAAAATAGCCATAGCGACGGGCCAAATCATCCTGCGTGATACAGGCAAGATAGGCGCCGGCGCCGCCTTTGCGCAGACGGGCGCGCGGCGCGATCGCGCGCTCCCAGGCCGCACGGTCAGCAATCGTCCATTCCGCGATCGGCACGGAGCGAACGGGCGCCGTAACGTCTCGCCGCGGATTGTCGCTCTTGGATGCCTTGGCGCTTACGTCATTGTTCTGTAGAAATTCAGGCATCGTCGTCCCCCTGCCCCAACCGGCGCATGCGCAAGTTTCGGACGAGATCGCCATAGACCTCGCCGGCATGGGTGGATTCGAGACCGATATAATTGCGGATCGTGACCTGCACCGTACGGTGGCCGAGCAGCAGCCGCACGAGCTCGTAATTGCCCGGCTGGTGCTTGAGGATGATCGCCGCCGAGAGGTGCCGGAACTGATGCACGGTCAAACGTAGACCGATCGATCTTTCGATGAAGCTCGTAATCTGATCGCTCAGCGTCGTGAGAACCTTGTGGCCCTCCTCCCCTGCCCCCGGGAACAGCCATAAATCATCGGCGCGATCAACGAGAGCTGGACGATAGTTGAACAGATAATCGTCGATAAGCGCGGTCAGCTCGGCATCGAGCGGGAAGTCGAGCTTGACTCGGTTCTTCACATCATAGTTCTGGAAAACGAGCCGATAGGGCGTTTGCGGTCCCCCTGTTCGAATGAGATTCTCGCCAATGCGGATCGTCCCGAGATTGCCGCGGCGGATCGGAGCGAGATTGAGGATGCCTATCGCGACGGCCATCTGCGCCCGCACCGCCGCCTTGATGGGGGCGGCGTAGGATGCCTCCTTCGCCTCTTCCATGAGAGTGTGCGGTAATTGATGCAGCGCCCGCCACGCCTCTCTTTGCATGAAAGTGCGGATGGCCGTCAGATTCTTGTCGGTCATACCTTCCGGACGATGATGTTCGAGGTCGGCACGCATGTCGTCGAGCTCTTCGAGTTTATCTCCCGACAAGCAATTGGCGGTTCGCGCGACACCGACAAAAAGAATCGCAAGGTTGATGGTAAAGACGGATGGCTCCTCCCCGCTCTGCGCCCAATAAGCGTCAAGGACCCGCCGGCTGACGCCAGGATCGAGAAAGGACGAAAGAGAAGTCAGCTCCTCCATACCGATGCCGATCCGGCTCGCCATTCGGAGCGCGGCTTCGAGCATGGCGCGCCGGCCTCGGATGGTGGTCGCCCTCGCCGGCGGCACTCGCTTTCCCTTGGTGGTCTTACGGACGCGTGTGAGAGTGTCGAGATAGGCTGCGATCTCGGTGCGCAAGCCGATCGGATAGGCCTCCCAGGGCGGAAAGGCTTCGGCCTTGCGCGATGGCGGCTCGAACAACAGCTGGCTCGGCCAACCTGGAACCGCCCGCGCCAAATCGTTCCAATGTCGCGCCAATGAGCGCCGCGCCGCGGTATCCACAGCCACCGAAGTCGTACACCGGCGGTATTCCAAAAAGGAGTTGATGACCGCCTCGTCGACGGCGCCCGCTGCAATGTGACGTACCGAGCAAAATCGCATAAGCGGAAAAAGACGCGCCCTATGGGGCAATTTTGGGCACTTCTCGCACAAAGATTCCCATTCAGGTGAAAGCTGCACGCCGCGGAACGGCACACGCTTTTCCTCATGCATCCAAGAGAGAGCGGCGCGGACATTCGACAAATGATTGGCAAGAGTTTTTTGGGTCACCCCGAGCCGAGTGGCCTTTAACTGACTCGTCGGAATACGCACCGCCGACCACCTCGCGGGGACCAAAGCCATCGGCCGGTCGAGAAATGCCGCCACCCGGCGCAACGAACAGGGCCAATGGTTTTTCACATCGGCGGGAAGATCCGGATCGCCCACAATCGATGCGATGGCCTCCTCGAAGGAGGGCTCGTGCAGCACAATTTCGGAGCCCACCGAGGCGGCAATAGGGACGGTCAATGGGCTCAGATCGTTCATTGGGCGGGCCTTTTGGAGCACGGGGTTTGATTTAGGTAGATCGGGTTTCATATTGAAGTAAATTATGAATACGTCAAGCATTTACTGGCTATGTGTACAGTCACATTCATTCCTAATCTTAGTAATCCAAGTAATATATGCATTGATATAGTTTCATCGACATTCCCGTGGATGCCCTTTGTTTCAGACGATCCGAGCGCCTCACACATGGCCGACACACATACGGAAATAGCCCCACGCGAACGGCAACGGAGTTTTGGTGCAAGAGCGGAAAACAAGCGCGGCCTAAATCGCCGCGCCACGCTTGTCGTTCGCCGGACGGCCTGGGCCGGGTTGGCGCTCATACTCAGACGTCGAGCCCCGCGCGTTGGCCCGCTTGAACTCTTCGAGCGCGTGCAGGCTGTAACGAACGGAGCGACCTATTTTGATGAATCGCGGCCCATACCCCGATATCCGCGCCTTCGCCAACCACGACGACGAAACATTCAGAAATGAAGCTGCTTCCTTCGTCGTGAGCAGATCATCAATAACCGCTTTGCTCATGAAACAATCCTTTCGAGATGTTGCAAAGGCGCCGTGCTCGTGGGAGCGGTTTCGTTCATTGCTTTGTGCTCCTGAACCTTCCGCCCACTTGTTTGCAGCGGCATGTCCGCGGCATGCGACACAGTCAGGGTCAGAAACTGCATCGCTATTCCGCCTCTTTCGGCCACGGATAAAGCTTGAGAGAGACGCTGTTCCAGTTCGCTTTGTCGGCCTTGATGGCAGGTCGGGCAGAATAAGGATTTGCACCTCGTCGCCCCCAGGCCTTGATTTCCAAGACGGCCCCTGCAACAAACAAAGCTTGGAAGGGTTTGCCCGGGACGAAGGAGGCAGAACAGCCTGCAGAGAAGGTGCCCAAACTCTTGCCCTAAAAAACCAAGAAGAGGAGAACCGCCGTAGTGCGAAGAGCCCCAATACGGCTGATCGGACATACGACCTGCAGGCAACGAACGCCAAGCGGGTCTTCGAAAATCCGCCCGCACTGGCCCGTTCAAACTGTGTCCAGCGCACACGCTGGTGGGACAAAGCCGATGGAAAGCCTTGGAAAGCTACGGGAACAATGAAGGTCCCACCGTCTGCTAAACTATTGAAATTGCTGAATTCACTGAGCCCGCCCCTGGGCACCATTCCATTTCTGCGAAAATTCCCGAAAATACCGCCTAATCAAAGTCTTAGGCGAGCGTTGCTCATCGGAAAGACGCGATTCTCTGCGATCTTCTAGCCGTTCGTTTTCGCCCTATCCCTTGCTATTCCCTTGCTAGAAGCGAGTGGCTAGATTGGCGTTTGGGCATTGGCGGGCGGATGCGGAAATGCGCGAGAAAATCACCAAGCGAACGGTCGCATCGGGGCGACGCGACGTATTTCTCTGGGACAACGAACTACGGGATTCGGCTGCAAGGTCACGCCGACGGGCAGCCGGATTTACGTACTTCAGTACAGTCGTCTGATCCTCAACCAGATCGGCCGTCGCCTGACGGAGGAATTGAATGCAAAGAGCCGCCGGCACCGCGTCCTGCTCATGCTCGACGAGTTCCCGGCGCTTGGCCGGCTTGATTTCTTCGAATTCGGCCTTGGCCTTCATGGCAGGCTATGGCCTCAAAAGCTTCCTGATCGCCCAAAGCTTGAACCAGATCGAGAAAGCCTATGGCGCCAACAACGCAATTCTCGACAATTGCCACGTGCGCGTCGCCTTCGCGACCAATGACGAACGGACGGCGAAACGGGTCTCGGACGCGCTCGGCACGGCGACCGAAATGCGCGCCATGAAGAACTACGCCGGCCATCGGCTCTCGCCCTGGCTCGGGCATCTGATGGTGTCCCGCCAGGAGACGGCGCGCCCGCTGCTCACCCCCGGAGAGGTGATGCAGCTTCCGCCAGCCGACGAACTCGTGCTCGTGTCCGGCATCCATCCGATCCTCGCCAAGAAGGCCCGCTATTATGAGGATCGGCGGCTCCAGGAACGCATCCTGCCACCGCCATCGTTGGCCGACTTGGTGAAGAAGCTGCCGACAGCACGCCGTGACGATTGGAGCGCTTTGCCGCCGGTCGCGGTGGACCCGAAACCTGCAACTGGCGGATCATCCGACGACGATCCTGACAATGCCGGGATCCGGCGCGAGCCAACGCTTCCCGAGCATGAGGCGATTGCGCCGGAAGCTCCGCAACTCGGCCGATCCATTCGCCATCTTGGTGGACGAAGCTGATGACGAACCCGTCCAGGCGAACATGCTCCGGCAGCGGATGAGGACCGTCGCGCGGCAGGCGGCGCTCGACCCCGGCGATGGTCTCGAGCTGTGAGGCGCCATGAAGGAGCAATTCACGGTCTATCTCGAACCGGACCTGATGCAGGCGCTCACTGAATATGCGGAGCGGCGCGGCAAGCCGAAATCCCTCGTCGCCGAGGCCGCGATCGCCTCGTTCCTGTCGCCCGATGCCGCCGAACGACAGGAGGCGGCCTTGGCGCGGCGCCTCGACCGGATCACCCGTCAGATGGAACGGCTGGAGCGCGATGTTGGGATTTCCGTCGAGACCATCGCTCTGTTCATTCGCTTCTGGCTGATGGCGACGCCTTCCCTACCTGAGCAAACGCAGGCCGCCGCCCGCGCAAAGGGCGCCGAGCGATACGAAGGATTTTGCAGGCGCTTGGCCGCCGACTTGCCAAGGGACCGGGTTTCATCCAGGAAGTGTCGCTGGATGTCCGATCCCCGGGTTTCTCAAAGTTTGAGTTCGGGGAGGAATTCGGCATAGGGGTCTACGTAAATGCCTAAATAGTGGTCTGCTGCGAGCTATGCTGAGCAAAGCCCAATGGATTATCGCCGGTGACGACGACCGGCGCGCAGTCCTCGGCCGCGCATTGGCGGAGCAGGCGGGACGCTCGGGCATGGTTTCACCAAATGGTTTACGCAATATCGTCGCGACACCCATGTGTACGAGGCGGGCGCGATTTTCTTTTTTTCGACACAGCGCTTCAACTTTTCTGCATCAAGCGGGCGCGGCCAACTCGATCGTAGACCGTCTGACCGGTCATACGACGCCAGGCGAGTCGGCGCGCTACATGCCCCTACGCGCTCGTACAGCACCCGATGTACGCCGGCGCTTCAGTTATGCTATTTGGCATACCGATTGCGCTCGGTTCGTGGTGGGGGTTGTTCGTCTGCGCCCCCTGCCCCTATAATCGCGCGGTTTAAGGGCGTCATTGCTCGTTTGATGCTCGGCTTTTGCATCAAACCGAAAGGCTTCCTGCCCTATCCGCCGATGTGCCATGGTTCCCTCCAAAGCAGCATCGCCAATGAAATCAAAGCCAGAAACCCACTTCGAGAACCTCAAGCGACTTGCGCACAGTCTCAACTCAAACAAGGAATTGGTGTTAGCATCAGCGAAAACAGGGCGACAGTGGCCAATGTTGCTCGGCTCAGAGATT
>CAWAXL010000011.1:0-39524 GCA_963785995.1 uncultured Alphaproteobacteria bacterium
CATATGTGGACATCCGATAATCGCGGTCGGCGCTTGATTCGCCGATAGTGCCGCGATCCGGGCGGCGTCGCCCGGTGATTTGCACCATCGGAGGCTCATCGATGACCCACTTTGTTGGATTGGACGTTTCGCAGAAGATGACAGCTATTTGCGTCGTCGACGACGCCGGCCGGAGACTGTGGCGGGGCCAGTGCCCGACAGATCCAGAACAGATCAGCATTTGGTGCGCCGGCATGCGGGGGATGACGCCCGCATCGGGATCGAGACCGGAGCGATGACGCCATGGCTGGTGCATGAACTCCGCAATCTCGGGCTCGAAGTCATTTGTCTCGACGCCAGGCATGCGCGTGCCGCCCTCAAGATGCAGATCAACAAGACGGATCAGAACGACGCGGAGGGATTGGCTCAGATCGTTCGCACTGGGTGGTACCGGTCCGTTCACGTCAAGTCGTTCGAAAGCCACCGCGCGCGCGCCCTTCTCGGCGCAAGGACTCAACTCGTCGGTATGACGACCCGATTGTCCAACCACATCCGAGGGGTGCTCAAGACCTTCGGTCTTCTGCCAGGCGCGATGCGGGGATTGCCATTCGATCGGAAGGTTGAAGCTCTGATGCTCGACCGTTCCGACGTCGCGCTGATTGTCCGGCCGATGCTCGTTGCCTGGCGGCAACTGCGCGAGCAGATCGCTGCTTTCGACAAGGCGATCCGTGTGCTGGTGAAGTCAAGCTCCGCGTGCCGGCTGCTCATGAGCGTGCCGGGCATCGGCGTGCTGTCCGCGCTCGCCTATGTAAGCACAGTTGAGGATCCAGCGCGCTTCGGCCGATCACGATCCGTAGGCGCGCACCTCGGGCTTACGCCGCGACAATATCAATCGGGCGAGGTCGATCGAAGCGGCAGGATTTCAAAGTGCGGCGACACGCTCGCTCGCACTCTGTTGTACGAGGCTGCTGTCGTGATTCTGACGCGGCTCAAGAAAGCCTCGAGCTTGAAGGATTGGGGGCACGCCATCGCCAGGCGATCGGGCAATGGCAAAGCACGGGTGGCGGTGGCCAGAAAGCTCTCCGTTATCCTGCATAGTGTCTGGCGTTCAGGACAGCCGTTCCGCTGGCCGGAGCACGCAAACGCCGCCTGACTCCATTGTTCATAAGATCCATCCGAGCGAAATTGCGGATGTGATGGTTGCCCGCCGGGCGAGGGTACGGGTGGCTGCGAAGGTGGGCCTTGAGCGGCGTCATTATATGCCAGCTCGTTGTGGACATTGCAGCACCTGTGCTTCGGACCAGATGTTGCGGCGGATTATTCCGACCGCGGAGAGAACCGTGACCCGGGGCAGCAACAAAAAAAGCCATTGACAAAGGAGACGCGATTAGAGAACGGCCCCTTCCCTGCAAGACGTTGGGCAGTGATTTGATCGGATCGCTTGCGATCATATGTCCGGCCTCAGTTTGTGCGGTCGCACATGACCGCGGGCCAAGATGGTTTCCGCGACGCGAGTTCCAAACAAGTTTGCGACCCACGACGGCCACTGCATCGTACGGATTTTCTCGTGTTTCGGATCGACCGATCACCATCTGCTCATTTGCTTGCAAGTTCCGGCATCAGCTCAACACGGTAGCTTTGGTTGTCTGCTCACCGTGACAGGCTGATCTTTCAAGCTGCGCGGGCCAGATCGGGCGATGCAGCATATGTTCGGTAGGTATTCGCCGCTCACTATAAGCTTCCAGGCTATGCGGGCGATCTTGTTGGCCAGCGCCACGGCGACGAGCTTCGGCGGTTTGCGCTTGAGCAGCTCAAGGAGCCACGGCGACGCATTCTTGCCGCGCCCTTCCCGGACGTGTCGAAGGAGAGCTGTCGCGCCCACTATCAGCGTGCTTCGCAACGCCTCGTCGCCAGCGCGCGTGATGACGCCGAGCCTGACCTTCCCGGCCGTAGAATGGTCTTTGGGCGTCAGGCCAAGCCAGGCGGCAAAGTGACGCCCGGATCGGAACAGGTCGGGCGCCGGCGTCTTCATTATCAGCAGCGATGCGCCGATCGGCCCCACGCCGGGGATCCGCGCCAAGCGCCGGCTGCACTCGTCGGCACGATGCCAAGCCATCAGTTTGGCCTCGATGTCCTCCAGTTCCGCCTGCAGCTGGGCGTATTCCTTTGCGTGAAGCGCGAACAGCTCGCGTGCCAGAGCGGGCAGTGTCTCATCGGCCGCAATGCGCTCGAGCAGTGGCTCGACCTTGCACATACCTTTGGCGGCGGGCAGCCCGAACTCGGCGGCATAGCCACGGATCGCATTGGCGAGCTGCGTACGATTGCGGATTAACCGGTCGCGCACGCCGACCAGCATGAGGGCCGCCTGCTGCTCAGCGCTCTTCACCGGCACAAAACGCATCGTCGGCCGGCTCATCGCCTCGCATAACGCTTCGGCATCAGCTGCATCGTTCTTCCCGCGCTTTACGTACGGTTTGACGTACTGCGGCGGGATGAGCTTCACTTCATGCCCGAACGTTTGCAAAAACCTCGCCCAGTGATGGGATCCGCCGCACGCTTCGATGGCGATAACTGTCGGTGGCAATTTCTCGAAGAACTCCACCATCTCCTTGCGACGCAGCTTCTTACGGAGCATCGGTTCTTCGGCGGCATTCACGCCGTGCAGCTGAAAGATATGCTTTGATGTATCCATGCCGATTCGGATAATCTGTTCCACGGACGGTCCCCTTCGCTTGAGATCAGCAACGACCTCATTTTGGCACATTTGATGCCGTACGGGGGCCGTCCACCCCAACAGGTAAGAAGATCAAGGGCAAGAAGCGCCATATCCTCGTCGATACGTTAGGACTGCTGCTGCATGCTGTGGTGCATCCAGCCGATATTCAAGATCGTGACGGCGGCGTGCTTGTTTTGTCGACCTTGTTCGGCTTGTACCCGTTTTTACAAAAGCTCTTTGCTGACGGCGGATATCAGGGGCCGGCCTTTCAAAAGGCTTCGGCCAAAATCCTGCCGCATCTCCAAATCGAAATCGTCAAACGCTCCGATCAGGCCAAAGGGTTTGAGCTTCTGCCGCGACGTTGGGTCGTCGAACGCACCTTCGCGTGGCTTAATCGCTGCCGCCGCCTGGCCAAAGATTTCGAAAATCTCACCGCAAACGCACTCGCTTTCCTCCGCCTCGCCTCGGTTCGTCTCATGCTCAGAAAGCTTTGCCTCAGTTAACAAACTTTTCGGACGGACTCTTAAACCCTGAAAACATGTACCTCCCCTCCCCTTTCGCATAGAAGCGTCGTGGTACTGCCCTCTGATCTACCTGAAGCACTGGGTGGCGCGGGAATTCGCCAACGCGGGCCCCTCGGTCTTGTCAGGGATTTGAATCGAACTTCTCCGGGGTAATACTTAGCTTAGTCGACTACCTCCTTAAGTTCTGAGAAGAGTGCAAGATAGAGGGTTCGGTGGAGCTTAATTGATTCTAATGCCGGACGCGAACCGCTTTCGAATGGGCTTAAACCGCTGTCCCGCGCAGGTCATAAGCATCCGCCCGCTCGATCTTCACGGTCACGATATCGCCCTGCCGCAGCGGCCGGCGGGCGGCGATATGAACCTTGCCGTCGATCTCGGGGGCATCGCCCATCGTGCGGCCAACGCCGGAGCGTATCCCGCCTTCATCGACGATGACCGGCAAGCGCCTGCCGATCTTTTCCTTGAGCTTGCGGGCGCTGATCTTTTGGCAATGTTCCATGAAGCGGCGGTAGCGGATGTCCTGAACTTCCGGCGGCACCGCGGGCAGGCCAAGATCATTGGCGGCCGCGCCTTCAACCGGCTCGTATTTAAACGCACCGACCCGGTCGAGTTTCGCCTCGGTGAGCCATTCCAAAAGCAAAGTGAAATCCTCCTCCGTCTCGCCGGGAAAGCCAACAATGAAGGTCGAGCGCAGCGCCAGATCGGGGCAGTTCGCCCGCCATCGGCCGATTCGCTCCAGCGTCTTTTCCTGATCGCCAGGGCGTTTCATCGCCCGCAGGACATTTTTGCTGGCGTGCTGAAATGGGATGTCGAGATAGGGCAAGATTTTGCCCGAGGCCATCTGGTCGATCACCTCGTCGACATGGGGATAGGGGTAGACATAATGCAGCCTGACCCAGACCCCCAACTCCCCGAGTTCCCGCGCGAGATCGATAAACTTTGCCCTGACCGGCCGATCGTGAAAAAGGCTTTCCGAATATTTCAGGTCCAAGCCATAGGCGCTCGTATCCTGCGAAATGACGAGAAGTTCCTTGACGCCCGCCGCGACGAGCTTTTCGGCTTCGCGTAAAATATCCGCCGCCGGGCGGGAGACCAGATCGCCGCGCAATTTCGGAATGATGCAGAAGGAGCAACGATTGTTGCAGCCTTCCGAGATCTTCACATAGGCATAATGGCGCGGCGTGAGCTTGATGCCTTGTGGCGGCAAGAGATCGACAAAGGGATCGTGCGGCGGTGCAATGACCTCATGCACCGCCTGCATGACCGAGTCGAAATCTTGCGGCCCGGTGATGCAATGAAGGTCGGGGAATTTGGCCAGAATCGCCTGCGGCTCCGCGCCCATGCAGCCGGTGACGATGATCTTTTTGTTTTCCGCGGCGGCCGCGCCGATTGCGGCAAGCGATTCGGCCTTGGCGCTGTCAAGGAAGCCGCAGGTGTTGACGATCACCGCCGCCGCGCCTTCATGCGCCTTGGTGAGCTCATAGCCTTCCGCGCGCAGCCGGCCGATAATCTGCTCGCTGTCGACAAGGGCCTTGGGGCAGCCCAGCGACACGAAGGAGATTTTAGGCGCGGGCGCGGCTCGGCTTTGCGCCGCAGGAGGTGCGGAAACAGCGTGGGTTTGATCGGGCATGCGTCTGCTTGGCATGGGGGAGGCGTCCAAGCAAGCAAATCGCCCTCGTCTGACGCGCTCCTAGATCACGATGATTTTGGATTGATTCAATCCCAAATCATGAACGTGATCGATTCCAAAAGTTTAGAGCGGGATGCGGGCGGAAAACCGGTTTCCACTTTTCCTCATCCCGCTCTAAAGAAAAACCCGGCCGAGGGGCCGGGTTTTGCCGTTTGTGGAAGAAGCCGCAGTGTGAAGGCTGAGCTTAGTATTTTGCGACGACGGGTGCGGGCGGCGGCAAAAAATCGAATTTGTAGCTGAAGCCGACTTGCACCTGGTTTTGGGTCAGATGATGCCGCGAGGAGAAGAAGGTCGCGGGCGGGGCCGCAGCGATGGCCGCGAAGGGGTGATCCGTGACGTGGCCGAAATCCGAATAACGATATTCCGCCCGAACCGACCAATTGTTGGTGATCGCATATTCGAGACCGGCGCCGACCGTCCAACCGACCTTTGTGGTCGCAAAGCTGTTCGAGAGCGGGAACGGCCCAAAGAACAGCGGGGCTGAATAGGTGTTGGTGATGCCGCCGAACACTGCACCGCCGGTGGCGTAGACCAAGACGCGATCGAACGCCCAGCCGATGCGGCCGCGAATCGAACCTTGCACCTCGGAGCGGGTGGTTTCGTTAACTCCGAAGAACGGAAGGAACACGGTTTTTTTCAGGCTGGTCCCATCGACGGTGCCTTCGATGCCGACGACCCATTGGTTGATCTGCAGATTATAGCCGACATGGCCGCCACCGATGACGCCTTGCGGGGTGGTGCCGAAAGTTTGGCCAAAGGCAACGAAGGGCGCGCCCGGCACCGCGATCGAGAGATCAGCGTGATCATTGCCCCAGGCGTAGCCGACCTGCGCACCGATATAAACGCCGGTCCAGGTGAAAATCGGAATCGGCGGCGGTGGCGGAGCCACCGGGAGGTCGGCCGCAAGGGCCGGTCCCATCAGCGCCATGGCGCCGGCCGATGCTAAGAGAATACGACGTAACATGATATGCCCCCTTGAGACGCGAATTTGAACGCCCCAAAGTTACGCAGTTTTGGCTAAGCTTCAACAATTCTTAGACTATGCATGGGGTTATTCAAGTTACTGTGGCTATAGCGCAACGAATAGTCATTAAACTGTAATAATACTGGCTATTGCCCAACAAAAAACCCGGCCGCGAGGCCGGGTTTGTTTTCGAGTTAAGTGCCGTGGTCTCAGTATTTCGCGACGACCGGGACCGGAGCGAAAGTGTCGAACTTGTAGCTGAAGCCGACCTGCACCTGGTTCTGCGTGAAGTGATGGCGTCCCGTGAAGCCACCACCGAACGGCGCGAACGCAGTGGAGAAGGGCGTGTTCGTCGCACGGCCGAAATCCGTGTAGCGATATTCGGCGCGCACCGACCAATTGTTGGTGACGGCATATTGGATGCCGCCGCCGACCGTCCAGCCGACACGCGTGGTCGAGCGGTTGCCCGAGCCGAACACCGGAGTTCCGAAGAAGCGGGCCGACGACCGTGATAGCGGTGTTGAAGCCGCCGAAGGCAACGCCGCCGGTCGCATAGATCAGGCGCGGTCCCAAGCCACACCGATACGGCCGCGGATCGAACCCTGGATGTCGGCGCGGGTCGTTGCCGTTATACCCGTTCCGAAGAAGCCAACGGGTGCAGCAAAGGCGCCTGGAGCGAAGAGAACGGTCTTCTTCATGCTGGTGCCGTCAACCGAGCCTTCGAGACCGAGGACCCATTGGTTGATCTGGTAGTTGTACCCGACATGAGCACCGCCGATCACGCCATTCGTGTTCTGGCCGAACGAATCGTCAGCGAAGACGGCCACAGGAACGAACGGCCCACCAGGGAACGCCGTGACGAAACGATTGCGATCATTGCCCCATGCATAGCCGACCTGGCCGCCGACATAGATGCCGGTCCAAGTGAAGATCGGCACCGGCGGCACATAGATCGGCGGGGGAGCACGGGAGGGAAGATCGGCGGCCAAAGCTGCCGAGCTGGTGAGAGCAAAGGCACCAACCGATGCCAGAAGGAATTTACGTAACATGATTTGTCTCCTTTTGATCAAATAAATTTATCGCTCTATCAGGGTACGCAATTTCAAATGAGCTTCAACCATAGTTGGATGTCGCGCGGCATTATTCGAATGCTGTGGCCATGGCGCAACAAGGTCATCCCCGCGAAATCGCCTGCGCAAAGTTAAAAAAACCCGGCCAAGAGGCCGGGTTTTATCTTCATGTCGTGGTGTCGCAATGGTCTCAGTATTTGGCGACGACCGGGGCCGGAGCCAAAGTGTCGAACTTGTAGCTGAAGCCGACCTGCACCTGGTTCTGCGTCAAATGATGGCGCACGGAGAAGAGGCCGCCCACGGGCGCAAACAAAGCCGCGAACGGATAGTCCGTGGTGCTGCCGAAATCGGAGTAGCGGTATTCCGCTCGGACCGACCAATTGTTGGTGACCGCATATTCGAGACCGCCGCCGACCGTCCATCCCGCGCGTGTTTTCGAAATGCTTTCGTTGAGGAACAGGGGTCCGGCAAGGCCGAACGAATAGGTGTTCTTGATGCCGGTGAAAGCAGCACCGCCGGTTGCGTACAACAGGACTCGATCAAAGGCGACACCGGCGCGGGCGCGGATCGAACCCTGAACCTGCTCGCGGTTTGTCGCGTTGATACCGAAGGGCGCCACGAAGACGGTCTTGCTCATGCTGGTTCCGTCGACCGTGCCTTCAAGACCAATCACCCATTGGTTGATCTGCAGATTATAGCCGAGATGGGCGCCGCCGATCACACCTTGTGGCGTGGTATTGAATTGGCTGGACACGAAAACCGCGGGGAATGCAGCGATGCCGCCGCCGGGAGCGAAAGCGTCGAACCTGCTGCGATCATTGCCCCAGGCATAACCGACCTGGCCACCGACATAGATGCCGGTCCAGGAGAATGGCGGGGGCACATAAACCGGCGGGGGCGCGCGCATGGGAAGATCGGCCGCCAGTGCCGCCGATCCGGAGAGGGCAACGGCACCCACCGATGCCAAAAGGAATTTACGGAACATGAGCTTTTCTCCCTAGAGCGATATAACTCTAAGCAAGTTACGCCGTTTCAGCCGAGCCACAACAATTGTTCGGCTTTCCATCGCGTTATTCAAGCCAGTGTGGCGTGAACGCAACGCAAACCGGTGGGCCCAACAAAAAACCCGGCCGCGAGGCCGGGTCTCTTTGTTTCGTTGGTCGAGCAAGAAGCTCGGCTCAGTATTTCGCGACGACCGGGACCGGAGCGAAAGTGTCGAACTTGTAGCTGAAGCCGACCTGCACCTGGTTCTGCGTGAAGTGATGGTGTCCCGTGAAGCCACCACCGAACGGCGCGAACGCAGTGGAGAAGGGCGTGTTCGTCGCACGGCCGAAATCCGTGTAACGATATTCGGCGCGCACCGACCAATTGTTGGTGACGGCGTATTCGATGCCGCCGCCGACCGTCCAGCCGACCCGAGTCGTCGAGAAGCTGCTCGAGCCACCCGTTGCGAAGAAGGGGCTGAAGAAGGTGTAGCTGGTGTTGAAGCCGCCGAAGGCAACGCCGCCAGTGGCATAGATCAAAGCCCGGTCCCAAGCCACGCCGATACGGCCGCGGACCGAACCCTGGATGTCGGCGCGGGTCGTTGCCGTTATGCCGTTTCCGAAGAAGCCAACGGGTGCAGCAAAGGCGCCTGGAGCGAAGAGAACGGTCTTCTTCATGCTGGTGCCGTCAACCGAGCCTTCGAGACCGAGGACCCATTGGTTGATCTGGTAGTTGTACCCGACATGAGCACCGCCGATCACGCCATTCGTGTTCTGGCCGAACGATTGGTCAGCGAAGACGGCCACAGGAACTAACGGCCCACCAGGGAACGAGGTGACGAAACGATTGCGGTCATTGCCCCATGCATAGCCGACCTGGCCGCCGACATAGATGCCGGTCCAAGAGAAGATCGGAATCGGCGGCACATAGACCGGCGGGGGAGCACGGGACGGAAGATCGGCGGCGAAAGCTGCCGAACTTGTAAGAGCAAAGGCACCAACCGATGCCAGAAGGAATTTACGGATCATGAGCTTTTTCCTTTCAGGAGAATGAAGCTTCCCTAAATTACGCCATTTCGATTGCCGAAGGCATAAAATCAGCAAAAACTAGTTTGAATTTGGACCGTTGTGGCTTCTGCGCAACAGGGTCGAGGGGATAAAAAACCCGGCCCCATTTTGGCCGGGTTCGTTTGTGTGGAGGCGAGCCGAACTCGCCTGACTTAGATCAATATTTGGCGACGATGGGGGCTGGAGCCCATGCGTCGAACTTGTAGCTGAATCCGACTTGCACGCGATTCTGAATGAAGTGCTGGCGCACGCCAATGAACGGAGCGAGCGAGGCGGCGGGGAAGTCCGTGAACTTGCCGAAATCGGTGAAGCGATATTCGCCGCGCACGGACCAATTATTGGTGATGGCATATTCGATGCCGCCGCCGACCGTCCAACCGACGCGATTGCGTGAAAAGCTGTCGAAGCCGCCAAAGCCGGCAAGACCGAACGGGCTCGCATAGCTGGTCTTGATGTTGCCGAAAGCAACACCGCCGGTGGCATAGAGCAAGGCACGGTCCCACGCGATACCTACGCGGCCGCGAACCGATCCTTCGATATCCTGGCGAACTCTGAAAAAAGTATCGAAGAAGATCGGGTCCGGTCCGGACGTCCTGCTGTAGCTCGTGCCGTCAACATCGCCCTCGAGTTCGACGACCCATTGGTTGATTTGCAGATTGTAGCCGACATGCGCGCCGCCAATGACGCCATTGGGATTGGAGTTCAGGGAGGTCGCCACCGGCACCACGAAGGGGTCAACAAGACGCGTGCTATTCCGGCCCCAGGCGTAGCCGATCTGGCCACCGAGATAGATGCCGGTCCAAGTGAAGATCGGGACGGGAGGCGGCGTTACGGGCATGTCCGCGGCGACTGCCGATCCGACGATCGCGATCGTGCTGGCCGTGGCCAAAAGAATTCGACGTAGCATGGCGGTTCTCCTAACGGAAACTGAAGCTACGTTCAGCCTACGCGCTTTTGAATGCGCAACAACAGCGGACGCGGCTAAATGGGCCGCGCGCGTTCGCTATTCGGACCATTGTGACATGCGCGCAACGATCCGGACGCCGGGCTTGCTCGTCTTTGCTCAAGCATTGTCTTTGTTGCCCAAGGCCTAGGCAATCGCAGTCCACGCATCTTCAATATTTGGCCGCGATTGGCAGACCAAACGAATCGAACTTGTAGCTAAAGCCGGCGCGGACGGCGTTTTCAGTCTCATGATGGTTCACCAGCGATCCGAAGCCGAACACGGGGACGTTAAAATTGCTGATGTGGCCAAAATCCGTGTAGCGGTATTCGGCCCGCACCGACCAATTATTGGTAACCGCATATTCGAGACCGCCGCCAATGGTCCAACCAGCGCGCGTTTCCGAGAACTGGGTGAAGGCCGGAAAGCCTGCATAGCTGTTTTCAAAACCGGCGAATTCCACGCCGCCCGTTGCGTAAAGCAGCACGCGATCGAACGCTACGCCGAGGCGGGCGCGAATCGATCCCTGCATCGGGACCTTGGTTCGGTAGGCCACCCCACTGGGACTGAAGGACCTGTTGATGCCGGACCCTTCGACGTCTCCTTCAAGACCGGCAACAAATTGATTGAGTTGCACATTGTAGCCGACGTGCGCGCCGCCCACCACGCCGTTCGGCATATAGTTGGTGCCGAAGCCGAATGGGTAAACAGTCAGTTTGTCGGTTCCCCAGGCGTAGCCGATCTGGCCGCCGAGATAGAGCCCCGTCCAGGTAAATAGAGGGACGGTTGGGGCGTAGACGGGCGGGGCCTCGCGGTAGGGGATGTCGGCCGCGACGGCCGGACCGGCGATCGTGGCCAAAGTAGCCAGGGACAGGACAAACCTGTGTTTCATGCTTAGATGCCTTTCAGTGGGCTAATTATCCAGCGAGCCCCGAAATTTCTGGACTAAAGCCCCGAAAATCAGGCCAAATTTGGAAATAGAAGCCATTACGAGGTAAAATCTTTTTGTTTATGCCTTTTTATACAATCCGCTTTATTGTTTAGTTAATTTTTTATTAACTTTAGAATTCAAAATCAGCTTTGCGCTTAACCAAGGTTAAGATTATCTTAGAGTTTATACTTAATAATTTACGGACTGGAGGCGCACTGACAATCGAGTCTACCAGAAAAAACGACCTCCAATACTCTTGCCCAGAAACGGCCCGAAAGTTAGTAACTGTCTCGCTTTTGGTCCCCGCGCGACTCTTTTCGATTGGCATTCAGAGGCGGTACGCACATCGCGGCTTGCCCAAATCCAGGAACCCAAACATGGCCGCTGCCTGCACCCAAGGGCTCGATACCGGCTTTGTCACACTCGGCTACTTCAAAGTCGGCCTTCTCGGTGTGGTGCAAGGCATCACCGAACTTTTGCCGATTTCATCGACGGCGCATATGCGCGTTGTTCCAGCTTTGCTCGGCTGGCAGGATCCCGGATCGGCATTTTCGGCGGCGATGCAGGTCGCAGCCCTTGCGGCCGTCGTCAGCTATTTCTGGTCGGATGTTCGCGGGCTCGTGTTCGGCTCCATCGATGCCGCCCGGCGTCGCGATTTTCGGGGACTGGAATTTTCGGTTCGCGGTGTGGATCGTTTTAGCGACCGTCCCGATCGTGGTCGCCGGCGATTTCCTCAAGCCGGTCCTCAACGCCTGCGGTTCGCCGTTGCGGACTTTGGTCGTGATCGGGATTGCCTGCATCGTCATGTCCGGGCTCCTCGTCCTTGCCGAAATCTATTCCCGGCACAAGCGCACCCTCGACCATGCGACGCTGAGGGATGCGATGATCATCGGTCTTGCGCAGATCGGCGCGCTGATCCCTGGCGTTTCGCGGTCTGGCTCGACGCTGACCGCCGCTCTTTCGCGCGATTTCAGACGCGATGAAGCCGCGCGTTTTTCTTTTCTGTTTGGGAATGCCCGCGATTGCAGGTGCGGGTCTCCAAGAACTCTGGGAGCTGCATAAGGCCAATCTCGACGCGCATGGCTGGTCGGTCTTGGCTTCGGTCTGCTCATCGCCTCAATGTCGGCTTTTGCCGCGATTTGGGGCCTGATGCGGGTTCTCGAACGATTTTCTGCATGGCCCTTCGTCGTCTACCGGGGCCTAATGGGTATTTTCCTGCTCGCCTGCGTTTACTTCGGGTGGCTTTCGAATTGAGGTCATTCGTTCGGCGCCAGCATGGCTTCCGGACGAACCAGGCGTCGAATTCCTCGGCGCTGACGAGACCGCTCGCCAGGGCCTCTTCCCGCAAGCTCGTGCCGTTCGACATGCGCGGCCTTGGCGATCTTCGCCGCGTTGTCGTGGCCGATCCTTGGCGCAAGCGCCGTGACGAGCATCAAGCGAGCGCTGCATCAGTCGGCGATCCTTCGCTCGATCCGGACGTAGCCCTTCGACACAATGAACACGAAAGCTGTCCATGGCGTCGGCGAGAAGAGTCGAGGCTTTCGAGGAAAACGAAGGCAATGACAGGCTTATAGACATTGAGCTCGAAATGGCCTTGCGATCCGGCAAAAGTGATCGTCGTCTGATTGCCGAAGACGCGCGTGCAGACCATGGTCAGCGCCTCGGCCTGGGTCGGATTGACCTTGCCGGGCATGATCGACGAACCGGGTTCGTTTTCCGGCAGAATCAGTTCGCCGATGCCGCAGCGAGGGCCGCTCGCCGGCCACTCTGATATCGTTGGCGATCTTAAAGAGGCTTGCCGCGATCGTGTCAGGGCGCCATGCGCGAAAATCACTGCGTCATGGGCCGCCAGCGCCTCGAATTTGTTCGGCGCCGACGACAAAAGGCAGCGCCGTCAAGGCCGCGATCCGCGCGGCGAAGGCGTCCGGCAAAACCCCGTTTGGTATTGAGACCGGTGCCGACCGCCGTGCCGCCCTGGGCAAGCCGGTAAAGGCCCTGGAAGCGTCCCGTCGAGCCGTTGCAAGCCGAATTCGAGCTGCGACGGCATAGCCGAGAATTCCTGCCCGAGCGTGACCGGCGTTGCGTCCTGAAGATGGGTGCGGCCCGTTTTGATGATCGCAGCGAAAGCCTCCGATTTCGCGGCGAAAGCGCGATCGAAGCGCGCGCAGAGGCAGGTTCCAGCCTTCGCTTGATTTGAAGGACGGCGGCGATATGCATGGCGGTCGGAAAACAATCGTTCGAGGATTGGCCGAGATTGACGTGATCGTTGGGGTGGACGGGATGTTTCGCCCCGCGCGGCGCGCCGAGGAGTCTCGTTGGCGCGGTTGGCGATGACCTCGTTGACATTCATGTTGGTTTGCGTGCCCGACCCGGTTTGCCAGACGCCAAGGGGAAATTCCGCATCGAGACGCGCCAGTCTTCGATTTCGCCGGCCGCGGTGACGATCGCGCCGAACAGAGGCGTGCCGGCAAAAGTCCGAGGTCGCGATTGACCTCGGCGGCGGCCCGCTTGACCATCGCCAAGGCATGAATGATCGCGGCGGCATCCTTTCGCGAGCCGATCGCGAAATGCGCGCAGGATCGTTGGGTCTGCGCGCCCCAATAGTGTTCGCGGGCACCTCGATCGGCCCGAAACTATCGGTTTCGATCCGTGTCTGGTTTTCTCTCATCCATGCGACGAGTCGGCCCTTCCGCGCGGGCACGATTGGAAGGGCTGCGGAGCGAGCTAACCAGCCGAAAGCCGGCTTATTCTCCGTCGCCTCGCGACAAGACGCTGTCCGGCGACCACGGCATCGATGGCCTGCCAATCGCCATCATGTCCGAATTCCATACCGGACGTGATCGCCAACATTTCGGCGAGTCGGATCCGCGCGCGGTTCACTCGGCTTTTCATGGTTCCGATGGCGCAGCCGCAAACCCCCGCCGCTTCTTCATAGGAGAAGCCCGGAAGCGCCGATCAGAATCAAGGCTTCGCGCTGATCGCGTCGGCAATTGCTGGAGCGCGGCGCGAAAATCGAGCAGGTCCATATGACCGCCTTGCGCCGGGGCCGTTGCGAGTTTGGCGGCGAACGCGCCATCCGGATCGGCGACTTCGCGCCGCCGCTTCCGGTATTCCGAATAATAAATATTCCGCAAGATCGTGAACAGCCACGCTCGGAGATTGGTCCCCTCGACGAAAGAGTCGATATTGCTCCAGGCCTTCACCAAGGTTTCCTGAACGAGATCGTCGGCGCGATCGAGATTGCCGCATAAGGAGACGGCGAAGGCGCGTAGATTGGGGATTACCGAAAGCAGATCCGCGGTCATTTGCGAGCTTGCGGCGCGCTCCCGGCGCGCCTCATCCGCCGCCTCAACTTCCGGCAGCTTTCGTGTGCACGACTGTCACATGCCGTCCTTACTTGACCGAGCTTCCGAGCGCGCTTTCAAGCTGCCGTAACAGCTCAAGAAAACGCCCCGGCACCGGTTGCGCAAAAATGTCATCGTAGACACTGCGCAAATGCAAGCCGATTTGGTCGGCGATTTCGGACTTCGATGCTGCTTTTTTCGAGCAAGGCTCGCCACCCCACCTCGAGAGCGTGGCGCTGCCGCAGGTTCGCTCCTCGGCTTGCGAGTCTCGAACACGATTTTATGTCCCGCCACCTGAATCGATGGGTTGTTTGATTTTGTCGCTTTTGTCACTGAAGCATCCTCGTGATGGCACTTTTCATTCGTCGTCCCCGATCTGCGTTCATCCCGCGATGTCCGGATTGCTTGCATTTGAACCAACGCTGCCGCAACAATAAAACCTCCTGAATTGACATCGACTTTTTGTGACGCTTGGCTGCAGGCGTCCGGAAACTGTCTTATAACCAGCCCGATTGAACGCTCGGTGCGCGGAGATGGTTCCACCGACAGGAACTTTATCACGGCATTTGGAATTATCTGCGCGCCGATGCGACGCTGAAATTCAGCGCCAGGGGCTACTTAACGCGCTGATCAACCAATATAAGGCGGTGCGTATGTCAGAGGGTGCTTCCTATGCCAATATCTCAAGCGATCTCCGCGCATATTCCCTATTTGCGCCGGTTTTCACGGGCTTTAACGGGAACCCAGGCCGGGGGAGATGCCTATGTGCTGGCTACGCTGGAGGCGATCGTCGCGGATCCGGCCGAATTTTCGAAATGTGCCGATCCGAAAACGGCGCTTTACCGCCTGTTCCTCAAGGTCTGGGGGACGGTGCCTGTCAATGACCATGTCGATCAGGCTGCGATTCACCGGCGACGAGGCGGGCGCGCACCGACACCTCGAAGCGATTACTTGCGGCCACGCATCGCGTTTCTCTTCAGTTCGCTCGAAGGATTTCGATACCGCGGAAGTCGCGGGCGCGCTCGACTGCTCGGTCGACGATGCGGCACGCCTGATTGACGCCGCGGGCAAGGAGATTGCCGACCAAATTCGCACCGATGTCTTGATCATCGAGGATGAGCCCTTCATCGCGCTCGATCTTCAGAACCTCGTCGAAGAGCAAGGGCACCGGGTCTTCAATGTCGCGCGCACCCATCGCGAGGCGATCGACGCTGTCAACCGCGAACGGCCAGGTCTCATCCTCGCCGACATTCAACTCGCCGACGGAAGCTCGGGTCTCGAAGCGGTCAATCAGATTCTCGAAACGCTTTTCCGTGCCGGTGATTTTCATCACCGCCTATCCCGAGCGTTTTTTGACGGGAACGCCGCCAGAACCCGCCTTTCTGATTACCAAGCCGTTCAAAACCGACAGTCTGAAGGCCGTCATCAGCCAGGCGCTTTTCTTCGACCGCAAATCGCATCGCAAGGACGAGCAAAACAGCAGCAGCCTTGTCTGAGCGCCGTTTACGCCAGCGGGTTGCGTTGCTTTAAAATGCGGCCGAAGACAAAGCCTGCCACGATCGCGAACGCGACCAGCGAAAACGGCTGAAGCTGTTTGGCGATTTCCGTCCCGGCCTGGAGCGCGAGACGTTCCCGCTCCAAGCCAGCCTCCTGCAAAATGTCGAGAATGGGCGCGACGCTCTCGTCGATATTCTCGCTGAACACAAGCTTCTGACGGGGGGGCTTTTCCGGGCTGTCCCTCCGCGGGGCAGTGGCGGCGGCCGCGACCGAGGCACCTGCGGTGGGTTTGTCGCGCAATACCACGAGCAGGCAGATCAGGGCCGCGGCCAGAAAAACCCCGCCGACGCTGAGGGCCGCAATCGCGCTTCCGAGCCATGTCTGAAGAAAGACAAAGAGAGCGATCGTCAGAAAGACAACGCTGAAAAACAAGAAGCCCATCGCCAAAAAAAAGAGCGCGGCCTTTTTGAAAAGGCGCGCGCTCATTTCGCCGATAGGGGCGGTCGCATCGCTGATAAGCTGACTGATTACACGGTTCATTTCCGAGAGCGGCTTAACATTCCAACCAAAACACCCGCGATCATTGCAATGAGAACCGCCATAAGCGGATTGCGTTCTATGGTCGCTTCAAGATCCGAACTCGCTCCAGCGACCCGGTCCTGAGCCTTGCTGGCCGTATCGGAGATCTTCTGCCGTGCGGTGTCAACGGCATCGAACACCGTATCGGCGGTGGTGGCCGATTGGCTGCGGACGAATTGGGAAATCGTTGAACTCAATTTGGCGACATCGTCCCGAAGGGCGGCCAAATCCTCAGAAAAATCTTGGGCAACGTCTTCCACTGGCTTGATGCTTGCCATTTTTCGTCTCCGACTGCGAGGGTTGCGTGTCTTGAGGGCTACGGCTGGTGCGGCGGCTTTGCCTTTGTGGCAGCCCCTGAACGACTAGTATCCTATTATAACGCTGAACTTGGCGATCGGTTGCTCAGTAGAGGGCGTGGGGTCCGATCCGCCGTCTTTTCGAAGCGCCCGCCGCGCCCGCCGCGCGCACCGGCGGATTGGCGGGGACGGGATCCTCCGGCGTGACGACATCAGGGTCTGTAATAGGGGGCAAAGGAATGTCTCCGGGATTTTCGAGGGGCGGCGGTGTTGGATCTGGCACCGGGATGTCCGGCGGCGGTTGTTGGCCGGGCGGTTCGGGCTCCGGCCCGGGAGGCTTAGGCTGCTGCTGCGCAATATTGCCCTGAAGCTTTTGCAAAACCAATATCCTTTCTGTCTCACCTGCGAACCCGCAAACGTTATCTTCAGTGAAGGGTTCCGAAGGCTTCGGGAACCAGGAAAGCCGAGCCCGCGTTAGCGCAGATCGATGGGTCCTCGCGTAGCGTTCAGGGGAATGTCATGCCGCCAAGGGCGAACTGGAAGGGTTATCTCAAGCTTTCGCTGGTTTCTTGCAAGGTGGCTTTGTTCCCGGCCGCGAGCAACCAGGAAAAGGTCTCGTTTCACCTGCTTAATTCAGCGACCGGCAATCGGCTCAAGCAGCAATATATTGATGCCGAGACTGGTGAGATTGTCGATCGGGAAGATCGCATCAAGGGATATGAAATCGGCAAAGGGGATTATGTTACGGTGACCGACGAGGAGCTGGCCGCAATCGAGATCGAGAGCAGCCATACGATCGAAATCGAAAGTTTTGTGCCAAGCTCCGAAGTCGACCCGATCTATTTCGACAATCGCTACTACATTGCCCCGGATGATCAGGTCGGACAGGAGGCTTTCGCGGTCATCCGCGAAGCCATGCGTCAACGTAAGGTCGCGGGCATCGCACGTATCGTGCTTTACGGTCGCGAGCGGATGATCCTGCTTGAACCGCGATCGACAGGGATCATGGGCACGACCCTGCACCACAATTATGAGGTGCGTGACGAGAAGGCTTATTTCGAGGAAATTCCCAAACTCGAAATCGGCAAGGATCTGCTCGATCTCGCCTCTCACATCCTCGAAACGAAGAAGGCGAAATTCGACCCAGCAAAATTCAAGGATCATTATCAAGATGCCGTTGTCGATCTTATTCGTTCGAAGCGTGCCGGAAAGCCGCCCCAGATCGCGCATGCGCCACGTCCGAACAATGTGATCAATTTGATGGACGCGTTGCGTCGAAGCCTTGGAACAGGCAATGCGGACCAGACTGAGGCCAAGAAAGTGCGCACAGGCCCGAGCAAGGCGAAGCCGGCGCGCCGGGCGTCCGGGTCGGCCCCACGGCCTAAGGGTGCGACCAGCAGAGGCCGCATCAAAAAGGTGAGCTGATGGCTCGCTCGGCGGCGCTCGAAGCCTATCGGCGCAAACGCGATTTCTCGAAAACGCATGAGCCTTCCGGCGGAGCGAGGGCTGGCGGCAAGGCAAAGCCCAGCGCTCTGCACTTCGTGATTCAGAAACACGCCGCGCGCCGGCTCCATTATGATTTCCGTCTCGAACTCGACGGTGTCTTGAAGAGCTGGGCCGTTACCAAAGGGCCGAGCCTCAATCCGCACGACAAGCGCCTTGCAGTCCATGTCGAGGATCATCCCATCGAATATGGGGGATTCGAAGGCGTGATACCGCCCGGGCAGTATGGCGCGGGGTCAGTGATCATCTGGGACCACGGCGAATGGGTGCCAGAGGGCGATCCCCACAAGGCTTATGCCAAAGGCCACCTCAAATTCATCCTCCACGGCGAGAAACTTCATGGCGAATGGAATCTTGTGCGCATGCGTGCCAGGCCGGAGGATCGGGGCGACAACTGGCTGCTGATCAAGGTCGACGACGCTGCCGCGCGCGACGAGAAAGACGACATTCTGGAAGAGATGCCGGGATCGGTGGTCAGCGGCAAGGGCGTCGAGAAAATTGGCAACGATCCTAAGGTTCGGAAATGGACGAGCGGCCAGCCCGCTAAATATATCGGTCCGACGGTCGAGCCTTTGACGCCGCGCCAGCGCGCTCGTGAACCTTTGCCTGGCAAGCCGCAACGCGGGAACGGACCAAAAACGAACTCAAAAAAAGCCAAGCCGCCGAAGATCGTTTTTCCGAAGGCCGCGCGCAAGGCAAGCATCGGCAAATTTGTACCGCCCTGTCTGGCAACCGCGGTCGAAGTCCCACCTTCCGGCGCTGGCTTCGTGCATGAAATCAAATTCGATGGCTATCGCTTGCAGCCCCTCGTCGAAAAAGGCGAGGTCCGAATCCAGACCCGCCGCGGGCTTGATTGGACCGAAAAATTTCCTTCGATTGCGGAGGCGATCGCCAGTTTGCCGATTGAAAACGGCGTCTTCGATGGTGAGGCGGTTGTCGAAGACAAAAACGGGATTGCCGATTTCGCCGCTCTCCAGGAGGCTTTGAAATCGGGGCATGGCGAGAGCATCACTTTTTATGTTTTTGATCTCCTCCACCTCAATGGCCATGATTTGAAGCCGCTGCGATTGCTTCAGCGCAAGGCAATGTTGAAGCAGGTTCTCGAGGCCGCAAGCCAACCCAGCCCGCTGCGTTACAGCGAAGAGTTTGCCGGCAATGGGGAGGAACTCATCAAACACATCTGCCGGCTGGGCGGCGAGGGGATCGTTTCGAAGCAGACCGCGAAGCCCTATCGGTCCGGCCGCAACGGGGATTGGCTCAAGGTCAAATGCGCCAATCGGCAGGAATTTGTCGTGATCGGCTACGTGCCCTCGACGAGCACGCCCAAGGCTGTGGGATCGCTCGTCCTTGGCTATTATGACAACAAGAAACTTCTGCATGCCGGGCGCGCGGGGACAGGTTACACCGCGCGAACCGCCAAGGAGCTATTCGTCGCGCTTGAAAAGATCAGGTGCGAGCGTCCGCCCGCCGAAGGGCCGCTCCCTGCGGAAGCAAAACGCAATGTCCGGTGGGTCGAGCCTTCGCTCGTTGCGGAAATCGAATTTCGCGGCTGGACCGGAAGCAACATGTTGCGCCAGGCTGCGTTCAAGGGGCTCCGGGAAGATAAGGTTCCGTCCGAAATCATACGGGAAGCCGCCGTGCCAGATGCTCGCCACGCCCGTCCAAAACCCTCGCCTCGCTTGAGCGTACCGCTCACCCACCCGGACCGGCTGTTATGGCCGCAGGCCGGTGTGACAAAACAAGCGTTGGCCGATTATTACGTGTCCGTTTGGGACCTCATCGCGCCGCAAATCGTGGGGCGGCCGCTGTCGCTGGTGCGCTGTCCGACCGGCGTCGGCCACGGTTGCTTCTTTCAAAGACACGAATGGGAGGGCGTGGATAAGCACATCGTTGCCATCGAAGATCCCGAAGAGGAAAAGCCGCTCATCAGCATCAAGAATCTCGATGGTTTGATTGCTCTCGTGCAAGCGAGCGCGCTCGAAATTCATCCTTGGGGATGCAAGGCCAAGAGCTTGGATTTGCCCGACCGCCTTATCTTCGATTTCGACCCCGGCGATGATGTGGGCTGGACCGATCTGGTTGCGGTCGCAGAGGAAGCGCGCGCCCGGCTGCGCAAGGATGGTATCGAGAGTTTCGTTAAGACCTCCGGCGGCAAGGGCCTGCATGTTGTCGCGCCGATCATGCCGCGTTCAGGCTGGGAAGAAGTGAAGGATTATTGCCGTTCCATCGCGGAAGCCATGGCCGCCGACAGACCGGATCGGCTCACCGCGACGATGGCGAAACATGCGCGCAGGGGGCGGGTCTATGTTGATTATTTGCGAAACGGCAGGGGTGCGACAGCTGTCGCCGCCTATTCCACCCGGGCGCGGCCGGAGGCCGGAGTCTCTATGCCGCTGGACTGGGGGGAACTCGCTGCGATCGGCAGAGGTGACCACTTCACCTTGGCCAATGCCGGGAGGCGGCTCAATGGCACGGGCCTCGATCCGTGGCAGGGGATGGATAAGCTCAGGCAGAGGTTGCCCGCCAAGAAAAGTCCGGTACCGCGCAAGTCCAAGTGAACCTTTACGCCGGAACTTCCTTTTAGCCTTTGCGTTCGGGCGGTGTCCCCGTCACTAGAACGCCATACCAACAACATGGAGTCACCGCGATGCCGGTTAAATCTATGAATGATCTCTTCATGCACACCTTGAAGGACATCTATTACGCCGAGAAGCAAATCTATAAGAACCTGCCGAAGATGGTGAAAAGCGCGGGTTCGACAGAGCTCAAACAGGCCTTCGAAAAGCACCGCGAAGAAACCGATCATCAAATCGAACGCCTGGAAAAAATATTCGATCAGTGCGGCGCTTCCCCGCGCGCTATCCGCTGCGACGCCATGGATGGCATTCTGGCGGAAGCCAAGGAAGTCATGGAAGAAATTGAGGACGGTCAAGTTCACGACGCAGGGATCCTGGCGGCGGCTCAAACTGTCGAACATTATGAAATCGCCCGCTACGGCACTTTAATTGCCTGGGCGGATCGGCTCGGCATGAAAGAAGCCAGCAAGCTTCTGCGCGAAACCCTCGAAGAGGAAAAGAAAACCGATCAACTGCTGACCAAGCTCGCAGAGACCAATATCAATCGACAAGCCGCCTGAGCGAAGTTCTGAAGTCGGGGCTCAGCGATGCAACAGGAATCGCCGACCGTATTGACCGCCAAGGTGGCGAGACAGGCCACCGCGGGCCATAATGTGCGCTATGTCTTAGCTGCCAGCCTTTTGTTAGCTTTGCCGGCCTTTGCCTGCGTCTATTTGTTCGTCATGGAGGCTCAATGATACCTCGGCTGCCCGACGTGACTGCCGAGGTATTTTCTTGTCGCTCCTGCCCATCAAGTCTTGAGTTGCGCGATGCGCAACGGTACCGGCGGATGCGAATAATAAAACAGCGCGTAGAGGCTATCTGGAGTCAGCGTTGAAAGATTGTCGCGGGTCAGCCGCGTGAGCGCGTTGATCATGGGCTGCTCGCCGACGATGCTCTTGGCGAAATTATCGGCCTGAAATTCGGCCCGCCGAGAGAGCCAACTCGTCAGCGGCGAAAGCAGATGCAAAATAGGTCCGATCGCCGTCAAAATAATAATCAGCACCACACCAGGATCTTCGGCCAGACCGAAGGCGCTGGCAAGACCGCCGGCCCCGAAGGCCCAGCCAAGGATCGCAAAAGCGACAAAGGCGAGCACCGCTGACTGAGCAATCCGTTGCCCGATATGACCCAATTTATAATGCCCGAGCTCATGCGCGAGAATGGACAGGATCTCCTCGGAACTATGCTTTTCCAGCAAGGTATCGAAAAACACAATGCGCTTGGCTTTTCCAAAGCCGGTGAAATAGGCGTTGCCATGCGTCGAGCGCTTGGACGCGTCCATGACATAAAGCCCATTCGATTCAAAACCGCATTTGGCCAGCAAGGCCTCGATGCTGGCTTTCATCGATCCGTCCGCGAGAGGCGTGAACTTGTTGAACAAGGGCGCGATGAAAGCCGGGTAAATCAGGATCATGGCGATCATCATCGCCATCAAGGCCGCCCACCCCGCAAGCCACCAGACGTGCGGCATAGTTTGCAGCAGCCAGAACAGGCCATAGAGAGCCGGGATCCCGATTATGGCCTGCAGCGTCAATCCCTTAATTCGGTCGAGCATAAACATCGCAGGAGTAACGCGGTTGAAACCGAATCTGGCCTCTAAAGCGAAGGTACTGAAAATTGAGAACGGGAGATTTACGATGCGCAAGATCAGTCCAAAAATCGCGACGATGGCAACGCTTCGGGATAGACCATGGGATAAAAATCGCGCCGCCCATTCATAGACCGGGCCCAACAACACGGTAAGCCAAAGCACTGCGAAGACGGTATCGAAGGCTGTTTCGGCCATCTCCAAGCGGGTTCGGGCCAGCGTGTAGTCGGCGGCCCGCCGATGTTCTTCCAGGCTCACTTGGCCGGCAAAGTCGAGCGGAACCTGATCACGGTGAGCTACAACGGCGGCGGCCTGACGGTACATCAGATAGATGCCAAGCAAGCCGGAAAGAACGATGGCTGCGATGATCGCGGGGGCTAGGGGACTCAAATTGACAAGTTCCTTTCATGCTGCACCGCTTATATGGTTCCTGAAATGCGCATGTCGAGTTCGGGTACCGAAACGCATTTCATTCGTTTGCCCCAAAGGGAGAGTGAAAAATGGATTTACAGCGCACCGCAGCCATCTGGTCTCCTCGGCTCCTCAGCGTGCTGCGGATCATCGCGGCTCTCTTGCTTCTCCAGCACGCAACGGCGAAGCTGTTCAGTTTTCCGCATATTGCCAGTTTCGACAATCTTCAGCTTCTGTCGCTCATAGGTGTCGCTGGCATTTTGGAATTTATTGGCGGGATCTTATTGCTTCTGGGTGTGTTTACCCGTCCTGTCGCCTTCATCCTGTCCGGCGAGATGGCCGTCGCCTATTTCCTCGGCCACGCCCATCGCGGCTTCATCCCGCTTGAAAACGGAGGCGAGCTAGCCGCTCTTTATTGCTTTATTTTTCTCTATCTCGCCGTCGCCGGCGGGGGCGAATGGAGCATGTTCAGCAAGCGCAAGGATTGGTGGGCATAGCGAGGCCCAGCCCGTGAAATCTTGCTACGCGGTTTTCCATTTGATCGAGCAGCCGATCGAGGGATTTTGATCCGCCAGCGCCGAGCCGGTCGCGGCGATCGCGCGCATCGCTTCGACCAACTCCCGCCGCGCCCCGGCTGGAGGCGGACCTGTCCGACCTTCGTCGAGGCGACCACGATATTTGAGTTTGCGCTCCGCATCATAGCCGAAATAGTCGGGCGTGCAGACGGCCCCATAGGCGCGGGCTACGGCTTGCGTTTCGTCTTGGAGATAGGGAAACGGCAAATCATAGGTCTTGGCAAAGCGTTGCATATTGTCGAAGGAATCCTCCGGATAGGTCGTTGCATCATTCGAGCAAATCGCAGCAAAGCCGACGCCTTCGGCCATCAACGCGCGCGCGTCGGCGACGAGCCGCTGGATCACGGCTTTGACATAGGGGCAATGATTGCAGATGAAGACGATCACGGTCGCTTTCTTGCCCGCGACATCCTCAAGCGTGTAGATGCGCCCATCCGTGCCGGGAAGCGTAAACTCCGGAGCCGGCGTGTCGAGAATTACGGGTGTCGGAACTGCGGCCATGGTCGTATCTCTGCGCGCGCTGCTTAAAGCTCGTGGCCCTTCTTTTTCATTTCCGCGCGCACACGGGTCATCATATCCGTTGAAATCTTGCCTTGCCAGCCCTGCATCGCGGTCATGACCTCGGTCAAAAAGGCGGGCTGAGTCTCGACGTATTTTTTTCCGGCCGGGCTTTGGAAGAAGGCGACCGCCGCCTTCAAATCCTGTTCACTCATTTGCTTGGCATAAATCTGCGCGGCGATACCGACCATTTCGTCCGCCTGCTTGTCGAACTCCGGCTTGAGCTGGATCAGGACGGCATTCGAGATCTGGGTTAAGTTCCGGCCGCGTCTGCAACAAGGACGAGCCGATCTGCTCCATGAATTGTGGAATGATGATGCTGAAGGAGCGCGATATTCCGCTTTCCACGACGAGCGCACGGGCCGCGGCCAAATGCGACGGGCTGGTCGGGGCTGCTGCGGCCGGAGCGGCCGGGGCAGGGGCTGTTTGCTGCGCGCGGAGCTCGCTCGTCGCAACAAGCGGCCCAAGCAAAAGGGCGAGACAGACGCTCACGTTCAGGGCGTGTTTTTCAAGAGCTGTGCGCAAGCGGAAACCTCCAAAAGGGGCGGCTGCCCAACAATGATGCGAGAGCCACACGGCCTCCGCGCGTTTAATCGAGCGTCCCAAAAATTTCTATGCCGGCGGGACCGGCACTGATCACGGCGTTGGCCACGCCGATGAAGAGACCATGTTCGACGACGCCCGGTATAGCAGAAAGACGCTCGGCCAAGTGGTCCGGGTCGGGAATCGCGCCAAAAAAGCAATCCACAATGTAGTTCCCATTGTCGGTAACGAAAGCTTGGCCGCCTGGGTGCCGGCGCAACTGGATCTCGCCATGGCAGCCGGTGGCTTTCGCCGTCGCCGCCATCATCCGCTTTGTGGCTTCGACGCCGAAGACGGTGATTTCCACCGACAGCGGGAATTTGCCGAGTATTCCGACCAATTTGGACGAATCGGTGATGACGATCATGCGCCGCGAGGCAATGGCGACGATTTTCTCGCGCAGAAGCGCGCCGCCGCCACCCTTGATCAAACGCAGTTGCGGATCGAACTCGTCGGCACCATCGACCGTCAAATCGAGTTCGGGCATTTCATCGATCGATGCCAAAGGGATCGAATAAGCCTCGGCCAGGGTGCGGGTGCGCTCGGAGGTCGGTACGCAGACCACGTCCAGCCCTTCGGCCACCCGCGCGCCTAAAAGCTCGACGAAATGGGCCGCCGTCGTCCCGGTGCCGAGGCCAAGGCGCATACCGGGGGTGACAAGCTCCAATGCCTGCGCGGCGGCAAGTCGTTTGGCGTCATCGGGGGAAAGACTCTGCATGGGGGACCCTTGGCGGGATATATCTCGAAAGCATGATCGCGAAACTTGCATAGGTTTCGGACCAGATCATGGTGCAAAGACGGGTTAGTCTCTCACGGGCGGCGGCGTCAAGATTGCCGCGGGCAGGAAACTCGAGTGAGACTTGGCAATATCTCCGCAAAAGGACAATATTCGCGTACCGATTAAGACCAATTCATTTTCAGGGCCAATGGAGGATCCTGTGCCAGACCCGACCCCCAGCACGGAAGCGATTACGATCGAGGCGGCGTATCAAGATGAAGTGAAGGCATTGTTCCATGTATTGATTATGAACTTGGCCAGCGGATCTGTTAGCCGCGAGAACGATCAGCACCACGCCGAAAGGTTTGCCGCCGGCCTCAACATTGCGAAACGAGCCAAGGAGCTGGCCCTGAAAGCCCTGGCAAATGCGCTGGTGGCGGAGGTGGCGGCAATGGAAAAGGCGGCAGGGAGCAAAAAAATCAAAAAAGCATAGCGACGTTGCTCGCCTTGGCAACGCGCCGCCAATTTCATTTTTGCAGGCGAGGCTGCCACGACAGATCGTCCGACAACACGTAGATGGTGATGGCCAGCAGCATCATGAAAAGCCCAACCCAAAACAGTTTTGAATGATGCAAATGCCGCCAGTCGGGGCGCGGGCGATCCTGCGCCGCTCCATGATGATGCTCATGCTTATTCACACTCATATCCGCTCCCTGTTCATCGTAAATCTCACAACCACGTTGGCGGGCCTCTTTCGGGAAGCCCCGCTGACCCTTTCCAAAGCGGCACCGGACAAAAGAACCGGCCCAAAAGACTAGCGCCGCGCTTGGCGAACATATATGCGTCTCGGCCGTCAATCGTACCAAAATGTTTCGCGTGAAACATTTTCTGGAGCAAAACCTCCGAAACCTGTATCCAGTCGCTGGAAATGCCTCAGAGGATGCCTATGAAAAATCTTGTCCTAACCGCCTGCGTTTCCGCGGTCCTGATGGCAAGCGCTGCCCCGTCATTGGCGGCCGACGCCTGCCAGACCTATTGCAAGGCGACAGCGAATTCCTGCCGGGAGCAATGCTCCGATCCCCAGGAGCAGGAACAGTGCATCTTCGAGTGCAGTCGCTCGGAGTGCAAGGCGAATTGCAACCGCCTTGAGGAAGCCTGTACGCAGCACTGTCCGAAATCCTGAAGTTAGCTGCAGCGATTGGTTTACTTGGGAAAGAGCGCTATCGCCTCGGTGGCAAGGACCCCTCCCGTGATTGCGATTGTCTCAAAGGGGGTGGCGTCGGCCACCGCTTGGCTGGTCAGCATGATCTGGCCGATCTTGGTGGCCAGCTGCTCGATCGAGGCGGCGAAGACCACCCGGCCGATGCCACACCAGACGATCGCACTCATGCACATGGGGCAGGGTTCGCCCGAGGTGTAAAGCGTCGTGCCCTTGAGTTCATCGGCCGGCCGGACGGCGACGAAGCGGCGAATCGCCACCATTTCTCCATGCGCGGTTGGGTCATTGGTAGTCTTGCCGAGATTGCGGCCGGTCGAAACGACCGCGTCCTCGCGCACGATCACGGCGCCGAATGGGAAGTCTCCGCGCGCGGCCTCGGCGAGGGCCATTCGCATGAAGCGCTCGTCGCCGGGAAGCGGCGCCATCTGTCTTGCCGCGGCATTGGCCCGGCCCGGCACAGCGAGCGCCGCACCCGCAAGGCCGGTGCCCAGCAGGCCCGCCAAGGCTTGACGCCGGTCGGGACCAGGGGGGTGGTTTGGATCGCCGCAGCGTCTGCTCATTGCATCTCCCTCAAACGGCTAGGTCAGTTCCTCGTCTCTCAAAGAGACGAAAACCAGCACGCCGAGCATCGTCATAAGAATGCGGAAGGCACTTTGCACGGCGTCGAAATCGCGGGCCTGCCACATGCCGAACCATTCGCCGCCAACTGCGACGAAGCCGCCTTCATAGAGGAGGAAACCGAGGGTCAGTCCGGCGACCGCCAGGCTCTTGGCCTGCTGGAAGGACTGCGCCTTGCCCCGAAGCTGCCGCGCCATCGCCAGCGTGCCGAGAGCGCACAGCACCGAGGTGATAACTTCGGTCGCGATGATCAGGATATAGCTTGCATGGTGAAGGATGGGCGAGGTTATCGCGCGCCAGCGGATGTCGGACGCCGCCGGAATCTCATCCATGTCGAGGATATGGGTGACAAAGGTGAAGTTGGTCCAATAGTCCGTGATATTGCCGAATGCGACGAGCGCCACGTAGAAGGCGATGGCGGCGACGCAGGCGATCTTGGCGAGGCGGATGGCAAGCATGATTTTTTCCTCCCCGCGCTGCGCATGTGCGTGTGGCGTTCAGATGACCGAATCATTCATATCATAGCAAGGACTTTTCCGCGCGGGCAGGGCGAGCCGAAGATGGCTCCGCATGTTGCTGACGATAGTCTCGCGGCGCGAGGCAGAAGCTTTGTTTGAAGGAGCGGCTGAAGTGCGACAAATCATTAAAGCCCCAGCGAAAAGCAATGTCGGAAATACGATCGCCCGCATGGCTATGAGCCAGCAATTCCCTGCGGCAATTTTCAAGCCGACGCTTCCAAACATAACGCATCAAGGATGTGTCGCCATCGTTGATGATGTGATTGATATAACGCGGAGACATTCCCACGCCACGCGCCACCATTGCGGTGTTCAGCTCCGGATCCTGAAGATTTTGTTCCACGTAGTTTTTGATTCTATTCATCGCGATGACGCGGTGCCGCGAGGCATTGGTGTCAGCCGGGCGCGGCGAGCCCAGCGCCAAGGTCAGCAAATCAATGCAATGTTCAGCCAAGTTGGAAAATTCGCGCGCAGGCAATTCGGCGGCATGATGGGCCGAGGATCGTATGAAGTTTGCCGTAATCGAACCCATTCCCGCATCGCCCGGAACACGCAGCGCAAGACAATCCTCAATTTTAGCGGCCCGCTCTCTCAGCATCGGCCGGGGGATGGAGACAATCAGTTTCTCGAATTTCTCCGGACAGTCGATGCGATGCGGTCTGGTCGCGTCGTATATCGTCATGTCTCCGGGGTTTAGAAAAACCTCGCGTCCGTTTTGTTCCAGCCGATAGGCGCCCGAGAGCAGAACAACTGCGAAAAAGGAATCATGACTGTTTAGCAGCGGCTCGCGAGGGAGGCGTTCGAGGGTGATGGCATTCGATCTGATCGAAGAAAGGCGAAGCTCCTTCCACGGATAGATCGTCATCTCGTTGAACAGGCGACCGTCGGTGGGCGGCGTGATCTCGACATTCGCATATTCCCGGCCGATCACCTCGCGCAGCCAGTCGCGTCGCTGATAAGGCGGAAGATCGTCTGTCGAGAGTTTCAGGCTTTCGGCCATCTTTGTCCTTCCAGTGTCTTGCCCCCCGAGCTTTGCAAGGCGTCGTATAAAATAGCCGTTTCAGTCAAGTTTTTGCGCCGTCGCATGCATGCTTAGCATGACATGAGGGCCTATGCTCCCCTCTCTTGTTGAACAGATTTGAGCACCGGCGGACCCTGACGAACCGAGGATGATATGAAACAGCAGCCTCCCGATCCGACCAATATAGTTTTGCTGAGAGGGGCGGCCTTGTGGCTGCTGCTGGCATTGGTCTTGGCATGGTGCCTGGTCGGGCTCAAACTTGGCGCCCCCTTCCTGCAGGCAATTTTTGCCGGAAAGTCGAGCCGGCTGCTGCAGGCGCATATCGACTTCCTGCTGATGAGCGCCCTGATCTTGGGGTTCTACGCGGCAAAGGTTCCGTTGCATTGGACGATCCGCTGGGCGATGGTCATCGGCGCCTTCACCAATTCGAGCCTGTTTCTGCTGCAGGCCCTGTTTCCCGTGCTGGATTCGCCGGTGCCCGTGGAAGGGCTGTTCCCGACAATTTTCCGGGGCTATTTGATGAGCTCCCTGTCATTGACCACTTATGGGTTCGGCGCGGCGGCGATCACCGTCCTGCGGGCGACGTTTCAGGGCGCGTTTCCTCAATCCGTTCTCGATAAGTGAGACTGAGGGCCGCCGCTCATTTGGCTTGCGGCGTGCAGACGACCGAATTGTTCAGGACATAACAGATCGACATCATGCCGGTGCGCAGATCGACCCTGAAGACGCCGCCTTCGCGTTCATGGCGCGAGGCGACGAGGGAATATTCGCTTGGCGCCTGTGGGCCCGCGCCTTCGCCCGAGGGGTAGCAGAGGGTTATGCCAACCGCGCCTGCCTTCAGGCCATATTGGCAGGCGCCGATCTCGCCGGTTGCCCGATCGAGCCGATAGACACGATTTAGATCGGTTTCCGGGGCCGCCAGAAATTCATAATTGGCGGCCATCGCGGCAGGCGCGGCGACAAAGAAGGCCATTCCAGCAAAGAGGCCAAGCCTCTTGCGCGACGAGCAGAAAGGCAAAAACCACATCGTCCGAGCTCCCAAACCTCATCCTGAGGGCGATTCGCAGCCCGTTAGCTTTATACGCGAGCGGAGAATTGCGCGAGAGGCACGGGCGGCGCGTGACTCCCTGAGGAACGGCATGACTCGGCCGGCCGCCGTTTGCCGCCCACAGCGCCTCTGATTGCTAGATCCCGACAAATCAATGACTTGAACAAAACTCAGGAAAGCTCTGGCATTTTTTGCAAGTCTGCCCTAGAGCGGGACGAGGAAAAGTGGAAACCGGTTTTCCGCCCACATCCCGCTCTAAACTTTTGGAATCGATCACGTTCATGATTTTGGATTGTTTCAATCCAAAATCATCGTGATCTAAGGCCCGAGGATGACACACGCCGCGACCCTTCAGCCCCTGATTGTCTTCGATCTCGACGGCACGCTCGCCGATACAGCGGGCGATTTGGTGGCCACCCTGAACCTCATTCTCGACCGAGAGGGCTTGGCCGCACTCCCGCTGGCCGTCGCTCGCCCGCTAGTCGGCGGAGGAGCGAAGGCGTTGATCCAACGCGGGCTTTCGGTCCACGGCATCCAAGTGAGCCCGGCCCGCCTCGACGCGATGTTGGCGGATTTCCTTGCTCATTACGAGGCGCACATCGCGGACAGGACGGTCCTCTTTCCGGGCGTCCCCGAAGCTCTCGACCGGTTCGAGGAAGCCGGCTTTGCGTTTGCGGTCTGCACCAACAAGGTCGAACAGCCTTCGGTCCTGCTATTGACCGCGCTCGGTGTCGCCAGCCGTTTCCGGGCCATTTGCGGCAAGGACACATTTGCGGTCTCGAAGCCCGACGGCGAAGCGCTTTTGCAAACCATCGCGCGGGCAGGGGGCGACCGGCGCCGCGCGATCATGGTCGGCGATTCCAAGACCGATATCGACACCGCGCGCAATGCCGACGTTCCAGTCGTGGCGGTCAATTTCGGCTATACGATCGAGCCCGTCGACAGTTTCAAGCCGGACCGGATCATCGGCCATTTCGATGAATTATGGGCCGCCGTCGAAGCGTTGGGGGTGGCTTAGGGCGGTATACGAAAGATTCCCATCCATTTGGCCCACATGAGGGATCGCGACCCAGGTTTCCATTTTCGCGGATCCTGCGCTAGAAACACATCCGCCTTGACTTGGAGCGGCGGCGTTTCATAAAGGGCAGACCCTTGGCGTTGAAACGCACGGAGGGCGCGTAGCTCAGCGGGAGAGCACTCCCTTCACACGGGAGGGGTCACAGGTTCAATCCCTGTCGCGCCCACCATCAATTCAAATAGTTACGACATACAAACGGATCGACTCACGAAAAGAGTCACCATATAGTCACCAAACCAAGCAAGTCACAGAGCCGGGCCGGGAATCATGGCCTTTCACGCCCTCAAACGCTTGTCGCCGCGTGATCGAAGCGGGGGATGGGCGTTCGTCCTTTGTCTGCAACAATGAAGAATTCAAAGACCATAACAATCATAGCGCTTATAGCAAACGTAACTACAACTTTGATTATCGCCGGACAAGCTCAGCCTTGTCGAGGCCGTCATCCAACGGATGTCGGTGAAGGAGACTGATCTATGGGCGGGTTAGTGCATGGATGAGGCAGAAAAGCAATGTTGCCGAGGAGTTACCGTTGATCAAGGTTAGCTCCTGGCGCACCCTGAAAGCGCCCCCGCCGCGTTTGACGGCTGCTTACGGAAAGCGGACGGCAAGCCGTCCAACGGCGTGCTTATGAGTTGACGCTCTAGTCGAAGGCGTCGGGCCTTTTCAAGGGTGCAAGCTCGCGTCCGCGTAGGCTTCCGATTTGGATCAAGCAATATGCCCGTAGCGGAACGCCCTGAACTCCTCCAATTCTGGGGCAAGACCGACAAGTCGGAGCACCATACACGCAAGGAACACGAATTCCATCCGCTTGCCTATCACCTCCTCGATGTTGCCGCTTGCGCCGACGCCATTCTAGACGCTAACGCTGCGAGACTTGGGTTTCTGGCCAATCTCTGTGACGCCGAGCCGGAGAAGTTGCGTCGCACGCTGGTCTGTCTAATCGCGCTGCATGACCTCGGCAAGTGCGCGCGCGGATTCCAAGGCAAGGTGCCAGAATTATGGCCATCTGCGCTGGGACCAAGGCCCGAACCGAAAAAGTTTATTCCGGTTCGACACGATGCAGCAGGCTTATGGCTGTTTAAGAACGAGCCGCGTCTCACCGCGCTGGGTGAGCAATTGATATTGCGATTGCTTCCTTCGGAACGGGAGAAGATTTTCCAAAGTGTCGTTGGCCATCACGGTGAACCCTTGGAACTGGATTTCCGCGGCGGTGTCGCGGCTGTAGTAAATAGCGAGGTCCAGATCGGCCACGCGGCTCAACTCGCCGCAACCGAATTAGCGGACGCGATCTACGCCGTCTTCGATCCTCCCGGGATCTCGCCACCCGAAGAAGCCGTCCCGACTTTGTCATTTGCGCTGGCCGGGCTCGCCGTACTGGCGGATTGGCTCGGCTCGAACCGCCATTGGTTCGATTTCGCGACGCCGAGAAGCGGCGAACCATTGGTAGATGAACTTTTGCGCTATTGGCGCGATGTCGCCCGACCGGAGGCGATGCGTGCCGTCCGGCAAGCCGGTCTCATTCCGGCACAGGCAGCTCCCTTCACGAGTGTGAAATCGCTGTTTCCGCACATTGACAAGCCAACACCGCTGCAACTCTTCTGTGAAGCGGTCACACTCCCTGACGGACCAATACTCTTCGTCATCGAGGATATGACGGGTGCCGGAAAGACCGAGGCCGCAGTCGCCCTCGCGCATCGCCTTCTGGCAAATGGCCGGGGGCGTGGCGTCTATATCGCTCTGCCCACAATGGCAACGGCGAATGCTATGTTCGGCCGCCTGTCGGCGTCCTATCGGGGGCTCTTCGCGCCGGGCACCGATCCTTCTGTCGTTCTGGTCCATGGCCGGCGAGATCTCTGCGAAGGATTCCAGAGTCTTTCGCGAGAATTGGCCTATGACGATAATCACGACGAAACGTCAGATGATCCGTCAGAAACCACCGCTAGCGCATTTTGCGCCGATTGGATCGCGCGGTCCAACAAGCAAGCCTTTTTGGCGCAGATGGGGGCCGGGACGATTGACCAGGCTCTTCTGGCGATTTTGCCGGCTCGCCACCAAGCGTTGCGACTGTGGGGGCTCGCAGACAAGGTGTTAGTGGTCGACGAAGCCCATGCGTATGACGCTTACATGAATAAAGAACTCGAGACACTCTTGTCTTTTCATGCGGCGCTCGGCGGATCCGCCATCATATTGTCGGCCACCTTGCCTGTCCTCAAACGCCACGCTTTGATCGATGCTTTTCGCAAAGGCCTAGGGAGCAAGGAGCTTTGGAGCTCCTGCATTTCCGCTTATCCGCTGGTGACGATCGCCGCGGCACAGTCGGTTGATGAATATCCGATCTGCCTGCGCGAGTCACTCGCGCGTGAAGTTGCCGTCCGTCGCATTGGTGATCTCTCGGAAGCGCACGCTGCCGTGTTGGAAGCGGCATCTAAGGGAGCGGCGGTCGCGCTCATTCGTAACACGGTGGACGAGGCCGTGGCCAGTTATGCGGATCTCGCTTCGGCTTACGACGGTGAGACGTTGTTGTTTCATGCGCGCTTCGCCATGGCCGATCGGCTGGGGATCGAGGAAAGGGTGTTGGCAAAATTCGGCCGTTCACCGAAGATCGCGCGGCGTGGCATTCTCGTCGCGACGCAAGTGATCGAACAATCGCTCGATCTCGATTTCGACTTGATCGTCACCGATCTCGCTCCGATCGATCTTTTGATCCAGCGGGCGGGCCGACTGTGGCGCCATATGGACCAAAGACCTGAGGGCGCACGACCGCACATATCAAAGCCGAGCGGGCCAACACTTCTCGTTCTTTCGGCAGAGCCGATGACAGACGCGGGCGCACGCTGGCTAGATTCCGTTCTTCCGAAGACAACAGCCGTCTATAGGGATGCCGCGCTTTTGTGGCGTTCGGCGAAAGTGATTTTCGACGCTGGCAACATCGTCAGCAGGACGAGCCCGGAATGTGCAGCACCGGAGAGTGGCGAGCTTCGCGCGCTCGTCGAGGCTGCCTACGGGCAGTGCAAAATCGCCATTCCTGCGCGTCTCGAAGGCGCCCAGAATGAAGCTGCCGGCAAGGCCAGCGCCGAGCGAGCGCAAGGCGGCTTCAACGTTTTGAGGTTTGCGGTCGGTTACGATTTCGATGGAGGCCGTTGGGATGCCGACAGCCGCGTGCCGACACGTATCGGGGACGATACCGTCACGCTGCGTCTGGCCGTCCTCCGGGATGGGCGTATCTTGCCTTGGACTTTGCGCGATGGATCCGAACTGGCGGATCGACGGGCTTGGGCGCTTTCGGAGGTGAGTGTGCGAAGAGCGAGGTGCAAAGGAACGCTGGAAGCCGATCGCCAGACCGCAGGCATGATTGAAAAGGCAAGAGAAGGCTGGACCCTGTCCGAGCGGGAGATGCCTGTTTTGGTGCTTCAACCGGGCGCCGACGGACGATGGAGCGGGGCGATCATCGACGGAATGGAGAGGGATGTCATGGTGAGTTATTCGGCCGATCGGGGGTTGAGTTTTGTTGGATAAGTCTTGCGAACTGTTCTTTCCCGTTTATTATTCATTTTTACTGTTATTTTGTTTTCATCAATAAGGTCGCCATGGACCTACCGTTTTCATTGCTTTCGTCCAAATGGATTCCTATCAACTGCGCCGATGGCTCACGGGACCAAATCGCGCCGCATGAAATTACTTCGGACTATGTATCTAATCCCATCATCGCCTTCGCGTGGCCTCGGCCGGATTTCGATCTCGCGGCGCACGAACTCCTGATCGGCCTACTCGCCGTCGCTTTCCCGCCGAAGGGCCAACGTGATTGGCTTCACTATTTTCAAAACCCACCGTCGCCGGAAGAATTGCTGACGGCTTTCACGCCTTACGCAACAGCATTTTCGTTGGACGGCGAGGGTCCACGATTTCTGCAGGAGTTATCGCCGCTCGACGGAGCGCCCTCGCCGGCCGAAGCCCTTTTAATCGAGGCGCCTGGCGCGAACGCGGTGAAGCACAATAGGGATCTCTTTGGTCAAACGCGGCCGTATTGGCGCGCTGTCACGTGCGAGCGCGGCGATGGCGCTCTATACGCTGCAACAATTTGCACCTGCTGGTGGCCGGGGACATCGCACGTCGTTGCGCGGTGGGGGACCTTTGGTTACGCTGGTCGTGCCGGGTGCGCCCAACAATCATCGGCCTTCGACGCTCTGGCAGAAGCTTTGGCTCCACGTCCCGTCTTCGCGACCAATAGACAAAGCACGAATGGCGCTCGTCTTCCCTTGGCTCGCGCCGACGAAAACTTCGGCAAAGAAAGAGAGCGTGAGCGTTTCGGACGCCGACCCGTTACAAGCTTTTTTCGGCATGCCGCGCCGCATCCGGCTTGTCTTCGAGACCAACGAGACGCATCGGCCTTGTGATCTAACAGGTGAAGTGGATGATATTGTCGTCACCGGATTCGTCACAGAGCCATGGGGCGTCAATTACGGCGTTTTCTCGCATCCGCTCACTCCCTATTACAAAATCAAGTCGGACACCTTGCCCGTTCACGCGCCGGAAGGGCGCGTCGGCTACCGGCAATGGCTTGGGCTCGTCTATGCCAGCGCCGATGGGATCCCGGCTCCCGGCGTCGGCTATCGTCGAAGCACAGACGCGTTTGCGCAACCTCGATTCTTTTTACGGGCGAAACGCGAGGCTGATAGCGGGCGGATATAAGACGGACAATATGAAAGCGCTCGCCTTCGTAGAGACAGAGATGCCCCTACATGCGGTCGCCGACCCTGACCTCGAGAATAGACTACGTATCTTGGCCGATCATCTCGTCAAAGCGGCATCCACGGCCGTGTCCGCGCTCGGCATCGCGGTCAAGAGCGCTCTTCTCGACGCCGACGCCAAATTCGATTCAACTTTGCTTGATGCGCCGCGCGAACGGCTCTGGACCGACACCGAGCGAGAGTTCCACGATGCCATCACCGAGGCCATCGGGCAATTCGAACGGAAGGAACGCGACGTCGAGATCGCGCTCGCCGAGCGCTGGCGCAGGACGCTCGCTAGAGCATCGGGCTCTGCGCATTTTTGACGAGACGGCGCCCCTTGATGATTTCGACAGGATCGATCCGGGGCGGGTGGTCGAGGCCCGTCGCTTTCTCGTTCTTGCCTTCAAGGGCTTTGGCAAGACGGGCCGGGGGCTCTTCAACGACCTCGGATTGCCGGCGGCGCAGCCAAAGGGTGGCCGATCGAACGAGGCCACGGCCAAAGGGAAAGAGGATGCGCGGGCATGACGAAGGGTCGAGTGAAGACGTCCGGAGAGATCGCACACCGCTGGTGGACCTCGCTCCAGCCCGCTCGCGAGCGCGGTTACAAGGGCGATCCCGGGGCACTTGCCCGATTGCGCCGGGCGTCGTTGATCGATGCGATGACCGAACCGGAGACGGTGCGTCTTTACCGCGAGCTCGGGCTGGCGCGTCAAACCTTTTCTCGCGCCGCATTGGTCGCCTGCATTCTCGCCCATGTGCGCGAAGACCAGCCGGGGCTAAAAGTCGCGCGCGCCGCCGGCGCGCAGTCGAGCGGTGAGGCGGGCGTTCTCAGCGCTTTGCGCTTCCGCCGACTTCTCAACATGCGCGGCGAGGAGGATTGCTCGGTCGCTTTCCGCCGCCTGGTCGCTTTGCTGGGAGAAAAAGTCAATATCGCGGACCTCGCCGGATCCTTGTTGGATTGGAATGACGAGGAGAAGGGCGACAGGTGCCGTACGCGTTGGGCTTTCGACTATTACGATGCGGGGTTCGCCGCCCCAGATGGTGAGCCCGAAGCTAAAGACTAAAAATTGAGACCGTGGCCTGATTTGACCATCGCATCGAAGGAGCCATTTTATGACGAGTAATTCCTTCAGTTTCATCTGCTTACCTTCTATCCGCCGGCTAACCTCAATCGCGACGATACGGGACGGCCTAAAACCGCATTCCTCGGAGGGGTGGAGCGCTTGCGAGTTCTCGTCTCAGGCATTGAAGCGCGCTGTGCGAACGAGTGATGTTTTCCAGAACGCGCTGGCGGGACACCTAGGCGCCCGCACTCAGAGGTTCGGCGAGGACATCGAACAGCATCTTCTCAATGTCGGCGCTACGCCCGAAAAAGCGAATGCTATTGCCCGCGAAGTCGCCAAAGTGTTCGGCAAAGTCGAGGAAGCAGCCGAGAAACCCGCCAAAGATGAGGAAAAGGGTCGAAAGCCGTCGGCGCGCACGGCGCAACTCGCCTTTATCGGTCCCGAAGAGCGCCAACTTGCGCGCGACTTAGCGGAAATGAAACTCGCCGATGACAAGATCGAGATCAAAGCCGATCTCATCCTTAAGCACGCCGACACCGCCGCTGATATCGCCATGTTTGGCCGCATGCTAGCCGACAATCCGGATTTTAATCGCGAAGCAGCCGTTCAAGTCGCACATGCCGTGACGACCCACAAAGTCGCAGTTGAAGACGATTTCTACACGGCCGTCGACGATCTCAAAAAGCCGGCGGAGGATGCAGGCGCGGGGATTTATGGGAGAACTTGGCTTCGGCTCGGGCGTCTTCTATATTTACGTATGTGTCGATGCCGCTCTCCTAAAAGCGAATCTCGGTGGTGATGAAGCGCTCGCGAAGGCCGCAGTTTCGGCGTTAATCAAAGCGCTCGCTACGGTCTCGCCGACCGGCAAACAAGCGAGCTTCGCGAGCCGCGCGCACGCCTCCTACATCCTCGCCGAGAAAGGCGATCAACAGCCGCGGACATTGGCCGCCGCCTTCATGAAACCAATCAAAGGAGACGATTTGCTCGCGAACTCCATCGATGAGCTTCAAAGGACACGCGAGGACATGAACCTTGCCTATGGCGCCTGCGCCGATTCCCACACAATCATGAACGTCGCGGCGCGGGTCGGCTCGCTCGCCGAGGTCCAGGCTTTCGCGACGGAGTGGTGAGATGGCGCGCTTTCTCACTCTTACATTTGCTGCGCCGCTCGCATCCTTTGGTTCGATCGCTGTCGGCGAACGGCGCCCTTCTTGGGCCCGGCCGGGAAAATCCGCGGCGCTCGGTCTTGTCGCCGGCGCACTGGGGCTCGATCGCTCGGAAGAAGACGCCCATCGCGCGCTTGCCGAAGAGTACCTCTTCGCCGTCCGCAGCGAGGACCTGCCGGTGCGAGCGCCCTCCCGTCTCACAATCGATTATCACACGGCGCAATCGCCGCCGCAAATACGCGATCGCCGCTTCGCGACGCGACGTGAAGAACTCGCCGTCGAGGATCTCGGCACGATACTTACCCGGCGCGAATATCACGCCGACTCCTGCTTTACGTTGGCGCTCTGGCCGCGTGGCGATAGTGCGCGGTGGACGCTCGATGAATTCCAGAATGCTCTGCGCAGGCCAGTCTATGTTCCTTACGCTGGACGCAAAGCCTGCCCATTAATGTTGCCGATGGATCCACGGATCGTCGAGGCCGAAGATGTATTTGAAGCCCTTGAGCGACGTGATGCGCTGATTGCTGCCGATCCAAGGATTTCGGCATTTCTTCGTCCGCGCCGCCTCGAGCCGCGTGCGCATACAGTTGCTCTCGATGCCGAGGCGCGGGCTTCGGCCAGCCCCGCGCAGATCGAAAGACGCCGCGAACTCTTTGCTCGACCGCGGACGCTGGCAATTCGGCCTGCGCGAAGAGGCGGTGATTGCGTTGCCATCGGTGGAGGGCGAACGATGAGCCTCTACCTCTCGCGCTTGCGCCTGAGAAGAGATGCCGCTCTCTCGGCCATCGTGCCGGCCCTCGCGCCAGACGACGCAAACGGCCGGGCCGATCGCAGCCATCGTTTCCTCTGGGCCGCGTTCTCCGACGGTCCCGATCGAACGCGGGATTTCTTATGGCGAGAAGAGGATCTTGGCCGGTTTCTCGTTTTGTCGGCCCGTGTTCCGCTCGATCCTCATCATCTCTTCGAGATCGAGACCAAGCCTTTTGAACCGGAACTTGCCAAAGGCGACAAATTGCGCTTCGTGCTGCGCGCTAATGCGGTTGTGAGCCGAAAGGCGGACGGGTCGCGCGGCAGGCGTGACGATATTGTCATGCACCGTCTGCACACTGTTCCAAAAGGTCCCGAAAGAGCGCAACGCCGCGACGAGATCGCGCGCGAAGTGGGGCGCGACTGGCTGATAAATCAAGGCACTAAGGCGGGCTTTGCCGTCGAGACATGCGATGCGGCGGCGTATCGAACCATCGTGGTTTCTCGGGAAGGGCAGAAGCCGATCCAACTCGGCGTGCTCGATCTCGAAGGGCGGATCGAGATCCGCGACTTTTCCGTTTTCCTACCGGCCCTGACGCTCGGCTTCGGCAAGGCAAAGGGCTTCGGCTGCGGGCTCATGCTGATCGCGAGGACTCGATGATAGGGAGATCTTCTTCCGGGCCTGCCACCGCCGCGCCCGATCCCGATGAAGGAGCGTTCTTCTATAATGTTCATCGAGAAAGGGCAGCTCGATGTTCTAGATGGCGCCTTTGTCGTTGTCGACAAGAATGGCGTGCGCACGCATATTCCTGTTGGCGGGCTCGCCTGTCTCATGCTGGAGCCGGGCGCCCGCATCAGCCATGCGGCTGTCGCGCTCGCGGCGCGCGCGGGCACGCTCGTTGTGTGGGTAGGCGAAGCCGGCGTCCGGCTTTATGCTGCGGGCCAACCCGGCGGCGCCCGTTCCGACCGACTGCTCTACCAAGCGCGCTTGGCGATCGACGACGATGCAAGACTGAAAGTCGTACGAAAAATGTACGCAATGCGTTTTGGCGAGCCCGCTCCGGAGCGGCGCTCAATCGAGCAATTGCGGGGCATCGAGGGCGCGCGGGTCAAGCGCCTTTACGAATTGCAGGCACAGGAAAATGGCATATCCTGGCGCCGGCGCAATTACGATCCTG
>CAWAXL010000012.1:0-214721 GCA_963785995.1 uncultured Alphaproteobacteria bacterium
CGAATGGCTATTCGAAAAACACGGGACTTCGAAACGTCGGTCCTGGCGCAAGCTCCATATCGGCATCGACGCCGACAGTGACCAGATCGTTGCTTTCGATCTGACCGACAAGGATGCCGACGACGCCTCTCACGTTGAGCCATTGCTGGAGCAGTTGGACGATGCGCCAGCGTCGTTCATGGGCGACGGCGCCTATGACCGAAGCCATGTTCTCGACGCCGTTCTCGTCAAGAATCCGGCCGTCAGATTCATCGTTCCTCCGTGCAAGGGAGCCGCGTTGGGATCAACCGCGACGACCGCTCCAACCCAGCGGGATTTGCACATTCGTTCAATCAATGAACATGGGCGCATGAATTGGCAGAAAACATCCGGCTACAATCGGCGTTCGAAAGTCGAAGCGGCGATCGGCCGCTACAAGCGGGTGATTGGAGATGCATTGCGCTCACGTGAAGACGCACGTCGCCTGTGTGAGGTCAAAATCGCAGTCAAGACGCTCAACCGCATGTTGGAACTCGGAAGTCCCGTCTGCGTGCGCGTCGCCTGACATTTGTCCCTTCAGCAGACAGTTTGCGTCAACCAGTGTCCGTGCAACAAACCCGCTCGAAATCGCGATAAGCGAGGCGAAGTGCCGTGTCGCGGATGCCGAGGCCGATGCTGACGAGGAAGTTGCAAAAGAACAAGCCCGGCATGCGCTTGCGTTGCTTGACGACTGGACTCCGCGTTGACAAAGTTCGTTCGTGAATACGACGAGCTGACGAAAGATTTTCGGGCGCTCGAAACGCTTGGTTTCGGGCCGACGAGCTTCGCGTTGTTCAAGGTGAACATGGCCGCGGCGGTGACGACGCGATTGCAATTTACCGACCTTCGACAAGCATTTCTGGCGCCGGATCAACGCCGGCCTTTCATCGATACGATTGAGGGTTGGTCACGGAAGATCAGAGGCAAAGCGACGGCGCGAGGAGACAAAGCGTGAGCATTTTGCCTCCATCGCGAAGGCGTATGCGTGAAGTTGGGTTCGCCGCGGTGGCGCTGGTCTTCTTCCCAGCGAAAGCGGATTAATCACCCGCGTTCCACAACACGGCGACGATCGTGCCCGGTCCGGGCAAAAGTGGACGTCTGGCGGGCGCTGGTCAAGCGGCGGGCTGGTTCGTAACGGTCGCCTGCCCGCCGCAACTCATTTTTTAAGGAATGTGCATGCTTGATGACGCCGATAATATCATCGAAGGGGCCGCGATCTTTATGACCCGCGTAATGCCCAGCCTGTGCTTTTGTTTGGATAATGAAGGATTGAGCAATGACACCGGAAATAGCGCCTTATCACGCTGCCATACTGGCAGTATGCGACGAGTTTGATGCATTGGCGCTTGACCTAAGCTCCGTTCGCACGAGCGCTTCCCGTCTGGCCGATGCGGCGACGACCGCCGCCGCGGCCATGCCTTCCGATGCCGACTGTGGACCAGGTATTATCGCAGAATTTAACGAACTGGCTGCGGGAATGCTTTCGATTAAGAATCAGTTTGCCGTTATGCAGGATGCAATCGGTGAGCAGGCCGCAAATTTTGCGCGCAAGGTTCGCGATTTCGAGTTGGGGCTTCGCAAGGAACAAAACTAATGGCACACCTGTCCCTGTCGGAAATCAAATCCGAACATAGTGATGGTGTAATCCGCCGAGAATTGGCGCCGGCAGAATGTGCCCAACAGCCTGAACGGCCCGCGGCGTCGGCGCGTCTTTGTTCAGAGACAGATGTGTGCGAGCACTATTGTATTAGCCCGCATCCATCAGTGTGAATACGCGCGCAACTTCGACCCCCACTATAGCTGGCCAGCGCATTGATGTCATTGCGAAAACTTTCAATGTAGCGGGGTCACGTTTCGCGCGAAACGTGACCCCGCCCAGGAAATGGATTCACCCGAATAAACAACGACATGCGTTCAATGTGGGATGGGGTCATGATTGGATGTGATTTCACAGAAATCGGTGACATGCGTAGGAGATGGGCTGCATAACCCAGCATAGCGTATTCGATCGCCTGTTGCTCGCTAACGTGTCAATGCCCTCGGGTGTGTGCAATGGTCAAAGCGCCGGCTCCCGAGGAAGAGGACCGCCGCCGACTTTGCCGCGAACGCAAGGTGCTGATCGCCGAGCGGGTCAAGCACGTAAATCGTATCAAAGGATTGCTGTTCTCCGAGGGCGTGTCGGGATACGAGCCGCTGCGTCGCGATCGGCGGCGACGGCTCGATGAGCTGAGGACGGGCGATGGCGGTCCCTTGCCAAAGCATCTCAAGGCTCAGATCAGCCGTGAGCTCGATCGGCTCGAACTGTTGCTTGAGCAGATCAAGGCGGCGGAGATCGAGCGGGACGCGCTGCTTGCCGCGCAACAAGTCGCCGCGCCTGCGTCAGGGGCGATGTTGCTCGACATCAAGGGCATCGGTCCTGAGTTCGCCGCCATCCTTTGGTCGGAAGGACTGTTCCGACACTTCGACAATCGTCGCCAGATCGCTTCTTACGCAGGGCTGGCGCCGACACCCTGGCAAAGCGGATCGGTCGATCGCGAACAGGGCGTGTCTAAAGCAGGCAATCCGCGATTGCGAACAACGCTTATCCAACTCGCCTGGCTATGGCTGCGCCATCAGCCGCAATCGGCGCTGGCCCTGTGGTTCGAAAACCGAGTCAGACGCTCACTGAATCCTCAAATCTTCCAGGACCTGATCAGTCCTGGCGGATCCAGGTGGACGAACCGCAGCTTCGCATGGCTTAAAAAGCCGCCTTCAAGAATGGTTTCGTCTTCCTGAGCCCCGCCCGCCGCAAGCGGGATATTGGTGCAGCCGTCGTGAACGGCGACCGAATGTGAGGTTGATCTGGCGAGGAAACAACCAGGCCGTGCAATCGGGCTGAGACCTTGGATACCGAAAAAGCCGCTGGAGTATTATCGATGCGCGTATGAATCTCATCTCTTGACCCGAACCTCCCCATGTGAGCGAAGCTCTTGATCGGAACAACCCGATGACTGCCCACCAGATCAGTTTGAGCATGTCTCCCATGAGCTTTGTCACGTTCGTGGGTTTTACTTGTCAATAGGGCGGGGCGCTCGAATAGCGAGTGAGAGCCACGGTTGGATGCCGGTTCGCCGTCTTGTGTGCACCTTAGTGTCGCCGCATTCAACTCTAAGCTAAGGGCACAATTATTTATTTACGGATATGCAGAACATGGCGCGTGGAATTTCTTCGATCGTGACAACTGCGGTGGTCGCTGGAGCGATCGGCTTTGGAGCAGGCGTTTATCTCGTACCGAACGAAAAGGCCGACCAATTCCGCGCTATGGCGAACGAAAAGGCGGACCAATTCCGCGCTATGGTGCAGGGTGGGCTTGGCGCGATCTATCGAGTTGTTTATTCCGACAAGGCTGATCCCGATATTCACCCTTCGGAATCGTCACAAACGAAGCCCCCTGGAGAGACATCTCGTACAGAGGCGCAACCAGATGTCCCGGCGGGATCGCAGCCTGGCGCCGATGCGCAATGCGATCCTGGCAACTCGACGTGTCGTGGTGGACTCCCTGTCGATGCCGCAGCTCCACAAGATATCCCTGACCGTGATGTTGCCGCCCCGAGCAGTTCGCCGCCTGAACAAGACGATCAGCCATCACATGCATTGAATGCCGATCCTTCTGGAACTGTGCCGCCTGGGATTTCTGACCGTGAGGTTACCGCCCCGAGCAGTTCGCCGCCAGAACAAGACGATCAGCCATCACATGCGTTGAACACCGATCCTTCTGGAACTTTGCCGCCGAACAGCTCACCAAACATTGAAAGTGATGCCCCTACGCCTGTCGCCCCAGAAACTGCTAAAAAGAAGCCCCCTGCCAAGAAAGTGAAACCCAAGAGCAGCCCCAGCGAGTAGCTTTTCGCCGATGGGGTCCGGGCCCGCCGAGGTCTTCCTGCAGCCGATGGTCAAGTGCACGGGCGAGCAGGTTCCTTCGAACAAAGCCGCTGGTGGTTCCTCTCTGGTTTTGACGCCACAGATTGCGAAGCTCACCCACGTTCATCGCCGCGATGGATTGAGCTTCACATCGGGATCACGTCGCCCTTGACGAAGGCTCCTATCGGTCGGCGCTGTCGAGTTGGTGCAGATAGCGTGCAACGCTCTCCTCGATCTGCGCCATGCGCCGCTGCATCTTGGCGCGCGTGAAGTTCTTGTCCCGATTATTGACCGCCTTGAACTTGCTGCCGTCGATCGCGACGCTGGCCTCAGCGAAAAGGCCCATCGTGCGGCAGAGCGCTACGAACCGGGTGCAGACCTGACGGATGGCGCGGCCATTGTCCTTGCGGAAGTCGGCGATCGTCTTGTGATCTGGAACGAGGCGCCTTGTCAGCCACATCACCTCGATGTTCCCCAGAAACTGGACTTCTGGGGACGGGGTCGTGACCTTCTGCATTGCGCCAACAAGAGACATTGTTGTTGCCGAGATATGCGGTCCGCAAGCAGCTTTATCTCGCCCGAAAATCGTTTCAATATCCTTGTCAGCTGCTGCTCCGGCCGCCCGGCACCAAGAAGATGCGAAGGTAACCGATGAACAAGGAACGACTTGCTGCCTTCAGCGACGGCGTTATCGCCGTCATCATCACCATTATGGTGCTAGAGATGAAGGTACCGCGCGGCTCGGAGCTGGGAGCGCTTTGGCCCTTGGCACCGGTTTTCGGAAGCTATGTGCTGAGCTTCGTGTACGTGGGTATCTACTGGAATAACCACCACCATTTGCTGCATGCTGTGCAGTCTATTAACGGCCGCATCCTCTGGGCCAACCTGCATCTGTTATTCTGGCTGTCGCTAATTCCTTTTTGCTCCGGGTGGATGGGTGAGAACCATTTTGATACTCTGCCGGTCGCACTTTATGGCGTGGTACTCTTAATGTGCGGCATTGCATACTACATTCTCGCGCGGCTCCTGATTGCACACCACGGTCATCAGTCAAACCTGGCGATCGCGTTGGGCAGCGACTTCAAGGGGATTGCGTCGGTTCTGCTCTATATCGCGGCCATTCCGCTCGCCTTCTTCAGCTCGCCAGCTACATTCGCTGTCTATGTGCTCGTTGCGGCTATCTGGTTCATACCAGATCGTCGGATAGAAAGGACGTTTAGGCAATAAAGCGTTCCATGTGACCTTGCGAACCGAACGTCCCAGATGATTGTCGACTGAGAAGCCGCAAATGTTGCGTTCACGCTGTGTGAGTTCGAGGCCGACTAACTAAGTACCAAATTGTTCCACGAGCGTAGCAGTGGAAAACCTCTCGGTTCTGTAGGAACGTCCGTTCTGGTCAATTCCTGTCATCGAAAACTCTGAGCCGAACTTCCGCAAAGGGTCGAATGCAGAAGTTCTTCAAATGACTCTGGGACGCCGATAGCATCCGATGATCGTGGAAACACCTCACGCCGAGATGCAGCGAGCGGCAGATCGTTAATCCGCTCGACAGCCATCGCTCTCATCATGCTCAAGCCGACATCCACCTGATTGGCCCCCCATTGGGTGGTCCGCGCGAATGCTAGTTTAGCCGGGAATGACCATTGAAAGCGCTTGAAATCGACGGTATTGGACGCTGCCGAGATTTGACTGTTATCAGTAAGGGAACGGTTAACCAAAACCGTATGCTACCGCGCCAGCGGCCCATTGGCCTTCTTCCAGGCATCGATGCCGCCCTGAATGTGACAGGCGGTCTTGAGGCCGGCGTCCTGCGCGGCTTGTACCGCCATCGCCGAGCGCTCGCCGAAGGCGCAGTAGAACACAATCCGCTTGCCGGTCGCCGCTGCCAATTCGTGCAGCATGCCGCCTGCGCTGATGTTCTCCTGCAAGTCCGGATAGGGCGCGTGCAGCGAGCCGGGAATGGTTCCGTGTCTTTCGCGTTCGCTCTTCTCGCGCAGGTCGACGATCGCGACGTCGGGGCGGCCGCGCAACGCCACCGCCTCGGCCGCCGAGACCGCCCAGCCTTTGCGCGCGATCTCGTCCTGGTGGAGACCGACATGCATGTTGGCCGGCACCGCCACATCCATCATCTTCGGATTGGGCAGCTTCAGATTGTTCATGAGGTCGACATATTCGTCGACCGATCCGACCTTGAGCCGCGGGTTGAACTGCTTCTCCTCGCCGATGGTCGAGACCGTGTCGCCTTTGTAGTCGTGCGCCGGATAGACGAGCGTCTCGTTCGGCAGCTTGAGCAGCTTGCCGAAGATCGAGTCGTATTGCGCGCGTGCATTGCCATTCTGGAAATCGGTGCGGCCGGTGCCGCGGATGAGCAGCGTGTCGCCGGTGAACACGCGATCGCCCATGAGGAACGAATACGAATCGTCGGTGTGGCCCGGCGTGTAAAGCACGTCGAGGCTCAATCCCTCGATCTCGATGCAGTCGCCTTCCGTCACGCGCATGGAGACGACGTCGGCGTGCGTTTGCTCGCCCATCACCGTGATGCAATGGGTGCGGTCGCGCAGCGCACCCAGTCCGGTGACGTGGTCGGCGTGCAGATGCGTGTCGACGGCCTTGACCAGCTTGAGATCGAGCTCGCGCACGAGCTGCAGATAGCGGTCGACCTTCTCCAGCACCGGATCGATGATCAGCGCCTCGCCGCCATGCCGGCTGGCGATGAGATAGGTGTAGGTGCTGGAAACGCTGTCGAAGAGCTGGCGGAATATCATCGGCGACTCCGTTCCGCGAATCTTACGCCGGACACCTCGTGAAAGCGTCAGGCGCCGAGCAAGGGTGCGGCGATTGTAAGGACGGAAAAATGTTTTGCCCCTGGCCCCGCAGGCCGGAGAGAGGGCATCGCTGTTACGCCTTCGGCTGCGGCACGATGCGGATGTAGGGCTTCGGCGCCTTCCAGCCTTGCGGATATTGCTTCTTGGCGTCCTCGTCGGTCACCGAGCCGGCGATGATCACGTCCTCGCCCTGCTTCCAGTTCACCGGCGTCGCGACCTTGTGCTTGGCGGTGAGCTGCAGCGAGTTGATCACGCGCAGCACCTCGTCGAAGTTGCGGCCGGTGGTCATCGGATAGACGAGGATCAGCTTGATCTTCTTGTCGGGCCCGATGACGAAGACGTTGCGCACGGTCTGGTTGTCGGCCGGCGGTGCGCTTGGCTGGATCGCCGGACACGGCCGCCGGCAGCATGCCGTAGAGCTTCGAGACGTTGAAGTCGGTGTCGCCGATCATCGGATAGTTGGGCGCAAAGCCCTGCGTCTCCTTGATGTCGTCCGCCCAGCCGGAGTGCTGCTCGACCGGATCGACGCGAGAGGCCGATGATCTTGACGCCACGCTTGTCGAACTCGGGTTTGATCTTGGCCATGTAGCCTAGCTCGGTGGTGCAGACCGGCGTGAAATCCTTCGGGTGCGAGAACAGCACGGCCCAGGAATTGCCGATCCAGTCGTGGAAGCGGATTTTGCCTTCGGTCGTTTGCGCCTCGAAATCCGGCGCGGTGTCGTTGATTGCAAGAGTCATCACATACTCCGTCAGGTGGGTGTAAGGGATGGCCTGGGGGCCGGTATCGCGTCTACGACTTAAGCGCTCAGGCGACCGTCTCAGAGAGGGCGGTCTAATGGTGGTCGTCCTGTTCCTCGTGATGCGGTCCGGGGGGCTCGGTTTTGACCATATTGGACTGCCCCTCTTCCGAGTGGTCGATGAACAGGACCTTGGTCGGCGTCGAGCCGGCATTCATGCCGTGATGCCGGGTCCCGATCGCCTCGACGAAGATCGTTCCGGCCGAGAATTCCCGCCGGGTACCGTTCTCCAGTTCGATCGACAGCGTGCCGTCGATCACATAGACATAGCGAATATTCGGATGCTCGTGCCACCCGACATCGACGCCAGGCGGGATCTCCACCATCGTGGCAGTGACTTGTGGATTTTTGCCGGGATATTCCAGCTTCTGGCCGGTGATCGTTGTGGCCGTCTTCAGCAACGGAGTTGCCTTCACAGTCGGTTGCTGCTGGGCCCAGGCGGTCGTGGTGGCGAGAAGCAGGACAAGGAACCCGGCAGACAGCTTTTGCATCCTCATGGCGCGCTCCACCCCCGATGTTCAAATATTAAAGCCTTAGGGCCTCGTCGCCAAGCCCAGTCGGCTCGAAAAATCGTGTCGAGGTGCAATAGCGTGGGCGTTGCAAAGAGCGCCACATCAAGAGGGGACGTCAGCCATGCAGATTCCCACTGCCATATAGCGCCGCACACCGCATGACGACATCGCAGGTGTCGTCGATGTCGAGCGTGACGGACGCCCGTTCGCGCTCGTAGCTGTCCATCCATGCGTCGACCAAGCAATACGTCAGCCGGATCACGTCTTTTAGACGCGGCGCGTTCTCGAGCCGAGATGGGGTGGGCTGCGAGCAGAGATCATGGCCCGTATCGGGCAGCCGTCCGCATAGGAGCTTGAACGCCGGATCGGAGCGCAGAAAATCAAGGTCGGCGGCGTCCTCATAGCCGCAAGCGACACATGCGGGCGCGAAACATGTCGGCAAGACTGTGGACGATGCGCGTGGGATTACGCCGGTCCGGGAACCCTCGCGAGAAAAGCAAGAACCGCCGCAACGACCGCGGCGAGAAGCGGAAGCGGCGCGCAGCCGCATGGCTGCGAGAACCCCACCCGCCTCCGCAGCGCTATCCCGTTACATCATCCCCATAGGGCCCTTCATGATCTCGTTGGCGGTCTTCTTCTGCTCATCGCTCAGAACGGAGTAAAGCGGCTGCACGGCCGCCTCTATCGCGCGCAGAGAGTTGAGGTGCATTCCGGGCCTTGGCGATGCAGACGTGGCACGAAGTCGTCGCCGCGGCGTGAGCCTGACGTACCAGGAGATTTGTTACATCTCTATTTGGCAATGTGACAGAACCGAGCCTACGCGAATCTGCGACAGTGTTCGTGACTTAATGTTCACCGTAAGTGATAACTTACGTAACGAAATACTTGGCGAAACCCGTCGTAAAAATCCGCCAGAAAAACATTAGCCGCATCGCTCCGCGCAATCATGATGCCGATCGCTGCGGCTGCAGCCACCATGACAAACAACATAGCGGGATGTTTCATGAGCGTTCCTTGCGAAATCGGTTTATTTCCGCGCGCTCTAGGGCCTCTGGCGGCCTCCGTTCCCAGTATTGGCTTTCGGTCCGGAGGAATGACGATCGCGGCTCTTCCGATCAGCAGCAATTGTTAATGATAACCGTCCGCCGCCATTCATTCTACAAAAACGGTAACAGCTACGCCCTCGATAGTATTACGAAATAAGCCAGTTCCGCGAGATTCAAGTTTGTAACGCACCGAGTAGGTTTGCGCGTTGGTCGCCAACACCTTTCCCGTGCATATTCTAAGCTGATCATTCGCCAATTGTTGCTGCGTGTCCGTGAGACCCACGGCTGTTACCCCTGCATTCCCCGCCGTGGCGGCGGCCTTCCCAAACAGTTCCCTAACTTGGCCTTGCACAACGTCAGCGTTACACTCAGGAAGTTCAAATCCCATGAAAACGCTCATGAAATTGGAAGCCAGGGCAGCCGTCCACCAACACCAAGACATATAGAAAAGCGCTCCAAGCATCCAGAGCAGCATTGCCGCGACCGCGTTCCGTTGACCGCTTTTTTTGATCGCGATAACGCCTAGAAGCAGCCATACCGCGCTGGCTAGAAGCATCACTGCGACGGGAAGACGGGATAACCATGAAGAGTACGAGATTACGAAATCGTTTCCCGTGGATTGCCTGACAAGAACGTTAATAAGGCCGCAGACAATCGGGACCCCGAACGCAAACCAAACCCAAAAAGTTTTTACCTGTTTCGGTATACCGAACGTCAGCCACGCCCAAAAGTTGTTGACCTTATCTAGCTGGAGTGGGGGCGGAGCGCCGGGTCGCTGCAGTTCGTCCACATCTGCATATTGCTTCCATTCGGCTCCGAAGGAACTGGTCCAGACCAAAGTTTCACGTGTTATCTCTCCAGCGTCGTAAAGAGATCTGAGTTGATCCTTGCTCACTGGCCCCTTAGTTGCTCCATTCCGCTTGTAGCGCCAGCTCTCCATGGGTTTTCTCCACCTCTTCAACGTTCACACTATACAAATTTAGGGTGAGCGAGCCGTTCTCTCGAGACACTGTCGCTTTTATGAGTGCGTGTGCAATACGGTCGGGTGCAGTGTATGCATCCGGTGTGAACCGCAGGCGCTTTCCGATTTTTCCTGGCGCAGATGTTCACGCGGCGGCGGCAGGCACGAGCTGACGAGCCTTGTTCCAGGTCCACGGGAGCAATTCGTCGATCTGCTTCACCGGATGGTCCGGCAAGCGGGCAAGGATGTCGGCGAGCCAGGCCTGAGGATCGACGTCATTTAACTTGCATGTCTCGATCAGTGTGTAGACCGCAGCGGCGCGACGTCCGCCTTCATCAGAGCCAGCGAATGTCCAATTTTTTCTGCCAACCGCCATCACCCGTTCATTCTGCCCATGTCGGGCAGGAGTTGGAAGTCCATTACCGGTGGCACCCGTATTTTGGCAGCAAGGTTGCTGTCCGTCGTGTGGAGCAGCGAGCAACTGGGCAATTTCTTCAGGTGCTGGGGCCAGCCGGCGTTGTGGTCTCGATGGCAGGGTGGATGCTCGATCCCGTCATCTGCGCCGGAATGACTTTTGGCGGCCCGCGCGTCGATCTCGCCGCACTCGTCGAGTTGGAGCGACTGTTGATAGGTGCGATCAATCCCGCACAGTGCCGGAGCGATGTTGCGATCGTTCCGGAGGAAGGCAATGCAGTCTCCCAAAGCGTCGGCGGTGGAGCCGGCTCGGCAGCTGACCCTGTTATTCGACAACACCAGGCTGGAAAGGCTGGGCTCTGCGGAGCGGGACAAGATCATTTCGGCGTTGGCTCAGATCCTCATGCAGGCGGCCGGCCTCAGCGTCGAGGAGCTTGACGATGACAAGCGCTGAAATGATTCCGGCGGTCATCCTCAAGAAGAAGGCTGTCGTCTATGTGCGCCAGTCGACGCAATCCCAGGTGATGACCAACCTGGAGGGCAAGCGGCGCCAATATGATCTGGTCGATGTCGCCCGCCAACACGGTTTCGTGGATGTTGAAATCATCGACGACGATCTCGGCCGGTCGGCGAGCGGAACGGTGGCGCGCCCCGGCTTTGACCGCTTGGTGGCATGGCTGTGCGCCGGGAAGGTCGGCGCTGTCTTGTGCTTCGATGCTTCCAGGCTCGCGCGAAACGGTCGCGATTGGCATCACCTGCTTGAATTGTGTGGGCTTGTCGAAGCCCGCGTCATTGATGGCGAGGGTGTCTATAACCCGTGTCGCCCAAATGATCGCCTACTCCTTGGCATGAAAGGCAGCATCAGCGAGTTCGAACTCGGCGTGCTACGCACCAGGATGTTGGACGCCGCCCGGTCCAAGGCCAGCCGGGGCGAGCTGCGCTTGTCGGTTCCCTTCGGCTACATCTGGCACCGGGAAGCAGGGCTTGGCCTTGATCCCGATCTACGTCTCCAGGAGGTCATTCGCCTCATCTTCGTCCGCTTCCGTGAACTCGGCAGCGCGCGCCAGGTTCTGCTCTCGATGAAAGCCGATCATATCCACTTCCCACGTCCCTCTGATGAGGGCCGCATGACGAGCTTCGACTGGACGCCGATCCGCTACCGCAATGTGATCGCCGTTCTCAAGAATCCCTTCTACGCCGGGGTCTACGTTTACGGGAAAAGCGAGAAACGCACCTCCATTGTCGACGGAAGGGCACGACGGAGCTACGGGCATGGCAAGCCGATCGGGACATGGGAGGTGATGATCAAGGATCATCACGAAGGCTATATCCGCTGGGCGGAATATGAGCGCAACCAGAAGCAGCTCGCCCTCAACAATTACGGCCGTGCCGGAGGCGTGAAGTCCGGCCGGGGCGGCAAGGCGCTTCTGTCAGGCGTCATGACTTGCCGTCGATGCGGACGGCGACTGAGCGTCGCATATACGGGCAATCCTCAAAGTCGGCCGGTATATCGCTGCGACAAGCCAAACCTTATGATGGGGCTGCCGCGGTGCATGACCTTCGGCGGCCCGCGAGTCGACGCGGCGGTCTCCCGAGAGTTGTTGCTGGCGGTGGAGCCAATGGCGATTGACGCGGCTTTCGAGGCGGAGCGGATGCACCGGGAACAACAGGAAGACCAGCAACGCATCTTGGACATGGAAATGCAGCAGGCTCGTTATGAGGCAAGTCTGGCCGAGCGCCGTTACGCGGCCTGCGATCCCGACAATCGTCTCATTGCCGCACAGTTAGAAAGAAACTGGGAGACGGCGCTGCGGCGTGTCCGGGAACTGGAGATGCGCCAGCCCGCGGAACGGCCGTCAGACATCGAGGTCGACCCGAGCGCCTTCACGAACCTGGCGGACAATCTGTCGGCAGCATGGCATGCTCCGAACGTTACGATGCGTGCCCGACAGCAACTGCTGCGGACATTGATCGCCGACATCATCGTCGATGTCGACGACGACGCGCGTGAGGTCGTGCTCACGATTCATTGGCGTGGCGGTCAGCATTCCGAACTGCGCGTCCGTAAACCACGGGCTGGCGAGCATGGTTGCGCGACGACAGAGGACGCTTTGGCGGTCATGCGCAGCATGGCCGGTCGCTGGTCGGACGAGCATATCGCCGCGTCGCTCAATCGAATGGGCATGCCCACAGGCCAAGGCAAAACCTGGACAGCGCATCGCGTTTCTTCGGTTCGACGCGTGCGTGGAATCCATGCCTATCGATCGGCGGAAAAGGACGGCGAATGGCTCACCATGACGGAGGCGGCAAAGCTGTTGGGCGTCACACACCATACAATTCGGCGCCTGATCAAAACGGGCGTCCTTCCTGCGGTGCAGGTTGTTGCCGGCGCTCCGCATCAAATACGGGCCGACGACTTGGCGTCGGACCCGGTGAGAACGGCGGTGGCCCGTAAAGGTCGCCCGTGTCGCGCTGTCGACGCGGACACGCTTCCAATGTTTCCAGATACTTGAAAAAGGGGCGCACAATGACTCACGCATCGCTATACCGCGCACCGCTCGTTCGGCGGCATTGTTGCTAAGGCAGACTCGCCCATCGTCTAGGAAGCGGGTGAAGGCGGTCCAGCGTTTGAGGACGTAGTCGATCGCCTTGGCGAGGTCGTTCCGCGCGAGAGCTGGCACGTTGCTCGCGCAGCCAGCTGTCCAGCGCCTCGACGAGTGGCGACTGAGCTCCTGACGGACGCACCCGCGCTCCTCCGGCGCGTTGCCGTTGATCGTCCGCTCGATCTCGAACAGTGCATCGATGCGTCGCACGGCTTCCATGGCTAGCGGCGAGATCACTCCCGGCGTTTGGCCTTGCGCCTTGCGACGGGCGTTCTCGCCAGATCAGCCATGGCGAAGAAAGGGCGGCGGGCATGGGCCCAGCATGCTGCTTCCAGGATCGGGCCCGGCTTGCGATCGGGCTCGTATAACTTGTTGTATCCGCCGTAAGCGTCAGCCTGGAAGATTCCGGCATAGGTGGCCAGATGCGCCTGGGGGTGCTCGCCGGCTCGATCGCGCGAGTAATAGAACATTGCTGCCGGCGGCGCGGCGCCGCCGAAAGGGCGATCGTCGCGCACATAAACCCAACATCGACCGGTGTCGGTCTTGCCCTTGGCCAGGACCGGCACGGTGGTGTCATCGCCGTGCAATCGGTCGGCTGCAAAGACATGCGCTTCAAAGCGCTTGAGGATCGGGTCCAGCACCGCGCAGCCGGCCCCCACCTGGTCGGCCAAGGTCGACAAGCTGAGCGGCACGCCTTCCTTGGCGTAGCGTTCGGCCTGGCGGTTGAGCGGCTGATGCTGCCCGAACTTCTCGAACAGGATCAATGCCAGAAGACTGGGACCGGCCCAGCCCCTGGCGATCACATGGAACGGCGCCGGAGCCTGGCTGATCTTCTCGCAGTCCCGGCAGGTGAATTTCTCGCGGACATGCTGGATCACCTTCCATTGGCGTGGGATTGATTCCAGCGTCTCGGTGATGCTCTCGCCCAATTTGCGCAGCCGCCCGCCGCCGCAGCAAAGGCAAGCGCTCGGTCCCGGCACGATAACCCGCTCGCGCGGCAGATGCTCGGGGAACGGCTTGCGCGCGGGGCGCTTGCGGGTGAAGGCCGCCACCGTTGTGGTTTTGGCCACGGCCATCTCGGCGACGATTTCGTCCTCGGTAGCCGAACTCTCCAGCTCCTCGAACTGCAACTCGATCTGATCCAGAAGCCGGGATGTGCGTTCCGAGCGCGGGCCATAGAGCTGCCGCGTCAGCTTCTCGATCCGCAGTTGCTGGTGGGCGATCAGGGCCTGATCATCGGAGGCCTTGGCTCTCGCCACTGCGAGTTCCGCTTCAGCGTATGCTGCCCTGGCCACTTCGACGATACGCGCATCGCGCGCCGCGACCAGCGCCGCCTTTAGCTCCTCGATGTCATTGGGAAAGGCTTCACGACCCGAATCCATACCCAGATAGAATCATAAATATCGGCGGATAACTCGTAAAAAATGAAGCGTCCGCGACTTATCCTGCACGTTCCGGACGAAAGGTATGACGCGGATTCCGCCAATCGATTCCGTCGAGCATATAGGCCAACTGCGAGGCCGAGATTCCAACTACGCCGTCCGTCGGCGATGGCCAGATGAAGCGGCCTTTCTCCAGCCTTTTGGCGTAGAGCGACATGCCGAGACCGTCATGCCAAAGAATCTTAATCAGGTCACCTCTGGCGCCTCTAAAGACGTAAAGATCACCTGCGTGGGGATCGCGTCGCAGCGCTTCCTGGACCTGTAGAGCCAGGCCATTCATGCCGCGCCTCATATCCGTTCGTCCGACCGCAAGCCAGACCCGCACACCAGAGGGAACCGGGATCATCGCCGCTCCAGCACATCGAGTACACGCCGCAGTGCTTGCGCATCGACGCCGCTGCTGACGCGGACACGGTACTTGCCGGAAAGTTCAATCTCGATCGTCTCCGCGCCGGTCGACGGCTGCGTGGCGACAGCATCCGGTTCCGCTGTAACCGTCACCGGGATCAGTTGAGGAGCCGACCGGAGGGCCGGCGCACCCCGGTCGTCGCGATAGCGCCTCCGCCAATTGAATACCTGGTTCGCATTCACGTCGTAATGACGGGCAACCATTGAGACCGACGAGCCAGGCGCAAACGACGCCGCCACGATCTCCCGCTTCAGCGCCTCCGGCCACGAGCGGTTACGCGGCCGCCCAGTCGCCATTATGCCCATAAACAACTTTGTGGACACTTCTCACCCTCACAACGCCAACGATCACATCAGACTCGGCGAAATGAAGCGATTCAGGAAGGCGGCTCTCGGCGGAGGGATACTCCGCTCCCAGGTGCAAGCGTCCTTCTGGCTGCGACGCCGCAGCGCCTGACGCCACAGAACGGTGACATGGTAGCGGAAGGCCACGAGCGCACGGCTATTGGTCGGCACCGCGTGGTAAGCGAAGCAGCCGGAGACGACTTGGTTCAGCCATCTTCCCTGTTCGGGAACAGGCCGGTGCATCCGCCGTCGCAGCTCCTCCTTGATCTCTTGGAGCTTCACGCGCATGCGGTCTCGCCGGGATTTCCTCTTGAGGAGGAAACGGCCTTGTCGCGATTGTCCGCAGATGAGAGTGAAGGGCTCTGTCACGTTGCCAAATAGAGCACGTAACAAATCTCCTGGGACGTCAGGCTCACGCCGCAGCGACGACTTCGTGCCATGTCTGCATGGCCGATGCCCTGAAGGCTCGGTGCGTTCTTGCTGAGGTGAGATGGCGTTGGACATTGAAAGTATTATGGGCTGCTGCATGCACTAAAAGAAATCTTTGCGCGGATCCGACGCTCTTGAACCCTTGCATCATGATCTGCTCCTGCTTTGCGTCAGAAGGTGGCAGGCGGAACCTTTGTAGTTAGGCCCAGTGCTAAGCCAAGGCTTCATCGAAAAAGCCGTGGAATTTATCAGCCGGAAGTGAGGCCGAAATTGGATACGACTGGCCTCACTCATGCTCGCAGAGGAGTATTGAGCCATGCGCATTTATGCGCTCCAAAGTTGGACAGTCCAAAAGACAGCAAAGGGTTGGTTCATCCGGTGCGGTCTGAACGCATTCGAGACCGCACCGAGTGAGATGGTTTGTGTGCGCCGCCCTGATCTACTTAACCTGTTCCAAATGCGTCAGTGCGGCCTCGACGTAAGTCGTAGCCACGTCGGCATGGCCCTTTTTGCCCTCATCAATTGCTTGATTCAGATGTTTGATCGCTTCTTCAGTGTGAGGATTAGCCTTGGCCTTCTCACCGGCCTCCGCGTGCGTAAGCGCGGCCTCGGCGTGAGTGGTGAGGACATCAGCATGTCCCTGCTTGCCATGGTCAATGGCTTGCTTGGTGTGTGTGATGGCTTCGGCGATATGATCTTCCTCAGCCAGCGAAACCTGCGGCATCAGAAACAGAGCGAGGCCGAGGCCCAACATGGCGACGATGAGTCTACGGGACATGGGCAAATCCTTCCTCCGGTTGACTTATTGCTTCTCGACATCCTCACCTCTTCTCACGGTGAGGTTGACGATTGTAAACCACTCCAAACGTCGATGGTTGCGCCAGGCTGAAACGCGACATCAGTTTTCGGCGCCATAGGTGGAACTTTTGGAGCCCGGAAGCGATGTCAAGAACGGGGGCGCGCCTCTCCAGCCCCACAAAGGCGGCGCCGGTCTTGCCTCCGCAGGTTATTTGCACCCGTTCCGAGTAACAAACTTGGCCCATCTGAAGAAGGGACAAGGGAATGCAGACCGAAATTTCTCCCTACAATGCGAGTGGATATAGAGACGAACATGCGCGCCTAGCTCTACAACGCGCGAACATCATGCATCTGGTTGACCTGAAACGCGGGGGCTACTCCCCGCGTCGCACAGAAATGCGGATCGAACGCCTCACCGATCGTCCGCGGTCAATTTCGATCTTATCGAAAAGTGCACTCCCCGTCGCTTGACGTTCCACCGCTTCTCACCGCGCTCACCCCTCCGGCCTCGCCAGCCTCTCGGTCCGCGTCATCAGGTGGCTCCGCAAGGCCTTGCTGTTCGCGCTTTGCTTCCTCGCGGCCTCTTGTGCGGCCGGCGTCATAAGCCTTCTGCAAAAGTTTTTGAATTTCTTCTGCCTTTGGTATCAGATGCTCCGCGTTCACAATTCTCATAACCCGACCTCAAATCCATCGTCTTTGCCGGAGTGTTATGATAATTGATCCAAATTCACATAACCCATTTGAGCTGAGTTCAATATTCATCGTGTTTTTGTCATCGGTCACATGTTCGGGGTGGCGCAGCCTCCCTGGCGTCCATCCACGCGGTGATGTAATCGGCGAACTCGGTTGCCTTGTTGAAGGCGGCCTTGCTGAGTCCGTTGGTCGTTTTCCGATGGCGACAAGCGCGTGCGCTGTTGAGCATGGCGTGGATTTTCAGTAGCTCAATCATTGTACAAATTCCTTTTTGCGGATTTCAGTGCAGCGCTCGCGACGGCGGCGACGATGGCAACCATCACCGCGGCATTGTGGGCGCGCAACGAGCCGTATGCCAACCAGCGCCTTGGATCGGGCGTGGTTTTTTTACCAAAAGCGGAAATGCCTCGTGATGATTGATCAGGTCGTAAGCGATGTTGCCGCCTGGATCGTCGCGATCATTTCCGCGGCCGGTTATCTTGGGATCGCCTTCCTCATGGCGGCGGAATCTGCCTGCATCCCGCTTCCCTCCGAGATCATAATGCCTTTCGCCGGTTACCTCGTCTCGACTGGGCGCTTCAGCCTGGTCTGAGTCGCGACGGGCGGCGCGCTCGGCTGCAACATAGGATCGACCGTTGCTTACCTCATAGGCGCCCGCGGCGGCAGGCGTCTGGTCGAGAGGTGGGGGCGCTACGTCCTGATGAGCCGGCGGGAACTCGAGTACGTCGAACACTTCTTTCAGCGATATGGCGGAGTCACCGTATTTGTGGGGCAACTCCTTCCGATCGTGCGTCGCCGTTCCTGCTGGCCTGGCGCGGATGCCGCAGGTGCGATTCCAGGTTCTCACTTTCCTGGGCTCGTGGCCTTGGTGCTTCGCGCTCGCCTATGTCGGCTTGGAACTCGGCGAGCGCTGGAGCAGCGACCCTCGTCTTCGCACGATCTTCCATCGTTTTGATGCTCTGATCCTCGCCGCCATTGCCGCAGCGCTGATGTGGCACTTCTGGCGGGTTTGGCCTTCCTTGAGCTTTATGAGCCAGAGAGCGACGAAATCGCGAACTGTTTCCGCGCATCGGCTTGGTGTCAACCGACGCATACCCCCGTTGTTGTGTTGTTGTCTTCATTTAATTCATCGATCACGTCGCCATAATCGGCAGTGATCGTAAAGATTAGGTCAGGCTCAAATGCGTTCCGGGGGATATCAATGATATGCCGATAGTCCAAATCGCGTGACCACGAGAACCCTGGCGGAATAACAAGCGTCACACTTGCGCCCTGAAATGCTTGCCGGGCTGGAAAAACGACACGCGTCCTGATTGGAGGTCTTCCGCGGGGAATGTGTGCTCCCTGATTTGTGATCGTCACGACTAAGCGCTTGATGCCGCCCGTTGTGTCAAGGGAACAGAACTGTGGCGCGGTCATCTTCGGAAGAAGATCCGGCCGCTCAATCGTTTGCTGCTGAGTGCACGCTATAACCAACAAGAGAAGGCCCGCGAGAAGTAAGCCTCGCCAAGAGTTGGCCTGCACGACTCGCTTGATCATTTGCTCGCCCCAGGATCTTATCAGTTCGATGATCGAAACATTTATAACTGACATTCCCCGGACGCTTGGAATCAGGCGTTCAGATTGGCTCCATTTGGCCTTTTTGGCAAGCCTGAGCACCCGCGCCCTTACTGCCCCTTCTCACCTTGCCCGCCGCGCCCGCCCGCTGGCGCTCGACCATGCCCGGCATCATCCCGCTATCTTCTTTTCGTCAGTCCGACGGACCCCGCCAACCCGTGTAGGCGCTCGGCGTTGCGCTGGCGGCTAGCGGCGGGCGACACGGGGCGCAAGTGCCAGCTTCGTTCTCTCATTCCATATACTCCCATCTCATGTGCGTCAGGTGCGTGTGTTCCGAGGTCTTCCGCGATCTGACGGCCACGTTCGATCAGTTGGCGGGCGCATTGCTTCCTTCGCCGAGATTGCTGAGCGTGAGGCCTAGGGCGAACGGCACATCCGCCTACTCGCTCCCCTCGCCTTCCTGTCGCCTCGCATCATTGCGGCGATCGTCAATGGCACCGCACCGGCGGATCTCACCGTCACCGGCCTCGCCAAGGCCCTGCCCTAGTGCGCCCTGCGAACCGGTCTCTATCCGCAATCGAACCAGTCTCAGCCACGGCTAAACGGAAATTAGAAAATGGCGAGCAGAGACCGGCGCCCGAAAGCCGCCCCGCAAGGGCCGAAATGCCGAAAAAAATGACCAACCAGAGACTGGGATCCACCAGCGTAACCCGCGGGAATGTCAGCGATTCTCCCGCACCGGGAAATATCACCCCGGAGACCCGACTGGCTGGCTGCCCAGAGAGGATTCGAACTCTTGAATCCAGAGACTTGGCCGCAAACGCTGGGGCGATTGGCGCTGAATTTTCATCGCAGAAGGGAGTGGACTTCTGCGGCGAAGGGAGCGTCACTGTGCCATGCCGAGATAAGGGCCGGTTGGCCCATCCGGGATCCTGCCCCGCTGGCGATGGTGCCACTGCGGGGCTTCGGTAGTGACGGCGCGTGGTGCCGTCGCAACTGGAAGGATCCGCAAATGTCGCACAGCAACCCCCTCTCAGAGACCAAGATTGCGCGCGCCAAGAGCCGCACGAAAAGGCCTGCGAAGCCTGGAAACATTCCTTCGGGTTCGACCCGCAGCGGGACCAAACAGGAGGCCGTCCTTACATTGCTGAGACAGCCCAAGGGGACAACGATCGCCGCCATCATGAAGGCGACGGGCTGGCAGGAGCACTCGGTCCGCGGCTTCTTTGCCGCTGTGGTGCGCAAGAAGCTCGGCTTGACACTGATATCGGAGAAGCCCGGGGCCGAGCGCGTTTATCGTGTACCTGCCGGACCTCCGTCCAAATCGAAGCCGAAGATCTCCATATCGCCGGCCGCTTAGCCATGGCTTCGATGGACTCTCGGGCGATCGAGGGCGAGATTGCTCGCTTTCGGTCGCTCGGCCTCGAGGACTTGCGGCGTGAATGGCGGCGGCTCCATCACAGTGAACCGCCGAGGATCAGTCGTGACCTGCTTGTCCTTGCCCTCGGTTACAGAGTTCAGGAAATCGTGCAGGGCGGGCTCAGCAAGGCGACCCGGCGCAATCTGCAAACGATGGCGAAGGCCTTGCAGACAACGGGCCGGGTTGGCCCCACACCGGGCCTCAGCCTGAAGCCCGGCGCACGTCTGGTTCGGGAATGGCGTGGCCGCACGCACACCGTCACGGTTACGGAAGACGGGTTCGAATATGCCGGGACGCGCTATCCGTCCCTGACCAAGATCGCCAAAACAATTACCGGAGCGCAGTGGTCGGGTCCGCGTTTCTTTGGGCTGTTAGCGGCAGGTGCGGCGCGTCCGAGCCATGGGGGGCGCGATGGGTGAATCGGAAAAGATGCCGCGACGGTCCGCCAAAAAGACCCGCTGTGCGATTTACACACGAAAATCGTCGGAGGAAGGCCTGGAGCAGGCCTTCAACTCGCTCGATGCCCAGCGGGAAGCCTGCGCCGCCTTCATTGCATCCCAAAAGCACGAAGGCTGGACGGTGTTGTCGACGCTCTATGATGATGGCGGGTTTTCCGGCGGCACGATGCAGCGTCCAGCCCTGAAAAGGCTGATCGCCGACATCGAGGCCGGCCAGATCGACGTGATCGTCGTTTACAAGGTCGACCGGTTGACACGAGCGCTCTCCGATTTTGCCAAGCTCGTCGAGGTCTTTGACCGCCGCGGCGTCTCGTTCGTATCGATCACCCAGCAATTCAACACCACCACCAGCATGGGACGGCTGACGCTGAATGTCCTTTTGTCCTTCGCCCAGTTCGAGCGGGAAGTCACCGGCGAACGAATCCGCGACAAGGTCGCCGCATCCAAGAAAAAGGGCCTGTGGATGGGCGGCATGCCGCCCCTGGGGTATGACGTGAAAAACCGCAAGCTCGTCGTTAACGACGCCGAGGCGCGCATCGTTGTCGAGATCTATCGGCGCTATCTCGCGCTCAAGTCGGTTCACGCGCTGCGGGACGAGCTTGCTGACGCCGGGATCAAGAGCAAGCGCCGACTGCGGCCCGACGGCGCCGAATATGGGGGCCAGAAGTTCTCCCGCGGGGCGCTTTATCTGATCCTCCAGAACCGTCTTTACCGCGGCGAGATATCCCACAAGGGCAATATCTATCCCGGCGAGCATCCGGCGATTGTCGACAAGTCTTTGTGGGACGAGGTTCAGGCCGTGCTGGCCGCAAACCGCGTAGAGCGGGCGGCGGGTGCGCGAGGAAGGCACCCGAGCCTGCTGACCGGCATGGTTTTTGACGAGACCGGCGAGCGCCTGACACCAACTCACGCAGTCAAGAAGGGAACCCGCTACCGGTACTATGTTTCGACCTCGCTCGTCACCGGCGCGGGAAAGAAACGTTCGATCGGCCGGCGCATCCCGGCCGGCAATTTGGAAGGCCTGGTGATCAACAAACTCCGCACCTTTCTCGCTGATCCCGGAGCAATCCTCGATGCGGCTGGCAGTGAATCGTACAGTGGTTCAGAGCAGAGCCAACTGATCGAACGTGGCCGTCAGATCGCGGAAGACCTCGGAACACACGCACCTGACAAAGTCAAAGCGATGCTCATGGCCCTGCTCTGCCGTGTGGAAATCCGATCCGATCGCATCGACATCACGCTCTCTCGATGCCGGCTCATCGAGCTGCTGGCGGGGGCGAATAATCTGAAGATTGAACATCACGGACAGCAGAACGCACTTGGCGATATGCTGACACTGACGGTGCCGGTGAGTCTGAAGCGCGTCGGTCGCGAAATGCGGATGCTGGTCGAGAACGCCGATGATCAGACGGCAGCCGATCCCAGCTTGCTCAGAATCCTGGCTCGCGCTCACCACATCCAGGCGCGCCTGATCCAAAACCCCAAGCTCACCGTGCATGACATTGCTCGTGAGGAGCACGTATCGGCAGCCTACCTCTACACCCTACTGCGTCTTCCCTGGCTGGCACCCGACATCACCACGGCCATCATCAATGGCCGAAAGCCGCCGCAACTCTCCGCCCAGACATTGATGCGTCTGACGCCGCGGCTGCCGGCCGGCTGGTCCGAACAGCGGAAGCTCCTCGGCTTCCGCTGAGAACAAATCGTCCATTCAGCGTTCTGTAAATTTCCGCGCGCCCATCTTGGCGTCGCGCGCAATTTTTGGCTTCGCCTGACGCCGGCTCCGCCCGCGAAAAAAGTCAACCACGAAATGGCGCCGGAGAGATTTTCACGACGGCCGCGGCCGAAATCGTCCCTGAAACCGTCTCTGCTGCGAATCGCTATGGAAGTAAGGACCGATAACCCCCGCAAATTCGTGGGAAAATAGGCTTCCTAGAAAGACAAAAACTAAAGTAATATCAATTAGTTAATAACTGGCTGGGGCGGGAGGATTCGAACCTCCGCATGGCGGAATCAAAATCCGCTGCCTTACCGCTTGGCGACGCCCCAATGCCGTTGTCTCAGGCTGTCGCCCACGGCGGTCGGACCATAATGCGCGGCGAAGCAGCCTGCAACCGCTCTTATAGGCTGTTTTCACCAACCGATTTTCGAGATTCCCAACCGTGGCTGGAACCTCCGAACCCATTCAGTGTTCAGCCGACCTCGGCACATGGCGGCCGGCCAGAAGCCAATAAGTTGAACCGGACACGACCCCGGACACAAAGAAGACCAGCGCAAACCGCAGCTCCGCGGGGCTGGCATTCGTCGCCCCTTGTAAATGGAGTACTTCGCGCAGGATCCATGGCGCCGAAGCCGCGATAAATCCGGTCGCGCCAGCGTACCAAAGGATTGAGCGCACTCTGGCGATCTCGCCGATGGCGGCAATGGCAATCAAGGGAACGACACAAATCGACATGAGGGCCGTCCAGGCCAAACGCGGAAGAAGAGCCAACTCCTCGGCATTTAAATTTCCGTCGAAATCGGCCTCGGAGAGCGCCAGCAACCCAAACTGGATCAGAGCAAAACTCGCATCGCGGGTTATCGGATCGATGAGCAAAGCGAGCGGCAAAAAAATGAGCGCCACGCCAACCGCGATCACCATCGAAAACAAAATGACGGACGCTCTAAGCAGCCAAGCCATGCTGAGCTTTCGTTTGATCAGCCATGCCCTCGGGCTGCTTTGATCACGCTGGGATCCAGCCGTTGATGTAATTGTTTTTCAAAGCAGTGTCCAATGAGGCGGATGCCCTCAGGGGAGGATTTGGACGAATCTGGGCCGCAGAGTGCCGGTACGGCCCGAGCCACGCTAAGGCAAAGCAAAATGGCAGGTTTGCAGAGATGGAATTTTGTCGAGAATTTTCTTAAATTGAGAGACTATATTTGGCTGCGGGCGGTCGGTGGCTAAATCTTCGATGGACCCGCCTAGGCCGGGACAAGGTGAAAGCGCCTGGAATGTATATCATCGCCCGCAATATCACCGGCCCCCGCTTGCGCTGCGAAGCGCTGATGGTCGATAAGAAAAGCTTCACGCCTTGGCCGCCGGTGACCGAGGACGGCTGGCGGCGCGCCTATAAATTCCGTGACCGGCTTATGGCCGAGGTCGTACGCCTTGAAATCGATCCTTTGGGCGAACAGCTCAAGGTCATCGAGGCGGTTTATATCCGCTGATCAACGCGCCAGCTATTCCGGCACAAACTTCATCGCGACGCCATTGATACAATAGCGCAGATGGGTTGGCGGCGGTCCATCCGGAAACACGTGACCTAAATGGCTGCCGCAGCGGCTGCAATGAACCTCCGTCCGCACCATTCCGTAGCTGCGGTCCGAGGAGCTCTCCACAGCGCCTTCGAGCGGGCTCATTGAAGCTCGGCCAGCCGGTGCCGCTGTCAAATTTTTTGTGCGATACGAATAAGTTCTGGCCGCATCCGGCACAGAGGAAGATGCCTTGACGTTTTTCATGATTGAGGGCGCAGCTGCCTGGCGCTTCCGTTCCATGCTTGCGCATGACGTCATATTGTTCCGGCGTGAGGAGGCGCCGCCATTCCTCGTCCGTGTGGGTCACTTCGAATGTCTTGGTTTGCATGACCCCTTCGCTCCTCAACCGGATAAAAACAAGACCTTCGGCGCTGGACAAAGCTCGAATTAGACATCCAAATTGGCGACGCTCAGCGCGTTTTCCTGGATGAATTCGCGCCGGGGCTCGACGACATCGCCCATCAGCTTGACGAAAGATATCATCGGCATCGTCGCCTTCCTTGATCTTGACCTGCAGCAGGGTCCGCGCCTCTCGATCGAGCGTCGTCTCCCAGAGCTGATCCGGGTTCATTTCACCCAGACCTTTGTAGCGCTGAATCTGGGAAATCCCCTTTTGCCCCGCCGCCATCACGACATCGAGAGGTCTGCCGGGCCCTGACACCTGGGTTTGATCGCCCCTGCGCAAGAAAAGTGCGGGCGCGGCGAAGACATCGCGAAGCGCTTGCGCATGCTCGTTGAGGCGGCGGGCCTCGATCGAAGCCAAGAGTCCGGCGTCGAGGTTCGACGGCCTGACGCACGCCGCGAAGTTCGCGGGTGAAGACATAGCCGCCATTTTCGACCGCGCCGCGCCAGCCGCGCTCCATGTCCTCGGCGTGCTCATCGAGACGGGCGGCGATCGTCTGCGGCAAAACTCCTCGGCTTCGCTTCGTCGTCGGGGAAATCGGCTGTCAACGCACCGGCGATCGCCGCTTGTTCGACGACTTTGCGATCATAGCGCGAATGCAGTCCCGCAAGCATGTGGCGCACGATGCGCGCCTCCTCGACGATCGCACGCAGATCCGCGCCGGCGCGTTCTTCGCCACTGGCCAAAGCGCAGCACGGCTCCCTCAAGACCATTGTCGATCAGATAATCTTCGCGCGCGCGCTCATCCTTCAAATATTGCTCGGAACCGCCGCGCTTGACTTTGTAGAGCGGCGGCTGCGCGATGTAGAGATGACCGCGTTCGATCAGCTCGCGCATCTGGCGGAAGAAAAAGGTCAGCAGAAGCGTGCGGATATGCGAGCCGTCGACATCGGCGTCGGTCATGATGATGATCTTGTGGTAGCGCAATTTATCGACATTGAAGTCGTCGCGCCCGATGCCGGTGCCGAGCGCGGTGATCAAGGTCCCGATTTCCTGGCTCGACAGCATTTTGTCGAAGCGCGCCCGTTCGACATTCAGGATTTTGCCGCGCAGCGGGAGCACGGCCTGATATTCTCGGTTGCGACCTTGCTTGGCGGAACCGCCCGCCGAATCTCCTTCGACGAGAAAGAGTTCGGCCTTGGCCGGATCGCGCTCCTGGCAGTCGGCGAGCTTTGCCGGGCAGATTGGCGACATCGAGCGCGCCCTTGCGGCGGGTCAGCTCGCGGGCTTTGCGCGCCGCTTCCCGCGCTTGGGCCGCTTCGACAACCTTGCCGACGACCATGCGCGCCTCCTGCGGATGTTCCTCGAACCAGGCCCCAAGCATCTCGTTGACGAGGCCCTCGACCGCGGGCCGCACCTCGGACGACACGAGCTTTTCCTTGGTCTGCGAGGAAAATTTCGGGTCCGGCAACTTTCACGGACAGCACGCAGGTGAGCCTTCGCGGCAATCGTCTCCTGTGAGATCGACCTTTTCACGCTTGGCAAGACCGGCGCGCTCCGCATAGCCGGTGACCTGGCGAGTCAGCGCGGCGCGCAGTCCGGCAAGATGCGTGCCGCCATCGCGTTGCGGAATGTTATTGGTGAAGGCGAGCACATGCTCGTGGTAGGAATCGTTCCACCAAAGCGCCGCTTCGACCGTCATCTTGTCGCGCTCGCCCTTGATCACGATCGGATTGGCGATCAGCGGCGTCTTCGCGCGATCGAGATAGCGCACGAAGGCCTCAAGGCCGCCTTCATAAAAGAGCTCTTCCCGCTTGACCTCGGCGCCGCGAAGATCCGCGAGTTCAATTCGGACGCCTGAATTCAAGAAGGCCAGCTCGCGCAGACGATGTTCGATCGTCGCATAGTCGAAATCGACCATGCGTGAAGGTCTTGGGCGAAGCCAGAAAGGTGACTTCGGTGCCGCGCTTTGGCTTTCCCTCGATCCTCCGGCGCCGGCCCGACAACCTCAAGCGGCATTGACCGCGTCGCCATTTTCGAAACGAAGAACATGCTCCTTGCCGTCGCGCCAGATCCGCAGTTGCAGCCAGCTCGAAAGCGCGTTGACGACGGAAACGCCGACGCCGTGCAGGCCGCCCGAGACTTTGTAGGAATTCTGATCGAATTTTCCGCCGGCGTGCAGCTGGGTCATGATGACTTCCGCCGCCGAAACGCCTTCTTCGCTATGAATGTCGGTGGGGATGCCGCGCCCGTCGTCGGTGACGGTGACCGAACCATCGGCGTTGAGCGCTGACCGAGACGCGGGTCGCATAGCCAGCCAGCGCCTCGTCGATGGCATTATCGACGACTTCATAGACCATGTGATGAAGCCGGAGCCATCGTCGGTGTCGCCGATATACATGCCGGGACGCTTGCGCACTGCATCGAGACCGCGCAGTACCTTGATCGAATCGGCGCCATAATAAGCTTCTGTTTCAGGAGTCAAGGGGACCGGCGACACGGCGGCGGATTCGGCCATGGAGATGTGAACTTTCTGATTCTGGGCAAGAGCTGAATTGCTGCAAATTCGACTATAGCCCAAAACGCGCCTGAAGGTCATGTTTTTTAATATGATTTTCGAGACCTTTTCGGGCCTGCGTGAAAGGCTGTCCACACTAGGTTTTGACGGGCTGCATAAGCCGCGGCCGAAATCATGAGGCAGCCTCGGGGTCAAATCGGCGGCTCGGCGCGCCGCCGCGGTTACGATGCATGGGTCCGCCAAAGCAGCGATCGGCAGCAGGGATCAATCGAAAACAGCTAATACTCGGGCACAGTCCCGGGCACGGCGCCCATGGAGCCAACGGGGCCGAGCGGACCCCGCGTCATCTGCGTCAGCCACGGTCCATGGCTCTGAACGGGATCATGCTCGCCACCGTTGTTGATCTCTCGGCAGCCACGCCGGCTACGGCTCTTCCGCCGATCAGAAGGCCGTTGGCGCGTCAGCGCCAATGACCACCTTCTCGCCGTCGTGAATTTCTCCGGCGAGGATCAATTCGGCCAACGGGATCTTGCACGTTCTTTTGGATCACCCGCTTCAAAGGCCGCGCGCCATAGGCCGGATCATAGCCCTTCTCGGCGAGCCACGCGCGGGCCTCGGGCCGGAGTTCCAGCGTAATCTTGCGATCCTCCAGGAGCTTTGCCAGCCGCGCGAATTGAATATCGACGATCGCCCCCATGTCCTCGCGGCGCAGCCGGTGGAACAGGATGATTTCGTCGATGCGATTGAGGAATTCCGGCCGGAAATGGCGCCCGCACAACCTGCATCACTTCGGAATGGACGGCGGAGGAATCCTCACCCTCTTTCTGCAGGACGAGAAATTCGGCGCCGAGATTGGAGGTCATGACGATCGAGAACATTGCGGAAATCGACCGTGCGGCCCTGCCCGTCGGTCAGGCGGCCGTCGTCAAGCACTTGCAGCAGGACGTTGAAGACATCCGGATGCGCTTTCTCGATCTCGTCGAAGAGGACGACCTGATAGGGCCTGCGGCGCACCGCTTCGGTCAAGGCGCCGCCTTCCTCGTAGCCGACATAGCCTGGCGGCGCGCCAATCAGGCGGGCCACCGAATGTTTCTCCATATATTCCGACATGTCGATGCGCACGAGCGCGGTTTCGTCGTCGAAAAGAAACGCGGCGAGCGCCTTGGTGAGCTCGGTCTTGCCGACCCCGGTCGGCCCGAGGAACATGAAGGAGCCGATCGGGCGATTGGGGTCCTGCAGGCCCGCCCGGGCGCGCCGCACCGCGGTCGAGACCGCCTTCACCGCCTCCGCCTGGCCGACGACGCGGCGCGCCGAGCGCTTCCTCCATCTTCAAGAGCTTGTCGCGCTCGCCCTCGAGCATCTTATCGACCGGGATGCCCGTCCAGCGCGAGACGACCTGCGCGACATGGTTGGCGGTTACCGCTTCGTCGACAAGAACGCCACCGCGTTCGGCCTCGGTCGCGGCGAGCTTTCTTTCGAGTTCGGGAATGACCCCATAGGCGAGCTCGCCCGCGCGTTGATATTCGCCGCGACGTTGCGCTTGGACGAGTTCGTTGCGGGCCGCCTCGAGCTGCTCCTTGAGCTTTTGCTCCGCGCCAAGCTTGTCCTTCTCGGCGTGCCAGCGCGCCGTCAGCGAAGCGGATTTTTCTTCAAGCTCGGCGAGCTCGCCGTTGAGCCTTTCCAAGACGCTCCTTCGAGGCGGAATCGGTTTCCTTTTTCAGAGCCTCCTGCTCGATCTTGAGCTGAATGATCCGGCGGTCGAATTCATCGAGCTCCTCCGGCTTTGAATCGACCTGCATGCGCAGACGCGAGCGCAGCTTCGTCGATCGAGATCGATCGCTTTGTCGGGAAGAAACCGGTCGGCGATATAACGGTGCGACAGGGTCGCGGCGGCGACGATCGCGGCATCGGTGATGCGCACGCCATGATGCAATTCGTATTTTTCCTTGAGACCGCGCAGAATCGAGATCGTATCTTCGACGGTCGGCTCCGAGACGAACACCGGCTGGAAGCGTCGCGCGAGCGCGGCATCTTTTTCGACATGCTTACGATATTCATCGAGCGTCGTCGCACCGACGCAATGCAAGTTCGCCGCGCGCGAGAGCCGGTTTCAAGAGATTCGACGCATCCATCGCGCCATCCGCCTTGCCGGCGCCCACGAGCGTATGCATTTCGTCGATGAACAGAATAATCCCGCCCGCCGCGGCGGTGACTTCGTTCAGGACCGCCTTCAGCCTCTCCTCGAATTCGCCGCGATATTTCGCACCCGCGATGAGCGATCCCATGTCGAGCGCAAGAAGTTTCTTGTCGCGCAGGCTTTCCGGCACGTCACCATTGACGATGCGCAGGGCGAGGCCCTTCGACGATCGCGGTCTTGCCGACGCCGGGCTCGCCGATCAGGACCGGGATTGTTCTTCGTGCGCCGCGACAGAACTTGAATGGTTCGCCGGATCTCTTCGTCGCGGCCGATCACCGGATCGAGTTTTCCCGGAGCGGGCGGCCTCGGTGAGATCGCGCGCATATTTCTTCAACGCATCATAAGCGTTTTCAGCCGTCGGCGTTATCGGCGGTGCGGCCCTTGCGGAGATCCTCGATCGCCGCGTTGAGCAGTCTGCGGCGTGACACCGGCGCGCTCGAGAATTTTGCCGGCCTCGGTATTTTTTTCCATCGCGAGGGCGAGCAGAAGCCGCTCGACCGTGACATAGGAATCGCCCGCCTTTTGCGCGATCTTTTCGGCATTGTCGAAAATGCGCGCCGTCGCGGGCGCGAGATAGAGTTGCCCGGCGCCGGCGCCTTGGACTTTCGGCAATTTGGCAAGCGCGAGTTCGGTGTCGCGCAGCGCTTCGCGCGAGCGTCCCCCTGCCCTGTCGATGAGGCCGGCCGACAGCCCCTCCTCGTCGTCGAGTAGAACTTTCAAAATATGTTCGGGTGTGAATTGCTGATGCCCTTCGCGGATGGCAAGCGATTGGGCACTTTGGATGAAACCGCGCGCCCGTTCGGTGTATTTTTCAATATTCATGTCTTAGATCTCCCCGTCCGCAAAATTACCCCTAAGCAGCAAATCCTGCGGCCCTGCGAATGTGGCCCTTGTGGCGGCCCGTCAAATGAAATGTAGGGGGAAAACGCGGTCGCGGTAGGGGCGATGGCCGCGAAAGCTTATCCGATTGCGCCCTGACGACCAATTGTCACGCTCCCTCCGGAACAATGGTCAAGGCAATACGGTCGAGGTTTCTAGAGCGGGATGAGGAAAAGTGGAAACCGGTTTTCCGCCAGCAGTCCCGCTCTGAACTTTTGGAATCGATCACGTTCACGATTTTGGATTGCAGTCAATCCAAAATCACCGTGATCTAAGTCCGGGCGGGTTTTGGATGCGCCGCAGCGATCAATCTAAGCCTGCGATTTTTCGGGGCTGTTTCCAGGCCCGTGCGAACGGCCGATCGCGAAACGGGCGAAGAGGCGCACGCTTTTATAAAGCGCGTGCGCCGTGAGTATAAAGCCCTGCTGATCGGCCTTCAAAGCCAGGCCAATCACCAGCGGCAAAACCGCCGGGGGCCCCAAGGTGTTGGCCGGAAAAAGCAGCGACGCCATGCACCCCAATTGCGCCGGCAGCCGCCCCAAGGGCCGCGATGCCAGCCAAATCCGCAGCCGCCCGCCACCTGCGTAATGTACGACTGCTGCTCCAACGGAAACAGCGCGGCAGGGGCAGCCCCTACATCAAACGAAACCAAGGCAATCATACAACCGGCAGCGAGAGCTGATGATTTTGGAAGCATGAAGGTCACCTCAATTGGCAGCATGCAGCCCAATCATTATCTGCTGTCGCGCGCAAATCAAGGTCCAAGAACCCAGGAGCGAAGACTGTCCTGCCTTACTCTTGAATGCGAATCATCGGGACCCAATTCATTGGCGCTCCCCGCTCAACCGTGCGGTCACTGCCATTTCTGCTTTGCCGCGGCGGCGCCGTCGCGGGCGCGGATGAAAGCCATTTCCGGCATGTTCCGCTTCCGCCGGATCGGCGAGCAAGGGAGGTCAGGGGTTCATCGGCGGGCCCCGCGTCATGAACTTCGGCCGGCACGCGAACCGGAGCGGTGATGAAGGCCGGCAAGACCGTTGCCTGATCGATGCCAGCATCCGCCATTCTGCGCTTCGTCGCGCTGATCGACTCGGATCGAAGTTTCATTGCGATAATCGCGCGGCCCCGGCTGCGGCCGTGACTGCGGCCATCCGATCACGGCCGCGGCCATTGCGGTCTTGATAGGGCCGCGTCCTGATAGGATTTTTCCGGTAGGTTCTGGTATTCGCGGTCCCGGAAAGTCCGGTCCTGAAACGGCCGCTCCGGACGCGGGCCGCGTTCCGGACGGGGAAGTCTGGTCGACGCCTTGTCTTTCGCCCGCGTCTGTATAGTCAGGGACGGTCGGGCCATGCCTGGGCTGAGCGGAATGAGGCTGCGGCTGCAAGGCGAGGCTTGCGGCGGCGGCAGGAGCAAAACGCTCGGCGGGCGATGCAAATCGGTCGGGGATACCGCCGAAAGTCGCTGTCGTCCTCGGCCTCTTCCGATGAGGGCTTCCGCCGGGCTGGCGCTGATAGGTGCCGGGCCCTTGTTGCTGAGCTTGCTGAGCCGCAGCGATCAGCCGGAAATAATGTTCGGCGTGCTGGAGATAGCTCTCCGCCATGACCGGGTCACCCGAGACTTGCGCGTCGCGCGCCAACTGGAGGTATTTCTCGCCGATGTGGTGGGCGGTGCCACGAATTTTCACGTCGGGGCCACTCGATTCATAGGACCTCGTCAGAGGGTTTGGCCCCTTTCGCGGTTGTTGTTTGGGCGGCCACGCATACGTTTGTTGTTTTGTGCTGGTCTCATCGATGATCCTTGAGGTGGCATCGTATTTCGCGACGGGTCATACCCAAATCGCAGATTTGCACATCGCCGGCCGGGCGAGCGTTCACCGTCCTTGTCGAACCCCTTTTTCAAAATACGAAGGCGCGAGCGAATACTCGGCTCTCCAGCCAGTGACAAAGGTGCTCACGGAACCGCCGTGGCAACCGATCCTCGACCCATGAATTGATAGAGTCTCAGAGTCTGGGGATATTGACCCGGCCCCGCCGGGTTTCGCAGTACACCCCGAACCGGAGATCATCTGAAATATCCGCACCTCGCGCTTTGACTGGCTACAGCTCGGCATTTCGTCAGCATTTGCGTGGACAGCGGATCTCAACGTCAATCGGAACTGTGCACCATCAGCGAAAAAACAATTCTTAACGATCGGAACTTAGTCGCTTTCACGCCAAACGCCAAGAGCTTTTGGAAAAATATATCTCCTATTCCAGGCGAGCGTGACCAATTTGTCACGCCCCGCTCTCCTGCCACGCGCGCCAGAACCACGCGCTTATGCTCCGTGGAAGGTCAAGCCGAACTTCGACAGGCACGCCGAAGGCATTGACGAGGAACGATTCGACGGCTGACTTTGACCCGCCCCGAGTTCCAGCGCGATCAAGCCGCCGGGCGCCACGAGATTCGGCAACGCCGGAATGATTTCGCGATAGGCCGCCAAACCGTCTTCGCCTCCATCGAGGGCCAGACGCGGGTCATGATCGCGAACCTCCGGTCGACAGCGCGGCAATATCGCACCGCTCGCGATATAGGGCGGATTGGAAACGATCACATCGAAACGGCCCCCGCAGGGCGCTCGGTCCAATCACCGCAGACAATGAGCCCGCGCGCGAGCAAGCCCGAAAGCGGCGAGATTGTCCCGCGCGATCGCGCAGGCGGCGGCCGAAATATCGACGCCCGACACCCGACGAATTCGGCAGAGCTCTGCAGAAGCGAGCAAAGAATGGCTCCAGAGCCGGTCCCAAGGTCGAGAATCCGCCAGTTTGTCGCGAGGAAAGCGCGCCGCATGGTCGAGCACAGCCTCGATCAAGCGTCTCGGTTTCGGCCGCGGGTCAAGAACACGCTCGGACCAATCTTGAACCGCGCTTGCCAAAACTCCCGGTGGCCGAGGATTCGCGACACCGGCTCGCGCCGCAGCCGGCGGGCCGCGAAGGACGGCCAGGGTTGCGGCGGCCGAGCCAAGCGGATCGATCGGGATCGCGAACGAGATGTCGCGTGGTCCATACCGAGCGCCGCACAAAGCAGCACGCGGCCATCGATGGTGCGCGGATTTGATCCCGCCGTCGCTCAAAACGCGAATGAGCTACGCTGAGCGCCGCTCCCGCGTCATGCGCCGGGCCGAACTCCAGGCGGATCGGCGCAATTCTGCCATTTCCGCGCTCACGGCGCGGGCTGGCCCATGGCATCGAGCAGAACCCGGGTCAGCCGCGCGGCAAAATGGGGGGCATCGGCCGGCTTTTCGCCTTCCATCACCCGTGCCTCGTCGAAAAGGAGCCAGATGACATCCTCGAATCTGTTCCTTGTCCGGCGCGCCAATGTTCGCGGCCAGGGCGCGAATCAGCGGATGACCGGGATTGATTTCGAGCACCGGCTTCGATGCCGCGCCGAGCCGGCCGCTCGCGGCCAGCATCCGTTCGAGCCGCCGGTCAGGCCCGCGATCGGATGCGACAAGGCAGGCGGGACTTGCAGGACAGCGCTCGGACGCGCGGACGTCCTCGACGGAATTGCCCAAGACTTGCTTCATAAGGGCGTAGAGCGTCGCAAGACCGGCCGCCGGAGGCTCGGCCCCGGCCGCGTCCTCTTCCGGCTTCTCCTTAAGCGGAATCGATTTAATATCGGCCGCGCCCTGGGTCACCGATTTGAAAGGCTTGCCGTCAAAGCCAACCGCCGTCGCCACCCAAAAGGCATCTACCGCGATCCGGCAGAAGCAAAACCTCGATCCCTCTGGCCCGGAACCCTTCAATCTGCGGACTGGCTGACAGCCGCGCCAAATCCTCGCCCAGAAGATAATAGATCGCCGTCTGGTTCGGTCTGCAGATCGGCAAGATAGTCCTTGAGGCTCCGGCCGCCGTCCGGATAAGGCGAGGTCGCAAACGGCGCCAGACCGAACAAAGCATCGCGCCTTTCGGGATCCTCGTAAAGTCCTTCCTTAAGAACGGCGCCGAAGTGCCCCCAGATCTTTGGCAAATTTTTCCTTGTCGCTTTCGGCGAGCTTGACCAATTCCTGAAGGACACGGTTCGTCACCGCTTTCTTGAATGGCCGCGAAAACCGGGCTTTCCTGAATGGTTTCGCGGGAGACATTCAGCGGAAGATCGGCCGAATTGACGACAAGACGAACGAAGCGCAGCCATCTCGGCAAAATCTCGGCGTCGTCGGTGATCAGCACATGGCGGACATAAAGCTTTGCCCGGCCCGGCCGCGCGGGATCGAACAGATCGAACGGCCGCGACCCGGGCACAAAGGCCAGAACCGTGTATTCGTGGCGGCCCTTCCACATGCCAGTGCATTGTTAATGCAGGTTCATCAAAAACGCCCGCCAAGGCTTTGATAAAACTCCTTATAATCATGTTCAGTGATCGCAGCCTTCGGCTTGGTCCAGAGCGCCGCGCCATCGGTAAATCGGCGCGGCTCGCCGCCCTTTTTCTTCGACAAGTTCGATCGGCACCGCAAGCGCGCTCGAATGCTCGCGCACGATTGCGCTCGATCCGGCCCTGTTTCGAGATAGTCCTTGGAGGCTTCGTTGAGGTGCAAGAACGACCCGCGTCCCTCGAACCGGAGCTTCCTCTTGCGCGAGCGGCTCGATCGAGAAACGTCCCCTTGCCGTCCGAGCTCCAATGCAACGCCTCGTTCGAGCCCGCCCGCCGGTGAAGACATCGACGCGGTCCGCCACCATGAAGGCCGAATAAAATCCAATCCCGAACTGGCCGATCAGATCGAGTTTTTCGGGTGTCTTCGCGCCGCTTCTCGGCCTTACCGCCGCCTCGCCACCTAAGTTCAGCCGATCGAGAAAAGCGCGGGTTCCCGAGCGCGCAATGGTGCCGAGATGATCGGTGAGGTCTTGATGCGACATGCCAATCCCATTGTCCTCGATCGTGAGGGTCTGGGCCTCCTTGTCGAGCAGAGATCCTGATTGCGAAAGGGGCCGGGGCCAGCGCCGGATCGGCGAGCGCTTCATAGCGCAATTTTTCGCAGGCATCGGCGGCATTGGACAAGCAGCTCGCGCAAGAAAAATGTCTCGGTCGGAATAGACCGAATGCACCATCAGATGCAGCAATCTGGCGACATCCGCTTGAAAAGCTTGACTGTGAACCGCGGTGTCCGGCATTTCCATGCGCCCCTACCCTTTAGGCAATTGAATTTCATGAGCTGACAGCGGCTGCGGCCGAATGGCAGCGGTCAGCGGGCTATTCGCGGCAAAATACGCAGCGCGGCTCTCGCTGCCCGGATATTGCGTCTGCCGCGCTGCGATGCAAGGCCTTTGGGAGGCTTTTTCAAGCAGATTTGGGCATTCCGAACCGATTTGCGCTCCAGTCTTGGCTCAACGGTGATGCGTCGCAAAATCGTCAAAAGAATGCTTGCCGTCTTCCCCTCTTCACGCGACGATAAAACTGCAGATAAAGCTGGAGGCGACAGCCATGAGCGACACGGAGCCAGCCGAGGATAATCGAGCGAGGGGCCTCGCTGGAAAGCTGAAGGATGTCCTTGGACCTCCGCCGCCATGACAGTCGGGGGCATCTCAGGGCAGTGGGGAGAGATTATTTCCTTCGATCGAGAGGAGTTGCGCGCGATCTTCGACCTCTATGGCCGCAAGGTCAGCGACGGTGAATGGCGCGACTATGCGATCGACTTTTCCCCCCAAAAAGCGGTTTTTTCAATTTACCGGCGCGCTTGCGAATATGCTTTGTACCGAATCGAGAAGAACCCCCGCCTGGCCCGCAAACAGGGCACCTATTCTGTCGTCACTGCGACCGGCCTTATTCTTAAACGCGGCCAGGATCTCGGCCGGGTCATCGCAGCGCTCGACAAAAAGCTCAAGCTGGTATCGGGTTAATGAGCTTTCTGAAAATTTCAGTACAAAGTACTGTCTTTACGCGTAAAGCGCCAAGAATCTTCGGAATCCAGAACCGCCCCCCGAGGATCATTCAATAATCCGAAGCCTCATCCGCTCAACCCGCCGACCAAGGTCGGGAATATCGAGGGGCCTGAAACCCGTAGTGATCGAGCCAGCGGATGTCGGCCTCGAAAAAAGCGCGCAGATCCGGCATGCCATATTTCAGCATGGCGATGCGATCGATCCCAATGCCCCAGGCGAACCCTTGATAGATATCGGGATCGAGCCCGCAATTTCTCAGGACGTTCGGATGCACCATGCCGCAGCCGAGAATTTCGAGCCAATCCTCGCCCTCGCCAAACCGCATCTCGCCGCCCTTGCGGGAGCATTGGATATCGACTTCCATCGACGGCTCGGTGAAGGGAAAGTAGCTCGGCCGGAAGCGCATCTTGACGTCGGGCACCTCGAAGAACGCCTTGCAGAATTCTTCGAGAATCCACTTCAAATGGCCAAGATGTGCGGAGCGGTCGATGACGAGACCTTCGACCTGATGAAACATCGGCGTATGCGTCTGATCGGAATCGCAGCGATAGGTGCGTCCCGGACAGATGACCCGGATCGGCGGCTTTTGCGCCAGCATCGTGCGCACTTGAACCGGGCTCGTATGGGTGCGCAAGCACTTTGCGCTGGCCATTGGCGTCGGGATTAAAAAAGAACGTGTCGTGCATGTCGCGCGCCGGATGGTCCGGCGGGAAGTTCAATTTGGTAAAATTATAATCGTCGGTTTCGATGTCCGGGCCTTCGGCGATCGAAAAGCCCATGTCCGCGAAGATCACCGCGAGTTCATCCATGACTTGAGCTGACCGGATGAATGCGCCCAGTCTCGATCCCATGCGAACGAACCGGCAAAGTGACGTCGAGCGTCTCGACCTTGAGCCGCGCTTCGAGCGCCGAATCCTTCGAGCACCCCACGCCGCCCCCAAGGCTTCCGCAACCGTCGTCCTTCAGCGCGTTGATCGCGGCGCCCTGCTCCTTGCGTTCATCGGGCGCGAGCTTGCCGAGCCCCGAAAGCAGCGCGGAAATGCGATCCCTTTTTGCCAAGTGCGGCGACGCGCACGGTCTCCAGCTGCGCTTCGTCTTGCGCCGCGGCGACCTCAGTCAAAATCTGTGTTTGCAGGGCTTCCAAATCGGACATATTCGGGTCATTCATGCGAGTATTTGATCGGCTTTTGGCACGTGCGCGAACCGATGTCGAGGCGATACCGCCGCCTTAGCTCTTCTCACCCCTTGTGCATGCCGCAATCCAGTCAAGATAGGCCGGCGCACCATTTTCAATCGCGATTTCGATAATCTCGGGATTTTCGTAATTATGCGCCGCGCGAATGAGCGCTTCGACCTCGGTGTAGTCGACGGATTTGATTTTGCAAAACAACATCAATTCCTGGGCGTTTTGGACCGCGCCATCCCACCGGAAAACGCTTTCGATCGCAAACATCTGGACACAGGCGGCAAGACGCTTTTCAACGAGGCTCTTGGCGACCAGCTGGGCGTTCGCTTTGTCGCCGCATGTGGTCATGACGAGGGCAAACGGGGTTGGCATAAAGCAGAAGTCTCCCTCGCCGATACGCCGGGCCCGCAAGATTTGCGGCTATCGCGCGATCCTGGCCGTCGCAAAATATAACCAGGCGCGGACATCGGGGTCCACCAGCGGCGAAATTTCCCGACGCACCCGTGCGTGATAGGCGTTGAGCCAGGCAATTTCCTCATTGCCGAGGAGCTTTGGATCGACCAGCGCAAGATCGATCGGCGCCAGCGTGATCGTGTCGAAGCCCAACATCTCACGTTCGGCACCCGCGATCTCGCGCGGTTCAACGACGACCAGATTTTCGATTCTGATGCCCCAAAGCCCGGCATGATAATAGCCAGGTTCGTTAGAGAGGATCATGCCGGGTTCGAGCGTGGCGGACCCGAGCTTCGAAATCCGTTGCGGCCCTTCGTGGACCGACAGATAAGAGCCGACGCCATGGCCCGTGCCATGATCGAAATCGAGGCCAGCCTGCCAGAGCGCGACCCGCGCCAGGCAATCGATTTGCGCGCCCGACGTGCCCTTCGGAAAGACCGCGCGCGCGATCGCGATATGTCCCTTGAGAACCCGTGTGAATCTGTCGCGCATCGCGGCCGTCGGCTTGCCGACCGCAATGGTGCGCGTGATATCGGTCGTGCCGTCTTCATATTGGCCGCCGGAGTCGATCAGAAATATGCCTTTGCGGATTCTCGCGTTGCGTTTTGACGGTTACACGGTAATGCGGAATGGCGGCATTGGCGCCGGCAGCCGCAATCGAAGGAAACGAGACGTCCTTCAGCTTGCGGGTGTCGCGCCGGAAGGCTTCGAGCGCTTGCGCGGCATCGATTTCGGTAAGTTTGCCGGCCGGTGCATGAACCGAAAACCAGTGCAGAAAACCGGCCATCGCGACGCCGTCGCGCAGTTGCGCCTTGCGGGCACCTTTGAGTTCGGTCGCGTTCTTGCGCGCCTTCATCAAGGCGATCGGATCGGACCCGATGTCGGGGACACCCCCCGCCTCCTTCAAGACCGGAACGAGTTTGGCTGGCGCCGTCGCGGAATTGAATAGGACCTTCCGTTTTTGCTTGGCCGAGCGCTTGGAGATCGCCCGACGAGACGTTCCGGCGTTTCGATATCGGCAAGAGCGCCGCAGAGCTTCCCTTACGGAATTGTCGAGCTTACGCGCATCGATGTAGAGACGCGGCTTGCGTTTTCTTCGAGATCAAGGCGTAAGCCAGTGGCAGCGGCGTATGCGCCACATCCTGGCCGCGTATGTTGAAGACCCAGGCGACCGCATGCGGATCGCTGACCAGCAAGCGCATCGTTGGCCGCCAGCGCGGCGGTGACACGGGTGAGCTTTCTTGGCCGTATCTTCGCCGGCGAATTTGCGTGGATGCAAACTGATCTTGCCGAGCGGCGGCGCCGGGCGGTCCGTCCAGATCGCATCGATGGGGTTTGGTTCGACGGCTACGAGTTCGGCCCCGGCGGCGTCCGCAGACTTGGCAAGCCGCTCAATTTGGCGCGGTGTATGCAGCCACGGATCGTAACCGAGTTTCGCGCCCGAGGTGAGATTGGCTTCGAGCCATCGCTCAGGGCTACCGTCCGGCCGAGCCTCGAGGGGTTCGAAGATGCGCAAGATCGACTTGCTCCCTGACAGCCAAGCTATAGCGGCCGTCGACGAAGATGGCTGCGCGATTCTTAAGTACGATCGCGAGCCCCGGCCGAACCGGTGAAGCCCGAAAGCCACGCGAGCCGTTCCTCGCAGGGGGCGACATATTCGCTCTGGTGTTGATCCGCGCGGGGAACGACAAAACCATCGAGCCCGAGGCGCGCGAGTTCGCCGCCGCAACGCCGCAATTCGCGGTTCACCTTGCGAGGGATCTGGCGTGATCTTCGAACGATTGATAGATGGCTTTCGAACATTTTGGCAGACTAGAACAGGATCCGCCAAAGTGGAAACCGGTTTCGCGAAATAAAGTTTTCGACCGCGCTGCCAAGCGCAACGGGCCAAAGCGGCACCAAATCCTGGCAAGCTTCGTTTATCCCGGAGCGTTTTCCTGACCATCGTCGAGACGATGGTTGGGCGCCGACCTCGCAGTCCAACGCGGCCCGAGATCGCGGATTTCGGCCTCCAGGCATTCAACCTCGAGCCTGATTGCGCGGCCGGCGGAAAAAATAAATTCCACCACGCCCGCTGGCGGGTCGGCTGGGGTGAACCGAATGCTCAAGAGATTGAGGATAAGCGCCTTGTCCCCATGATGGAACCCACGGCACGAGACTTTGAGAACCCGTCCGAAATGCAGGCCGGTGTGGCAACGCTCGCAGGAGGGCAACCCCGGCGTTTTCTGTGCCGCCCTCACCCAATCGAACCTCGCCGCGATCAAAGCGAATTTTTTCAAGTTCGGCAGATAGGCGATGTCGCCGACACGCACCAACGCATCCTGAAGATTGGCCGAGATCACCGCGAGATCCTCGGCATCGAAAGCAATCAATGGAGGAAGGTCCGGCATCGTAACCTCTTGCACGTTCGACGATCCTAAAAAGGCGACACAAATATCCATATAGTGTCGGAGCATCTAACATGTCATGGCACAACAGATAAGCTAAAGGTAGGTTTATCTTCTCCGCCTATGCCGTACGCCGTCCGGCATCCGCGAGCCGGGCAATTTGCCGGCTGTTCGTCGCCTCTCGCCCTCCTCCGATCGATGAGCGGCGGCTTCAGGAACAGGCTCGCCGGTCACTGTGCGCATGCAAAAAATTGTCGCAATGCGGGGATTACGCCATAAATACATGGCAAACTCCCCCTCAAGCCCGCTAATTGTAGGCAGCTTGCGTCCGAAAAACGGGCCTCAAGGCGCCGTGAAACACCCAATTCAGATTGGATCAATGAAGACACCAAAGCCGTCCGCAGGCGCCGCGTCGCGCGGAAAATCGCGGAAAACTCTGCCGCCCGAGAAGCCTTCCGAAAAGCTGTTCGAAGGGCGCGCAATCGTGATTCGGGGCGCGCGCGAGCATAATCTGAAAAATATCGATCTGACCATTCCGCGCGACAAGCTCGTCGTCTTCACCGGCCTCTCCGGCTCCGGCAAGTCCTCGCTCGCCTTCGACACGATCTACGCCGAAGGCCAGCGCCGCTATGTCGAATTGCTGTCGGCCTATGCGCGCCAATTCCTCGAAATGATGCAAAAGCCGGATGTCGATCAGATCGATGGCCTGTCGCCGGCGATCTCGATCGAGCAAAAGACGACCTCCAAGAATCCGCGCTCGACGGTCGGCACCGTCACCGAGATTTATGATTACATGCGGCTTCTGTTCGCCCGCGTCGGGATCCCCTATTCGCCTGCAACGGGCTTGCCGATCGAAAGCCAGACCGTGAGCCAGATGGTCGACCGTGTGATCGCCTTGCCGGAGCGCACACGGCTCTATTTGATCGCGCCGGTCATTCGCGGCCGCAAGGGGGAATATCGCAAGGAAATCGCCGACTTCATGAAGCGCGGCTTTCAGCGCCTGAAAATCGACGGCGCAGTTTTATGAAATCGCCGACGCGCCGGTCCTCGACAAAAAGCTCAAGCACGACATCGACGTCGTCGTCGACCGGATCGCCGTGCGGTCCGACATTGAGGCGAGGCTGTCGGAAAGTTTCGAGACCGCGCTTGAACTCGCCGATGGCATCGCGATCGTCGAATACGCCGACGAGACGGATGAACAACGGCGCGCCCAAGCGGATTGTCTTTTCGTCGAAATTCGCTTGCCCGGTCTCCGGCTTCACGATTCCGGAAATCGAACCGCGCCTGTTTTCCTTCAACAATCCATTCGGCGCCTGCCCGCATTGCGGCGGGCTCGGCGTCGAGCAGACGGTCGATCCGGAACTGATTGTCCCAGATCCCGAAGCTCACCTTGCGCAAAGGCGCGATCGCGCCCTGGGCCCGCTCAAGTTCGCCCTATTATCTGCAGACGCTCGAAGCGCTCGCCAAGCATTTCAAATTCCGGCTCGACACGCGTTTCGACACGCCTGCCGCAAAAAGCCCGCGACATGATCCTTTATGGCTCGGGCGAGGAGGCCGTACGCTTTTCCTACGACGACGGTTTGCGCTCTTACGATGTCGTGAAGCCCTTTGAAGGCGTCATCTCCAATCTCGAACGGCGATTTCGCGAGACCGAAAGCGAATGGGCGCGCGAGGACATCGCCCGCTATATGACGGCGACGCCTTGCAGCGTCTGCGACGGCACATCGGCTGCGTCCCGAGGCCCTCGCGGTCAAGATCGAGGGGTGCCATATCAGTCAATTGACCGCGCTTTCGGTGCGCGCCGCGCAAGACTGGTTCGACGCGCTGCCAGCAAAGCTCGATCCGAAACGAAACGAGATCGCCAAGCGCATCTTGAAGGAGATTTCCGAAAGGCTGTCGTTTCTTGTCGATGTCGGCCTTGACTATCTCACGCTTGCCCGCGCTTCGGGCACGCTGTCCGGCGGCGAGAGCCAGCGCATCCGGCTCGCCTCGCAGATCGGATCCGGCCTGACCGGGGTGCTCTATGTGCTGGACGAACCCTCGATCGGCCTGCATCAGCGCGACAATGCACGGCTTCTCGAGACTTTGCGGCGGCTGCGCGATCTCGGCAATACGGTGATTGTCGTCGAGCATGATGAAGACGCGATCCTCGCGGCCGATTATGTCGTCGATGTCGGCCCAGGCGCTGGCATTCACGGCGGCGAAATCGTCGCGCAAGGCACGCCGGCCGAAATCATGGCGGACAAGAATTCGCTCACCGGCCAGTATCTGACCGGCGCACGCGAGGTCGCGAGCTTCGGCCGGCGCCGCACGCCGGACCCGGCCGCAAGCTCGAAGTCGTCAACGCGCAGGGCAACAATCTCAAAAATATCTCGGCCACCATCCCGCTCGGGCTTTTCACTTGCGTCACCGGCGTGTCCGGGCGGCGGCAAATCGACTCTCATCATCGATACGCTCTACAAAGCGGCGGCGCGGCGGCTCAATGGCGCGCTCGAACATCCGGCGCCGCACACGCGTGTCGATGGCCTCGAACATCTCGACAAGGTGATCGACATCGACCAATCGCCGATCGGCCGCACGCCGCGCTCGAATCCGGCGACCTACACCGGCGCTTTCACGCCGATCCGCGAATGGTTTGCGGGCCTACCGGAAGCCAAAGCGCGCGGCTATCAGCCGGGACGGTTCTCCTTCAACGTCAAGGGCGGACGCTGTGAGGCCTGCCAGGGCGACGGCGTGATCAAGATCGAGATGCACTTTCTGCCGGACGTCTATGTCACCTGCGACGTCTGCAAGGGCAAGCGCTATGACCGCGAAACCTTGGAGGTGAAATATCGCGGCAAATCGATCGCCGATGTGCTCGACATGACGGTCGAGGAAGCAGCCAGTCTCTTCAAGGCGGTGCCCTCCATCCGCGAAAAAATGGAGACGCTCGCGCGCGTCGGTCTCGGTTATGTCAAGGTCGGCCAGCAGGCCAATACGCTGTCGGGCGGCGAGGCGCAGCGGGTCAAGCTCGCCAAGGAGCTTTCCAGGCGCTCGACCGGCCGCACGCTCTATATTCTCGACGAGCCGACCACGGGATTGCATTTCCACGATGTCGCAAAACTCCTCGAGGTGCTGCATCGAGCTGGTCGATCAGGGCAATACGGTCATTGTGATCGAGCACAATCTCGAAGTCGTCAAAACGGCCGATTGGATCATCGACCTTGGTCCCGAAGGCGGTGATGGCGGCGGCGAGATCGTCGCAGCGGGCCCCCCCGAGGACATCGCCAAGGATAAGAAAAGCTACACGGGCCACTATTTACGCGCGGTTCTAGAGCGCCGCCCGACAGGCAAGGCCAAGGCGGCCGCGGAGTGAGCCTTGCGCGGCAATCCTGAATGCACCGCCTATGCTGCGGCGCGTCACACTCCTAATGCGGGTTTTAGCCATGCATAAAATGCATATCAGCCCCGGTATTTCTGGGCTTGAACCCGGTTCCTAATTAGGTATCTTTTGCATTGCAACATGAGTGATAGCTCAGACCTGCCAGTTGGGTTGCTTGGTTTCGGCGGGAGCCAGCAAATGGGGTGCGGCAATATTGTTGCCAAACCTATGGCGGATCAAACGAGGACCACTCGTTATATCAGTCGAACCTAGAAGACGGTTGGGTTCTTCTGAAGACAAGCTCGGTCATGGTCACAGTTACGTTAATGCTCGGTCACAGTTAAGACTTTGTTAGAGGCAAGATTTGGCTGCAGGCAGGACTTGGTTAAAGTTCTCAGCCAGTCTTTGAAAGTCGAATGCGCCGTTGAGGCTCTGGCCGCACTTAAGCCCCCTCTTCGGTCAGAAGCGCCCGCCGATCCTCCCCGGCGGGCGCTTTCTTTTTGAGCCTCCCCCAGCGCGGACTTGCATTCTGGGGCGACTCTTTTCCCCACGAAGCGAAATTGCCTTAAACTCGGGGACATGACCCAACCAGAGCGTTGTTCATCTCCCTTGCAGCCGATCCATGTGGTCGGCGGCGGCCTTGCGGGCAGCGAGGCTGCTTGGCAAATCGCGCGGCAAGGGGTTCCCGTGCTGCTGCACGAAATGCGCCCGACACGAAAAACCGCCGCGCATCATACGGAGGACCTCGCCGAACTCGTCTGTTCCAATTCTTTCCGCGCCGATGACCCCCAAACCAGCGCCATCGGCATTCTGCATCGGGAAATGCGCTGCCTCGATTCCCTAATTCTGACCGCCGCCGACCTCCACAAATTGCCCGCAGGCGGAGCACTCGCCGTCGACCGAAGCCAATTTGCCGCGCATGTCACGCGCATGATCTGCAGCCATCCCCTCGTTACAGTGGTCCGTGAAGAGATCTCGGGTTTGCCGCCGGAGGACTGGGACAATGTGATCATCGCGACGGGTCCCCTGACGTCGCCTTCCCTGGCGGCCGGACTGGGTGCACTGACCGGTGAGCGCGATCTCGCCTTTTTCGATGCGATCGCGCCAGTCGTGCATCGCTGGTCGATCGACATGGAGAAAGCCTGGTTTCAGTCGCGTTACGACAAAACGGGTCCGGCCGGAACCGGCGCCGATTACATCAATTGCCCGCTGACGAGGGACGAATATTACATCTTCGTGGACAGGCTCCTGGAAGCGGAGAAGGCCACGGCTCACGAGCTTCCTCAAGAGGCGAAGGACACCCCTTACTTCAATGGGTGTCTGCCTATTGAAATTATGGCGGAGCGCGGCCGTGAAACTCTGCGGCATGGCCCAATGAAGCCTTTCGGTCTGACCAATCCGCATGCGGGCACGACAAAACCCTATGCGGTCGTGCAGCTCCGCCAGGATAATATGCTCGGCACGCTCTATAATATCGTGGGCTTCCAGACCAAGATGAAACATCACGCGCAGGTTGAAATTTTCCGCGCAATCCCAGGTCTGGAAAAGGCAAGTTTCGCCCGCCTCGGCGGGATGCATCGAAACACTTTTTTGAACTCGCCCAAATTGCTTGATCCCGCCTTGCGGCTCAAGGCCGATCCGAGACTCCGCTTCGCCGGCCAGATCACCGGCTGCGAGGGCTATGTCGAGAGTGCCGCGATCGGCCTCGCGGCGGGCCGCATGGCCGCCGCGGAGCGAAAAGGAGAAGCATTCCTCCCTCTGCCGTCGTCCACGGCTTTAGGCGCGCTGATCAACCACATTACCGGCGGACATGTTGAATCCATCGACGCCGGACCGCCCTCTTTTCAGCCCATGAACATCAATTTCGGGCTGTTTCCACCGCTGGACGAGTCCCCTTCGGTCGGCAAGAAACTGCGGGGCGCGGAAAAAGGCAACGCCCGCAAGGCGGCGATCAGCTTGCGGGCGCAACACGACTTGGAGGACTGGCTCGGGACGCGTGCGAAACACGCGGCCGAATGAGGTTTGGGCAGTCCTCTTTGACAACCGGCACGCCTAAAGGATCGCCTCGCCGGCCATGAGGCCGAGCACAAGAAAGATGATAAACACGACGACGAAAATGAAAAACAGAATGCGAGCAATGCCGCCCGCCGCCGCTGAAATGCCGGTGAATCGAAAAAGCCCAGCAACAACGGAAATGATAAAGAAGATAAGCGCCCATTTCAGCATTGATCTGTCCCCGTAAATTCGTGGGCCGTGCGACCCAATGCATAGAATTCAAAACGGGCGCGAATGTTCCATCGGCTGATCTTTATCATAATCCCGCTTGAAAAACCGACCCGAGGAAATGCTGCGCCGCAAGACCCGCGAACAGAAGAAGCCCGGCGTCGCGGTTCGAACGAAACAGACGCAGCGCGCTTATCTCGTCCGCGGCATCGATCCGGCTCACCTGCCAGGCGAGATGCAAGGCAAACAGCAATAGACCCGCCTGCGCGAATATACCCGCACCAACGGCGAGGAACGCTGCTTCGACACATAAAACCGAAAGCACATAGAGGACCGCTACCCCGCCGCGGACCCGGTTTCCGAAAAACAGCGCGGTCGAGCCGATCCCTACGACAGCGTCATCCTCGACATCCTGCACCGCGTAGATCGTGTCGTAGCCAATCGTCCAGAACACTGCGCCAAGATAGAGCGCGATGGGAGCAGGCGCGAGGGAACCCAAAGCGGCCGCCCATCCAACCAGGCCGCCCCAGGCAAAGGCCGCGCCGAGGACCGCCTGCGGCCAGGAACTGAACCGCTTCACGAAAGGATAGAGGCAAACGATCCCGAGCGAAGCAAATCCCAGCCAGATCGTGAAGCCGTTGAAACTCAGAAGGACGCAAAGTCCCACAAGACATTGCGCGGCAAGAAACAGGAGCGCCGCCCTGACGCCGATACGTCCAGACGGGATCGGACGCGATTTTGTCCGCTCGACCTGCTCATCGATTTTCCGATCGACAATGTCATTATAGGTCGAGCCCGCGCCCCGCATGGCGACCGCTCCGACAAAAAAAAGCAGAAGATCGCGACCATGCAACGGTTGGCCATAGGCGATGCTGGCGAGCGCGCTCGACCACCAGCACGGCAACAGCAACAGCCACCAACCGATCGGCCGATCGAGGCGCGCGAGCTGAAGCAACGGATGCCAGGATTTTGGGGCGATCTTGAAGAGAATCTGATTGCCGACGGAATCCGGAAGACCCTGCGCCGGCGGACTTGCCGACAAATCAGCCGAGCCTGCCGCTATGGATCGAACGCCTGGGTCCGGTGCCGGAGATCCGGACCGGTTTTCGCTCACAGGGGGCCGGCGGGCAGCTTTGTTTGCGGCGCGTTTAGCGCTCCAGCCTGCTGCTGCTGGGCTTTTTTCATCTGCGCCGCGACCGTGCAGGCCTGGTTGGCGACCTGACCTGATTTGCTGGTGCTGGACGAGATGTTTTGGAAGACTTCATCGGGAACCGCGCACCAATCCTTGTTCTTGGTGAGATAGGCGATCAGTTCATGCTCGGCCGCAACAAGCGAGCGTAGCTTGGGACAGGAAGCGATCGGATCGAGCTGGCCTTTGCCATTCTTGGCGAGCTGGTTGAGCTGATCGATAATGCTCTGGCGCTTCTTGGTCAGAGTTCCGATATCCTGATTGCAATCGAGCGCAAATGCCGCGCCGCCAACCACCAAAGGGGACAAGGCCGCGAAAGCAACCATGGCTTTACGCGCGTCGTGGATGAGCCTATGTGCCATCATGATGCGAGCCTTTCATTGGCGTTTCGATGTTCCATTTCGGTTTTCTTAACCAACACAACATGTTTCGCGCCGAAAACTTTCGGGCGGAGGCGAGCATAACTCGCGCGAGCGAACTCAAGAATTTCCCTGCCCGTTTTTGGTGGCCGTATGTCGCGTTATGATTTCACCGCGCACCGGCTTTATGTCAACGTTCCCCTCGCTCAGGCGGCGCGGTTCGATCTCGACCACACACAAGCAAATTATGTCCGCAATGTGTTGCGCCTGACCGAAGGCGCCGCAATTCGCGTCTTCAACGGGCGGGACGGCGAATGGGAAACGACCATTGCTGCTTCCAATCGGAAGGCCGTCACGCTCGTCGCCCGCCAGATGACGCGGCCGCAAGAGAGACATCCGGATCTTCATTATCTTTTCGCGCCGCTGAAACAGGCGCGCCAGGATTACATGATCCAGAAAGCTGTCGAAATGGGGGCAGGCCTCCTGCGCCCCGTGTTCACCCACCAAACCCAGGTCCAGCGGGTTAATCTCGACCGCATGCGGGCCAATGCGATCGAAGCCGCCGAACAATGTGGAATCCTCGTAATTCCCGAAATTGCACCGGCGATCCGGCTGGACGCGCTCCTGCGAGACTGGAACAACGAGCGCCTGCTTATCTTCTGCGACGAGGATGCGCCAGTGCAAGATCCTTGCGTCGGTTTACGCCCGTTTGCCGACCCTGAGCGTCCCCGACCCGTCGCCCTTCTGGTCGGCCCGGAAGGCGGCTTCGACCGCCAGGAACGCGACGCGCTCCTCGCCTTGCCGAGCATCGTGCGGGTGTCTCTCGGTCCCCGCATTTTGCGGGCCGATACGGCCGCCGTCGCCGCGCTTGCTTTGGTTCAGGCTGTGCTCGGCGATTGGGCCGGATAAATATTAACGCATCATTATATCGCCTCATTGTAGGGTCAAAAAATTCCACGACAAAAGTTAAACGATTCTTTTGGGCATCGAATGATTTTCCGAGATACTTTGGCCTTGATAGGCTGTTGCGCCGCCGCGGTTTGCTTCACCTTCGGCAAGCCCGCGCGGGCCAATGATGTCCAGTCCGGACAGGGCACGCTTTCGCGATCGAGTGAGTCATGCGTCACCTCCGGCGCTGGCACTGTGAGCTGCGAGCGTATCGGCGGCCACGTCCGGGTCGACCTCAACACGCGGATCGTGAGCGCGCCGACCTACGGTCGGCCAGGAGCGTCACCGGTTGCGGTTCGTATCGACGAGGGCGATCAGCCGCGCAGACATCTTCGTTTGCCGGCCGAGCAAATCGGCATCAATCCCTTCGGTCGTTGAATTGCATTGGCTGCTCTCAGCAGTCAAACGGGCTGACTACGAGGTCACGGATTATTTTACGCCGCCGAGTTTTTTCAAGGCAGCGAAGGGATCCTTCGTAGCGTAACCGCACGCGTTCGCCGCCAGCGGACGCGTCTTACCCTCGGACAGCCAAAGATCCTGGACCTTGCCCGATTGGTCGTCCGTTTCACGCCAGCATATCTGCGCGGACCCAGTCGAGGTGTCGAAGAACACCGTCATTTGGTTGCCGCCGCAATCGTGAGACTTGCACGACCAAACCGCGAAGTGCCCCGTTCCGTCGCTGGCAACCGGCCCATCGGCTCCATGCATTTCCTTCTCCGAAATTGCAAAATAGCGGTCGCCCATGCCGACGCGCATCGCCGCCAGAACGCCGGGCTGTTCCCAAAACGACTTTCCATTGACGAGTATGTCGGAAGGATATTTGCCGTTCCATTGCCCGAGCATCGAAAGATCGGCGGCCTTTGCAGGACCAAAATAAACGCCCGCAAGAAACACGGTCGATAAAATACCAAGGGCAAACTTCTTCATCCGGATTCCTCCCACTGCCCTCGCATTACCGCGTCGCGGGCGCGCCTTCAATAGACGCATTCTTCGAAGGCCGGTTCGATGCTGCCCGCCCATTGGGTCTTGAATTTTTTGATCAGCCGTTCGGCTTCGCTATCTCCCGCAGCGACCGCATCAAGGGGATCGAGGAAACAGGTTTCATCAGTGCCCTGCGCGTCGCACCGGTTGCGTTTAGCGAGCCCCGCGCGCGCAAGACCGAGAATTTCGCGCGCAACCTCCCGCAGCGGCCGCCCTGAGACCGTCGCCTCGAGCCCCAAGCGCGGGACATCGGCGCGCAATTTTTCACGTGTCTCGGCACTCCAAAGCTTCACGACGTCCCACGCCGCGTCGAGCACGGAGGGTTCGTAAAGCAGTCCGGCGAACAAAGCCGGCAGCGCTAAAAGGAATGGCCGGGGGCCGGCGTCGGCACCGCGCATTTCAAGATAACGTTTGAGCCTGACTTCCGGGAAAATCGTCGAAAGATGATTTGCCCAGTCGGCGATCGTTGCGCGCTCTCCCGGAAGCTCAGACAGTCTGCCTGCGAGCAGATCACTAAAATGAGCGCCCGCCACATCGTGGTAGATCTCGCCACGCTTGACAAAATACATCGGCACGGACAGCGCATAATCGACATAGCGCTCGAATGACATTCCCTCTTCGAACGCGAAAGGCAAAAGTCCCGTCCGGGCAGAATCCGTGTGGCGCCAAATCTCCGAGCGCGCCGAGAGAAATCCGTTGAGCCTGCCTTCCGTGAAAGGCGAATTGGCGAACAGTGCCGTTGTGAGGGGCTGCAAGGCCAATGAGACGCGCAGCTTTTTCACCATGTCGGCTTCGCTCGAAAAATCGAGATTGGCCTGCACCGTCGCGGTCCGAAGCATCATTTCAAGGCCTCGCGATCCGACCTTCGGCATATATTTTATCATGATCGCGTAACGCTGCTTCGGCATCAGCGGCGTTTCGTCGAGGCGCCATTTCGGGCTCATGCCGAGCGCGAGAAAACCGATTCCATGCGGCGCGGCAATGGCCGCGAGCGAGGACAAATGCTCATCGAGTTCGATTTTTGTTTGGTGCAGGGAATTCGAAGGGCGCGCCGGAAAGTTCGAACTGCCCGCCGGGTTCAAGCGAGATCGCGGCGCCTCCTTTTTCGTCGTAAAGCCCGATGATTCGCGCCCCGTCATTGACGGGCGCCCAGCCGAGCTTTGTTCGCATTCCCTCCAGAAGTGCGCGGATACCGCCCTGTCCACGCTCCGGCAAGCCGTCATAGGGGACCGGAGAATGATCCCCGCGATAGAACGGAATTTTCTCATACTCCGTGCCGATCCGAAATTGCTCGGCAGGCTTGGCTCCGACTTCGATCCAAGCGACCAGTTCATCGCGCGACGTGATAGGGGTCGTATCGGAAACGTCGCGAGCCATTGCCACACTTTCGTTTGCGCCGTCATCATAAGGTTTGCCGCACCTTGGCGCGGCCGGCGGCGTCGCCAAGCTACATAAGCGGGCGCGCGCCAAGGCGCAATGCGAGTGCTGGGCCAGATGGGGGATGCCTAGGAGGGACGGTCACCGAATTGCTTACCAAGGAAACCGCTAGTTCGATCGACAAAGTCTCGTATAAAAGACAACAGTTACAGCAGCTTTTGTCGAAAAACTTTGTCAACTTTGTCGCAGCCCGCTACGAGATGGGCTTTTTGCCGTCCTGTCTTCGCGGTCGGCGTTACATAACTTTGACGCCTTTCGCGAGCCGGTCCGTGATTAAATAGGCCGCCACAACCGCGCCCACGCCAAACAGAGCAGAGCCGACGATCAACCCGGCATAGCCACCCTCGGGTCCAAAACGTGCGGCGCCGATTGTCACAAAAAGCATCGTACCTAGCGTCGCACGGCCCCAGTTGAAAAGCATCGAGAGAAGCGGATAGCCCAAATTGTTGAAAGCGGCGTTGGCAACGAAGATAGCGCCCAGGAACAACCAGAGCGCGCCGGCATAGGCGCACGCGAAAGTCACAAGCTCTGCAGTGTCGCCCGTTACATCAAAAAGCTTGACGATCAAAGGCGCGCAGAAACGCAGGATGATGGAAACGACGATCACATAAAGCGCCGAGAAGGCGAAGCAATCGGTCAGCACTTTGCGGACCCGCGGGATCAGTTTTGCGCCCAGATTCTGGCCCATGATCGGCCCCACCGAACCGGACAAAGCAAAGAGCACTCCAAAGGCCATCGGATTGATGCGGTCGATAATGGCAAAGGCGGCAACGATCCCTTCGCCGAAATGCGAAAAAACCCGCATCGAATAGGCATTCGCGAATGGCGTTGCCAAATTGGTCAGAATTGCTGGAACGGCGATTCCCATCATTGCCGGCCAATCGCGAATCACAGGGGCGCGATCCGGACGCGCAACAAGATTGTGCTTGAGGACGGCTCCGTGCAGTCCGACCGCGACAAGCACAAACCGCGATATAAGCGTGACGATGGCGGCGCCATAGACGCCAAGGCCGAGACCAAAAATAAATATTGGATCGAGCGCGGCTGTAACGATGGCGCCCGAAAGAGTCACGAACATCGAGCGCCGCGCGTCGCCAGCCGCCCGCAATATGCTGGCGAGCGCCATGCCGAGACCTAGAAAAACTGTTGCCGGAAGGGTGATTGCAAGAAAGCTCGAAGCAACGTCGAGGGTTTCGCTGGTCGCCCCAATGAGAGTAAGAATCTCCCGCCGCAAGGGCCATGCCACGCAACTGACCGCGCCTGCGATGAGCACGACATGCACCAGTCCAGATGCCGCAAGTCTTCTGGCGTCGCCGCCATCGCCGGCACCGATCGCGCGCGAGACCAAAGCGCCGATCGCAATCGAAAGCCCGATGTTGATCGACACCGAGAAAAACAAGACCTGGGTCGCGAAGCCGACAGCAGCGGTGAGTTTCGGATCGCCGAGCCGCGACACATAAAGGAGCGACAAGAGATCGACCGCAAAAATCGCCATGAGCCCGACCGACGTGGCCGCCGTCATGACAAGGACGTGCCGCATGGTAGAGCCTTCGGTGAAGACCGCCCTTGGGATGGCTCCGGAACTCAAATAATAGGTTTCCTTATTTTCTGAGCTTGGCTCTGCTGGATGATTGCCCGGATGCGCGCCGCAAGCTGCTCCGCAACGCAGACCCTATGTCGGCGGAGCGGCGGGTCATAGCAGAGGCAGATGGTTTGGTCGATACTGGGCCGGTCAACGCTCGGCCGTATGCACGGCCCTTTCAACCCATCAAATTTTTGTGGCGGTCCAACTGACCATATCGTGCATGACTCCCCCGAGCGCCGCATCGAGCGCTGCGGCAACATCCGCCGGGGTGTCGGAGGGCACGGCGATACGAGCGGAGAAATCCTTCGCGGCACGGCTTCGCCCGCTCGGTTCGATTAGTTGCGCTGAAATTTCGACCACGGCCTCGGATTGCGCAACATCCAGTTCAAAACGGCGAATGATCGTATGGAGGCTGTAATCCGCGAGCATGCCAGGGCGGCCAACCGCGCGCAGCAACCGGGCATTTTGAAAGCTTTCGATCAACCGCGCTTGAACAAGCGCCGGCAATCGATCCGCCCAACGTGCACCGGTCAGATAGGCGACCGCCTCTGAGCTTGTGCGCACGACGATCCGGTCGGAGTCGGCCGGCAGAATGGCGTTGGGTTCCCAAATGGCGAGTTGGCTGCGGCCGGCGCGAATGGCATTGTCGCCGCCCGCGGGATTGAGATCAAAGGTGGCTTTTGGCGGGGTAGAACATGCGGCCAATCCGATGGTCAGGACGATGACCCAAAGCCGACGACACTGCGCCAAAATGGGTTTCCCGGCGAATTCAAGGGCAGGATAACCCGGCTCCATCTTAACGGACCATTCCCAACTCAACACACACAACCGATGCCGAACGCCAACCTCTCATCGGACGATTATAAGCCACCCGCCTTTTCAGGGACTGAACGAGCTATTCCGTTGCGGCAAGCAACAGTCCGGCAATTCAAGAAAGCCATGCAAATGGGTCAAGATTCGTTAACGCCTGCCCGAATATTCTGGAATTTGCGGCGATTTGCCGAACAGGAATTGTTGCGGGTTGTTCTCGATGGAGCGAACGGCCTGATTGATCTGTTCAAGCGTCTTGCGGCCATCCACCGCCAAGGCTTCATACTGACGCAAGCCGGTGCCGGTAAAATGGTTAATATTGGCGGCGATCTCTTTGGTTCGCGAATCCAGATTGTCGGCGGCCTTTTTGATCGATCTCGCCGCGGCGGCAATATCGCCCAAGGGGCCGCCATTATTCCCGTCCGACGGCCCTAAAGCGCCGCTAAGGCTCGTCAGAACCTCATTGACCTTATCGGCCGCCTTGTCGAGCTTTGCCGCCAGCGAGGCGACATCCTTGACAATCGTCCTGACATCATCCGGGTTGATCGCCTTCATGACGTCATTTGTTTCGCCCGCCAGCCCATCCACTTTGCCCAAAACGTCGGAGGCTTGACCGGAAATCCGGCGGGCCGAACTCGATCAGATCCTGGAAGTCCGACCGTTCGGCGATGATCACACCGGGCCCCTTATCGGGGCCCGCTCCAAGCGGCGGCGATTTCTCGGTACCGCCGAGGAGCGCGATTGAGGCCACGCCCGTCAGGCCGGTCGATTCGAGACGCGCCCTAGTGTCGACGCGAACCGGCACCCGCGCATCGATCTCGACAAGAGCATAGACATGGGATGGATCTTGCGGTTCGAAGTCGAGACTGGTCACGTCGCCGACGCGCACGCCATTGAACAGAACCGGGGCGCCGCGCAGCAATCCGGTCACCGATCCGGTAAAGACAATTTTATAAGTATGCTGGCCATAGGATTTGTCGCCGCTGCCCGAAAACCACATCACGAAGGCGAACGCCGAGGCAATGACGGCCAAGGTGAAGACGCCGATCAAGGCATAATTCGCGCGGGTTTCCATGTGTCGAGGAGTCCTGCTTTACTTTTCTGCGCTGGCGGCGATCACGAAGGATCGTTCGAAATGGCGAGGACATCACCTGCCATGGCGGTGTCGTCCATAGTTTTTGCTGCCGTCTGAACAAACTGGCGGGCCCTTTTGCCATGGAAATAGGCGCGCAACCAGGGGTGTTGCGAGGCCAGCATGCTCGCAATCGTTCCAGCGGCGATCACCTTTCCCTCGGCCAGCGCGGCAACCCGGTCGCAAATGGAGTAAAGACTATCCAAATCATGCGTGACCATAAAGACGGTGAGACCCAGCGTATGCTGCAAGGTGGCGATCAACTCGTCGAATTCGGCGGCGCCGATCGGGTCGAGGCCGGATGTCGGCTCATCAAGAAACAACAGCTCCGGATCCAGCGCCAGAGCCCGCGCGAGAGCCGCCCGCTTGATCATGCCGCCGGACAGTTCGGAAGGGTATTTGTTCGCCGCGTCGAGATCAAGACCGACAAGCTGGATCTTAAGCATAGCAAGTTCATCGGCGAAGCGCGGCGATAAATTCAAATGTTCGCGCAGGGGCACTTCGACGTTCTGCTTCACCGTGAGGCCGGAAAACAGGGCGCCCTGCTGAAACATCACGCCGATGCGCCGCTCGATTTTGTCATATTCGCGGCGCGATATGCGATTGAGATCAGCGCCGAAAAGCTCGATCAGGCCGCTTTGCTTGCGGATAAGCCCCAAAATGGCCCGGGTCAGGACCGATTTGCCGGTGCCGGAACCGCCGACAAAGCCGAGCACCTCGCCGCGGAAAACGTCGAGATCGAGGCCCTGCATGACCAGATTGCCGTCGAAACCGACGACGAGATCGCGCACGCGGATAACGATTTCCCGGCCGGCCTCGTCGCCCGAGATCGGTTCAGGAGCCTCCTGCGAGAGATGCTCGTCGGTCAAAACTTAATCCCTGCGAAAAATACCGCGAAAAGTCCATCAACCACGATAACCATGAAGATTGATTTGACGACCGACGCCGTAACCTGCCGACCCAGCAATTCAGCCGAGCCCGAAACGGCCAAGCCTTCGACGGAGGCGATCAGGCCGATCACCAGCCCCATGAACGGGGCCTTGATCAGACCGCTCAAAAAAGTATGCACGGCAATCGCCGACGGCAGCAAGGCGACAAAACTTCTGGGCGTTATTCCGGCATAGATCCAGCTGACCAGAATGCCGCCCCCGATTGCCGACATATCCGCGACGAAGGTCAAGAGCGGCAGTGAGATCACCAGCGCGAGCAGCCTCGGCACGATGAGGACTTCGACCGGTCGAAGTCCCATGACCGCGAGGGCGTCAATTTCCTCGCGCATTTTCATCGAGCCGATTTCCGCCGTGATGGCCGACCCCGAACGGCCGGCGATCATGATGGCGGTCAAAAGAACACCGAGTTCGCGCAGAATCAGAATGCCGATGAGGTCAACCACCAAAATCGTGGCGCCGAACCGCCGCAGCTGGAAGATGCCCTGCTGCGCGACAATGGCGCCGACCAGAAAATTGATCAATACGATGATCGGGACGCTCCGGAACGCAATGGTTTCGAGGTGGGATACCAGCGACGTTCCACGAAAATGGGAGGGCTGAACCAGGCTTTTCGCCATCGAAGCCACGACTTCGCCGAGAAAGCTGACGGCTCTGAAAAGGTCGCGTCCCGCCGCGACCACGCTTTCGCCGACATCGGCGCACAGCTCGATGACGAAGGCTCCACGCCGCCGCTGCGAAAGGTCAAAACTCCGATAATGGGCCTCTTCAAGAAGAATTTTATACTCGGGCCTGATCGACTCTAACTTCGCATCGACGCCTTTCGCATCCAGCGTCTGCCGGGCCCGGTCAATGAGCCAAGCGCCGGCAGTATCGAGCCGTGCGACACCGCCAAGGTCGAAAATGACGTGTCTTGCGCCATCGCCCTCCGCGAGAAGGGCGTCGGAAGCGGCTTCTATCGCGGCCGATGCGTCGACCGTCCAGCGCCCGGCAAGGTTCAGCCTCAGCGCATCACCCGATCGCGCGCTGGAAATCTTTGGGCCGTCCGGCAAGTCCATCCTTCGAATCCGTTTGAATGACGCCACGTACGCGCCTGCAGAAGCGATGCTGTTTCACGGTTTGGTCTGGCAGGCGCTTGCGGCGAAGTCGAGGCAAACCGATCAACGTGCCACCTTTAGGCCAGAATCCGCGACGCCTAGCAATCGGTCGTTATTGACATTTGTTGACACTGCATCGTTGCGCGAAAGTCACGTCTGGCGACAATACTCGGCCCAACCTGCGCCGTTAACGAATCCGGCTTGACTCTCTGCTGGGAACGCTCGCACGTTCGCAAATATAGTTGCTAACCATCGTAGCAAAGGCGCAGCAAGTGCGGGCGGTTGGCCTTACCCTTCCCAAATATCGAGGCTGGACGCGAGCGTCCCGGTATGGGCTCGCTCTTATCGTTTGCCTTGTCCAATTGTGGATGCCCGCACACCACCACAGATTGGACACGGCGGCCGCCAACGCGGAAACGTCGGACGTTCGTTGCTCGCAATTTGGCGTCCATCCGGCCTCGGATCGCAACGGCGACCCCGCACCATGTGATCACGACGATTGTGCTTGTTGCCCTCCCGTCATCGACACGATCGCCCTTTTACCAGAGGAGCCTGTCGGCGTTGCCTATCTGCCGCGCCTTGCAACGGTCATCGCGCCGCTTGCTCTTTTTGCCCCGCTTGCCAACTCCGAACACATTCCCGGACAACCGCGAGCGCCTCCGACCCTGATCTGACCGACGCACAACCGCCCGGCACCGCAGGCTTCCTTCGGTGCCTGCAGCTTCCCCGTTTCAGATCGAGGTTCATCATGTCCTTTAAAGCTTCCTCGGCTGGCGTCGGCCTATTCGCCGCCGCAGCCATTCTCGTCGGCATCGGCCCGGCGTTCTCCCACACGATCGTCGGCAACCGGCTGTTCCCCGCCACGCTTGGCATCGACGATCCTGGTGTCAACGACGAACTAGCACTTCCCGCTTTCGCCTATGTGCCAAATCCGGATGGCTCGCTCCAGTACGACTTTGCTCTCGAATGGCAAAAGACGATTACCCCGGATCTCTCATTTTCAGTCGGGAGTACTTTTACCCATCTCGTTAACACGTTGAAATCGGATGGGAATTTCGGCACGCTGAACGGATGGCAGAACTTGGAAACGGCATTAAAATACCAGCTCTTCGTCAGTCCGGAGCATGAATTCATTATTTCGATCGGGGGCAGTGTCGAGTGGGGCCGCACCGGCAACGCAAGCGTCGGCGCCGAACCCTTTTCCGCCCTTTCGGCAAGCCTCTTCGTCGGCAAAGGCTTTGGCGATTTGGATGTCGAGTGGCTGCGTCCTTTCGCGGTTACCGGCCAAATAGACTATACTCGGTCGACCCACCCGCTCGTTTTTGGTTTCGATCCGGTTGAGGGTGTCACGATGGACCGGTCGCCCTCGGTTGTGACCTATGGCGCGACGCTGCAATATAGTTTGCTTTATATGAATTCCTTTGTGCACGAGGTCCCGGAATTCTTCCGGCAGCTCATTCCTACAGTCGAAGCCGTCTTCCAGACCCCGGTTTCGAATATCGGCCCCTCGGTCATTGGGGATATCCCTGGAACGCATGAAACCACCGGTACGGTGCAGCCTGGGATATTTTATATCGGCAGACTGGGGCCGTTGTCGTTTGAACTCGGCGCAGAGGCGTTAATCCCAATTAACCGGGCAAGCGGCAGACATGTCGGCGCCGTCGCCATCTTGGATTTCTTCCTCGACGACATGTTCCCAGACACGCTCGGGAAGCCGATTTTCGGCGCTCGCCCACCCCGTGCCCCCGGGGTCTATTGAGGAGGACGTCATGCATCGTTTCATAAAAATCCTCGTCGCGTCTGCCACCCTGTCCTCGGTGGCCGCAACTGATGCTTTTGCGCATGCCTTCCTGGACCACGCAGTTCCAGGAGTCGGGATGACCGTCTCCGGTTCGCCCCACGAACTCAGGCTCTATTTTACGCAGGGCGTGGTGACCGCTTTCTCCGGCGTACAAGTTGCCAGCGACACGGGAGCCCCGGTGCCGGCGGGAAAGCCGGTGAACGACCCTTCCAATCAGAGCGGTCTTGATCGTCCGGCTTGGACATGCGCTCAAGCCAGGCACTTATATGGTGACCTGGCATGTGGTCTCGGTAGATACCCATACAACCTCTGGCTCGTTCAGATTTACAGTCTCCTGATCTGGCTGGACGCCTTCGCATTCGCAGCCGGGCTTACCACGCAATCTGCGCGGCAAGTCCGGCCCTGCCATTCTGCGAGAACGTCGCCCACCGGCAGTTGATAAGGCCGCTCAGCAATGGTGTTGGTTTTCTGGCCGCTTGTCATAGCACGTTGGATCCATTTCGCTTCAGTGTTCGTGCTGTTTGGGTCCTCGTTCTTTTGGTTTTACGTGGGACACGAGCGATCATCCGCTGGCGGCAGTGGATTGCCGCGAACCCTTCGCGCGACAACCAATTTGCTGCGCATTGCCGCCCCCTTGGCGGCGATTTCCGGCATCGCCTGGCTTGCGTTCATCTTGATCAATATCGCGCGTGACTTTGGCAGCGTCGTCGACCCCGAGGATCTCCGCCTTTTCTTTTTTGAAACGCCATTCGGCACGGTGTCTTTCCTTCGTCTCGCGCTCCTCGCGATTGCGATCGCGATCGCCTTCCTGCCTCGGCACGGCCGTTGGTCGTTCGCCGCTCTCCTTCCAGTCAGCGCGGTGCTTTTGGTGACCCAAGCCTGGTTCGGCCATTCAGCCGATGGCGTTGGGTATTATCGAGCCGCCATGATCACGGTTTACGGCATCCATGCGATCGCCGCGGCCGCCTGGGTCGGCGGGCTCGTGCCGCTTCTTTTCGCAATTATGGAACAACGTCGCTGCGGGCCTTCGGAAGAAGCATGCAACCGCACTTTCGATATTTTGTCCCACTTCTCGCTGATGGCGATCGTAGCGGTCACCCTAATCGTGTTGAGCGGTGCCACCAACGCGGGCTTTCGCGTTGTTGGATTGTTCGGCAAGCTTTTGGACAGCGATTATGGCGATGTGCTTCTCAAAAAGATTGCGCTCGTGACCGTCATGCTCGCCTTTGCTTGTCTCAACCGGTTCGTCTTGATGCCAGGGTTGCGCGCCGCGTCGTTGAAGGGCGAACGTCAAATGGTTAAGCTACGCTACAGCGTGACTTTCGAACTGGCGATCGGGATTCTTTGTTCTCGGCGCGTCGGCCATCCTCGGTATCACGATGCCGCCGCAGTGACCGAGCCATCAGCGGCCGGCTCTGCTAAATTGCAACCTGATACTCGCCGAGATTTCATTTCGAGGCCCTAGCCTTAAGGATGGAAATCCATGGACCGTCGTAAATTCATCGTCGCCGTTGGAAGTGCCGCCATGATGGCTTCGACCGCTCCGGCTTTCGCACGGCTGAGGGGTGGCGCGTTCCTCGATCACGCCGTCCCCGGCGTCGGATTGACCGTGACGGGTCCGGTGCGCGAACTCCGGCTATATTTTACCCGAGAGGTGCTCACGGCCTATTCCAGGGTTCAGGTCACAAGTTCCACCGGAGCCGTTATTGGGACCAGCAAGCCCATCAATGATCCTTCCGACCAAAGCGTTGTGAGCGTTCGTTTTGGCCATGCGCTCAAGCCCGGCACCTATTTGGTGAGCTGGTATGTCGTCTCGATCTACGAACGTCCGACTTCCGGTACATTTCGATTTACGGTCTCTTGAACCATTATTGTTCATGACCGCTTCCGTCATGATTCTGCCGCAGTGAACGTCCCTCCCCCTTAGGTATTCTCCCTGAGTTGGCATGGCGATGCCGTCAAATAGAATGGGCGGACGTTGAACCTGATAGGGGAAGACCAATGCCACAGGTCTCGCCAACGATTTTGCGTTACGATGGTCTGACAATCTGGTTCCATTGGACAGTGGCGTTGCTCGTCATGGTCCTATGGTTGGTGGCGCAGGTGATCGACTGGTTTCCGAAAGGCATGCCCCGGATCGAAGTGCGATCGATCCATATTGGCCTTGGGTTATTGCTCGGTGTCCTGCTGGTGGCGCGCGGAGTGTGGCGGGCAACGCGCGGGCGGGTCCTGCCCCCTGGCGATCGCGGGACGCTGCACGTCCTGGCGAAATCGATGCACTATACGCTTTATGTCCTTTTGTTCGCTATGGTTCTGGTAGGGATCTTCCTTGTCTGGGTCCGCGGCGACAGTTTTTTTGGCCTGTTCACCGTGCCTGCCTTCGATCCTGGAAATAAAGCGTTGCGCGACAATGTTGAGGAATTGCATGGCACGATCGCGACCGTCATTCTTGTTCTTGCCGGCCTGCATGCCTTGGCGAGCCTCATCCACCATTATTTATGGCATGATAACATCTTGCAGCGTATGTTTCCGGGTAGAAGCTAAGCTAGCGGAAATACGTTCTTAGATGCCCGTCACGCCGCACGTTGAAAAGCACTTTCTCGCGTCCGCACTCGTCCGCGACGTCGTCATCGGAATGGCGGACGGACTCACGGTTCCTTTTGCGCTCGCGGCGGGTCTCTCGGGGGCTGTATCCTCAACACAGATCATTATTACCGCCGGTCTCGCCGAGGTGGCGGCGGGCGGCTTGGCGATGGGTCTTGGCGGATATCTGGCGGCGCGCACGGATCTCGAACATTATCGGTCCGAACTGCAACGGGAAAAGAACGAGGTCAAACAAGTCCCGGAAAGCGAGCGCGCCGAAGTCCGGCAGATTTTGCGCGGCCAGGGTCTCGATCCCGCCTTGGCTGAAACGGTGACCGCCGCGCTCACCCGCGATTCGGAACGCTGGATCCGTTTCATGATGCGCTTCGAACTCGGCCTGGAAGAACCTGAAGCCGGTCGGGAACTCAAGAGCGCCCTGACGATTGGCGCCGCCTATGTCGTCGGTGGGCTCATTCCGCTGTCGCCCTATTTCCTGCTGCCGACGGTTTCCCGCGCATTGCCGATCTCGATTCTCGTGACCTTGGCGGCTCTCTTGATCTTTGGCGGCGTCAAGGGCCAAATGACCGGAGTTTCGCCGGTCAGGAGCGCTCTGCAGACCGCGATTGTCGGTTCTCTTGCGGCGGCCGCCGCTTTTGCCATCGCCCGGGCAGTTGGCGCGTGATCGCCCGCATGCGCGGGCAATTCTTGCCAATTTCGATTTGCAATTCGCACCGTGATCGAAAACCGCGCAACCGGGTGGACTGATGTTCAATCTTGATCCCGTGATCCTCAGTCTGGCCGTCGCTCTTGGTATCGGCCTCCTCATTGGCACGGAGCGCGAGCGCCGAAAGGGAGAAGGAGTAGACCGCTCGCCCGCCGGTCTTCGGACATTTGCGCTCGCTTCCATCACCGGGGCGATCAGCCTCATCGGCGGCGGAATCCCTCTTCTCGCCGTTACGCTCGGCGGAATTTTTGCGCTTTCCGCGCTCGCCCATTGGCGCGAGCATGACGACGATCCGGGTCTCACCACGGAAATCGCCCTGAGCGCGGCAACGCTTCTCGGCGGCCTTGCAATAACGCAACCGGGGCTTGCGGCCGGCATTGCGGTCGCGGTGACGATTCTGTTGAGCGCCAGATCGGCTCTCCACCGCTTTGTCCGCTCCGTGCTCAGCGAGATTGAAGTCAAAGACGCTTTGATCTTCGCCGCCGCCACGCTGATCGTATTGCCGATATTGCCAAATCAAAACATGGGGCCGTTCGACGCCCTCAATCCTCACACGATCTGGATCATCGTCATTCTTGTCATGGCGGTCGGCGCGCTTGGCCATATCGCGGTCCGGCTTGTGGGAGCCCGCTATGGACTTCCCGTCGCAGGCTTGGCTTCCGGGTTCATTTCCGGCACGGCAACCGTTGCGGCCATGGGCGCGCGCGCCGCAAAGACGCCAGCCGAGCTTTGGCCCGTGGCGGCGGGCGCGGTCCTGTCGACGGTCGGAACCCTCATTCAATTGGGTTTGGTGCTCGCTGCGACGAATATCGAGGTGCTGAAAGCCGTCGCCCTTCCCCTTGCGTTGGGTGGCGCCGCCGCGGTTTTATATGGCCTAGCGTTCTCGCTTGTCGCCTTCAGCGAGGGTGCGGAAGCCGTGGAGGAGCACGGACAAGCGTTCAGCCCGTGGACGGCCATCATCTTCGCGGCGATGCTCACGGCGGTTTTGCTCATTTCAAGAGCCATGAACGAATGGTTTGGCGCAACCGGCGTCGTGGCCACCGCGGCTTTCGCAGGTTTGGCGAGTATCGATCCGGCGGCCATTTCGGTTGCCGTCCTAACCAGCGCCGGAAAGATGGCGGCAAGCGATGCTGTGCTTCCCATCTTGATCGCTCTATCGGTGAACACGCTGACCAAAATCGTCCTGGCCATAACCACCGGCGGTCTTGGCTTCAGTTTGCGCGTCGTGCCTGGTTTGGCCTTTGTCGTCCTGGCCGCCTGGGCAGGATGGTGGTTGCCGGTGTCGAAACTTGACTTTATCGGTATCCTTCCCGGCTAGATCACGATGATTTTGGATTGACTCAATCCAAAATCATGAAGGTGATCGATTACAAAAGTTTAGAGCGGGATGCGGGCGGAAAACCGGTTTCCACTTTTCCTCATCCCGCTCTAGAGGCTTGTTGCCTCATCTGTCCCGTGTCCACAATCTTTCGATTGCAAGCTCATGCCCCGTCTTTCCATTTCCGTTGAGCGTTTCCCGATCCTCGGCAAATTCGTGATTGCGCGCGGCGCGAAAACAGAAGCTGTCGTGGTCGTCGCAACTATCGAGGACAAGGATTTTCGCGGGCGTGGCGAGGCCGTGCCCTATGCCCGCTACGGCGAGAGCGTCGAGAGCGTCCTCCGGCAGGTTGAACTCTGTGCGTTCGGCAATCGAGGTAGGCGCGGATCGCGCGGAACTTCAATCGCTCCTTCCTCCGGGTGCGGCCCGCAATGCACTCGATTGCGCGCTGTGGGATTTTGCCGCGAAGCAAAGCGGTATGCCCGTGCATGAACTCGCTTCCCTGCCCCCTCCGGAACCCATCACCACAGCCTACACAATCTCGGTCGGCAGCGCCTCGGAAATGGCGCAGGCGGCAGCCAATGCGAGCCTGCGTCCGCTGCTGAAAATTAAGCTTGCCGGTGAAGGCGACTCGGACCGTCTGTCCGCGGTCCGCTCCGCTGCACCGAATGCGACCCTCATCGTCGATGCCAATGAAGCTTGGTCGATGGACAATCTCGAACGCAATCTCGCCGATTGTGCCAAGTTTGGTGTCGCTTTGATTGAGCAGCCGCTCCCGGCCAGCCAGGATGCGCAACTCGCCAACATCAAACATATCGTGCCGATTTACGCCGATGAGAGCGTTCACGACAGAACCGGCCTCGAAACCCTGCGAGACCGTTACGACGGCATCAATGTCAAACTCGACAAGACCGGCGGACTTACGGAAGCATTGGCTCTCGTGAGGCGAGCCGAAGCCCTTGGCTTCGAACTCATGATTGGCTGCATGGTTGCAAGCTCGCTGGCAATGGCACCCGCTCTATTGCTCGGCTCTCGCGCTCGCTTCGTCGATCTCGACGGTCCCCTTCTTCTCTCCGCCGATCGGCCGGAAGGGCTTCGCTATGAGGGCTCGCTGATTTACCCGCCCTCGCGGGATTTATGGGGATAGCGTCAAACTGAACGAGAGCATCACCGCAAGGCTGGCGCGTCTTTTTTTTGGTAGGAAATGCGGTAAGGTAATAGAGATCTTCCGCCTGTCGTACCGCGCGGCCATGCCTAGGGGGGCCCATGCCGAAAAAAACAGATTTTGACTCGCTCATAGAGGAATCCCTTCCTGCCGCCCCGCGACATCATCGATCCCGTGGCGATGGTCAGTCGTGAGCTCAAAAAACCGCTGCCCAAGCGATTCTACAAGGAGGCGACGGTACAATCACGGGACGGTCAGTTCCTTTTGCTTCTCGACGGCCGCATCGCCAAGACCCCCGGCAAAAAGCCCTTGGCGTTGCCGACTTTGGCGGCAGCACAAGCGCTCGCCGCCGAATGGTCGAGCCAAGGCGAATTCATCGATCCGGCGACCATGCCGCTGACCCGCATCGTCAATTCCGCGATCGACGGCGTTGCGCAACGGATGGATGCCACGGTCGAAGAAATTGCCAAATATGCGGACTCAGATCTCACCTGCTATCGCGCCAGCCAGCCGGATTCGCTCGTGCGCGCGCAAGCGGCGGCGTTCGATCCGGTCCTTGCGTTTGCCCGCGATAGCCTCGGTGCGAGTTTCATTTGCACCGAAGGCCTAATGCATGTGGAACAGCCCCTGGCGGCCCGCATGGCGGTGCTGGAGGCGATCAAGGCCATGCAACGCGAACCGGCCGCGGCTTTCGTGCTAGCCGCGCTCCATGTGATGACAAGCCTGACCGGCTCGGTCCTCATCGCGCTCGCCGTTGCGAAGGGGATCTCTGACGCCCGCGGCCGGTTGGGCTGCCGCCCATGTGGACGAAGATTTTGAAATGCGTGCTTGGGGTCAGGATGCGGAGGCGCTGCACCGCCGGGAATGGCGATGGCTTGAAATGGACGCGGCGGCGCGACTTCTTCAGGCAGTATCGGATTAGCGGCCACACCTAGGCAAGACGGCCGGTGCGGCCGAGGTGCGTCGAATTGAAAGCCTCCTGATATTTGAGCCCGAAACCCAGTGCGCGGTCGATACCGATATGGGCGCCCCAGATGAGAGCGATCGAGATCCCGGCCGGGGCTGCCAAGGCCGCACTTGCACCGAGCAGGGCGACAGGCCCGAGATAGGCGTGAAGTGCATTGTAGGCTATGGCTCCGCCACGCGGACCCACAAGATAGAAACACATCGAAAGGTCCGGGACGAGGATCAATGCCGCAAAGAGCCACCAGGATGCGCCGCTCTGGCTGAAAATGACGATGCAAAGGATCGCGACGGCGAGCCCTTCCGCCCGCAGCAAGACAAGCGGTGCACCGTTGACGAAACCGGGTGGCTTAGCGATCATATCCTGGTCCCTTTGCCTTTGCGTTCACATCACGGGCTCGACCCTAGTCCACGATCCTCCACGGCGGAAGCCGGTTTCGTGTTAAGATGCGCAAAAGCAAAGGTCCGGCGCGCACTCCGTTTCCTTTGGCCAATCGATTTTTCCTAACGATATTTCAATGAGCACGCCCACGATCAAAGAGCTTAAGTAAGAGCGATGAAATCCATTCTCGAGCGACTTGCCGAGCGCCGCGCCCAGGCCCTGCGCGGAGGCGGACAGCAGCGCGTCGCCGCGCAACACGAATCCGGCAAACTCACCGCGCGGGAACGAATCGAGCTTTTGGCCGATGAGGGCTCGTTCGAGGAGTTCGGCATGTTCGTCGAACATCGGGCGACCGACTTCGGCATGGATAAGCGCCACGCGCCCGGCGACGGAGTCGTCACCGGATCCGGCACTATCAATGGCCGCACCGTTTTTGTCTTCGCCAAGGATTTCACCGTTTTCGGCGGGTCGCTCTCTGAAACCCATGCACAGAAAATCGCCAAACTCCAAGATATGGCGCTTAGAAATCGCGCTCCCATCATCGGTCTTTTCGACTCAGGGGGCGCCCGCATTCAGGAAGGCGTCGCAGCGCTCGCCGGCTATGGCGAGGTCTTTCAACGCAATGTCTTGGCCTCCGGCGTCATTCCGCAGATTTCCGTGATCATGGGTCCTTGCGCCGGGGGCGACGTCTATTCCCCGGCGATGACCGATTTCGTTTTCATGGTCAAGGACACGAGCTATATGTTCGTGACCGGACCCGATGTCGTGAGGGCGGTAACCAACGAGGCGGTCAGCGCCGAAGATCTCGGCGGCGCCTCCGTCCATACCGTCAAAAGCGCGGTCGCCGACGGCGCTTATGACAACGACGTCGAAGCCTTGCTGCAGATACGGCGCCTCGTCGATTTCCTGCCTTCCTCGAACTCGAGCGATGTCCCCGAATGGCGGAGTTTCGATGATGTCGAGCGTTGTGACGACTCGCTCGACACGCTGGCACCGGACAATCCGGCCAAGCCCTATGACATCAAGGAACTCATCGTCAAAACTGCGGACGAAGGCGATTTCTTTGAGATTCAGGAAGCATTCGCGCGCAATATCGTCACCGGCTTCGGCCACATGGATGGCCGGACGGTTGGCTTTGTCGCCAATCAGCCGATGGTCCTTGCCGGCACGCTCGACTCCGACGCCTCACGCAAGGCTGCCCGCTTCGTGCGTTTCTGCGATTGCTTCAACATTCCGATCGTGACCTTCGTCGATGTGCCGGGCTTTCTCCCAGGAACTTCGCAGGAATATGGCGGCCTGATCAAGCATGGGGCCAAGCTCCTCTTCGCCTATGGGGAGGCGACTGTGCCCAAAGTGACCGTGATTACGCGCAAGGCGTTCGGCGGCGCCTATGACGTGATGGCCTCGAAACATCTGCGCGGCGATATGAATTTCGCATGGCCGAGCGCCCAGATCGCGGTCATGGGCGCCAAGGCCGCAGTTGAGATCATCTTTCGCCAAGACGCAGACAATTCCGAAAATATCGCAGAGCGCACGCGCGAATATGAGGAACGCTTTATGTCGCCCTTCGTGGCGGCGGAGCGCGGCTATATCGACGACATCATCATGCCACGCGAAACGAGAAGGCGTGTCGCGCGCGCGCTTGCGACGCTGCGCCACAAGACGCTCCAAAATCCATGGAAGAAACACAGCAACATTCCGTTGTGACGTTTCCTCGGAGCTTCGATTCAAAACCGCTGGGTCAGCCCTGCCAGAATGGCGCGGCGGATGCCGAATTGCGGCGCGCCGACGCCAACCCCAGAGCCGTCGCGGATTTGATAGATGCTGTCGCCGATATTCAAGACATCGAGGCGAAGTTCTGTTCCTTGCCCGATCCCGAGATCGAGTTTTTGGACGATGCTGGCGTTGACGACCGCATAAGCAGGCAGCGACCCGCCATTTGGCACGGTGGGTGTGCCTGACGCGCAAGCCGCTTTGCGCCAATAAGATCCGCCGACACACGGGTTTGGTATTTTGTGCCCTGGTTGAACGTGTAGGCAATTCCCGCCGAACCGGTCCATGTCTGGTCATGGTCGAGATGGATGTAGTTTTGCGCGATATAGGCGAGTTCGTCCGGTGGAATATTGAACTGCGCGGAGTTGATGTCCGTTCCCATCGCGCGGGAATAGGCGGCGTTGCCATAGATCGACCACGGACCCTGGTCGTAGCTTACGGTGAATACCGCGCCGGCGACATAGGCCTTGGCGTAGTTGAATGCGGTCAGAATGATCGGGGCGCCGAATTGGCCTTCGTCGAGCAGATTTGTCGCCAGCTTGTAATAGCCATCGAGTCCGACGGTGAGGCCTGGAACGATAATCTGGTTGATCCCGACATCGAAATAATGCGACCGCTCCGCCTTGACGATGTCGTCCCGCTGAGTGGCGGCGGCGGCCGTCGTATTGTTGAAGAGCGCGATCGTGGTCGGCGAGACAAGTTCAAAAGGCGGCGGCACGAAATAGCGTGAATAGCCGGCATGGACTGTCGTGGCGTCGGTCGCGTTCAGGACCAGGTTCACGCGCGGGCTGAGCTGAGTTTCATTGGTGAACTCATTGACCCCGTCGAAACGAAAGCCATAGTTGAGGGTCAGGGCCGGCAAGAGCCGCCATTCATCTTGAAGGTAGAACGCCGTAAAGGCCGCCGGTCCGTGCGCCATTGTCGAGGATGCTGAGCGGCACGTTCGATGTCCGCGTGCCGGCCGCATCGACAGGCAGCACGAAGGAATTAGTGTCGAACGCGATGGTCTCCACCTGCCCGAGAAAACCGCCCCGCAAAGTATGGCTGTCGTTGATCCGCCAACTGGCGTCGGCCTGAACGCCTTCGGCCAGATTGGACCGCCGCGCAAAGGGAGTGATTCCGTTATAGAGAAGATCGCCGATCACGTCCGGGCTGAAGGACAGAACACTGTTGCGGACAAAGGCCGAGAGTTGCAAATCGATATCGCCGACGTGCTTTTGCAGCGATAGCACGCCAAATTGCGTGGCCTCATGCTGAACCTCGTTCAGGAGAGTGCTGTTGAACGATGTCGTGCCCAGCACATTGAGGCCGAGAGCGGGGACCTGGCCCGGATTGTTGGGGATTTGAAAGCGACCGTCGAAGGCGCCGCCGATCAGGCTCACCCGCGTATCGGGATCGACAATGCCGGACATATACGAAAAACCGTGGAGTTGCTGTGTCGCATCATGCATCGCATTGTAGGTCGCAGCCGGATTTTCGATGCCGCGATCGTTTCCTAAATAATCGCCGGTGAAGAACCAATCGACCGGACCATCGCTGTCCGCCATATTCGAAGCTCGGCTGCAGCCAATTGAAGCTTCCGCCATACATCGAGACTGCCAAGACCTGGGTTGGTGAGCCCGGTCTTCGTCTGTATGTCCAAGACGCCCGCGGTGCGAAATCCATATTGCGCCGGCAAGGCGCCGGTGAGCAGCGAAATGCTGTGGGCGAAGCGGGTTTCGAGCGCCTGCCCAAACACCGAGAGCCCCTCGGGCAATTGCACGCCATTGATCCTGAATTGCACATTGGCGTGATCGCCGCGCACATGAATCTGACCGAAACTGTCCTGCGCGACGCCGGGCATCTGCAGCAGTATCTGGTTCAAAGGGGCATTTTCGCCTTGCGGAATCGTCTGCAGCGCTTCCGGGCCGAAGTAATAGGTGCTCGCACCAAGGCTCGGCTGGATCTGCAGGCGGGCAGCATCGAGCGCCTCGGAGATGACTTCTACCGAATCGAGGCTGATGGTCCCGCCATCGGCCGGATTTTGAGGCGCCGGCGCGGGAGTTTCCGCAAAAGCTGGAGCGCCAGCAAGTGTCAGGATGAGGGCGCTCATTTTCATCCGTCCGTGCGGTGCGAACAACATGGCAGTTTCCTTCGGCCTTGCCCGACCCCCTAAGGCCGGCCAATTGAAACGTTATATTATAACGTTAGTGCTGTCCAGACACAGCCTGCCTATTTTGTTCAATGGACGCGCCGACGGGGCTTCCCTACAAGCTAAGACGGCTAAATCCTCGTGGTTTCCACGAGTCGAAGGGCGTACCCATTCCGAGGCTTTGATGTTCAAGAAAATCCTCATTGCCAACCGCGGAGAGATTGCCTGCCGGGTAATCGCCACCGCGCGGCGAATGGGGATTTTGACGGTCGCTGTCTATTCCGATGCGGACAAGGATGCGCCGCATGTGGGTTTGGCCGACGAGGCCGTGCGAATTGGACCCGCAGCTCCCGCCGAGAGCTATCTCGTCGTCGAAAACATCCTTGCCGCCTGCAAGAAGACAGGGGCCGAAGCGGTACACCCTGGATATGGCTTTTTGTCCGAGCGGGCAGAGTTCGCAAGGGCCGTGATCGACAACAACATCGCCTTCATCGGCCCGAATCCAAAAGCCATCGAGGCCATGGGCGACAAGATCGAATCGAAGAAACTCGCGCGCGCTGCCGGTGTGGCAACGGTGCCCGGATTTATCGGCATCATTTCGGACATGGCGGAGGCAACCCGAATAGCCGATGACATCGGCTATCCGGTGATGATCAAGGCCTCGTCCGGCGGCGGTGGCCGGGGAATGCGTATCGCGCTGACGCGGGACGAATTGGCCGAGAATTTCGCGCGGGCGCAATCGGAAGCGAAAACTTCGTTTGGGGATGACCGTCTCTTTGTCGAAAAATTTATTCTCCATCCACGGCACATCGAGATCCAAGTCCTCGGCGACAAATTCGGTGCTATCGTCCATCTGGGCGAGCGCGAATGTTCGATCCAGCGGCGCCACCAAAAACTCATTGAGGAATCCCCCTCCCCCTTCATCGACGAAGTGACGCGCGGGCACATGGGCGAACAGGCCATCACGCTAGCCAAGACGGTCGACTATGACTCGGCCGGGACAGTCGAATTCATTGTGGCCCCGGACAAGAGTTTTTATTTTCTCGAAATGAACACGCGGCTGCAGGTTGAGCATCCGGTGACCGAACTCGTCACCGGCATCGACCTCGTCGAACAAATGATCAAAATGGCTTATGGCGAGAGATTGTCGATCGGCCAGAAAGATATCCACCTTAAAGGTTCGGCGATCGAAAGCCGTGTCCTGGCCGAAGATCCGACCCGAAATTTTCTCCCCTCCACTGGCCGACTTAAAACCTACCGGCCCCCTGCCAATGCGTATCAGGATGGCGTGACGTTGCGCGTCGATACCGGTGTCCGCGAAGGCAGCGAGATCGGAATTCATTACGATCCGATGATCGCGAAAGTCATCACCCATGCAAACGATCGGCAGACAGCCATTGAAGCGCAGGGCGCCGCCCTCGATCAATTTTTCATCGACGGCATAAGCCACAATATATTTTTTCTTGCCGCTTCGATGCGCAATAAGCGTTTTCGCGGCGGCGACATCTCGACCGGCTTCATCGAGCAGGAATATCCGCGGGGTGTCGCTCCACTCCCTCCGGACGGAGACAGGGGGCGGCTCTTGGCCAGCGTCGCGGCGTCACTCCAGCATGTGATCGATCGGCGCAAGCGCCTCTTGTCCGGCCAGACGCGACGCCTACCGCCCGACCCTTCTCCCGGCAATTATTCAGTCTTTCTCGGCAAGAAGCGTCAAGATGTGATACTCACCCAAACGGGCGACGGCCTCGTGGTCCGGTTTGAGAAAGACGGCCAAGCGCACCATTGCGTATCCGCGTGGGCGCCAGGCGAGCCGGTATGGAACGGCACCCTCGACGGCAATAAAATTGCCGTTCAGCTGCGCTCAATTCTCAATGGTTATAATTTGGCCCACGCGGGCGCCGTTGTGGACGCACGGGTGTACTCCCGCCGCCAGGCCGAACTCGCCGAGCTCATGCTGGAAAAAAGGATTACCGACAGTTCCAAATTGTTGCGATGCCCGATGCCGGGCCTCGTCAAATCGATCGATGTGGCAGCCGGACAAACCGTAAAATCGGGCGAAGCCCTTTGCGTGATCGAAGCGATGAAAATGGAAACCGTTTTGCGTGCCGATGAGGACGCGGTTGTAAAAAAGATCAACGTAAAGCCAGGCGATTCCATTGCCGTCGACGCTATCATCATGACATTTGTTTGAGGGAGCCCTTCAAGCCGGGTTCGCGCGCACAATGCTTACGCAAAGACCAGACGGAGCGAGAGCGCCGCTTGTCCAGAGTTTTCTCGCAGAATATTTTTGTCGTGTGGATAGCGGGGCACGGTCGCGATCGACAAAAAAATCTCTCCTTTTTGCCGAAGAGGCGTGGCACAAGAAGAATCGGTCTTGAACTGATTCGGCGACGGCGCGTATAGCGCAGGCCGGTGCCAATCGAGAAAGTCTATGCCTCCAATCGAAAATCTTGCCGACAGGGTCCGTCTCGGGGCCGGCGCCTCTTCAGCCCCGGATCCGAATTTTCGCCTCGCGCCGCACAACATCGAAGCCGAACAGGCTTTGCTTGGCGCAATCCTCGTCAACAATGATGCCTTCGATCGCGTCTCCGATTTTCTCCGCCCCGAACATTTTTCGGAAGAGCTTCATCGGCGGATTTTTGACATTGCCTCGCAGTTGATCAGGGCCGGCAAGCTGGCATCGCCGATCACCTTGAAGACATTCCTTGGTGAACATGACCTCGGCGGCGTCACCGTGCCGCAATATCTCGCCCGCCTCGCGGCGGAAGCCACAACCGTGATCAATGCCGAGGATTATGGCCGCACCATCCATGATCTCGCCATGCGGCGCGATTTGATCCTCATCGGGGAGGATATCGTTAACGCCGCCTATGACGCCCCCGTCAACGCCGCGCCGCGCGAGCAAATCGAGGAGGCCGAACGCAAGCTCTATTCGATTGCCGAGACGGGCCGCTACGAGGGCGGCTTTCAACGTTTTTCGGAGGCCTTGACCACCGCCGTCGATATGGCGGCAAGGGCTTTCGAACGCGACGGAAAACTGTCCGGGATCGCGACCGGTCTTGTCGAGCTTGATCGCAAAATGGGCGGCCTGCAAGCGTCCGATCTGATCATCGTCGCTGGGCGTCCCGGCATGGGCAAGACCGCGCTGGCGACCAACATCGCCTTCAACATCGCCAGAGCCTATGAGTTTAAGCTCAGACCCGATGGCTCGCCGGAGACCATCAACGGGGGAATTGTCGGTTTTTTCTCGCTGGAAATGTCGGCCGAACAATTGGCGACGCGTATCATCGCCGAACAGGCGGCGGTTCCTTCCTATAAGATCCGCCGCGGCGACATTGGCGAACCGGAATTTCATCGCATCGCCCAAGCCGCGCGGGAGATGCAAACGATCCCCTTTTATATCGACCAAAGCGGCGGCCTTTCGATCGCGCAATTGGCGGCGCGCGCGCGACGCCTCAAGCGCCAGCGCGGCCTCGACGTCCTCGTGATCGATTATCTCCAATTGCTCGGCGGCTCGAAAATGCGAAGCGACAGCCGCGTGCAAGAAGTGACCGAGATCACCACTGGCCTCAAGGCTTTGGCGAAGGATTTGAACGTCCCGGTGATCGCGCTTTCGCAATTGTCGCGGCAGGTCGAAAACCGAGAGGACAAGCGGCCGCAGCTTTCCGATCTGCGCGAAGTCGGGCTCGATCGAGCAAGATGCCGATGTGGTCCTTTTTGTTTTCCGCGATGAATATTATTTGAACAATAGGAAACCCGAGGAGGGAACGGAGGAATTTCTTACTTGGCAGACCAAAATAGAAAAAGCGTACGGCAAAGCCGAAATCATTATCGGCAAGCAGCGCCATGGGCCGACAGGAACTGTGGAACTCGCTTTCGAGGCGGAAATGACACGGTTTTCCAATCTGGCGCGGGAGGACAATCTGCCTGACCGTCTATAATATTGGGCTCGGGCAGGTAGATGCGTTTGCTCCGCGCGAACGTTTCGGGCAGCACTTAACCAAGATCGCCCTCGCGCATCGCCGGAGGCGTCGGACCGTTTGTGCGCGTCTTTTTCGATCGCATGTCTTCGATGGGGAAACCCGCCCCAGGAACCCTTATGGCCAAATCACACAATTCCTTCGTCTGCCAAAATTGCGGTGCGGTCACCCAGCGCTGGCAGGGCCGCTGCGAAGCTTGTGGCGAATGGAACACGATCATCGAGGAAAGCGCCGCAACCGGCATCGGCGCGAGAACCGCACAGGGCGCTCGCAAGGGCCGCGTCTTCAGCCTGTCGAAATTGATGGAGCACGACCAGCCGGCCGCGCCGCGCATTACGACCGGCATTGCCGAGATCGACCGGGTGATCGGCGGCGGCTTTGTGCCCGGTTCGGTCATTTTGCTCGGCGGCGAACCCGGCATCGGGAAATCGACCCTGCTTATTCAGTCATGCGCCGCGCTCGCCGCGCGGGATCGGCGCGTCGTTTATATTTCCGGCGAGGAGGCGGTCGATCAAATCCGCTTACGGGCCTCGCGCCTCGGCCTTGCGGCGGCACCGGTCGAACTCGCCGCGGAAACCAGCGTCGAGGATATTATTTCGACGCTGTCTCACGGCAAGCGCCCTGCCCTCGTTATTATCGACTCGATTCAGACGATGTGGACCGACCTTATCGAATTCGCTCCCGGCACGGTCGCCCAAGTGCGCGGCGCGGCGCAAGCGCTGATTCGTTTCGCCAAGACGACGGGTGCTACCGTAATCCTCGTCGGCCATGTCACAAAGGACGGCCAGATCGCCGGGCCTAGGGTCGTCGAGCATATGGTCGACGCGGTGATTTCGTTCGAAGGCGAAGGTGGCCGGAATTTTAGGATTTTCCGTGCGGTCAAAAATCGTTTCGGTCCGACCGACGAGATTGGCGTTTTCGAAATGACTGGGCGCGGGCTCGCAGAAGTCTCCAACCCTTCGGCTCTTTTCCTATCTTCACGCGACGCCGCAGCACCCGGCGCCGCCGTATTTGCCGGCATGGAGGGAACCCGCCCGCTGCTCGTCGAGATCCAGGCCCTGGTTGCGCCGAGCACGCTGGGAACGCCACGCCGCGCCGTCGTCGGCTGGGACAATTCGCGCCTCGCTATGGTTCTCGCGGTTCTCGAAGCGCATGCCGGGGTCAAACTCGGCCAACATGATATTTATCTGAATGTCGCCGGAGGATTGCGCGTTGGCGAACCTGCGGCCGATCTCGCCGCGGCGGCCGCGCTAGTCTCTTCCTTGACGGGGCGCAGTCTCCCGGCCGATTCGGTCTTTCTTCGGCGAGATTGCCCTTTCCGGAGCCGTCCGGCCGGTCGCGTCATGGGCTGGCACGGCTCAAAGAAGCAGCCAAACTTGGTTTTTGTCGTGCGACAATGCCGGACGCTGTGGAAAAAGGCGCCAGTTCCATACCGGAGCTTACGGTGCGCAGCTGCGGCCACATCGCCAGTTTGGTTGCCGACATCGCCGCGGATGGCGGACAACGCCAAAATGCTCAAAAACAGCCTCGGCGTGGCTGATCCGGAAATGAGCCGATCCGGTTCATTCGGAGCTAACCAACTTCGGCCGGATTTGCAGTCCAGATCCTATTGCCCTTGCTTTGTCTCGGCTATTAAGAGAAAAGCCAGCGAGGTCGACGACTCCACCCACCGCGAACGACAAAATCGCGCCTATGGCGCCAGAGGCTAAACCGATGCCATCCTATCTCGATCTAGGGTTGATCGCTGTCATTCTCATTTCCGCATTTCTCGCGATGTTGCGTGGCTTTACCCGTGAAGTCCTGGCGATCGCCTCCTGGGGTGCGGCCGCGTTAGCTGCAATTTATCTCCACCCGATCGTACTTCCCTATGTAAAGCCCTATATCGCCAAAGATGTCATCGCCCTGGCTGTCGCTGCAGCCGCGGTTTTTTTCGTGGTTCTGATCGTCGTCTCCCTTGTCACCGTCAAATTGTCGGATGTGATCCTCGATTCCAAGGTCGGCGCGCTCGATCGTTCGCTCGGCTTTCTGTTTGGCGCGGTTCGCGGCCTGTTACTTTGCGTCATCGCCTTCGTGTTCTTCAATTGGCTGGTGCCCTTGCAGACCCAACCCGAGTGGGTCAAATCCGCCCGCATGAAGCCGCTCCTGCAAGCCACCGGCGACCAGCTTATGGCTGTCCTGCCGGAAGATCCCGAGGGGCTTTTGAACAAGCTGAAAAAGCCCAAAACTCCCAGCCCCAGCGAAGACGCGGTCCCGGATTCGGATGCGGAACCGAAGAAAGTCGAGACCGGCAAGGGAACTTGACCATCAGCGCGGCCTTTTGCGGGTTTGCGTGCCGGCAAAAAGCACCGGTCTTTTTAGCGGCTGTGAGTTTTGGGGAAAACGCACAAACGTGACGTTTGCGCCCGTAAACTTGGTCTTCGCGACCTCTTAAGGGCTGACATTCACCGCAAGGTCGCTTATGTAAGTCTGATGACATTTGCCGCCGGCCGCGTAAGGTTGCGGACCCCGACGAAACGGGACGATCCAGGACAATTCATCGATTTGAAGCGCTCGACCACTGAGCTTTCGGGAGGCCGTTGATGGGTGAGACGCCGGATGCTGGGCACAGTCGGGAGTGCGGCAAAGCTGCTTCGCACGCCAGCGACGTGCCTCTGCCAGCCGAGGACTTCGACCTCGACGGCGACCGCCTGCACGAGGAATGCGGAATATTCGGGATTTTCGGGCATCCCGACGCCGCGGCCATCACCGCGCTCGGATTGCATGCCTTGCAGCACCGCGGTCAAGAAGCTGCCGGCATCGTAACCTTCGACGGCCAGCGGTACAATTCGGAACGTCGGCTCGGTCTTGTCGGCGATCACTTCTCCAAGGCTTCCACGATCGCGCGGCTCCCCGGCGAATCCGCCATCGGCCATGTGCGCTATTCCACGACGGGCGAGACCATCCTGCGGAATGTTCAACCGCTGTTTGCCGAGCTGAACTCCGGCGGGTTCGCCGTCGCCCATAATGGAAATCTCACCAATGGCCGCACGCTCCGCCGCGAGCTCGTGCAAGGCGGTGCCATTTATCAATCGACCTCCGACACGGAAGTCATTCTTCACCTGGTTGCCCGCAGCCGGCGCCCGCAATTGATCGACCGCTTCATCGAAGCCTTGCGCATGATCGAGGGTGCCTATTCGCTCGTCGCTCTCAGCAATAAGAAACTGATCGGCGCGCGCGATCCGTTAGGAATCCGGCCGCTCGTTCTCGGCGAACTCGACGGCCACTATATTCTCGCCTCGGAAACTTGCGCCCTTGATATTATTGGCGCGCGGTTCGTGCGCGATATCGAGAATGGCGAAGTCGTCGTCATTTCGGACGAGGGCATCGAGACGTTGCGGCCTTTTCCGCCGCGCCCGATGCGTCCCTGCATTTTCGAATTCATTTATTTCGCACGGCCGGATTCCATCGTGCATGGGAAGCCTGTCTATAATGTGCGCAAGGCCATGGGCGCAGAACTGGCGCGGGAAGCCCCCGTCGCTGCCGACGTGGTCGTCCCGGTACCGGACTCCGGCGTCCCGGCGGCCATCGGCTATGCGCAATATTCCGGCATTCCGTTTGAACTGGGCATTATCCGCAATCATTATGTCGGGCGGACATTTATTCAGCCGTTCCAGTCGGTCCGCGAACTCGGAGTGCGCCTGAAACACAGCGCCAATCGTGCGGTAGTCGCGGGCAAACGCATCGTCCTTCTCGATGATTCGATTGTTCGGGGCACAACCTCCCTGAAAATTGTGCAGATGATGCGCGATGCTGGGGCGCGCGAAGTGCATTTCCGAATTTCGTCGCCGCCCATCACCCATCCCGACTATTATGGCATCGACACGCCGGAACGCGACAAGCTGCTCGCGGCAACCCATACGCTCGAGGAAATGCGCAGCTATATCGGCTGCGATTCGATTGCATTTCTTTCGGTTGATGGGATTTACCGGGCGATGGGCGAACGGGGCCGCGATCCCATCCGTCCGCAATATACCGATCATTGCTTCACCGGCGATTATCCAACCCAGCTCACCGACGCTAGCGATGAAACCAAGGTCCAGCTTTCGCTCCTCGCGGAAGCCGGTTAACGGCGTGTCCGACTGTCAAGCTTATGCCCCGTTCGCTTGACGGGCGCGTCGCCCTGGTCACGGGCGCTTCGCGCGGCATTGGCCGCGCGGTTGCGCTGGAGCTTGCGGGCGCCGGCGCACATATAATTGCCCTGGCCCGAACCCAAGGCGCGCTTGAGGACCTCGACGACGCGATCCTGAGCAAGGGGAGCGCCGCGACGCTGGTTCCTTGCGACATCACCGATTTTGATGCGCTCGACCGGCTCGGCGCAGCCATTTTCGAGCGCTGGGGCAAACTCGATATCTTCATTGGCAATGCTGGAGCGCTTGGGCCGATGACCCCGCTCGCCCATGTCGAGCCGCGGCAATGGGAAGAGACATTCGCAGTGAACGTCACAGCGAACTGGCGGCTCATCCGTTCGCTCGATTACCTGCTGCGCGCGGCGGAAGCGGGCCGGGCGATCTTTATTTCGTCGGGCGCCGGCCAAACCGCTGATTTCCAACCTTATTGGGGACCTTATGCGACATCCAAGGCCGCGCTCAATGCCCTGGCGCGCACCTACGCCGCGGAGACGGTCAATGTCTCTGCCGTAAAGGTCATGATCGTCAATCCCGGACCGCTGCGCACAAGGATGCGCGCAACGGCGATGCCCGGCGAGGATCCGGCGACCTTGCGGACGCCGGAGGAATTGGCGCCAAAGATTCTCGCGCTTTGCCAGCCGGATTGGACACAGACAGGCAGGCTTTACGATTTTCCGACAGATCGCGTGCTGAGCTTTAGAAGTCCTGCGTAAATTCAATCCATTGCAATCGATCCACGGCGTGCTAAACTTGCTTATGGGCCCGCTAAACTATAGCTCACGCTCCAAGCACGTCGCAATCAGCGTGATTGTGCTTTACGCGTTCTTTTTCCAGGGCTTTTTTTCAGCGGCAGTGCAAGCCGCAGCGTTCGATTCCCTCGATTTTATTTGCTCGCAAGCAGACACTTCCCCTGACGCACCGGGCAGCGACCCGAATCACCACCAAGGGCTCTGCTGCATCTTGGCCTGCGCCGCCAGCGGCTGCGCTTATCTGGCCGCCGACTTCGATCCTCTCGTTTTCACGGATCGCGTCGGGTCGCCGATAGCTTGGCCGCCAACCCAAACCTTTGCCACCCGTCGCGCCTCCAAATTCTATTTCGGCGCGCGCGCGCCTCCCCCCAGCGTTTGATCGCGCCGTTCCTGTTCGGGTTTATCGGCGTCGGCTTGGCAGATTGGCAAGGTTCCCCACTGAGGGCGCCCGCGCCCAGGTTCGACGTCAGTTGCCGGCCACCTTCAGACGTGCCGTCCCACTAAAGCCCGAATGGAAACAGGGCACCCTCGCGGGATACCGCGGGACGGCCACCCATTCCGAATCTGTATCGGAACCCGTTTTACGATTGGCCAGAAACCTCAAATTGGTAAGGCCATGATCAAAGGTTCAAGCAATGTTGCATCACAAGCCAGGAAACAGCGCCATAGCGCTCGCTTTGCCTTGCGCAGGGGCTGGCGGAATCGACCACGCGCCGCCTGACACAAACGCCGACGGACCCGCCTCCGGCCGTCCTTACAGCCGGCCGGCACGGACGGCTGGGTCGGTCGGATTTACGCGAGCGCCCGAAATCCGGGGCCGCTTTAGCGGCGACCTCCATGATTTGGCGGCAACGCCCTTCAAGGGCACAAAGCCGTTCGAGGCGCCGGTTAGCCCGGCGAAGCGGCGAATTTTCACCGCCGAGGAAAAAGCCCGGATCGTCGCGGAGAGTTTTGAGCCCGGCGAATCTGTTTGCTCGGTCGCGCGCCGCCATCATCTCATGTCGTCGCAGCTATTCTCCTGGCGCAAACATGCGCGTCTCAAAGGCAAAGCCGAAGAATTGAACGAAAACCGAACAGATGCGGTGGTCGGGCAAACGGGCGACCCGCCGAAGACCGCCTCGCCGATCGAGATCGCCATAGGCACAACCATCGTGCGGGTTCCGGAAGGGGCCGATGCGGCAACCCTCAGGGCCGTGCTCCGGGCGTTGAGCGAGACGTCATAAAAGGGGCCAGCGCGCTACCCGCCAAGCGGGCGAAAAAAGTCCCAGATGAGCCTGGGGCTGTTGAAGTCGCCATTTGTGGGGCCGCGGCTGGAGCCGTTTCCGGCTTCGCTCCAAAGGCCGGGGAGAACATGTCCCCCGCCCTCGATTCGTACCGCTTCGATGGGGACGGAGCAATTGTTTAGCTTATCCAAATAAGCTCTTGTTCCGTCGTGAGGATCTTTGTCCGGGAAGACCGTGGTCGTCACCCCGTCGCCGCAGCCCGCGACCTTGCCGAAAATGCGCAGGGTCGCATCGACGGATAGAAGCTCGGCCTTGTTGTTGGGCAAACTGGCTTTGCCGCCTTGAAACGGAATCATGGGATCCGCCGTGCCGGCAATCAGCATAAGCGGCAGCGGGCGCAAAGGCTTGCAGCTCCCTGCGAGATCAGAGGGCATACTGGCGGCAAGAACCGCCATCCCGGCATAGGCATTCTTGTCCTCGCACGCCAGCCGCAAAGCCATCAGGCCACCCGAGGCTATGCCAACGATAAACACCTTGTTCGGGTTGGCCATTCCGCTGGCCACGAATTTACCGATCAGATCGCGGATGAAAACCGCGTCTCGGCTCGCCTTGCCACCGGGAGCGTCGGCCCAGTGGCTGGAAAGCGGCTGCGGATAGAGGAGGATCGCGCCCGATGATCGGGCCATCTCGTCAAACCCGGAACCATGGTGCAAGCGGGAGCCCTTCCCCCTGGCACCGCGCAGGATGATGAGGACCGGCCGACGTGATTGCTTAAGACGCCGATGCTGAACCAGAATGGCCGTCCGTGGAACGCCGCCCGATTCAATCGTGACGCGGCCAGCCGCCGCGAGGGCAGCCGATGGCAAGCCGGCGATCGAGAGAAACAGCCAGCCGGCTCCAGCCAGGCAACCGATTGTAAAATCTAATCCGAAAATCCTTGCGCCCCGCATCATCATGGCTTTCCAGCCCCCCCGATTCCATCGGCGCAAATGTCGGTGGTTCGTGCGCGGTCAGAAAGCGAAGCGCGTTCGTCCCGGCGGGCGTCCGGCCACCGATCCTGAGCGGGGATCCTTCGTGGCGAGGCGTGAAAAGCAACAAAACGGCAGCCGATAAGCATTTTTTTGGTTTCCGTCCCCGTGACCTATCGAACCGGTTTGATCTCTGAAGCGGCATACAGCGTCGGACCTTCGCAGCCAAATTTCTGCCACGGGGTGTGGAAACATGATAGTGTATTTTCGTCCATCCCCAACGCAGGCTAAAGCACGATCGGCAGGAGGTTCGTTGCCGAATGCCCGTACTCTTCCCGCTTGGGAGAGTTCAAGTCTCTGCCAAAAATCCGCTTTGGTTCGAGCCCCTCTCCCATCCGGATCGCCGCTTGGGGCAAAGGGTCTCATCGGAAGTTCGCGCATTCTCGAATTTTTCTAATGAACGCGTTGCCCGGAAGAGCTGATTGCATTAGGGGAATAGGCGTTAAATTTCTGTGGTATGGGGTAAAAGTTCATGACCAAGGTCGAGTTGGGCGCTCGCGGCCTGGAAAAGCGCCGACCGCTCTCTCCGCATCTGCAAATCTACAGTCCGATGCTGACCATGATGATGTCGATTGCACATCGCATCACCGGGGCCGCACTCTATTTCGGCACGCTATTGCTCGCCTGGGTGCTGATAGCTGCCTCCACCGGCCCGGACGCCTACGCGACGGCAGCCTATTTTCTCAATTCGATCGTCGGGAAACTGATCCTGTTCGGATTTACCTGGGCCCTCTTCCATCACCTTCTTGGCGGTGTGCGCCATATCATTTGGGACACAGGCTATGGTTTCACGCCTCCGCAACGCGAATGGTTGGCGCAAGCGACCTTGGTCGGCGGTATCGCCCTGACATTGATTGTCTGGGGCGTGGTGTATTTTTTCCACTAAGACCCGGCGGGCGACGATCACCACAACAGCAAACACCCGCTTCGCACCGATTTATGAAAGGGACAGGGTAAACATGGCGAAGGATTCCGCATCGGTTCGCACGGCGATCAGCAAAGTGCGCTTCCTCGGCTCCGCCAAATCCGGCACCTCCGATGCGTGGAATATGCGCGTCACCTCACTTGCCATGCTGCCCTTGACGATCGCTTTCGTCGCTGTCGTTTTGTCGCTGCTCGGCAAGGATTATGAGGCGGCTCGGGCTGAACTTGCGCATCCCGTTCCAGCACTCATCTTGCTGCTCTTCATTTTGACCGGCGTCTACCATATGAAGCTCGGCATGCAAACGATTTTGGACGATTACGTGCATAGCACCCATCTCAAGGAATGGTCGCTGGTCGCCAATCTTTTTTTCTGTGTCAGCGTCGGTCTGGCTTGCGTCTACGCAGTCTTGAAGCTCAGCTTTGCCTGACAAAGCCAAGCAGGATTTCCCGACCATCCGCCCAAGCGAGGGATGTTGATTTTTTGAAAGACAAGGGCATGACTTCCAGCAAGACCATCAACGGCAGCGCCGCTCCGGCTCAACTTGGCGCCGCCTATCCGATTACCGACCACACATTCGACGTTGTCGTCGTCGGCGCCGGTGGCGCGGGTTTGCGAGCCACCGTCGGCTGTTCGCAGGCGGGGCTGCGCACAGCCTGCATCACCAAGGTCTTTCCAACCCGTTCGCACACGGTGGCGGCGCAAGGCGGCGTTGCGGCGTCCCTTGCCAACATGGGCCCGGACAATTGGAAATGGCACATGTACGACACCGTCAAGGGATCGGATTGGCTCGGCGACCAGGATTCCATCGAATATCTCTGCCGCAATGCGCCCGCGGCCGTCTATGAACTCGAACATTGGGGTGTCCCGTTTTCCCGCACAGAGGACGGCCGCATTTACCAGCGTCCCTTCGGCGGCATGACAACCGACTTCGGCAAAGGTCCTCCGGCGCAGCGGACCTGCGCGGCCGCCGACCGAACCGGCCACGCAATGCTGCACACGCTTTACGGCCAGGCCCTGCGCAACAAAACCGAGTTCTTCGTCGAATTCTTCGCGATCGATCTGATCATGGAGGATGGCCGTTGCCGCGGCGTCGTCTGCCTGAAGCTCGACGACGGCACCATCCATCGCTTTCGGTCACAGCTTGTCATCCTGGCAACCGGTGGATACGGCCGCGCCTATTTTTCCGCGACGTCGGCACATACCTGCACCGGCGATGGCAATGCGATGATCTTGCGCGCGGGACTTCCGTTGCAAGACATGGAGTTTGTGCAATTTCATCCGACCGGCATTTACGGTGCCGGCTGCCTGATTACCGAAGGATCGCGCGGCGAAGGCGGTTATTTGACCAATTCCGAAGGCGAACAATTCATGGAGCGCTACGCGCCCTCGGTGAAGGATTTGGCGCCGCGAGACATGGTGTCGCGCGCCATGACACTGGAGATTCGCGAAGGCCGCGGCGTCGGCAAGCACAAAGACCACATCCATCTGCACCTCGAACATCTCGACCCCAAGATTCTCCATGAGCGCCTGCCCGGAATTTCCGAAAGCGCCAAGATTTTTGCCGGTGTCGAGGTCACCACGGAGCCGATCCCCGTGCTGCCGACCGCGCATTACAACATGGGCGGTATTCCAACCAATTTTCACGGCGAAGTCGTCACCAAAAAGGAAAACGATCCTAATGCGATCGTGCCCGGTCTCATGGCGATCGGCGAAGCGGCCTGCGTCTCAGTGCATGGCGCCAACAGGTTAGGCTCGAACTCACTGATCGACCTTGTCGTCTTCGGCCGCGCGGCCGGACTGCGTGCGGCGGAGCTTGTCACCGCTGGCGCCAAACAGGCGGATCTTCCGGCGGATTCCGCCGATCTGGCGCTCTCCCGTCTCGATCATTTCAGGCACGCCAAGGGCGATCTTCCAACCGCTGAATTGCGGCTCAGCATGCAAAAGGTGATGCAGACGCATTGCGCGGTCTACCGCACCGGCGCAACGCTCGAGGAAGGTTCGAAGATGATCCATGACGTCTGGTCGGCGAAGGACCAGATCTCGGTCACCGACCGCTCGCTGATCTGGAATTCGGATCTCGTTGAAACCCTGGAGTTCGATAATCTCATCGTTCAGGCCGTGGTCACCATGGACGGCGCGACAAGCCGCACGGAATCGCGCGGTGCGCATGCGCGCGAAGATTATCCCGAACGCGACGACGTGAACTGGATGAAGCATACGCTCACCTCGATTGACGCCAACGCCCGCTCGGTCTCGATCGATTACCGCCCCGTGCATAGTTTCACGATGACCAATGAGATGCATTATATCGAGCCGAAGGCCCGGGTGTACTGACGCGTTTAAGAGAGAAACAGATGGTCGAGATCGCACTTCCCGCCAATTCACGCGTCGTCACTGGAACCACCTGGCCGACCCACGGCGATTCGAAAATCCTCACGGAATTCCGCATCTATCGCTGGAACCCCGACGAAGACCTGAACCCTCGCCTCGATACCTATTATGTCGACCGAAGCGATTGCGGCCCGATGGTTCTTGATGGACTAATTTGGATTAAATCCAAGATCGATCCGACGCTGACATTCCGGCGTTCATGTCGCGAAGGGATTTGCGGATCCTGCGCGATGAATATCGATGGAACGAACACCCTCGCCTGTACAAAATACATGGACGACATCAAAGGTGCGGTCAAAATCTATCCGTTGCCGCATATGTCGGTGGTGAAGGATCTCGTGCCCGATCTCAGCGGCTTCTTCGCGCAGCATGCCTCGATCGAGCCCTGGCTGCAAACCACGACGCCGCCGCCCGAAAAGGAATGGCGGCAAACCCCAGCCGATCGCGCCAAGCTCGATGGACTCTATGAATGTATTCTTTGCGCTTGCTGCTCCACATCTTGCCCGAGCTATTGGTGGAATGGCGATCGCTATCTCGGCCCGGCCGTGCTGCTGCAGGCCTATCGCTGGCTGATCGATTCACGGGATGAAGCCGCGGGCAGCCGCCTCGACAATGTCGAAGATCCGTTTCGCCTCTATCGCTGCCACATGATCATGAATTGCGCCAAGGCCTGCCCCAAGGGCCTCAATCCCGCAAAAGCGATCGCCGAAATCAAGAACATGATGATCAAGCGCCAGCTCTAAAACCGATTCTGGCGCCATTCTGTAGCCTCAATCCACATTCAAACGATGTGGATGGAGGCTATGCCGATGATGCGCATATCATTGAGTGCCATCGCCCTGTCGCTCGCGTGTACGGTCGGATTCGCGCAACCCGCTGCGCGGCCTGCAGTTTACGATGCGCTCATCGCGCAGCAGGCCAAAAGCCATGGCCTCCCCGAATCCTTCGTCCATCGCATCGTGGTGCGCGAGAGCCGCTATAATCCGCGCCTTGTCCATAATCATTGTTTTGGGCTAATGCAGATCAAGCATGCGACGGCGCGCGAAATGGGCTTCAAAGGCCCCGCAAGCGGGCTGCTGGATCCCCAGACAAACCTTACCTATGCAGTTCCTTATCTCGCCAATGCCTACAGGCTTGCGGATGGGGACGAGAACCGCGCGACTGCGCTCTTCAGTAGCGGCTATTACTATTTGGCCAAGCGCAAGAAAATGCTCGCATCGCTGCGCACAGCTTCTACCGCTCCAGTTTTGGCGGAAACCGCGCCTCCCGCGGAATCGAAACCAGAGCCCCAAGCAAATCCGATTGCCGGATTGTTCTCTTTGCTCACCGGAACGCCGGCAGAGGCCGCACCGGACCGCCGCCCATCGCCGATCGCAGAATAGATCGACCCAAGAGCGCCTCTGAGGATCACGCGAAATAGAGCGTCATGATCCCTTGCGGCGAAAAGGGTACCGTTGAAATGCCATGACCGGCACGCTACACTGGGCCAAGCGTGATCCTGTTCAGGCGGGCGTAGTTCAATGGTAGAACGGCAGCTTCCCAAGCTGCATACGAGGGTTCGATTCCCTTCGCCCGCTCCAATGGATCCGCCGCCTGCGGATTGAATGCGCCGGACAGCGATCTCCGCATTGTCCCCATCCGAACCTCGAAAGTGGAATGCACATGACGCCCTTAAAGGCAATGATGCTCGCGAGTTGTTTCGTCCCGCTCGCGGTTGGTATCTCCAACCGCGCCGCTGCCCAAGAACTCGATCTATGCGGCCTGCAGCCGACTTTTTTCGAGGATTTCAAGGAGCTGAAGGTGTCCGCCTGGACGATGGGCGACAACCGCTGGATCGCGCATACGCCATGGGCCGGAGATTTCGGAGATGCCGCCTTCACCGATCCCGGCCCGGACTTTCCGTTCACCGTGAACGATAGTGGCCTGCGAATCGAGGCGCGCAAGGATGCGAGCGGCAAATGGCGTGGCGGCCTATTGGCCTCCGCCGATCCAACCGGCGCCGGCTTCACGCAAATGTATGGCTACTTTGAAGCCAAAATGAAAATGCCGGTCGGTCCTGGCACCTGGCCCGCGTTTTGGCTCATGAAATCCTGGCCCAAAGGATCGCCCCCCGGCATAGCCGTCGAGGTTGATCCCATCGAGTTTTATGGGCGGGCGCCGAACGAATATCATGCCGGCTATATCGTTTGGGATCATATAAAAAACACGCACGATGGCGGCGGCCACGTGGTGAAGGTGCCCGACGGCGCACTATCGGCCGATTTCCATACCTTCGGCATCGAGGTCACGCCGGAATTGATGACCTATTATTACGACCGCCAACGCGTCTGGCGGGTTCCAACGCCGAAGGAACACACGCATCCATTCCTGGTGCTGGTCAATCTGGCGTTGGGGTCGGGATGGCCGATCGACAAGACGCCCAATCCGTCCTTCTTGGACGTCGCCTATGTGCATGTTTATGAACGCCGTCCGGAAACCTGCGAAGCGACGCCTCCGCAAAAGTAAGACGCCAGCCATCGCCAAGGTCCCGCCTCTTTCGATCTAAGAGGGGATTTGACCCCTCTTCCAAAGCTGCGGCAGTGTTCGGCGTCAGTATTTTGCAACAACCGCCGGGGGCGGCGCGAACCAGTCGAACTTATAGTTCAGGCCCGCGCGGACGATATTGGCCGTCGTCTTTTGACGGATGTTGATCCCGCCCGCATTCAATAATGTGTTCGTCCCCAAGTTGACGTAGAGATATTCGGTTTTCAGCGTGAGATTGTTGGTGATCGCGTATTCGACGCCGCCGCCCGCTGTCCAACCTGTTCGGTTGCTATTTTGCGATGTGGAAATGGCGGCGAAGACCCCACCTGCCACTGCTGCCGCGTTGGCAGTGAAATTGACCTGTCCGTAGGCGAAACCACCGGTCCCGTAGACGAGGAACCGATCGAAGGCATAGCCCACTCGACCGCGCACCATACCGATATAATTGATCCGGCTTCCCGCCGAGGCAGTAGCGCCAACCGGCAGACCCAGGATCAGGGCTCCGGCGTCGGCCGTCGCTTTGCCGCGGATCGCCGCCCCGTCAAAATCCGTCTCAAGGGAGATGGCTTCCCCGACGGACAGGCCCATGGGTCTTGACGAACAGGCTATGATTTTTTGCGTAAACCAAATGGGTTATGCTGAAACTAATTATTTATCATACTGATTCCGGCCTGAAGCCTCACGGTCACTTTCTTCCGCACAAAGGCAGGAATTCAATCCATGGTTCATAATAGGTCCCCGCTCGCCCCCTCCGCCCAACGAACTCCCCACGCCGCCGCGATGACAAGCCCAGCGCTCTCGATGACGCGGGAAGCGATGCAATGACGGGTTCCAGAACCAAAAACCGGGGCGACAAGGTCGCGGCGATCCTGAACGCAAATCTCGCGGAACTCGAATTTTTGGAGGCGGTCGGGGCGGCACGGCCCGGCACGCGCGAGAGCATCCTGGCGATCCACAATCTGCTCGCGTTGCGCAAAAGCCGGCGAGCCGGCGGACATCGCACCGCAGAGCAGTCAGTCGGGAGGCCGCTCTGGAAGCACCCTGTCCCGCGCGGGCTTTTGAGCATGGTTCAGGCGAGCAGGCGGGGACCTCTCTAAGCGCCTGACGCCCCCACCTTTGCAAACCGACCGATTTTACAAGGATCTAAGCCAATAGTTTCTTGGCCATTAAAAAATAATGATCAATGGGCCTCATTCATTTGAACGATGACCATATTTTCATTTTGTGAAATATTGCTCCGGAACGGGGAGCGTTGAGGCGTGCTCCGGATCAGGACACACGCGGACGGCGGGTCTGGTCTGACCAGTGGCGTCACGCTGCCAAGCAAAATCGGGGGGCCAGCGCATCAGGGCGTAGATAGACCTTGCAGAAGTGGGGTGAAGATCTCGCTGCGCCGTGGTGGCCTCGCGTGCCGGAAAGAAACCCAGAGCTAAGGGAGGGCATTGCCATGAAACAGCCAAACATGACCAAATTCTCCCCCGCAATTATCGGCCTGTGGTGCGGCCTCGGCATGATCGCCGTTGCGCCCATCGCCCAAGCAGAGCCGATGCAATCCTCGGAGATCAAGACCGAATATCAATACGCCGCCAAAGTCGTCTGTTCGTTGTTGCTTCCCCATCAGGATGGCACATTGGCCAGGGGCACTTACCGGACCATCGTCAATATCCATAATCCCACCAACAAGCCGGTGACCATTGCTGCCAAAGTGGCGCTGGCGACGGATTTCGGTTCCGAAGCCGGCCCCTTCAGCGTCACACCGTTCAAGAAGGCCGATCTTCAGGCGGACGGTGCCGTCGAATTGAGCTGTTTCAATTTCGCGGGGTTCTTTTGCCCGATTAATGGCGTGTGCATCGACTTCGCTTTCCTCGAAGGGTTCACGGTGATCAAGAGCCCCGTGCCCTTGGATGTCGTGGAGGTCTACACCGCGCGGCACACGGACGGCGAAGTGGAAACCATGGATGTAGAAACCGTTCAGCCGCGGCAGATGCACGAGATGGTTAAGCTCGCAACCCCGGAGACGGGATCAGAGGCTGCCAAACACATCGAATATCCGCCCAAGGGTAGCCCCGCCTATGGTGGCAAGGACCAAACGAAATAATCCGAAAAAAGCGTGCGGCAAACTCGCTCTCGCCGGCCTCATGTCCGGCCAAGCAAGCCGCCACGATAGAAGGATTTTTCGCTGATTCATTGCAATCAAGATCGATTACGGAGGCCTGTCCATGAAACAGCTCACTGCTTTGTTGGTCGGATTTTGTGCGGCCCTTCTATTGGCGGGCTGCGATAATAAGTCCACGCAACCGCCCGCTCAGGACAATGTGTGCGGCACCATCCAAGGGCTCACCTGTCCTGACGGACAATATTGCGATTTCGGTGTCGGTCATTGTAAAATTGCCGACGCGCAAGGGACCTGCAAGCCCAAGCCCACGATCTGCACACGGGAGTTCAACCCCGTCTGCGGCTGCGATGGCAAGACCTATGGCAACGCCTGCGCGGCGGCCGGCGCGGGCGTTTCGATCGATCATCCGGGTGAATGCGCCCCGCCCAAACCTCAGGCCTGTGGCGGCATCACAGGCGCCAAATGCCCGGACAACCGGACTTGCGTTGACGACCCCAGCGACAATTGCGATCCCACCCGTGGCGACGCGGATTGTGGTGGCATTTGCAAACCTAAGTAGAGCGTTTGAGCAAAACTTTTCGGAGTAACCCAATCATGGGCGTGGCACCTAACGGTGCCACGCCCATACATCGCACTCATCTCCTCGCAGCGCGGTAAATGCTTCACGCCATTTTTGTGCCATTCTGTCTTTGCCAAACAGGACTTTCTTTATAGGCGGACGACGGGTGGAACGCGTTTGGAACGAAGCGACTGACAGGCCAGATCAGAAGTCTTGATCGCCCCCCTGTTGGCTGGAAACCTTTGCGCCCTTTCCACTTGCAATGTTTCCAGTCGTCGCCAATCATTTGCGCGTGCACCGATTTCAATTGAGTTGAGCCGCCACCTTGTCGATGCCTGCTTTGGAGCAAGCCTCGTCTTTGTCGCCTCCGGGAGCGCCGGAAACACCGACCGCACCGATGACGTCTTCGCCGACCTTGATGGGTAAGGCGCCTTGCAAGGCGATCACGCCGGCAAGATGAACAACGCCCAACGTTGGATTGTCTTTCACACGTTGCGCAAACTCGCCGGAGGGTGTCCGGAAGGTGCGGGCCGTGTAGGCCTTGCGCAGGCTATTCTCCAAGGTGTGCGGTGACGAGCCGTCCCCACGGATTGCGACGAGGACCTGGCCCTCGCGACCAACCACGTGCACCGACACATGATAGCCCTGCTGCTCACAGCTGTCGTAAGCGGTTTGTGCGATGGTCAAAGCCACCGCCGCTGGCAGGCTCTTTTGGTTAAGAAGTTCGGCTTTTACCGATGAGGCAGCAGCACAGGCAAAACCCACCGCAACAACGAACTTGAACGGAATCAACATGGTGCTCATCCACTTTCCTATGTTTTCAGGGCATTGTGCCTATTAAAAGAAATCTACCGAGTTCAGTTCTTATGTTGTTCGCGCCATTGCCGCACAATCGCGAGCGTGTTCTCGATATGCTTGTCTGGAAGCGGATCGACATAGGAGTAGAGAACCTTACCCTCAGGCGCGATCACATAGGATATCCGATCAGACACGGTCTCTCCCGAGGCGGTAACACCGGATCTCACGGCATCGTAGGCGCGAATGACCGTGAGTGTGGGATCGGCGGCCACGGGGAACTTGTCACGGCATTCCTCGGTCGAAAACTTGCGCTGCGTCTCGATCGTATCTTTCGACAGGCCGATCAGGGTTGCCCCCGCTTGCGCGAAGCTCTCCGCCGCTTCGGCAAATTCATGGGCCTCGATCGTGCAACCCCGGGTGAACGATTTAGGATAGAAGTAGAGGACCACGGGTCCTCGTTTCAGCGCGTCGGACAAGGAAAATGTAAAGTCTTTTCCGCCGACCGCTGCCTCCGCAGTGAAATCGGGCGCGGGGTCGCCCGGTTTCAAGGCCGCCCAAACGGGCGAGGTAAGAAGGCTCCCAAAAATGATGAACAAGAACTCTAAGCCGCGTCATTATCGCTTCTCTTTTTTGACAGCTGGACGCCCCACGAACTCAGCGCTTCTCTGCTTCGGCGGGCTTGGGCTCTGGCGGCGCGATTTTGGTCAGCGTGCCGCCTTCGGCTTCATAGTTCTGGACCCCGACGGCGCCGGCCACTTTGAAGCCACGGCTGGTCAGCAGATCGCCCGCAGCGCCGGCCCGCCCGGCATGGTTCGAGACCGTCACGATCGCGCGATCCTTCGGGATATAGGCCAGACTGTTTTCGAGATCCTTAGACTGAATGCTGAGATAGACGGGCAATCCGCCGATCTTCGTCAATTCGTCGGGCCGCCGAACGTCAATGACAAGCAGGCCTTCAGGCTCGGCCAGCAGGGCGTCCAATTCGGCGCGCTTGAGCTGCGGCGTTTGATATTTGTATTCAAAAACGGGCGGTTGCGGGGCGACTGGAGGTGCCGTCTCGGCCGCCCGTGCAAGTGGAGACGCGAGAACAAACGCGAGTGCCATGCTTGTGAGAATTTTGCGCATTGTCGTTCTAACCCTTGTCGGATGAATTTATCGACGTCGACTGCCTCGCCTTCGGGCATTTCTGAGAAGTGTCAGCTCGCCAGATGAACTTTGAAGAATTCGATGGTGCGTTGCCAAGCCAGCTTTGCGGCCGCCTCGTCATAGCGGGGCGTGGTATCATTGTTGAACCCATGCTGAACACCCGGATAGACATAGGCTTGGTAGATGATGCCATTGGCCTTTAAGGCTGCCTCATAGGCAGGCCAGCCGGCATTGATGCGATCATCGGCTCCCGCGTAATGGATCAGAAGGGGTGCCTTTATTTTCGCCGCTTCCTCCGCCGTCGGCTGGCCCCCGTAGAAGGGAACGGCAGCGGCCAAATCAGGAAGCTTGGTCGCCAGAAAATTGGCGATGCCGCCGCCATAGCAGAACCCCACTACACCAACTTTGCCGTTGCCATCGGGCAGACCCTTCAACACAAGAGTCGCCGCGGTAAAGTCATTGTGGGTCTTGGCCTGGTCCAGCTTGGGGAAAAGCTCACGCGCCTTTTCTTCATCGCCAGGGTAGCCGCCGAGGGGAGAGAGCGCATCTGGGGCCAACGCGATGAAATGATCGAGCGCGAGTCGCCTGGCAATATCTTCTATGTGGGGGTTAAGGCCTCGATTCTCATGGACAACCAGCACGGTTGGAAGCTTGCCTTCCGCATGTGCCGGCTTCGCCAGATAAGCGCGCAAAGTGCCGTACCCATCCGGAGACAGATATTCCACGTAACTTGTATTAATGCGCGGATCGTCTCCCGCGACTTGCTCGGCCTCGGCGAAACGAGGGTTAAGAGCTTCGAGCAATCCTGACGCCGCGACGCCACCGGCAGTAAATTTGGTGACCACATTCAGAAATCCGCGACGGCTTGTTAAGCCATGAACATACAGGTCGAAGAGCCTAAGTACCTCAGGATGAAAATCACCTGCTGTCTTGCGTGTCACGGCATCGCTTCCTTGTGAATTTTTCTGACGAGAGAGCAAAAGGTGCTTCGCGGCGAAGGACGCCCAGCGTCAGGAACTCAGGGGGCCAATATTTGATCTGGGTCACGTGCCGCTGGAGAACGGCGCGGCCATAGGAATGAATAGAGCGGAGCCCATGACCCAGCTCTTATTTTTTATGCCACCCCACGGATCTAGTCAATTGACTTTATCGATAATTTTTATAGGAATATATCGAACTGCCCATTCTACTTTAGCCTGTTTGAATGAGCAGATTGTCGTACATAGTTGCCTATAACTCTATAGGTTTATAGGCTTTTAGGCCAGAAACGCAGTTGGTTGGTCGGTTGGATTCAATGTTGTTTGGGATGGCCGTTCTCAACGGAACGCACCGCGGAATTTCTCGAGTTTGCAATCTAAAATCAGCGGGCTGGGACCTATGCGGTTTCGACCATTCCGAATTGTAGCCTTCGGGCGATAGCGACAGGCGAGCGAATGATGGTCTCGGACATTCTCAATGTTGGGGTTAGGCAATGAAGAAAACACTTAAGAAAGCATGTCTGGCCGCTTTGGTAGGCCTTTCGGCTGCAGCCGCGTCGGCCGACGACAAACCGCTCGACGGCGAGGCGAAAGCGCCAAGTGCCGCGTCGCGCCTGCCCTATGGGTGGCAGCCTGTGCAAACGCCGGCCGGACCTTCGGTCAATCAAAAGGACTGGGTGCGGACGCCGATTGACGCATTTGTCCTGGCGAAATTGGAAGCCAAGGGGCTGACGCCGTCGCCGGACGCCGACCGCGCCACTTTCATCCGCCGCGCAACGCTGGATGCATGGGGCGTCATTCCGACGCCAGAGGAAGTCGCAGCCTTCGTGAACGACACTTCGCCGGACGCTTACGAAAAGCTCGTGGATCGTCTGCTGGCGTCGCCGCACTACGGCGAACGTCAAGGCGCGCCGTTGGCTCGATCTCGCGCGCTACGCCGACAGCACCGGCTTCCAGAACGACAGACGCGCCCCAATATGTGGCGCTACCGCGATTACGTGATCAATGCGTTCAACCAGGACAAGCCCTATTCCCGCTTTCTCCAGGAGCAATTGGCCGGCGACGAGATTGTGCCCGGCGATCAGGATGTCTTGATCGCGACCGGCTTCTTCGCGCGGCTACCCGGACAACTACAACTCGCGCGACCTGGTGCAGCGCAAATATCAGATCACCACCGACATGACCGATACGGTCGGTCAGGCGATTCTCGGCAGACAGTCGGTTGCGCGCGCTGCCACAATCACAAGACGGATAAATTCACCCAGAAAGACTATTTTTCGCTGCAGGCGTTCTTCGCCAATACGGCCGTCGATGGACAAGATGCCCGCGAAAAAAGGCGAAGCAGGAACGTGCCTACGACAAGGCAAGGGCCACTATGGGAAGAAGCCACCAAGGACATTCGCGCCAAGCAAAAGGCCATCATCGACTCTATCAAGGACGCAGGCGCTCAAATATCACAAGGAACGCTATCTGACCGATAGCCGCGAAGTCCATCTTCAAAGCCGAGAGAGCAGTGGACACGCGCATCGATCGCTGGGTCAATCATCGTCTCGCCAACGTCACAACCGATGCGGATGTAGCGGGCTACATCCGGGATGCAGGCGAGAGACAAGAGCGAACCCGGACTACAGCCCGGAAAGCGCCGAAAGGTGGGAGAATACAAGAAGCTCGTGCGAAGAACTGAAAAAGTTCGACAAGCTCAAACCCGCCAAGGGTTCGAATACCTATACGACGATGACCGAACTCGGCCATCCCGACGCGCCGCCGGCTTACATTTTTCCGGCGGCAATCATGAAAAGCCCGCTGGAGGAAGTGCAGCCCGCCTTTCCTGAGGCGCATCACCGACGAGAAACCGGACATCAAGCCGACCGCGACCTCATCCGGCCGACGCACCGCTCTGGCGAACTGGATTGCCAGTCCGACACAATCCGCTGACGGCGCGCGTCTTCGTGAATCGGGTCTGGAACGCAGTATTTCGGCAAGGGCATCGTCGACACGGTCAGCGATTTCGGCAAGGCCGGCGACAAGCCCACCAATCCGGAATTGCTGGACTATCTCGCTAACAGCTTCGTCAAGGAACGGCTGGAGCGTGAAGAAGCTTCACCGCGAGATCCTGCTGTCCGCGTGCCTATCGCCAGTCGTCCGATTACCGCGAAGATGTCGCAAGGCCGATCCCGAAAACAAGCTGCTGGCCGTATTTCCGCGCAAGCGTCTGGAGGCCGAGCAGATTCGTGATTCGTTGCTGGTCGCCGCCGGCAAGCTCGAAGACAAAGTCGGCGGACCGAGCGTCTTCCCGCCGCTGCCGTGCCAATCTAACCGGCGGCAACAATTTCAACGCAGATCCGTCTGGAAGATGTCGAAGGATCCGCAGGATCACAATCGCCGCAGCCTCTACATCTTCACGCGGCGCAGCGTTCCCTATCCGCTGCTGGAAACGTTCGACATGGCGAATCCGCCCAGCAGATACACAGCAAACGCGACGTGACCACGACGCCGCTGCAGGCGCTGACGCTGTTCAACAGCGAATCGTGTTCGAATGGTCGCAAGCCTTGGCCGGCCGGGTCATCAACGAGGCAGGCAACGATGAGTTGGCGCAACTCGATCGCCTCTATCAGATCCTGTTTGCGCGCAACGCGACCGATGCCGAGAAAGAGACGTTGCTGCGCCTTCCTGGTCAGCATCGAAAAGGTCATCACGGCAAAGGCGGAGGACGGCAAGCTCGCGATCGCCATCCCGATCGGCGCTGAAAGACACAGAGTCGACCGAATCCGCTTCGCGCCGTCGGCCTTCGTCGACCTTGTCCATACCGTCGTGAATTCGAACGACTTCAGTCTATCGCTTCTGAACTTCAACAAAGACTTCGAAAAAGGCAACGATGCTCATGAACACTCAATCGCGTCGGGAATTGCTATTCAAAGCGCAGTCTATGGCCTGGGCGGACTGACGCTGTCAGCGGCATATGCCGGGCAGGCGGTATGATTTGCGTACCCCGCGCCAACTTGCCGACACGCTCATCGACCCGCTGGCGCCCAAACAGCCGCACTTTCCGCCCAAGGTTAAATCCGTCATCTGGCTGCACATGGACGGCGCGCCCAGCACGCTCGATCTGTTTGATTACAAGCCCGAGCTCATCAAACTGGCCGGCCAAGAAGTCCCGGAGTCCTTCCTCAAGGGCATCAAGACCAGCACGCAAGGCGGCGTCGGCAAGCTGTTCGTATCGAATCGCACCTGGAAGCAATACGGCGAGAGCGGCGCATGGTTCTCCGACTTGGGCTGCCGAATATCGGCGCAGCACGCCGACAAGATCGCCTTCATCAAGTCGAGCGTCACCGTCGGTGCGACCCACGATATTTCGATCCTCAAGCTGAACACCGGCGACGTGAGCCCCGGGCCGTCCGTCGCTCGGCGCCTGGGTGACCTATGCGCTGGGGTCTGCCAACCCGGATTTGCCGGCCTATGTCGTGCTCTACAACGGCAAACAGGAACCGACGCGCCGGCTCGGTGAATTGGAGTTCCGGCTTCCTGCCGGCGGTGTATCAGGGCACTGCCTTCCGTCCCGGCAATTCGCCGATCCTGCATCTCGATCGCCCCGGAGTTGATTGGGTCGTCAGCAACAGCGCGACAATCTGGATCTGCTAAAGCACGCTGAATGAGCACAGCGCAGCCGTCGCATCCCGAAGACACCGAACTCCAAGCGCGCACTCGCTCCTATGATCTCGCCTACCGCATGGAGGCCACCGCACCGGAAGCCGTCGATCTCTCCAAGGAAACCGACGCCACCAAGGCGCTCTATGGCCTGAATGATGAAGCGACCAAGGATTACGGCACAAGTGCTGCTGCGCGCCCGTCGCCTGGTCGAACGCGGCGTGCGCTTCATCCAGGTCGTGTCGGGGCCGATTGGAGGCTGCCGGCAACGGCGATGCCGAAACTGGGACGCGCACCAAGCACCTCGAAAAGAACCACGGCGCGCATACGCAAGGCGGTCGACAAGCCAATCGCCGGACTGCTTGCCGATCTTGAAGTCGCGCGGCCTGCTGGACTCGACCGCTGGTCGTGTGGACCTCTGAATTCGGCCGCACGTCCTACGGCCAAAGCGGTGACGGGCGCGATCACAATCCCTGGGGCTACACGCAATGGCTCGCGGGCGGCGGCCTCAAGGCTGGCACGACCTTTGGCGAGACCGACGAAATCGGTTTGCAGATCGGTCGAGAAGAAAGTCGATACCTACGACCTGCACGCGACCGTGCTGCAACTCTTGGGCCTGGATCATTTGAAGACCGATCTATCTTGAGAAGCCGGCCGCGCGGAACGTCCGACCGTCGTCTATGGCAAGGTCGTGAAAGAGCTTCTCGCATAATCACGCTTCCGACGACCATTGAGCAGCACCATCGCGCCCGGAAGGCCAAGTTCCGGCGCGCCGATCTAAATGGCCCGTTGATCGTCGCTGATCAAGGAACATCGTTCATAGGATAGTTCTAGCTGGATCAGCACGGTGCACTTCAATTCGCTATCCACAAAAAGCAAGGTGCGGTGTCAACCGTCGCCTAACGGAAGAATTCCATGATTCGTAAACTGGTCCTTCTATTTGCATTGGGAGTCGCAACGTTCACCAGCCCCGCACATGCCCAGCATCGCGATATCGATCTCCACGATTACGATGACGACTTGATGCGAGATCTCGACAAGACGATCAAATATTTTGAACCCGACATCACGGCCAGGAATACGCAAGGCGCCCTCGATGATGCAGCGGTCCTCCAAGACGGTTTCAAATACACCGAAAAATATTTTACAAAAAAAGGCGGTACAGACGACGCTGTGCAGCTCTCCAAGGAAGGGCTTGGCTATATCGCCGCTGCAATAAAGGCCATTTCGGAGAATGATTTCGATACCGCGGCCGAGGCGGCCCGCGGAGCGGCTAAGACATGCCGCGCATGTCACGATACGTATAAGCCCCTCAAGAAATAACGCCTTCTCACGCATCGATGCTAAGATTGATGCCGACACGAGAACGAAGCTGCCTTAGTAGCCAGCTCGGCCAGACAGTCGACGCGTCACACCTTCCGGTAAAGGAGATCGCGACAAACCCAAGCCGGTGACGTGATGATGGCCATCCATCGCCAAGCAGAATCCCGCATGGGATCGGATTCGTGCTGGATCATTTTGATTGTCGTATAAACCGACACTGCGGCCCGCAGGATCAACAGCTATTAATATAAAGTGTCCTCAATCGGCACCGGTGCGTGACGAACAATCCACGCAAGCGCTCCAGCGAAGGCGATGATCAACAAGACTGCCAGCCAAGTACGTGATGAGGCAATCCCATCCGCTTCCCCCAAACTGTGTAGAGGTTTGCGGCCTGTAATCATTGCATGAAGCAGATTTGCCTTCTCGAAGATATGATGGGCAATTACCGCCAGGACGTGTATAGCGACCGCCCCCATGATCCAATAAAACAGAAGGCGATGTAAGGAAGTCAGCTGCAAGCTGAGTTTCTTGCTTACATATCCATACAGCGGACCGACGTTAAAAATTTCGTCGTTGCCAAACAACCCCAGGGATGCCTGTGTAGCCAGTGCAACCAACAGCGCCACCACCATCCAAGCGCCCAAAGGATTGTGGCCAGCGTAACGCAGCTCGTGGCCACGTATCAGCCCAAGCACATAACGCAGCGTCGCAGCCGGACCGCATACAAAATTCCAGAACTGCGCGTGACGGGTACCCACAAAGCCCCACACCACACGAAAGCACACCAGCACGATGACGGCATAGCCACACCAAACGTGATATTTGAAATAGTTGACACCCAGTCTATTGGTGACAAAGGCACCAATGACGGCAGCCACCAGCGTCCAGTGAAACACTCGAACTGGCAAATCCCAAACCTGGCGCTGTTCAACCGCTCGAGGCTGAGTAACATTGTCGATAGTCGTCATAGGCAAACTCTTATCAAGGAACGTCCAAGAAGCGACTGAACCGCGGTTCGTTCAACTGTTTGCTGTGGTGCTCAATTCGCCACGTGAGTTGAGGGTATCCATAAGGGGAAACTCCCTATGCTCTGCAGCCAAGAACACCATAGATATCCAATTCATTGTGGGGACACCGGCAATTACTTGACCTTGTAGGTGTCATGACATCCCTTGCAGTCTTGAGCCACGATCCCGGCCGCGGTTTTGAACGCGTCCGTTGCATCCCTCTCCGTGGCATTCACCTGCACCAGCGCTGCGACGTGAGTTTGGAAGTCTTTCAACTTCTTGTCGAAATCGGCACGATTGGTCCAGACATCCGGTTTGGCCTTGGTATCGGGCTCGCCGAGATTGGAAATATCTGGAAATGCTTCGTCCAAAAGCTGGGTCAGGTATGCAACGCGAGCGATGCGCTTCTCCGCCTCCGCAGCATCATATTGGGCGTTACCTTTCAACACTTCACCCAGCGGTCTGAAGTTGTTCCCGACCAATGTAAACACCGCTTTGCGGACTTCGATGGCTTGCCTGGCTGCCACTTGCCCGGCGGCTGCAACACCGACTGGTGCGGCGCCCGCAGGCGCCGTTTGGGAATTAGCGGACAAAGTAAAGCTCGCGCCCAAGATCAAGGTACAGCCCATAACCATCATGCGGCGGGCGGCCATCATTGTCCGACTCTATAATCTCAACTCTCCTTATTGTTTTCGTGTCGAACCCTGCTCCTGATGCAGGGTTTGTGGGAATCGAAAGCTGCATAATTTGATGCGTGGCCGGCAACAATCAAACTGATGAGTGCCGGGCGAAGAGGCACGGGTCGCGGGCAGTCTACGGCGTCACGACCTGAGGGCTCGCTTGAGGTGAAGGGCTGGATGATTCCGAGACGAGTGCGACTTTGGTATATCCAGCGGAGTTAATGAGGCCCATGACCTCGATCACCTTGCCATAGGTGATGTTTTTGTCCCCGCGCACGTGAATGCGGCGATCTTTACTGTCAGCGTTCTCGCCGAGAACCAGAATGAGTTCGTACGCCGCCACTTCGCGCTGATCAACAAAGAACTTGCCTTCGGCGCTGATGCTGACGGCAATCGGTTGCTTTTGATCGACCAAGGGTTTCGCCTGCGCCTTTGGCAAATCGACCGGAACACCGACGGCCATCAAAGGCGCCGCCACCATGAAAACGATAAGAAGCACCAGCATCACATCGACGAGCGGCGTGACATTCATATCGCTCATTGGCGGCGCATCAAATTCACTATCGTGTTTACGCAGCGCGAAGGCCATTGCGGTCTCCTTTCTTTGAAAGCTGACGGGACAATTCGATTTCGAACACTCCGATGAAAGCGTTGAGACGCTTGCCGTAACGGCCAATATCGGAACCGATACGATTGTAGAAGACCACGGCCGGAATTGCCGCGACGAGGCCGAGGGCAGTTGCGAATAAGGCTTCCGCAATACCCGGCGCAACGACGGCGAGACTTGTATTATTGGAAGCGGCAATGCCCTGGAACGAGGTCATAATGCCCCAGACTGTTCCAAACAGGCCCACAAACGGAGCAACCGCGCCAATGGTCGCCAAGGCGGACAAATGACTTTGCAAATGATCGAGCGCGTCGGCGCTGGCCAATTGACCGACTCTGTGCACGCGCTCTTGAAGACTATCCCTCTGAGATTTGGAAAAGACCAGATCGGCGGAACGGTTATGTTCCTCGACCATGGCCTTGTACACGGTGACGAAAGGGTCTGTCGCAGAGGCTTTTTCGAAGCTCTCTGAAACTGACGCGACGGGGAGGCCCGCCTGAATGCTAGTTATTAGTCGGCCTGCCCGCTTCTGCAAAAAATGCAGCCGGATGAGCTTGTCGAGAATGACCGCCCACCCCCATGCTGATGCAAGAATGAGAATGATCATCACCGCCTTCACGACGGTATCAGCTTGCAGGAACAAATCGACCGCCGACAAGCCATGAGGTGTAATGGTCGCCGCTGTGGCGTCAATGGAATCCGCCATCGTGAAACTCTCCTTTTCAGTGGGTTGGATGAATTAAGGCTACTAGGATCATCGGAAGACGATGGCGCCGGATAGGGAGGCCGGACGAGTTATTCCTGTTGCGGGAAACGGCGCGGCGCGGGCCAATGCTTGCGTCGCCGCCGTATCGAACGCAGCATTGCCCGACGGAGAAATGCTTTGCGAGATCACAGAGCCAGTAGGCGAAATTACGATACGATACCCAACGCGGCCGGTCTCGTGCCGCGCCAACGCGGCCCGGGGGACGGAGCTGGCCGCAGCGCGGGCGATGCGGGCGTGAACCTGATTGGCGTAGCCGGAGGCGATTGCGTTCGGCGGAACAGTGGTAGGCCCGGTACGCGCAGGCGCGGCTGCATGCCGCGGCTGCTCGACCGCCGGCTTATGTTCGACAACCTTTGGCTTTGGTTTCGGCTTCGGCAGCGGCTTTGGTTCAACCGGTGCAACGGCAGGCTCCTCGGCAATTGGCGGCGGTGGCTCTTCCAGTTTTTCGGGCGGGATTTCCTCGGCGACTGGCGGAGGCGGCTCTTCGATGGGTGCCGGCAGTTCTTCAGGAACCACAGGCGGCAACATCACCAACTCCACAGCCTTTTCCTCGGTCGGGGGCGCGGGCCGCGCCGTATAAGTCAATACTGCGGCAAGTGCCAAGGCATAGAGGATAAGAGCAATCCCTTGCGCCCGATAAGATGGCTTTGCGCCTTGCAAGGCCAGAAGCGTTTGCGCTCCACCCCCAGAGGTGAAAGCTGGTTCAAAGTCGTCAAGTGCTAGGTCTGCCGGTGCGAGAGCTGAGCTCATTGCAACGCCTTCTGAAGTGGAGATCGCCAGGACCGTTTCATATTAATTCTATAAATATACTAGGATAATGGTCAATGTCTTTTTTTGTGCAGAACGCAAAAGGATGGGAAACTCTGTCCCAAATGGCGATCCTGCACGCCCGTGCCAGCTGTTTTCCCTCGGCGTAAAGCGGCTTCGGAAATTGCGGGCGCGACCAATCTCCACTAAGGTTGAGACGATCGCCACTTGGCCTCAAAAGCGACCGGCAGGATCGGTTGCACCGGCATACGCCAGTGCCTATGCCTTACATGGAACCGCATGCTATCGAATAAGGGAAAATACGGCCTCAAAGCGCTGATACATTTGGCGAAGTTCGAGGGCCCGTGTCTCGCGGCCGAAATTGCTGCTCAAAATCAGATCCCGCGAAAGTTTCTTGACGCCATTCTGCTCGAATTGAGGAATGCCGGCATCCTGAACAGCAAGAAGGGTAAGGGCGGCGGGTATCATCTGGCACGCCCCGCCGACAAAATTACTGCTGGTCAAATCATTCGAATCCTGGACGGACCTCTAGCGCCGATCGCCTGCGCCAGCCGCACCGCCTATCGCAAATGCACGGACTGTCCGGAAGAGGACACCTGCGCTATCCACAATCTCATGCTTGACGTGCGAGATTCCATGGCTCTCATTCTCGATCGCACCAGCATTGCGGCTTTGACCGCTCGCGGAAAGCGCGACGAACTGGCGCTTCGATAAAGGGCGGCCACTACGCCGAATCGTCAGCCCTCCGCCTCGCCAATTGGAAATTACCAGAATGGCCATACCGGGCGCTTGACGCGATCGGCAATTCGTCGTTATTAATAGTATATAGAAACTATGGAATAACTAGGTGAATTTACGCCCCTCCGGTCTCCGGCAGACTGACTCAAAGCGTCCTTCACAATCCGCCTCGGCCTTGAATGATGAGAGCTCGAACATTGGCGAGCGGTTGCGCGTGTTGATGCTCCGCCAAGGTCAATCCATGGAAAAATTGCGCGCCTATACGGGACTAGGAAAGAAAAGACTTGGGGCCGTCGCTATTGGAGAGATTGCTCCGACGATCAGCCTTTTATGGAAGATCGCCAATGCGCTTGGCGTCCCCATAGGAAGCTTAATTTCGACGCGCCACCGGGGCGGCATGTTCGTGCTGCGGAAAGCTGAGAAGCGCGTCATCTCTTCAGGCGATGGGCGCTTCACTTCTCGCGCCCTGTTTCCCCATGACGACAACCGCCTCGTTGAATTTTATGAATTGACCATTGCACCGCATCACGCGGTGCACTCCGAGGCGCACGTTCCTGGAACTCTTGAAGGTCTCATCGTCGTCCGCGGGACCATTGAAATTACCGCCGGCAAAGAGCCGACGCAGCATCTCGAAGAGGGCGACGCCATGGTTTTCGAAGGCGACGTACCCCATAGATATCGAAATCTGGGGGCATCCGAAGCCCTGCTCTATCTTGTCATGTCCTACATCAATCCGGCTGATGCTCGAGCTTCTCGATAAGACTGAAGCCAAAGCCCTCGGACATTGGACGACCGCCGCGGCCTAAGGCGACGCGTAAAATTGCGCACTTGCCGCGGCAGCCGCTCTCAATAGGGCAACGAGACCCATATTGTCTTGCGCCTCAAGACGAGGCCTTCAGCAGATTCCTTCTGAACTGATATCGGCGCGGCTGTACCAACAGCACCTTGCGCATCGTGCGGTTGTGACATTTTTGCAAGCACCGATTGAGATCGACTGGAGAGAGGGGATTCAAAATTGACAACAATCAAGGAGAAAGGACAGTCTATTATTTCTATCGACTGAATAGGATTATAGTTCAACCTTGCCCGAGGCGCCGACCGGCGCGGCGGCGGCCAATGATGGAATGCCACGATGAAAAAGAAAAAATCACCCCGGCTAGCGCGGCACATAGGCTTACCCCTTTGGCTCAGCCTCACCGTATCTACGGGCGCTTTAGCGCAGACCGCAGCGGAAGGTCACGTAGAAGATGTGGTGGTGACCGCGCCGGCGGAGGATACGGTGGAGGCCGTCTCGCAGGCGCAGGCGACCCAGTTTCAGAATACGCCTCAAGCCGCGACAGTGATTACAAAGCAACAGATCGAGGCGTTGAGAATTGACAATTTGCTGCAAGCCCAAAAACTCGCGCCTAGCCTGCAGATCAAATTCTCCAACGTACGCAACCTTACCGTCAATATTCGAGGCTTCGGTGCTGCGACGTCCAACGCGACCGACGGGATTTTTGGTGGCGTCCCGATCTATATAGACGGGGTCTATCAACCGCGCCCCGGCCAAGCGATCTTCGACATTCCGGACCTCGACGGAATCCAGGTTCTAAAGGGCCCTCAGTCGACGTCCGGCGGCCAGGACAACACCGGCGGCGCAGTCTTCTTGACCACGGCACTCCCGAGTTTCGTCGCCCAGGAAACGGGCGAAATCTCCTATGGCAATTATAACTACGTCCAGGTCAAAGCCTCCGCCACCGGGGCCATCGCCGAAAGCGACAAAGCCGCCTTCCGTCTTTCGGTCTTCGGAACCGATCGCAACGGCTACATCAACAATATCTATGGCGGTCAGAAGAACAATGACTGGCACGACAAGGGCGCCCGCGGACAAGTCTTATTTACACCAACGGAGGATCTGTCGGTCCGCCTTGTCTTTGATTATTCCCACGTCAATCAGGCCTGCTGTGTCAACCTTTTCAATGGAGCCGTCGCATATTTTTCGAACGGCGCTCCCGTCACGAATGGCTTTTACAAGCGCGCGGCAAGGGTGGGCTATACGCCCTTGCCGGCCAATGCGCTCGGCCTCTACACCACCGACGTTATTGGGTATCTGCAAACCGCCCAGGAGACCGAGGGTGCCGCCGCAATCGTGAACTACAATATCAACGGCTTCACCGTGAGCTCGATTTCCGCTTATCGGGGCTGGGACTTCCATCCCAATAACAGAAACGGAAACTTTATCACGCCTAACATATTCACGAATTCGAACGGTCATGTGTCGCCCGAGAGGTCGATCGAGGAGGAAATCAAGATCTCGTCGCCGAAAGGACAACCTGTGGAGGCGAGCGCGGGAGTTTTTCTGCTTCACGAAAATCTCTATGATTTTGGGCTGACCACCTACGGGCCAGCGGCAGGGAACTGGTTCGCCACCTCCTCAAACCCGACGACCCTTAGGCTCTACAACGCAGCCCTCAACTATCTGGGCCGGCAATCCTATGACAATCCGACGACGAATGAGGTCGCGCCCTATACACGTGGGGTCTGGCACGCCGCGCCGAATTTCGATATCGACGCCGGTCTGCGGTATTCCTACACGGCTAAGACGAGCCTGTTCCGCCAATACCAGTTCTCCGTCGACAACTTTGCTGGGTTTACCCCCGCGCAGATCGCCCGGATTTAGAGTATTCAGGACGCGCAAATAGGCCCGGATAGAGAGTTTATAGCGACCACCCGCCAGGGATTGATCTCCACGCTCGCGTCCGCCTCCTACAAGTTCACGCCGGATGTAATGGGCTATGTCACCTATTCCCGCGGCGGACGCGCCGGGGGCCCGAACCCTGTGGCCGCTCTCCCACTCACTGCTCCGACCACTGTGAAGGCGGAGGAACTCGACAACTACGAAGTCGGGTTGAAGAGTTCGTTTTTTGACCAGCGCCTGCTGGCGAACATCGCAGCCTTTGTGATGGTCAATCGCAATTACATTACCCAAGTGACGAGCCTAGTTGGGGCGACGCCTGTCAGCTATCTTGCCAACGCCAAACGGGCGATTTCGCGAGGCGTCGAGCTAGATCTTCGGGCAAAGCCGACCGAAGAACTGACGACTTATGCTTCGTTTTCTTACGACGACGCTTACTTTGACTCCTTCACCAATGGCCCCTGCCCGTTCGAGCAGAGCAACACGGGCAGCGTTTGCGATATGACTGGCAAGCCGTTATCGATCACGCCGAAATTTGCGATGGCGATCGGTGGTGAATACACCCACAGACTCGATCCAATCGAATTGCTGAGCCCGAAACCATTGGTTGGCTATGTCGGCGCCGATTTTACCTATCAGACCGCGCAGTTTTCGGACGCCAACGACTCGATCTACAGTCGTATTCCCGCTTATGGCCTGCTCAATCTCCATGCCGGCATCAGATTCGAAGATGCGAGCTGGGACCTTTCGGCGTGGGCCAACAATGCACTCAACCAGCATTACTTCATCAATCTAACGGCCGCGCAAAGCACCGGCGGAGGTGGAATTGGAGGCAACGTCGGCGATCCACTCATGGTCGGCGTCACCCTCAGGGCCAAGCTCTGACGGCCACACTAATCCTTGGAGGAATTGTTATGTTCACTCGACTTCTCTTGGCTTCGACATCCACCTTAGCGCTTGTTGGCTTCGCCGCCGCCGCCGATCTCCCCGTCACGCCACCTCCCGTTCCGGTATTCACCTGGACCGGAGTCTACATCGGCGGTCAGATCGGATATGCCTGGGCGAATGACAACGGCAACCTATCCAATCAAGGCCCGCTCGGCGGGACAATTGTCCCGTCTGCTTTTGTCTCAAGTACGTCGAATTCGCAAGGTGTACTCGGCGGCGCCCATATGGGTTATAATTGGCAAATAAACCAATGGGTCTTGGGTCTTGAGGGCGAGGTTGACGGCACGAGCTTGCGCAAGACAGTTCTGCCGGTGTCCTATGTTTCTTCTACCACGAATTTGTTCATTCAGGGCTCGATCCTCGGGCGGCTCGGCTATGCGTTTGACCGGGTTCTCGTCTACGCGACAGGCGGGGGCACATATGGCGCGATCCACAATAGCTATAATGTCCTTGGCCAAGTTGGCAGCTTTCCGACGGCCCGCAGCGGCTGGACCGTCGGCGGCGGCATCGCATATGCCGTAAATGATAATTGGTCGGTGAGAGCTGAATATCGCTTTTCCAATTTCGGCTTTTTCTACGATACCCCGATCGTATATTTCATATCCCAGACGCATCATTGGACCGAAAATCAGGTCAAGGTGGGCTTCAGCTATAAATTCACCCCCACGCCTCCCGTGGCGGTGGTTGCCAAATACTGAGGAGCTTGGCAGTCTGCCCCTCGATCGGAACAGTTTGAACGCAGGACCGATTTGATTTGCGTCGAATTGGTCCTGATTTTTTCAATTTATTCAGCGACCGCCGCGCCGATCTCGGATTGGCCAACGCGCTTCTTCGCAGGCGCCAGGTGGGGATGCCGCAGATATTCGAAGGCGAGGTAGATCACCGGTGTGGTGAACAAGGTCAACATTTGACTGACCAGCAAGCCGCCGACCATGACCACGCCTAGAGGCTGGCGCAGTTCAGACCCGGCGCCGGAGCCGAGCATCAGAGGCAGGCCGCCCAAAATGGCGGCCATCGTGGTCATCATGATGGGTCGAAAGCGGAGCAAACAGGCTTCGCGGATCGCCTCGATCGGCGCCACATCCCTGTCGCGTTGAGCCGCGATGGCAAAATCGACGATCATAATGCCGTTCTTCTTGACGATGCCGATCAGCAGAAGAATACCGATCAGCGCGATAAGCGACATGTCCTCATGGAAAAACATCAGGAATAGTAGAGCCCCGGCGCCTGCTGGAGGAAGGGTTGAGAGGATTGTCAGGGGATGAAGGAAGCTCTCATAAAGCACGCCTAGAATGATATAGACCGCAATCAGAGCGGCAAGGATGAGATACGGCTGGGAAGCCAAGGTCTTCTGGAACACCTGCGCGGAGCCTTGAAAACCGCGAATCAGAGCGGCGGGCGCACCAATTTCCGCCTCAACCGCATTGATCGCATTCAACGCCTGACCAAGCGACACGCCGGGCTTCAAATTGAATGAGAGTGTCACTGCGGGGAATTGCCCCTGGTGGTTGACCGATAGAAAACCGACTTGATCTGAAGTGTAATGAACGAAGGTGGACAGCGGTACCTGCCCCCCGCTCGTGGGCGAGGTAATGTAGATTTTGTCCAGCGTATCAAGCTTGCCCTGCAGCTCGGGCAGCACTTCCAGCACCACATGATAATTGTTGAGCTGGGTGAAAAATTGTGTGACCTGACGCTGCCCGAAAGCATCATAAAGCGTGTTGTCAATGACCTGCGGCTGAATACCGAAGCGCGAGGCCTGATCCCGATCGATGACGATACTGACCGCAGCACCATGCGATTGCTGGTCGCTCGCAACATCCTGCAATTCTGGCAAATTCTTCAGCTTATCTAGAATCACTGGGGCCCAACGATTAAGTTCGGCGATGTCCGCGTGCTGCAGCGTATATTGATATTGAGTGCGGCTCGTCCTTCCGCCAACGTTGAGCTCTTGCGGCGATTGCATGAAAAACGCGACCCCTTGAAGCGTCGCGACCTTCTTGCGCAGGCGGGCGATGATCTCATCCGCCGTTGCGTGACGCTCGCTGTGCGGTTTGAGGCCAATGCGGATAAAGCCATTGTTCGATGCGCTAGAGCCAAGACTGCCGATAGACGAGGTCCAGCCGGAGACATCCGGATCGCTGGAGATAACGTCGGTAACCGCCAATTCGCGCTTGGCCATTTCGGCGAAGGAGACGTCTTCCGCAGCTTCCGTGGTTCCATAAATGACACCGGTGTCCTGCTGCGGAAACAATCCTTTTGGGATGATGATATATAAGAAGCCTGTGAAGGCGACGGTGCCGAAGAAGACGAATAGCGTCGTCCGTTGATACCGCAGCACGACATCGAGGCTCTTCGTATATGCCGTCATCAGCGCGGCGAATACCGCCTCGAACACCATCGCGATACGGCCCGGCTTCGCCAGGCTTTCACGATCAAGAATGCGGGCGCACATCATCGGCGTTAAGGTCAATGACACGACCGCCGAGACGAGGATCGTCAACGCGACGGTGAACGAGAATTCGCGCAGCAGGCGGCCGCCGATGCCGGACATCATCAGGATAGGGATAAAGACCGCGACCAGGGACAGGCTGATAGAAATGATCGTGAAGCTGATTTCGGCGGCCCCTTTCAGTGCCGCCTCTGTTGGGCTCAAACCTGCTTCGATGTAACGGTAGATATTCTCCAGCATGACGATTGCGTCATCGACAACAAAGCCGACCGAGATAGTCAGCGCCATCAATGAAAGATTGTCGAGACTGAAGCCGATCACAAACATGAACGCGCAGGCGCCCAGCAGCGACAGGGGCACGGCGACGCTCGGTATGAGTGTCGCGCGGATATTTCCCAGGAATAGAAAAATAACGATCACCACCAGAATAGCTGTGATAAAAAGCGTCCATTCCACTTCCGCCACTGCAGCGTGGATGGTGGTCGTCCGGTCGACCTCGATCGCAACTTTCAACGCCGGAGGCATCGAGGCCCGCAGCAGTGGCAGCGCCGCTTTGACCCGGGCCACCGTCTCAATGACATTCGCACCTGGCAATCTGAAGATCGGCAGGACGATCGCGGGGTGACCACTTGCCCAGCCAATGCTCCGCACATTTTCCACGCTGTCAACGGCTTGGCCGATGTCGCGGATTTCGAACGGGTGCGCCGTTGCGATAAGCTATAATGACTTCGTTCCACGGCGAGGCGCTGGTCAGCTGATCATTGGCGTAGATAGTAAAACTGCGGCGCTCCGTCTCAATGCTCCCCTTCGGTGCGTCCACCGTCGCGTTGGCGATTTTTCCACGCACATCCTCAAGGCTCAAGCCCATCGCCGCGAGCTTCAAGGGATCGGCCTGAACCCGAACCGCCGGTTTGCGCTCGCCCTGGATCTGGACCTGACCGACGCCCAGGATGCGGCTAAGCTGTTGCGCAAGGAGATTATCGGCGTAGTCATCAACTGTTGCGAGCGGCAGCGTATCCGAAGAAATGCTAAGGACCAGAATTGGAAAATCGGCCGGATTGGACTTGCGGTAGGTCGGTGGTGTCGGCAAATTTTTCGGCAAGGTGCCCCCGGCCGCGTTAATCGCCGTCTGCACATCCTGGGCGGCGCCATCGAGATTGCGGTCGAGGTCGAACTGTAAAGTGATCGACGAAGAGCCAAGAACACTTGACGAAGTTAGCTGCGTCACACCCGGTATCTGCGAGAATTGCCGCTCCAATGGGCTCGTCACCGAAGAAGCCATGGTCAAGGGATCGGCACCCGGCAGATTGGCTGAGACTTGGATTGTGGGAAAGTCGATCTGTGGCAGCGGTGCGATCGGCAATTGTGGAACGCAGACGAGGCCGACCAGTGTTACCGCAATCATCAGCAAGGTCGTGGCAACAGGCCGGTGAATGAAGGGCGTCGAAAAGCTCATAGGTGTCTAATCATGCCTGCTAGCGACAAGAGGGACAGCAGGCGGAATTGCCGCGATCTCCACTTTCGAGCCTGGCTGCAATCGGTACTGCCCGCTTGTCACGACGAGATCGCCATCGCGAAGTCCGGCCTCGACCACGGCTGATTTAGAGTAATTTTGGCGGAGTTTGAGTTTGCGGACCTCGACCGTTCGGTCATCCCTGACGAGATAAGCAAAGCTTCCGTCTGGGCCGTTCTGAATGGCGGTGGCTGGAACGGTCAGGGCGTCGCGCAACGTCGACACATGTAGCCGCGCCGTGACGAATTGCCCGGGCCAAAGCAGCCCGGCATGATTTGGAAGTGTTGCTTTGAGCCGGATAGTCCCCGTCGCCTGGTCGATCGCGTTGTCGATCAGAGTAAGCTCGCCGACATCGAACTGCTCTTGGCCGTCCCGGCTTAACGCCGCCACCGGTAATGGCCCTGTGGCCATCGCCTGGACTATGCCTTGTAGCGCATCCTCCGGTAGCGTGAACAGGATGCTGATGGGATGGGTCTGCGTGATTATGACGATGCCGTTGGCGTCGTTCGCATGCACGACATTTCCACTGTCGATGCGGCGGATCCCGGCTCGGCCGTCGAGCGGCGATCTGATCGTCGAATAACCGAGGTTGACCCGCGCATATTCGATTGAAGCTTCGTCGCCCTTCACGGCTGCTTCAAGCTGCGCCACCTGCGCTTGCGTCGCCTCGAACTGCTGGCGGGCAACGTAATTCTTTTCAACGAGCGCAGCGTGCCGTTGGAGATCGCGCCGAATGTTGTCGAGTTGCGCCTGATCCTGAGCCTTTTTAGCGAGCGCCTGATCGAGATTAGCCTGAAAGCTACGTGGATCTATTTTGATCAGAACATCGCCCGCTTTTACGTCTTGTCCTTCCTTGAACGCTACCTCTGTGATCTGGCCATCCACCTGAGCGCGGACTGTGACCGTGTTGTAAGCCTGCACATTGCCGAGGCCAAAGAGATAGACCGGAACGTCGCGACGCATCACGGCGCTCGCCTCGACCGGGACGAGGGTTGGGCGCTCGGAGTCACCGACAGGCGATGAGCGGGCGCCAAACCATAATCCGGTGGTGGAACCGGCCGTTAAAATCAGCAAGAAGGCGAGGTGAGTTTTTCTCATTTTCAATATCCGTTCGGCTACTATCGCTGGGATCGACAGCACCGGTTCGCCGTAGATTGATCTCGGCTTCCTTTGCCTGGATCAACAAACCTGCACTTTGGACATTACCATTAATACGATCGAATTAATCGATTATTTGAGAAGAAAGAGCTTGTCGAGCGGCAATTGCCGTTTTTCAGGTCCTTTGGATTACGTGGGCCAAGGATTGCGTGAGCCAAGCATGCAGGCGGCGGAGCAAACGGGGCACCTACGTTAGGCTGGCCCTCACGATTGAGAGTGGAGGCCCTTTCGCGACCGATCCTGGGTTCCCCCTAAAATGGCTGCCCGCGATCTCATGCACGTTCGGCCCGGGTTTCGGCATCAGGCACGGCACGCGGAGGTGCGGGAGCCCGGAAATTTTCTTCTTCCGCGGGGCGATCTTTGCTTCCATATTTGTATAATATAGTCCATAAACTAGATAGACTCAATTTCCGCAGCTGGGCCGGTCGGCGTTACAATGAGCGAAGCAACACCTCTCGATAAGATCGATAAGCAAATTCTACGCATCGTTCAAAACGACGCGTCCCTATCCATCTTCGAAATAGCGGCGCAGGTTGGCCTGTCGCAAACGCCCTGCTGGAAACGACTCCAACGGCTCAAAGCCAATGGCGTGATCAAGCGACGCGTTGAACTCGTGGATCCCGTGAAGCTTGGTCTTGGAACCACGGTTTTCGTTTCCATTCAGATCGGCGACCATTCGGCTAAGGCGCTGGCCTGCTTCGCTTCCAATGTCGCTGCGATGGAAGAAGTGATGGATCTTTATCGCGTTGCAGGAAATGTCGATTACGTCCTGCGGGTCGCCGTGTCCGACTCCGCTGCGTTTGACCGATTTTATCAGCGCTTGATTGCTCTGACCGAGATCAAGGATGTCACGTCGTGCTTCGCTCTGGAAAGCATCAAATCCGAGACCGCTTTCCCAATTCCAAGCTGATGCTGAGAATGGTGGCGCCAAGGCCAAGAATCTCCAAGCTACCCCCCCGACAACAGCATATCTTCTTGTTCACGCAGAACTTCGGCTTCATTCATCGCACTAGCTGTTTGGTCCCGGGGAGTCGTGACGCTAAGCTGAGCCGTGAGGCAGAGGAAGCGTTTGGCAGATATTCTTCATGGGAGCGCCCGAACAACGCCGCAAGTTCGAGCCGAACTCCAAGCGCCCGGCGATTGGCTTATCGACCGCCTTGGTATGCGCGCCATGGTTCTTTTCGAGGTCTTGGTATTAATAGCCGACATAGCCATCCAATAGTTGCGGATCGATGGGCGCCTCTTTGCGCGGCCGGGCGTGTTCGTAGCAGCATTGCGCGACAGCATAGTCGGATTGGTCAGTCATTGCTTTGATCTCCTGACGGACGCACACTCTCGTATCAGCTGCGCGGCGCTATTTTGGCTTCGGCCAATAGCCAGTCGGCGCGCCCGCGGGCCCGACCTGGACCGTTTCGACCGGGCCTGTTCCGACGATTTGGACGATAACCTCCCCATCTCCCGCCCCGTCCCAATGGACCAAGCTCGCTGGATGCAAAACATAGGACCCGGTCTTGATCGGAACTGCCTTGTTGAAATCAAATTCTTCGCCAGTACCCATCCACCAAACCCCCTGGATCACCGTCACATAACGATCCTGCGAATGAAAATGCGGATTGGAGTGAGCGCCCGGCGGAAACCTGACGCGGATAACATAAACACCTGGTTTCGAGGGATCACCTAACAGAATCGCCTGCGCAGGGCCGACACCCAACGGGCTTTTGAAAGGAACCTGTTCTGGCGTGGTCCGAATGAAACTTTCCCCGGTTTGTTCCGCGACTGGCAGGCAAACCGCGAAGGCAAGAAAAATCGTCCCATTGATGGCTGCGCTGACGGGTTGCACATAGCCCTCTCTTGCAACAGTCTTGTCGCGATTCTGTCGGATTGAGCCGATAAGTAGAGCGCTTCCAAATCCGGCAGATTCAAAAAGCAGCTCTACTCTTCGTTGTGTCGAACTTTGTTCACGCATCGACGCATCTGCGCCGCCTCGTGGATGGTCTATTGCGTCGCCTGCTGGCCGATCGCAGTGTGCAGGTCAGCGAGCGTCACAATGCCGGGGCCATGCAGAGCAGCGATCCGGGAGACATCCAGCTTAAGTTTCTGGATGTTCTCGTAAAGGACAGAATATGGATTCGGCACTGCAGGCGGCGTATTGGGCGCGGCCGGCGTATAGGCGTCAGCCTCGATCAGGATTTTTTCGGCGGGCAGATAGACCAGCGCGAGCTCGTCGCTATGGCCGTTGCCGGCGATCTTGTGAATTTCGATCGACCGCGAACCATCTGCCAGCACATATTTGTCGCTGAATGTTTCAAACTTGGCCGGTTTTTGCGATTTCGATAGCCGGTCTGGATTCAGCGCATGCGGAGCGGCCCAGGCCTTTTCAAAGTAAGGCTTGTCAAGCTCTGGGGTCACGATGACGGCGTCCGCGTCGACAAAGGTGCGCAGGCCGCCTGTGTGGTCGAAATGCACATGGCTGTTGACGACATATTTAATGGGCTTGTTGGGGATGAGCTCATTGATCTTGTCGATCAGGACAAGGGAGCGCTCCTCATTGAGCGGGGCTTCCACAAGCACGACATGATCGCGTTGCTCGATGGCGACGCTGTGATGCGTCCCGCCGGTGAGGTAATAGACACCGTCAGCCAGCTTGTTGACGGCGACCGTCGTCTGTACAGGAGCGCTTGCCAAATTCTGAGGGACGGCGACTTCAACCGCCGGGTTCGGCTTGACTGCGGCGATATTGAGATCGAGCACCGGATACCCACCCTGGACTCGCGTGATCCGCGCGGGAAATTGAACGCCGCCAAAGTCTTTATAGTCGCTGAAGCTCGTCTCGATCGAAGTGTCGCCGAGCACGGGGTTGTCGATCCAGGTGCGCACGCGTTCGACTTGGTTGCGGGCGTTGATTGTGCCGGCGTAATGGTGTTTGCCATCGGGCGCCGTGAACGACACGGTCAGGTTTTCACCCGCCGGCTCCGATTTGGCGTTGTTGGCAAGCGCCGCCTTCAAAAAACCCTGTGGCGTCGCCCAAATTTCCGTCGCGCGCTCTTCGAGGGCGGCCGGCTGGGCCGTGGCGACGGGAGCGGCTCCTGGCGGGGAATTTGGCGGAGGCGCCAGGTTCCAGACCTGAACGCCGCTTAAAAAAAATTCAGGTTTCTGCTCAATCGGCACGGGCCGCTGCCGGCCAGGCTCAATGGTTTGCTTTCGCACGATCTGCACATGGGAGCTAGGGACGTCGTAGTTGATGCTCGCGGTATAGCTGCTGACGTCGAACTGCGGCCAGGGAAGATTGGGATTCGGCGCTTGGCCAAACTGGAACCAGCGTCCAGAACCGGAGAATTCGATGGATTTTATGTTGGCAGCGCCGAGCACTGTGGTGGCCTCTTGCAAGGAGGCCGCGTGCGCGGAGCACACAGCCGTCGCTACGGCGAGCATTAGGACTAAAAAGGGGCTTGTCGCTTTTTGCATGGGAACTCCTCTCGACATTAGTCTACTAAACTAGTATAAATGAACATCATGAAAGCAGATAGGTCAAAGTAAGGAAAAGCGTGTTTGGCTATAACAACCTATAATTTTAGTGGTTTTATGGCTTTTCTCATGACAGCGAGACCGCTTTCGGCGGGATGCCAAGGCCGCCGTCTCTTTCGATGTCGATGACAGATGTGATAGGGCGGAGCAGGTAACAATAATGCAATCGTTACACGGTCCTATGAGCTTCGAGACGTTCGATGCGTGGTGTGCCGACCCGTCACAATGGCTGCCGGCGACAGATCAAGCCTAGAGCCTCGATGGGAATATTTCATCCCGAAGCAGATGGAAGGATGTCGGGCGAGGCATGAGCGCCTAGGGTCGCCGCGAAAATATTTGGATGAACTGGAAAGTTTTCTTCACGTTGCCACGACATTCATTCCCATGACCACGTGTCCGGTTATTCTCACTGGAGAATATATTCCAGAGAATTTCCTTTTGAGCCAGGACTCCAAGGGCTGGCGACTGTCAGGACTTATCGATTTCGGTGACGTCATGACAGGAGGGAGCGAGTACGACGATTGATGACCCTTCTTCTGCTGCATCGGTACAGCAATCCCATGCGGCAGATATGCATTGAGAACCCCCAATAGGACGACGTAAGTCGCGACCAGCGCCCCAGCCCCGCCGAATCCGGCATAAGCCTTCGAAGCGGTACCGAGCGCCTTTGCAGGGGGCGAGCGTCCCTCGGGAACCGGTGCATATCCATAAGTCGGCAATATTGCGAACTGCAATTAGTCCTTCATTTGCGATACGAATCACGTTTTAGCTCTGGGGCGTCATCGTCCTTCTGGCCTTTCGCCGATAAGACGAGATGGGTGGCCCAGCGCGCGATCTTGCGCACGTCTGGATCGACATCCTCCACCGCATGCTCCAGGAACGGCAGGGCGTCCGCATGGCCGATGTTTCCGAGCGCCGTCACAACGTCTTTGCGGAGATTGCTCACTGGATGAGACACGAGCGCGCCGAGCGCGGCGACGGCCTCGGCGGCTCTGAGCTTTCCTAGTGCCAGGGCGGCGTGCCCGCGGACTTGCCAAGCCTCGTCTGAAAGGGCAGCGACAAGACCAGGAACCGCGCCTGCGACTTTGATCTTGTCGGCAAGGAGGGCGGCCGCTTCGCGCACCTGCCAATGTGGATCGGATAAGCCCACAAGGACTGTTTCGGCAATCTTCTCAGAAGGAGCGAACGCTAGCGCCGAGATCGCCGCGCGGCGCACCTCGAAATGCTTGTCTTTCACGGCGGCGATGAGCGCCGGCAGCGTCGCGTCGTTCTTGAGATAGGCGAGAACGCCGACGGCCTCGCGGCGAACGCGCGCATCCTCGTCAAGGAGCGCCTTCAGGCCAGGCGCAAGCGAGGGTTCGACGCGCAGATTACGCAAGCCCCGCCACGCTGCGATACGTACCTCGACCCTTTCATGAGCAGTGAGGGCGAGAAGCGGCGGCGCGGCCTGCGGCGATTTCAGCTCGGTGAGGCTCATAGCGGCGGCGGTCGGCAACCGATTCGTCATCGTCGAGCAGTGCGCCCGCGAGCGCCCGCGCCGTGGCGAGACTGTCGAATTGATCGAGCCCCTTCGCCGCCTCACGCCGCACACTGGCGTCGGGGTCGCAGAGCGCACCGATGAGCAGCAGTTCGGCACCGGGTTCAGCCGCTTCCGCGAGAGCGAGCACGGCAACGCGCCGTTCGGCTGCGTCGGCGCTCGCCAATCGCTGCGCGATCTCGTCGAGATCGGCACGGACATCCTCGAAGAATTTGTCGCCCATGGCCTCATCGCAACAAATAGGGAATGGTCACGGTCACCGCCTTCGTCGGGCAATCGAGCTGACAGGGCAAACAATACCAGCATTCGTCATAGCGCATATGCGCCTTGCCATTTTCCGGATTGATCCGGAGCACATCGAGCGGACAGACATCGACGCAGACCGTGCAGCCCTTGTCGGCAATGCATTTCTCCTGATCGATCTTGACCGGGAATTCGGATGGGTTTTCCGCAAAGGACATGGGCAGCCTCAGGCGTGAGCGGGAATGCGCAGGCGGTGATAGGCGTCTTTCTCCGTGACCTCGATGGGCACGACATAAGGATCGACCGGCCGCTTCTTGCACGCAATCGCGCCATTCTCATCTTTGAACAATTGCACATGGCAGAACCAGTTCGCGTCATCCTGCACGGGGTAATCGAGGCGATAATGATAGAGGCCCCAGCGGCTCTCTTTCCGATAGAGGGAAGCGGCAGCGGCCATATCGGCGCAATCGAGGATGGAGTGAACCTCAAGCGCGCGCATCAGCTCATGCGGGTCGCGGGCGACGAGATGGGTAAGGTCCTTCCTGATCTCGGCAAAACGGCTCTGTGCGATCTCATATTTGCGGGTGACTTTGGGCGGCTGCAAATAATCGTTCACGAAGCGCCTGATCTTATATTCCACCTGATTGGGGGGCAGCCCGTCTTCGATTGTGCAAGGGCGCGCGGATGCGGGCGCGCTCTGCTTCGACGTCGTGCGGATCATAATCCGCAAGGCCGGTCGAGCCGGCCAGCGCGGCGGCGTCTTCGCCGGCGATGGCACCGTTGACGAAGGCGCCGAGCATGTAATTATGCGGCACGCTCGCCATGTCGCCGGCAGCGTAGAGCCCCGGCACAGTTGTGCGCGCATATTCGTCGACCCAGACGCCGGACGCGCTGTGGCCGGAGCAAAAGCCGATTTCCGAGATATGCATCTCGACCATGTCATGGCGGTAATCATTGCCGCGTCCGGCGTGAAAGAGACCACGCGAGGGCCGCTCGACGCTGTGCAATATGGTCTCGACCTCGGAGATCGTCTCCTCCGCGAGATGATCAAATTTGAGGAACACCGGCCCCTTGCCGCCCTCGAGTTCCTTGCGGAATTCGAGCATCATCTGGCCCGACCAATAGTCGCATTCGATAAATCGCGCGCCTTGGTTGTTGGCGGTATAGGCGCCGAACGGACCGCCGACATAGGCGCAGGCCGGACCATTATAGTCCTTGATCAGCGGATTGATCTGAAAACATTCAAGATTGGTGAGTTCGGCGCCGGCATGAAAGGCCATCGCGTAGCCATCTCCGGAATTGGTCGGGTTTTCGTATGTCCCCCACAAATAGCCCGGACGCCGGCAGGCCGAGTCGCCCGGCTGCACCCGCCGCCAGGATCACGGCCTTGGCGCGAATGACGAGAATATCCGCCGTGCGGCTGTTGACCGCGATGGCGCCGGCGATTCGCCCATCCGCGCCCTTCAACAGACGTGTCGCCATGAAACGATTTGAAATGAGCACCTGGGCTTTGCGCAACTGGCGATAGAGAATTTTTTTGACACTGCCGCCCTCCGGCATGGGCAGGACATAGGTGCCGAGATGATGAACCTTCTTCACATCATAATCGCCGTTCTCGTCCTTTAGGAACTTGACGCCCCAGTCGTCGAGTTCGCGGATCATGTCGAAGGAACGCTTCGCATAGGCGAGCACCGCCTTCTGATAAACGATGCCGTCATTTGCGATGGTGATTTCGCGAACATATTGCTCTGGCGTGGCGAAGCCCGGCACGACGGCGTTGTTCAGCCCGTCCATGCCGATGGCAATCGCGCCGGAGCGCTTGACGTTGGCCTTCTCGAGGAGAACGACCTTCAGCGCGGGATTGGCCATCTTCGCCTTATAGGCGGCAAGCGGTCCCGCGGTGCCACCGCCGATGACGAGCACGTCGGCTTCGAACATTTCGGCACCGTCTCCAAGTTCGGCCATTGCCGGTCTCCCAAGTCGCTTCGGGCGCATCATTGGGACCCCCTCGGGCTCCTGTCTGGCAACTAATTGCCGGCTTAATGCTATTATAGTCTATAGATATAGTCATCATAAGCCGGAGTGGCTTTCCGGGCGCGAGTGTCGAAAGGGACGTGCATGCAGGTCGTGGCGGAGTGGGGACGGACTGGCCCGTCGCCTGGGCGTGTGGAAATCCGCGACCTCTCCGTGCGCTTCGGCGCGCACGCGGCGCATCGAAGGCTTCGGGCTCGTGATCGAACCTGGAGAATTCGTCTGCCTCCTGGGGCCCTCCGGTTGCGGCAAGTCTACGGTGCTGAACGCGGTCGCGGGCTTCGTGCCGGTCGAGGCGGCAAAGGTCGTGGTTGACGGCAAGCCTGTGAAGGGCCCAGGCGCCGATCGCGGCATGGTATTTCAACAATATTCGCTGTTTCCCTGGAAAACCGTGCTCGAAAACGTCGCGTTCGGACCGCGCATGCAGGGCGCCTCACGGGCCGAGGCGCGGCGCAAGGCGCAGGAATATCTCGAATTTGTCGGTCTTGCCGCCTTTGCCGACAAATATCCGGCGACCCTCTCCGGCGGCATGCAGCAGCGCGTCGGCATCGCCCGCGCCCTGGTCAATCATCCGGCCGTCCTTTTGATGGACGAGCCATTCGGCGCGCTTGATGCGCAGACGCGCGGCCTGATGCAGGAAAATCTCCTGCGTCTATGGGAGGAGCTCGGCGCCACCGTCATCTTTGTCACCCATGACGTCGACGAGGCGCTCTATCTCGCCGATCGTGTGGTGGTCATGAGCAGCGCGCCCGGACGTGTTTTGCTCGACCTGGAGATCGAACTCCCGCGCCCACGTCCCGACGATGTCTTTGCCCTCCCAGCCTTTGGCGAGGCAAAACGTCAGTGCCTGCGCCTCATCCGGCAAGAGAGCCAGCGTGCCTTCGACAATCAGCACGGGAGCCGACAATGAGCCGGCCGTCGGTTGCAGCTACGCGAAGCCCCTCGCTCCATTTGCGCGAAAGCGAGCGCGACATGCGCGCCCCCAATCTTTTCGCGCGTCTGGAGCCTGCTGAATATCAGAGATTGCAAGGTGCTTCCTCGGTTCTTCATTTCCGGGCTGGGCAGGACGTGTTCCGCCAGGACGATCCGCACCACGGCATGTTCGTCATTCTGTCGGGCGAGGTGAAGACCTATTACACCGGACCGTCTGGGCGGGAGATCACGCTCGCCTATTGGGCACCAGGAAATTTCGTTGGCGGGCCGGAAGTCTTCGGCGGCGGTCATCACATGTGGTCCGGCCGCGCCATGCGCAGGACAGAGGTGTTGCATGTGCGTGGCCGCGAGCTGCGCCGGCTGATGGCGGAAATTCCCAATCTCGCCATCGCCCTTGTCGAAGCGCTTGAGCACAAGGGCAAGTGCTATTCGACGATGATCCACATGCTGGGAACGCGCTCCGCCGCCGAGCGTCTCGCGCAAATGCTGGTTCTCCTCGCCGAGCGCGATGGACGGCGCACCCACGCCGGCATCGTGATCGCGCGTCGGCTGACCCATGAAGACCTTGCGAAAATGGTCGGCGCGACGCGCCAATGGGTGACAATCATGATGGAGCGCCTGACGAGCCAAGGCATGATCGACATACATAGAACCCGCATCGTCATCCTCGATGAGGACAGGCTGCGCCGCTTCGCCGACTGTCAGGAGGAGACGCCGGCGCTGCGACGAAAGACGCGCGACGGCAGCCTTGCAGCGATCGCGGTGAAGCCCTTCATCGGCGAGGCGCCCCCGCTCGGTTATCCGGCAGAGTGAACCAGAGGGAGAAAGCCATAAGATGAGCCTGTCGCGTGCCAAATTCGACAACTCTCGACCTCCATGTCGCAGCTTCCAGCGCGCGCTATCCGGCACGGTCGCATCGCATCACGGCTCTCCTCCAGCGTTACACTGTACGGCTTGTGTCGCTCGCTCTTTTTGTCGGGTTGTGGCAGTTCGCTTCTGCCTCGCGTCTTCATCTTGGTTTCGTGACTTTCGCGAATGTTCCCGCGCCGACTGAAACGCTCGACGCCTTTGTAACTTTGGCGCGGTCAGGCAAACTCGTGCCGCATCTCTTCAGCAGCCTGACGCGCGTCTTCGCGGGCTTTGCCATCGCCGCCGTCACGGGCATCGTCCTAGGACTCGCCATTGCGCGAATGAAACTCGCTGAGGATGTTTTCTTGCCCCCGCTCGAGATTTTGCGCCCGATCCCGGCGGTAGCGTGGATTCCGCTCGCGATCTTGATGTTTCCCTCCGCCGAAGCCTCGATGATCTTCATTACCTATACGGGCGCGTTGTTTCCCATTCTGCTCAACACCATCCATGGCGTCGAGGGGGTCGACCGCGCCTTGTTTCTTCGGCGCGCAGCCTCGGCGCGGGACGTGGCGCGATCTTATGGGAGGTGATCATCCCCGGCGCCTTGCCAAGCATCGTCACCGGGCTCGCAATCGGCATGGGAACCGCCTGGTTCTGTCTGGTGACCGCGGAAATGATCTCCGGCCAGTTCGGCATCGGTTACTACACCTGGGAATCCTACACGCTGCAAAATTACGCCGACATCATCGTCGGCATGCTGGTCATTGGCGCGCTCGGCATGGCGAGCAGCATTCTCGTGCGCAAAATTGGCGCCTGGCTGACGCCCTGGCATCAAAGCCAAGTGACGTCGGGCAGGAAATTAATTGCTTCCAGATGCCTGCCCACGCTTGAGATGATGGCGCTCGTGTAAAACTCTTTCGACAATGAGGATGACGATATGCGTGGACGCCGTTTGCTCTCCTGCCTTTTCGGCGCTCTCGCCTTCGCGGGCATGGCCCACGCGGAAGACGATCCGCGTCGCCGTCGGCACGCAGGACACGACGATCAATTGCGCCGCGGGCGGACTGCTCATTCGAGAACTCAATCTGCTCGAGAAATATCTTCCCCATGACGGGAAATATAAGGACGCGACTTATGACGTCCAATGGAAGAATTTTACCAGCGGCGCGCCGATCACGAATGAAATGGTCGCCGGCAAGCTCGATTTCGGCGCCATGGCGGATTTCCCCGGCTCGCTCAACGGCGTCGCCTTCAAGAAGGCGGGCAAGCGCAGCCTGTTCATCGGCGTTCTTTCGGGCAGCGTGAAGGGCAGCGGCAATGGCATTGTCGTGCCGAGCGCATCGACTATCCAGTCGCTTGCGGAACTGAAAGGCAAGACGATTTCCGTTCCTTTCGCCTCGACCGCACATGGCATGCTGCTACGCGCCGTCACGTCGCTCGGCTGGGATCCGGAAACGGATGTGAAGATCATCGCCCAGGCGCCGGAAGTTGCGGGCTCGGCGCTCCAGAGCAATCAGATCGACGCGCACGCCGATTTCGTGCCTTTCGCCGAACTCTTCCCGAGCCGCGGCTTCGCACGCAAGATTTTCGACGGCTCACAGGCCGGTGTTCCTACGTTCCACGGTCTTCTCGTCGATGGGGACTACGCCGACAAATATCCAGAAATCGTTGTCGCTTATCTTCGCGCGACGATCGAAGCCAATAAATTGCTGTCGGCCGAGCCGGAAAAATACAGCGAGCTGATCGCCAAGGTGACCGGCATCGACGCTCCGGTGAATTATCTGTTCCACGGACCGCTCGGATTACAGACGCGCGATCTCACTTGGAAGCCGGAATATCGAAAGGACGTTGCCACGTCCGTCGAAACGCTCAAACTCCTGAAGCGCGCCGACACCGACCTCGATCTCGATACGTTCATTACCGACAAGTACATTCGGGCGGCGTTCAAAGCGTCCGGCCTCGATTACGACGCGCGTCTCGCCGACTATGCGCCGCTCGCTCTCGTCGCCAGTGACGCCGCGACCGGCAAACCGATCAAGGATATGAAACGCGTTGCCGAAATATGGCTGAACAGCGAGCCGATGGTGCGCCATTACGCGACGCCCGAATTCGGCGCTTAAGGCGCTCGCGGGCTTCGAGAAGGCCGGCAAGACCGCCCGCGTCGTCTATGCCCAAGATCACGACAATGGCATCAAGCTTCTGGCGGGCAATGCATGGTTTGTCGTTTCCCCGAAAGGACAGATCGACGCTTTCCTGCTCAGCGGCGACGCCGACGCCTTCGCCCAAAAGAACGACGGCGAGGTGAAGGATTTCAATGAGGCGAAACTGGCCGCTCAAGGCTTGCCGGCGGCCTCGCGTTGAGAGGCTGCGCGCTTGCCCGCGGCGTGCGGCATCAACAAAGACATCATAGGCTGGTGGGAGTGTGCAGATGCACCGCCAGCCAAACGGTTGGAGGATCCGCGGCCGTCCATTCGACGTGATGTCTGGTAATAGCCGAAAGCTCAACATAATTGCCGGGCCGAAACGTTGCTATACGGCTCGAAGTCCCTGCATCGGTTGACATTCCTGTTCTTCTCGCAGTCATACCAGGAGCTCGCGCGACAGCCTTGGCTTTTACCCTCTGAAGAAAGCATGGACGACGATCGGGCGCGGCCGCAATGGTTGCACAGCCGGATTGATCCACGGGCTCCGCAATGAAAGCGGGTGATGGGCGGAGATCGCCACGCTTTTGATTTGTCATCAATTTATTCTACAGTCGCCCTTGGAATTTGGCGGTGGAAAAGAATTGACTTTGGATCAGCGAATGCGCCGAGGACCCAGCAGGATTGCCGTAGTCGGAGGCGGAGCAAGCGGCGTGATCACTGCGGTCAATCTTGTGCGCGCGATGCGCGGTCAAGCAGAGATCATCCTCATCGAGCGGCGTGCCGATCTCGGCCGTGGCCTCGCCTATTCGACTTCGGATCCAAGCCATCTGCTTAACGTTCGGGTCGCGAACATGAGCGCGTTCCCCGATGATCCCGACCATTTTTCGCGTTGGTTGCAGGCCCATGGGCCGGCCTACGGGGTCGATTGTCCGACACCATTTCTCTTTGTCCCCCGGAGCGTCTATGGCGCCTATCTGGCAAGCCTGTCCGCCGAAGGGGCACCGCATGGCGTTCGCGTCCTACGCAGTTCTTGCGAGGACATCGCCGAACTGCGGGACGAAGTACGACTGCGCCTTGCGGATGGCTCGATCCTGACAGCCGATGCGGTTGTTCTCGCCACGGGGCATGATCCACAGGCAGTCGCGCCAGGCATGCCGGCGGTTGACCCGTTGTCCGAGGCGGCTTTGGGCGGTCTTGTCCCCGATGCGTCAGTCCTGGTGCTTGGCACGGGACTGACCATGGCCGACGTGGTGCTTAGCCTTTGCCGGTCCGGGCATCGCGGGCACATCATGGCGCTATCCCGCCGGGGCCTGCTCTCGCACGCCCACGCCGACGCGCAGCCGATCGCGGTTGCTCGGTCGGAGGCGCCATTCGGCGCGCCGCTCAGTGAGCTGTTACATTGGATGCGCCGGCTAGCCAGGCGATGCGCGGCAGAAGGAGGGGATTGGCGCAGTGCCGTCGATGCCTTGCGTCCGCATACACGCGCTTTTTGGCAATCCATGACGCCCGAGCAGCGCCGCCGTTTCTTGCGCCATGCGCGCCCATGGTGGGATGTCCATCGTCATCGAATGGCGCCTTCAGTCGCCGAGTTGATCGGCGATCTGATCGCTGAGGGGCGGCTCGTCATTCTCGGCGGGAAGGTCGTTGCCACCGATACGGTCGGCAACCGAATTATCGTAACCGTGCGGCGGCGCGGGACGACGGCTACCGAGAGGCACGAGTTCGTTCGGGTGATCAATTGCACGGGCCTGCCCGACGATCCGCGTCGCTCGCCGAATCCAGCAATACGCTCTCTATTGGCACGCGGTCTCGCACGCGCGGACCCCCTGTCGATCGGCCTCGACGTTGCTGCGGACAATGCGGTCGTGAGATTGTCCGGACAGCCGTCGCAACGGATTTTCGCCGTCGGCCCTCTAGCGCGCGGCGCTTTCTGGGAAATCATCGCAATACCGGATATTCGTCAGCAATGTGCGGAGCTTGCCGACAATTTGGCGGCAACACTGTTCGAATTCGAAGATCCCCTTCGGCCGCGCCGATTTCTCGCGTTCTTCTTTCGACAACCTGAGAACGTAGCGGCACGAGCTTTCCGCCGTACAGACCGAGGTCATGACAGCCCGGAATTGGCTCAGCCGCCTCGCTGCTCCCGCGCCACAGACGGCGGCCATCGCAAACCCGCCGAGCCATGACATCGCTGCCGCGGCACCGGAGGTGACCGAGGCCCCGGCCCCTCCCTTCCAGCAAACGCCGACCTATGCTTCGAATTACCCGACCGAGGCGGAGCTTCGCCCGCAAAGCCATGGCGGCTCCACCCCGAACACCTTTGTTTCAAACCCTTCGGACAAATCCTTCGAAGCAAGATTTCCGCTGGTTTGGCTGCAGCGGGTCGCAATTTCGAAAATATGGTGAACAGCTCGCGCGACAAATAGGCTCGCGCGATTTAAATTTACTATTTCTATGGATTTTGTATTAATTAGACAATTGTAGGGAGGAATTTTCAATGCATGGTCGCCTACTCGCCCTGGTCCTAAGTTTTGGTCTTGCCGTGTTTTTCGCGCCTCAGTTCTCCTGGGCAGCGGAAGACCATGTCGCCGAGGCAATCCAGCACACAAAACAAGCCATAGATCACGGGAAGCAAGGACACGCCTGTGTTCTCGCCGATCACGCTCAGGTGGGGCTGCAGCACGCCGAGGCCGCCGAAAAGGACAAGGCCAATCCTCATACGGAAAGTGCGATCAAAGATCTGAAGGAAGCGATCGAACACGGCAAGCTCGGCCACGCCGATGTCGCAACCAAATCAGCTGAATCAGCGCTCTCGCATCTGTCCCAGGTGAATTAGCAGCAACGTGGAGCCTCGTTTGGCTCCGGCATTTTGGCCAACGTAATGCACACCCACGCAGCCGTGGCGTGTTCAATGGACACGCCCCAAGCGAGTCTTGCCGCCAAAGAGCATCTCGAAAGAAAGACAAGTCGTCATGGTGCAAACCGTATGTGACCAAACGTCCCCAAAAAAATTTCGCTCGCTGCTCCTTCGCAGCAGAACGGCCTGTATGGTTCTGTCCCAATTAGCGCTGGGCTTGGTAGCCTTCAACGCCTCGGCCGAGCCTAGCGTCTATCCCACAGGCGTTACCCGATATGACCCGGCACAAGCCTACAACAGCTATGTGGCGTTCTCGGGCGCCGATAAAATCACCCGCCTGATCGACCTTAACGGCAATGTGGTGCATGAGTGGAAATACGCCGGGTTTCCGAGCGTAGTTCTCGATCCGGCACTCGTTCAAGGCAAACCCGGCCACGTCCTCGTTACACTCGCGAGCATTGACGCAAGCGGCACCGAACTCGTACCAGGACGGGCCATTCTTGAGGTGACCAAGACGATAGGCGAGCTCGACTGGGACGGAAAAACGGTTTGGGAATGGGGTGGCGACAAGGCTCCGGGCGGCGCAGCACAACAACATCACGACTGGCGCCGGCTTCCAAACGGCCATACGCTGATCCTGGCTAATTTGCTGCATCCCGTGCCAGGCTTCGCCCAGCCGCAAGTCCTCGACGATGTGATCTATGAAATAGAACCAAGCGGCACTATCATTTGGAAATGGATCGCATCCAAACACCTCGATGAATTCGGATTTACGCCGAATGAATTGAATTTAATCCGCAACGCCAATACGGCCGATTATCTTCATGTAAATAATCTGAGCGTGCTCGGCGTCAACCGCTGGTTCACAGCCGGAGACAAGCGCTTCGATCCCGACAATGTCGTGATCGATTCCCGCAATGCCAATTTCACCGCCATCATCGACAAAAAGACCGGCAAGGTGGTGTGGGCACTGGGACCGCATTATCCCGCCAATGAGCTCGTCACACGAGGTAAGAAACAGGTCCCACGGCCCGTCGATCAGATCTCCGGCCAGCATGACGCGCATCTAATTCCTGAGGGATTACCCGGCGCCGGTAATCTCCTCGTCTCCGACAACCAGGGTGAAGCTGGCTATCCACCTGTGCCTTTAACCGTGACGGGAGGCTCTCGGGTTTTGGAGATCGATCCCATCAAGCAGGAAATCGTTTGGGAATATAGCGGCGAAAGTTCCGGGCGGCCAGGTTGGACGTTTCGGTCGAGTTTCATCAGCAGTGCAAGACGGCTGCCAAATGGCAATACGCTGATCGACGAAGGTTATAATGGCCGGTTCTTTCAGGTGACGCCCAAAGGCGAGATCGTTTGGGAATATATCAGCCCGTATTTTGGCAACTTCCCCGATGGCGGGCGAGACAACCAAAGCAATTGGGTGTACCGCGCGCAGCCCGTCCCTTACGAATGGGCGCCAGCCGGAACGGCGCATTCGGAAAATGCGGTGAATCCACCCTCGCTCGCCGCGTTCAGGGTTCCGGCGACGCCATGAGCCGCAGCCCGAAAGGATCTCCGGCTGGCTCTTTAGATCGATCTTGGATCAAGCGGTCATAGCAACAAGGGCGCGGACGGTAGCGCACGTCTTCGCCGTTGGTTGAAACAGGAACCTGACGCAACCAAGCGTCTAAGCCCTGTCATCCTCGTCAATTTAGACGGCAAGCCATGGACCCCAGACGGATTTCGTGCCTCGTGGGGCAAGGCATGCAAGAAAGCTGGAATCGAAGGAATAACTTTTCACGACTTTCGGGGAACTGCCGTCACACGCCTTGCACTGGCCGGAGCCACTGAGGCGGAAATCGCGACGATCACCGGCCACTCATTGCGTGACGTAGAGACGATCCTTAACTCCCACTATCTCAGGCGCGATCCGGCACTTGCCGAAAGCGTGATCAGAAAGCTCGAAAGGAGAACGAAAATTCCCGACTGAACACCCGACCGCGGCTCGGCGGTCTGTTTGAAGGGGAAGAAAATGCAGTTAGATCAATGGCTGCCGTTCCTGAACACTTATCGAACCATGTGCATTGCGCCGCAGGCTGATTTCCGGCGCGTGCTTGGGCAGGTCAGTGAACTCCGCTTCGTAGTCTAGCGTCCTGCTCATTCCGGCCCCTTTGCGCCAGGAGCGGCCATTCAAGCGTCACCGACAACCGACGTTGGGAGGTTGACCGGCCAGAGCGCAGCTCCTCGAGTTCACCGACGGGGTCCAGTTCCTAGCAGCCCGTCGGACTAACGGACGACAGCGACATACGATAGAATCATCACATTGATTCTCGCATGATGACGGGCTTTGTGTCGGATGAGCAAATTCCGCACGATCGATCGGCAGACCGGGTTCCTGTTGCCGCCGTCGGTTGACGAGTGGCTGCCGGAGAAGCATCTGGCTCGCTTCGTTGTGGAGGCGATCGAGGGGCTCGACCTTCGCGCGATGAGCGGCAGTTATCACGGCTCCGGCTCGGCGTCGTATCATCCGCGAATGCTGCTGGGCATTCTGGGGCGTGTTTTCGAGCCCCAAGCTGGAGCGGGCGACGTATAACTCGGTGGCGTTCCATTTTATCGCGGCCAAGGATCATCCCGACCACGACACGATCGCGGCGTTCAGGCGGCGGTTTCTAAAGGAGATCGAGGGGTTCCACGAGGGCGTTCTGCACCGGCTTGCCCGGTTCGGATGCAGTGCCAGGCGACGAAGTTTTGCCTCTTCGGCGCCCGCAATACGAGCGAGCCAAAACGGCTAGCTGCGCGGCCAGCCCGGAATATAGCCGCAAACCATTGTCCTTTGGGGGCGACGAAGACATTGCGTCCCGCTACAGGCGACGTTACGCTCACGCGAGGTGACGCCAAAGCACTGTCTGAGCGTGGCGGGTTTCCATCCTCGCCGCAGGCTTGTCGCCATGCCGCGCGCAGAGAAACATCGGTGGTTTCGGCGAACACGCGTAGGGTAGGTGTGGGGCTATTAACTGGAACAATCTTGCAATGAACCGAAAGGAACGACGAGCCACGCGAAATAGGGCTAGGAGCATCGCCGCACCCTCTAACCCGATTGAGAATACCGGACTCTCCCATTTATTCCAGTTGGCGCTTGGTCATCATCAGGCCGGACATCTAACCGAGGCTGAGAGCATTTACCGGAAAGTTCTTGCGACCAAACCGGATCACACAGATAGTCTGCATCTTCTCGGCGTCATTTCCCATCAAGTCGGCCGCAACGATGTCGCAGTAGATCTCATTGGCAAGGCTATCGCCTTGAACCCACGAATTCCCACCTTCCATCACAACATTGGGTCCGCTTTTCAAGCGCTGGGGCGTCTGGAGGACGCTGTCGCTCATTACAAACGAGCGATCGTACTCGGGCCGGACTGGGCTGAAGCTCATATGCAGCTCGGCAATGTTCTCTTCGAACAAGGGCACTTGGCTGAGGCTGCGGTCGAATATGAACGAGCGGTGGGCCTCAAGTCAAATCTTGTGGAAGCACTCTTCATGCTTGGCAATATTCTCCAATTGCAAAGCCGTTTGGAGGAGGCGGTGGGGCGATATCAACAAGCGCTGGCTTTCAAGCCAAACTTTGCCGAGATCCACAACAATTTGGGGAATGCATTCAGAAAACAAGGCAGGCTGAAGGAGGCAGTGGCCCAATGTAAACGGTCGCTGGCCCTCAAATCAGATAACCCCGAAGCCCTCAACAACCTCGCCATTGCTCTGCAAGAGCAGGGACTGATGGAGGAATCGATAGCGAGGTGTCAAGAAGCGCTGGCTCTCAGGCCTGACTTTCTTGAGGCACATCAGACCCTTTGCTTTGCCCATATGGCGAAAGGAAACACGGAACAGGCACTAAACCATGCTGAGCGTGCTCTTGAAATGCAGGAAATCGATAGACACCAAAGCTCTTTTTGTCCAGTGCGTGCGAGCCGTTGGGGATCCAACGTCCATTCTGGAAATTGGTTATCTTCGGCGGCACATCATCCAAGCCCTGTCGGAGCCATGGGGTCGACCCAGTGATCTTGCCTCTATTAGCGCTAGTCTGATCAAGGCAGGCCGCGAAATCAGCGAATGCATTGAGCGTGTGAGGAGATCCTGGCCAACGCGTCTGCCATTGCACGAACTGTTTGGGCCCTTCGGGTTGGCCGTGGTTTGCGAAAATGAATTGCTTCGGTGCCTTTTAGAGTCAACTCCAGTTTGTGACCTGGAGCTTGAACGGTTTCTGAGCGATGCGCGCTTTGCCATGCTGGAGGTCGCCACAGCGGTCACAGTTTCTATTCCTGTGGAGCAAAATGTATTAAGTTTTTGCTCTGCTCTGGCACGGCAGTGTTTTATCAACGAGTACGTTTTTGCTTATACTGATGACGAAATCGAGAAAGCTTCGCGTTTGCGGCGGACGCTAATAACCGCCCTGCAGTCTGGCGGGCTCGTTCCTGAACTTTGGATTGCCGCTGTTGCAGCATATTTCCCCCTCCATTCCATGTCCGCAGTGGAGTCTATTCTGAACAGACCTTGGTCGCATGCGGTAGCCGGGCTCGTCGCGCAGCAATTGCGGGAGCGTCAGGAAGAACAGGTATATCGGACTACCATTCCACGTCTGACCACTATCAAAGATGAAATTTCCCTGCTGGTGCAACGGCAATACGAGGAAAACCCATATCCGCGGTGGGTGAAAACGGCGCCCATGGGCAAGCCCACGACGGTCGGCAGGTTCTTGGGTCGTCAGTTTCCTACGGCTTCCCTCCGTCACCTCGGCGAGCGAAACGAAACGGAAATTCTGATTGCGGGCTGCGGCACAGGTCAGCAATCCATTGACACCGCGCAAAGGTTTCCCGGAGCGCGAGTCCTCGCAATTGATCTCAGCCTCACCAGTCTTTGCTACGCCGAGAGGAAAACGCGCGAGCTTGGACTGGACAATATCCAGTACGCGCAGGCCGACATTTTGCAATTAGGATCTATTGGTCGAACCTTTGACGTCATCGAGGCCGCTGGCGTGTTGCACCATCTTGCGGACCCGATCGAGGGCTGGCGGGTGCTTTTGTCAATTCTGCAGCCGGGCGGGTTCATGCGACTTGGCATATATAGCGAATTAGCGCGGCAGGATATCATTGCGGTTCAGGCTTTCATTTCTCAGCGAGGCTATAGTCACTCGGAGACGGACATTCGGCGATGCAGGCAAGAACTGGCCAAGTTTGATCCTTTGAAGAAACTAACGAAAATCGCGGATTTTTACAGCACCAGCGCATGTCGAGACTTGCTGTTTCATGTTCAAGAGCATCGAATGACCCTCCCCGAGATTGGTACCTTTCTGACTGAGAACCATCTAAAATTTCTGGGATTTAACATCGAGAGCCAGATCCTGATACAATTCCGCCAACGCTTTCCTTGGAGCGAAGCCGTGACCGATCTACATCTTTGGCACGATTTCGAGACGGAGAACCCGACGACGTTTATCCGCATGTACCAATTTTGGGTCCAGAAGGAATGATAAGCGGCTCGGCTAGGAACCGACATTCTCCGGATAACTTTTTAAATCGGTATATACCTCGTTCACGTCAGAACCCGAAAATCCTTTGGGTTAATGACGCGGAAGTTGTCGGTGACCGAATCACGAAAGCTTCCCCGGTTCTTGGGGACTTTGTCGCGCAAGAAATCAAGCGTGGCGTCCAAGAATTGTCCGCATGTGGCGTAGCATTTGTTGTGCGTGATGTCATGCAGGGGCGCTTTCGCTGCGTAGCTCACCGCGCGCATTAGCCACAATCTGCCAGCCACGGCGATCAAAGGCAAGGTCGAAGGTCAAGTCTAATGGCAACTACAACGCTTGATAAGATCACCGCCGCGATGACGGTTGCCGGGGGGATTATCTTCTATTCCGTGATGCCGCCTTTGGAACGGGACATTTCGAGAATTCAGACCACAGTCGACAAGCACCTTGAAGAGAACATGCACCGGGATAGAAAATAAAGCCGCTAGTATGGTCAAAAATTTATGGAACGAAATCGAGCATTTGGAGGTGCGCGCCTTTGAGCGACCGCAGGCTCGGCGCGGTCGGCCGCATGTCGTCCGCGATTTTGTTGCGGCGCATGCTCGGTCCTCTGTTTTCGACACTGTTGCGCGACAAGACGCGTCCGCCGGGCAAGGCCCCATTGCCGACCGAAATCGTCAAGCCCATCGTCGACCTGACGCTTGCCGAACCGCCTGGCGAGACAACCCATTGGACGGGCCCGCGCAATGCCGAGGCCGCCGGGCCCATCGCCTTCGCAACTAGATTTGCGGCGCCGCTGAACGCCTTCGAAACGGGCGAAGTCTTGGTCGGCATTGCTGAACTCCCTGGAACATACCATCGGCACACTAACTGCACCGATCTATTTACGTTCCTTCGGTATGCAAGCTTCGCCCCGACTTTTGAGGCTGCTTAGCGCCAACGCTGGATCGAGACAGTCTTCGTGCACGATGAGATCGGCACACGGCCAATGGTCCTCGCCTCGCCCATTCCATCGTCGACAGAGTGGCGTTAAAGTCTGTTCTTGAGTTTCTCGAGCGCCGCCTTTGCGTCTTTTAGCTTACCTTCCGCCTTTTTAACTACCTGGTGATTTTTTGGGTATCTTCTTCTGATGGCGTCGCAAAATGCATGACATCCCCTTAGATACCTCTTCGCATTTTCCCATTCATTGAACAATGGATGATCCTGGGCAGGCGTTGCTACCTCCATTGATTGGCTGTCCGCCCAGTCCGAGGTGTGGGAAGGTCGCTCCTGGGCTGGCGAGGCCTCCGCCCGCTCCTCAATCTGCACGCGATCCCAATTCGCGCTGCGTCGCGAGCGATAGCACCAATTCAATTGACCTAAAATGGTTCGGGCTTTTAATGAAAGCGTCATTTTTGCCTCGGGCCTTTTCGCCGCGAATTGTGTAGGGCGAGGTCCCCTATTTAAAGAAATTGGCATAGCCTCCGCCTTAAGCGTCGTTAGCAAGTGCCTTTTGCCAGCTCGCGCATTTGCATCGCTGTTGCAACGGCGTTCGCTCGCCAATCGGGCCGGTCGACTTCATTCGAAAGAAAATAAAACCCGTAGAACCCTTTGACCCTGCGCTCCGGGTGAAAGGGTATCGGAATCTCGTGGTCCTCGTACCAGCAATCTATAAGGCGATAGCCAATCTCGCTCATCGAATCGACAAGCTCTTGCCGACACTGGATGCGGTAGGGAACGACGGAGCCTACGACGTTTTGGAGCGTGAAATACGTCTTCCCCTCATACAGAGGAACCCGACTAACAGATATCCGGGTCGGCCGCTTTCGCAAACTCTTCACGTACGTCGCTAAGTCTTGTTCGAAATATTGCAACGCCCCGCTTGCGAGTACGATGTCGGCCCCATCACCATCTTGTACCCGAGTTGTAAAGGCAAGTTCTGGCGCATCCAGGACGTCGACTACGCCTTCGCCGAATTTTACGGCGTACGGCAACTCCCAAACAAGCCAACGCATGTTGGGCGGAAAATGAAGGAACTGTCGATACGTGAAATATTCGGTTCCGGCATTGCCACCGAGATTTAGGAGCTTGGTACCTTCAGTCAGTTCGGGAGCAAGCCAAAATAAAACCGGGTAATCGCGCCGCCTCATATGAGCATGCTCGCCCATAATTTCGGGCACATTAATGATGTTCTGGTTATAGCCTAAACGGGTAATTTTGGCACCCGCTTTCTTGGCTTCATCGTAGGTAGAATATATCCCCCGGCAAGCGGTGATGTAGTGAGAAAAGCTCCAAAAATAGCGAAATGTGTCGGAAACCAATGGGATTGTTAAAGCTATATTTCGGATAACTGCTTTTAGCTCGCCAAACTGCCATTCTGGCTGCGCAATGAGGAATGCTTTCTTCAATGGGGTTGTCCCCTCTACGAATTTGTTCCTTGCGAAAGTAATACATTTCCATAGCAAGCATCACCCCCCGTTTGTGGGTATGGCATGCTATAAAGTGATAATAAATCTTGCTTTATTCTCCATGCTAAAAACTTTGATGATTCAAGTGACATCGCAGTGATATATATTATAGTAAACGGAAAATTTTATCGATTTTACAATGGCTTAAAATAATGAAATAAAACTGTCATATATTTGGTCCAATTCAATATCTTATGCTTGGCGGCAATATCAAGAATTCTTTTCAGTCGTTAACTCTTGTGATTCGTGCTTTTTGTCGTAGTTGATTAGAGAAAAAGTCTCGGATGATACTGCCCGCAGGCTCGTATCTGTTTCTTTTATATATGACGATTTTTGTTTTTCATTACGGAATGACGACCTTGAGTGTTAATCCCAAGGTTCCCCAATATAGCGTCGAGGAAGAGCGCAGCCTTTCTTCCTTCACTCATCGCTTGATCGAGATTGGCGTGCTGGCAAACGCGCGCGGATCGGATGTGAGCGCCATTGAGGCCCTAAATAGAATGCTTTTGCCGGCGATCGCGGTTGATCGCTACGGACTCGTAATCGACATCAACGCCGCGGCCAATGCGACTTTCGATCGGGAAATCAACGTCACCAATCACCGTGTTTTTGTTCGTGATCCGGAGTCCCGGCTGGCTTTGAAGGCGGCGCTCAGTGGCTTGACCGATCCGTCAAAATTAAATGCCACGATCGTTCAGCCAATCATTGTCCACCGCTCCGAGAAATTACCGATTTTACTGCGAATTTGGCCTTACGAAGGGGCAGCCCTCGCGTCCGAGAAAAACGTGCACGCGCTCATAACTCTGAATGCATTGGGGCCAAAACCCGGACCGCCTCCTGCGATCCTTGCCAGGGCGTTTAATCTGACGCCTTCAGAGGCGAAGCTGGCGAGCATCATCGCGCGCGGGACAACTCCTGCCACCGCCGCCAAAGAACTGAAGATTTCGAAGGAGACGGTCCGTAACCGACTTAAATCCATCTTCGTCAAGACCGACACTCATCGTCAAAGCGAACTCGTGGCCCTGCTGCGACAAGTCGAGTGAAGTAACCTCAAGCGTTTCTGCGGGGAATTGCCCCGTGCTCTGTTGAACTTTGTGAAGCGAGCGTTGCCGTGAATGACGTTAAGCGGCCTTCGCAGTTTGGACAAGAGCGCGATTGTTGGTCTCCTTTTCGTAGTGAGCGGCAAGCGCGACCCGCAGGGCAGGAAGTTGCTTGTAGGCTTTGAGCCTGCGAAAGCCTTTCTTGGCTTCGTTCATGGCCGCAGCGGTCCAGCGCAAAGCCATCGAGGACGAACTCCAGCGCTTCACATTGCGGGTGACGCGACGCACGGTGCCCATCATATTTTCGATGATGTTGGTGCAGGCCAGCGAGCGCCGCAATTCCGCCGGAAGACCGAGCCTGCTCACTGTGAGGATTTCATCCAATCCCTCGAGGATGCTTTTTGAGACGCCAGGGGCGTCGCGCTCGAGGCGCTGGGCGAGATTGCGGATCAGCTTCTCCGCCTTCGCCGCATCGTCGAGTTCCCAGGCTTGGCGCAACGCACGCCGGACCGAGGCATGCAGAGCGGGAGATAGACGCTCCATGATGTTCCGGGCCTTGTGGATCTGGCAGCGCTGGATCGGCGTGTGGCGCCCGAAGCTACGCCGGATCGCCTTGGCGAGCGCCTTCGAGCCGTCGATGATAAACAAACGCGGCACCGCTGGATCGAGGCCCCGCTCGATCAGGTCGTCGATCAATGCCTGCACCACAGCACTGTGCTCGGTTGCCCCCTCCATCAGTCCGAGCGGGTGCTTGAAGCCCTCGCTATCGATCCCGAGCGCCGCCACCAGCACGAGATGCTCACTGATGTGGATGCCGTCGATCTGCACCACCATGATGTCGAGGCCGGACAGATCCGCACCCATCCATTCCTTCATGCGCGCAGCCGACAACGCCACGAAGTGCCGCGAAGCTGCCGACTTCGATACTCCGGCCCCGGCCGGCGCGGGAACATCGCCCTCGGGAAGCCGCACCGCTCGGCGGAATTTCCGCGTCGATACGTTGATCAGCATCAGGTTCATCGCCCACTTGCCGAGCCAGTCCTCCGCGACCGCACGCTCCCAGCTCGGCAGCGCCAGTTCCTGGCCCCCGAGGTCGCGCACGCGGGGCCGCTCAACCGCCACCTTGCCGGCGTGGAAGCCGATCTTGCCCTGGGTTCGGCCCCAGCGATGACCGCGCCGGCCATCGCTGCGGGCATGGCGAGCCCCGCAAGCCTGCTCGGCGTCCTGTTCCATCATGGTCCCGAGCGCCTCGATCCCGGCCGTCAGACAGAACCGATCAAAGCTGACCGAAACGGCGTCCCAAGCTTTGCCCACAGCCCCCATTCCTGTCGGAGGCAAAGCGATCAATGTTGTGCTAACTTTCTTCATGGCGTTGCTTTCCTTTCGTGGAATCAGCACCCCGAGCCTACCGGCTCAAGGCGAGCAACGCCGCTCCTCCTATTTCAACATTCCCCGGGGCAATTCCTTTCTGCGGTCTCGGCTACCTTTACCGTACCGAAGCGGCTTGAACTGGCGGAGGCGCGCCGTAAGGAACGACGCATCAAAAAAAGTTCGGCGCGGGGTGACTTCAGCCTGATGAAGTCAGCAGCCTTTGGCCATCTTCAATGCTCCGCATCAATGTTGCCAAACACCCAAAATAAAGCCAGGAACCAGATCAAACAAAGCAACGCCAAGCCGATAAGGTTTAACCGTGGAAACCAAATCCCGAGCACAAACAAAACACCTGCTAACGTGGCCAACAGCGCCAAGATCATCATTTGCCATGTCCTTGCGAACGGGATGAAGCGCCTATGACAATAACGGAACGCCGTGAGAAGGCACGCCTGCGCAGTGAGCGCTGGCGCCGCGCGCATGGCATCGGCCCGAGGCGCCCGGCGCAACGACCGTGCTTGGCCATGGGCATCTCACGCAGCACGTACTTCAGGCGCCGGAAGCTGGCCAGCCAGCAGGTCGCCTTGGCTGATCGGCAAGCCATGATCGTGCGCGCCGAGGTCTTGGCGGTGGAACTCATGCGCGACCTCGAAAGATGCGCGATGCTTCATGCGCTCATGACGCGGGAGTTGGCTGTCAGCGGGGTATTTAGCCATGCATGTATGGTTTAAGTGCTTCGAATCCAGCCCTTATTGCATCGAGAAGAGGCCTGTAAGTTTCTGCTAAAGCGTCAGGCATATCCCCTCCTGAAAGAGGGGGTCGGCGCTTGTTAAACCTCCTTAACTCTTCTGACCCTTCGATCATGGCTCCCGGATTCCTGTGACGAAAGTCCCCGAATCGATTCCCTCCTCTCTTGCGTCTGCGCCGCTTGTCCGACAAAACTATCGCGTTTGTTCCTCCCGCCCCGAGGTCACCGTGTCGATAATCAAGCTCGGATTCTGGTGTTTATTCTTGACGATAGCGCAGCCGACTTTGTTGCTCGCGAAAGACCGGCCCGCCGCTCGCACCGAGGCCGACGCGAAACTCCCGGCGGCTATAGCAGCCTTGTCAGCGAGAATTGATGCGCTGGCTCAGTCGCAAAATGCGGAGCTGAAGGCGGCTGACTCGAAACTCACCGCGGCTGAGGCGAGCTTGTCGGCTCGGATTGATGGGATTCTTCAAACGCAGGAAACAAAGATCAAAGCACTTGAAGCGAAGGTACCGACTATCCCATGGTGGGGTAGTACGGTGTTAGCGGTCGTCCTCGGTGCACTGTCGGGGTTCGGAAGTTCCTGGCTTTTGGCCCGACAAAGCCGACAATGATTTTCTCTCGATACATCGGGATCGACTACTCAGGAGCGCAAACCCCAACCGCGAGCCTGAAGGGCCTGCGCGTCTACTGGGCTGAAGGCGAGGCAACGCCGGTCGAGGTCCTGCCGCAACCATCCCGTCGAAAATACTGGACGCGGAAGGGCGTCGCGCACGGCCTGAAGCCCGACTGGCCTATTCCTCGATGATTTCCAGCGCCACTGTTGGCCGTGCCGGTCACGCCGTCATAGCGCAACGCGGCCAGAAAAGTCGTCGTCTTCCTGTGACCGAAAGGCGTGTGGGCGATCAGCCCCTTGCCTCTTTCACATCGCCCGTAGCGGGGCGTCATGTTGGTCGAGGCCCAGGTCTCGTCGATAAAAACAAGCCTTTGAGGGTCAGGGCTTTTTGCAGCAAATCGAAGAAAGCGGGCGGAGCAAAGCCGAGCAGCACAGCGATGAGTGCCAACGCCAGGCCGACGATCTCGCGGCTTTTCCGCGGGGGGCGCCCCAAACGTCGCTATTCTACGCTCAGCCGCCTCGCGGATTGTCTCCCATGAATTCGCTCTTGGCTTCAGTCGCCGATAAATCATCGGCGAATTGCCCGCCAGGTAAGTCGATACGGTCCGGTTCGAGCAGCCTGAGCTTGCCATCCGTGCCCACCGCAAGAGTATGCACATAGAAATAAGTGTCGCGGTCATCGGTCGCTGCCATGACCGGGGATGGCGCAGAAACGATAAGCAGACCTCCGCACTCTCCGATCCAGTCGATATGCCGGTGGCCGTGCATGACCACCGCGTGGTCGGCTATTTGAGCGTTTCTTTTGCGAAGAACGAGTGGATCGGCGCGTCAATGAGTTCCCACAAGGTTTCAGCAGGCTGCAGCTCAGGACAGTAGGGCGGCAGATAAACGAGGCGCCGTAACCTCGCGCCCGGCAAGCGGTGATCGTGCGTTTGTCGAAAACCTCGGCGTTCACAAGATGGGGCCTCATGGAAGTCGGGAGCATACATCGCGCTGAAAAGTGGTCTTGGCATAGTTGTTGCTTAGAGAATTTTATATGCCGCGCGAACGTTCGGGCAATGGACATTTGATCGGGATCGTCGGGAGGGGCGACCAGGGAGGCTCTCACACCTTAGAGGAGTAGCCTGCCATGATGATCCAGTTCACGGTATTTGTTCCGGCAGTCATTGCGATTTACGCAGCAACAGGCGCTTGGATTTTCTCCTGCGACCCGATCTCCAAAACTGTCGACGTTGTTCGAGGAGGACTTTTATACGGGTGGGTCGGTGTTTTATTTCTGTGCGCTCAGGTGCTCGCTCACCAACGATAATGCCCTCTTTTGACGCACAATTGCAGCTCGTCCCAGAAGACGGCTTCGCGCTCGGCGACCTCGCCGAGGTCAAGCGCTTATCCCACGCAGCGCACACAGGGCCGGCCGATGCCATCACTGGTCGCAGGCCTAGTGTCTTTTGGAACCGACAAAATTTCTCCCTCAAGATAGGAACGCGGAAATTAAGCTTGGCTCCGCGGGAGCATGGAGAACCTAACAATGATGGATTCTGATATGGACCGGCCCATCGGCGAAACGATGGCGGAAGTTCTTCGCGAACGGCTTTTGGAGTTGGAAACCCTGGAAGCGACCGGCGACGCGACTGAGGAGACCGTCGGCAAACTCGTTTTTGTGCGTAAGCTGCTGGTCCGGTTTGATGCAAGGGAAACGACGCGGCCCTAGCGCGGCACCGCCCGTCGATTTGATAGCTCTTGAGATGCATCGGCGCGCCGTGGTCGCGTTTGGTGCGTATTTCGACGGTTGGCGTCTGGGAGTTCACTGACGACCTTTCATTGGGTAGCGGTCATCTCTTCCACCGCCTGCCGACGGTCTTGGTCCCGCACCAGCCAGTAGACGGAGCCAAGCGCCAAGACCGCAAAGGCAAGGCCGAAGACCATGAGCGGCTCGGCGGCTGTGAAATCAATGATAATGAATTTCCGCACCACGGCGAGCAATGCTGTCCAACGTCAGCACTTATGAGACAAATCTGGCGGGTTGAAGAAGGGAGGATTTCTGGCTCATCGTAGCCTTTCAAGGAGCGAAGATGAGTATCCGTTTGGGTCAAGGCCTGAGTTCTGACCATTTGCGGCCGTCTCGCAGGAGCGCATTCGCCATTACGATGAGTTTTCTCATTATCGCTGTAATGGCAACCTTCCCGGACTTTCCTGCGCGAACGAGCTGGTCGTATTTTGCCTTTAGACAGGGATTACGTCGCGTTGCGACCAGAGCTGGCATGTAGATGGCCCTTCGTAGAAATGCTCGTCCGCCTTGGATGCGTTCCTTGCCTTGCCACTTGCCCGACTGACGTGAAATCGGCGCGAGGCCGGCGAGACTGGCCGCCTGCTTTCCTTCGAGGGTCCCTAATTCGGGCATTTCAATGAGCATCGAAAATGCAGTCGTTTTCGCAATGCCTGGAATGCTGATCAAGATGGCGAGTTTGTTCGATAACGTCTCGTCCAATTCAATTTTTTCAGCAATGGCGGCGTCAACCTGCCGAATTTGCATCTCGATCTGCTTGAGACGTGCTTTGATCTGATTTTTGAGCAAGGTTTGCCTGGTCGTCTGCAGCCTGGTCTTCGCCGCCACTTTATCTTTCATCAGAGCTCGGCGCGCAGTTAGCAACTCTCGGAGTAAATGGAGAGCTTCGCTCTTTGGCTGATCGGCTTTGAGGCTCAGAACAGCGCCCATTTTTGCTAACATGATAGCGTCGACGCGGTCCGTCTTGGCCAATCGTCCGGTCGCTTCGGCAAATCTACGCGCCTGACGCGGATTGACTTTGGCGCGGCGAGGAGAGCATCGCGGAGCTATGCCGCCGCGAGGGAATCGTCCAGAACCTCTATTATCTCTATGGACGGCTCTCCCGTTGCAAGTCGATTTTGAACTGATCTGCGTGGTCCGTTGCAAACATCTATCCGGCGTCACCCTAGAAGCCAGGGGCGCCCAAATGGGGAATCCGCTCGCGCCCGCCTCTACAGCTGGTAGACCTCGAGGGTCTCGATAATAGTCAGGCTCTTTGCGCGCCGGTCCGACCTGTGCAGCTCATTTCTCTGTCGTCTCGCAAACTCTTTGCAGGCCTTCAACAAGCGGCGCGGTAAGGCTCGCCCGTTCGAAGCACGGCCCAGATGATCCGTGCATTCTTGTTGGCGACGGCAACCGTTGCGCGGTTGTACCCGCGCCGCTCCCGAAGCTGGTTGATCCATTCGTTATTGGGATCGGTCTTGTTGGGCGCCGTTCGGACGACCGCTCGGGCGCCGTGGACAAGCAGGCTGCGTAGGTGCTGGTTTCCGCGCTTCGAGATGCCCATTAAGACCTTGCGATCCCCGCTGGAAAACTGCCGTGGGACGAGACCGACCCACGCGGCGAGATGACGACCATTCTTGAATTCCGAACCGTCGCCAACAGCGGCGACCACGGCTGTGGCGGTCATTGGGCCGACGCCTTTGATCTTCGCGATACGCTGGCAGGCTTCGCTGGTGCGAAAAACCTGTTCGATCTTCTTGTCGAAGCAGGCGATCCGCCGATCAAGGTGACCCTCCTCCGAAACGGTGGACACCTTTGCTAAGCTCCTTTTGGAGCAGGAAGGTGTTTTATGGGTACGGCACGTCGTCAATATCCGGATGAATTTAAGCGGGAGGCTTTGGAGCTTTTGATAAGCAGCGGCCGCCCGTTGAGCCAGGTTGCTGAGGAGCTGGGGATTCCTCCTGAGCGGCTGCGGGCGTGGCGCAACAGAAGCGGCGGGAGCAAAGCGGGATCGCCGCGGCGCCCCAACACGCAGGCGGCGATCCCGCCTGCTGGCGTGGATTTGGCTACCGAGAATGCTCGCCTGCGGCGCGAGAACGAGCGCTTGCGCATGGAGCGTGAGATCTTAAAAAAAACACTGCGCATCTTCTCGGAACCACCGAAATGAAATTTCGTATCATCGAGGATCAGCGGGAGACGTTCCCGATTCGCGTCTTGTGCGACGTGATGGGCGTCTCTGCGGCGGGGTATTATGCCTGGCGCGGCCGGCCCGAAAGCCCACGCAAGACAGCTAATCGTGCCTTGCTGACCGAGATTCGGCGGGTCCATACCGCGCATCGCGGCCGGTACGGTGCGCCCCGGATCCACGCGGCCTTGCGCGACCTGGGGCACACGGCAAGCCGCGGCCGCATCGAGCGCCTCATGCGTCATCATGGCATAAGGGCAATAACAGCGCGACGGTTCCGGACATGCACTACTGACAGCCGTCACGATTGGCCCATCGCTCCCAACCGGCTCAATCAGAACTTCGCTGCCGACCGGCCCAATCAGGTCTGGCTTGCCGACATAACTTATGTACCAACCTCGGAAGGCTGGCTCTATCTGGCTGTCGTGCTCGATCTTTTCACCAGGAAGATTGTTGGATGGGCGATGCGTGACCACATGCGAACTGAACTGACGATCGCGGCCCTGACCATGGCCATCCAACGCCAAAAGCCGCCGCCCGGCCTAATCCATCATTCCGATCGCGGCAGCCAATATGCCGCCACCGATTACCGCAAGGTCCTCGATGGAGCCGGCATGATCCAATCTATGAGCCGCAAGGGAAATTGTTGGGACTGTGAGAGTATCGGGGCACTTGGAGGGCCTGACCCTTGTTGTGATTGACCCCGTGTCATTGCGTTGACCTGTCGGTTTTCCAGGTGCGCCTGACGTACGCGCCGCGGCGCGAATCAGGTGTAAAGTGGTGCATAAACAGAAAACGGGAGAACCCGGCATGTCAGGGGAAAAGTTCGGTGCGTTCATCCGCCGGGAGCGGGAGGCTAAGGAGATCGGCCTGCGCGAGATGGCGAAGATGATCGGCGTGAGCCCGACCTATTTGTCGAAGGTCGAGCGGGACGAGTTCCCGCCGCCGGCCGAGGACAAGGTCAGGGCGATTGCGCAGATCATCAAGTGCGACACCGACGAACTGCTGGCAAGGGCGGGCCGGGTGTCGTCCGACCTCTCCGACATCATCAAGCGCCGGCCGATCGAGCTGGCCGCGCTGCTACGGACCACCAAGGGCCTAACGGCCGAGGACATCGCCCGGCTGGCCCGCGAGGCGCAGAAGGCGAAGAGACAAGTGATTGCTCGGGCGAGGCTGATTTCAAAAATGCAGATGAAGATGGATGTCGATCAAATGACCAAGTTCGTTCCCTATCTTGCCGAGGAGACGATTGAGCGCGATGCGGCAGCGTTGCTCGCAGAATACGCGCAAGCGCGCGGCGTCGATCATCGCGCCGCCGATCCCCATCGAGGATATCATCGAGAAGCACCTCAAGCTCGGCATCGAGTTCGACGACACCCACCGCCTGTTCGGCGTGCCTCGCGATCTCGAGCGCGATGCCGACATCCTTGGTGCGATTTTCTTCGATGAGCGCCGGATCGTGATCGACGAAAGCCTCGACCCGGAGGAGCAACCCGCGCAGGAGGGGCGCTATCGCTTCACGCTGGCACATGAAGGCGGCGGGCATTGGCGGCTGCACCGGGGGCTTGTTCGCCAAGGACCCGGCGCAAGCTGCACTTCTTCGGCGGGCCGGAAACTCCGTCTTTCGTGTGTCGGTCGAGCGAGGCCAAGGAACGCGAGGAGTGGCAGGCGGAATTTTACGCTTCGTGCCTGCTGATGCCTCGCAAGCTGATCTTCGCGGCTTGGGATGAGTTTTTCCCGGATCGAAAGCCGCGCGTGCTCCAGCCGCAAGTGCCCATCAGCCACCCCTACGTTGAGATCGCTTGCCCCGAGTGCATTCCTGGTGTGGAACTCGAACAGGCGCTCGAAACGCTTGAAGACTTCTCAAAGCCGCTTGCTGAAAAGTTTCTCGTCTCGCCGATCGCTATGCGCATCCGGCTCGAAAAGCTCGGGCTTCTGCACCGCGTGGTTCCACTCCAGCGGCTTCTTACCGATGGTTCGTGAAGCCCTTTTTTTGAGGGGAACGTCAAGTGTCAACTGGACAAATGATGACGCGGAAAGCCAGGCGGACCGAAGGCGTCTTTCGAGACCCGCGACTTCTATCTCGCCTGCTTCCTGGGCTGCACGGGCTACGAACTGCTCGACCTTCGGGCCGAAGGCCAGCGCAAGGTGTTCGTCTTCCAGGACCGCGCCACACGACGGGACGACGTGATGGCCTTCTATGGCGACGCCATCAGCGTTCGGCCTTTGGCCTTCGCCTCCACCATCAAGGACATGAAAGGGCTGCTGCACAATGGCTGAACCGCAAACCACCCCACCGTTCCAGCGCACGAAAAGCGGGCAGGTCCGCGAGGCCCTCGACCGCCTCGAAGCGCTAGTCGTCGATGGGCTGAAGCACGGCTTCTTCGATTATTCCATCGCCTGCGAGATTGCCAACGGCGGCAAGCGCCAACTCGTGATCCGCGCCGGCAAGAGCCACAAGTTCACGATCCCCAAGGACGAAGTGCCGCGCTGAGGCGGCGACGATCGGCGATCCCTGCGATGGGGACGCTCAAGATGCAAATCCCATGAGGTCCAGCGTCATCGGTGGGAATCCGAGACCGGAGGCCAGGAGCACGGAACGGCGAGAAGCCGCCCGTGAGGTCTTCGATGAAACCATCGCACGCTGCGAACGACAACGAGATCGGCCGGCAGATCGCCCGGACCCGGCAAGTCTGGCAACCGCGCCTTGGGCGCGACCTCACCGACAAGGACGCCAGGCAAATTACGCACAATGTCACCGGCTTCTTCGGCATTCTCGCCGAATGGTCGCGAGCCGAAAAGCATGCCGCCGCCAATGACGGCGCCGCGCCCGCCACGCCTACTTGCGGAGGCGCTTGCGCGATGAAGCAGGATTGTCCGCTTGCTCACGATGCTGCCGCTGCAGTGGGCGCATTTGCCGGCCGCAGACGGCGCCATTGCACCAGGCGCATTCTCACCAGGCATTTGCTGCCCAGCTTTGGAATATGTCCATGAAGCGCCACACGATTGAAGCGAACGAAAAGCCGATTCTTGACATCTTCTGCGATAAGTATCTGTTCCACATTCCATCCTTCCAGCGGCCCTACGCCTGGACGACTGAACAGACCAGCGAGTTGCTTGACGACATTTCGACCGCCTGCCCCGATACCGGCGATATCGCCAACGCAAGCCCTTATTTCCTTGGAAGCATCGTCCTCATCAAGGACCCTCAAAAACCCGAGGCGGCCGTTGTCGACGGTCAACAACGACTGACGACGATCACGATCCTGTTATGCGTGCTCCGCGATCTCGCTGGTGCGAAGATCGGGCCGGCGATTCACAAATACATCTGCCAAACGGGCGATCCGATCGAGGGAACAGCCGATGTCTTTCGCCTGATGCTGCGAGATCGTGACGCCGATTTCTTCCGCGAAACAATCCAAACCGACGGTAAGTCGGCAGCTTTGCCTAATCCTCGGCAGTTTCGGGACGCCCGCGCCCGGATTGTCGAGAACGCAGAGTTCCTTCGCGAAAGATTGAAGGGATTACCCGAAGAACGGCGTCAGCGGCTGGCGACATTCATTGCCAAGCGCTGCTATCTCGTGATCGTAGCGGCTTCCGATCAGGAGTTTGCGTTCCGAATTTTTTCGGTGTTAAACTCGCGGGGACTCGATCTTTCACCAGCCGACATCCTAAAGGCGGACATTATTGGGGTGCTCCCAGCGCTCAAGCAAGACGATTACAATGAAGTTTGGGAGGACCTCGAAGACGAATTGGGGCGCGAGCGCTTCGCCGAGCTGTTCGGACATATTCGTATGATCCATCGCAAGCAGAAGATGCAGGGGACGCTCATTGCTGAGTTTCGGGAATTTGTTCCAACAGCAAAGCAGCCGGCGCAGTTCATTGACAACGAGCTTTCGCCCTATGCTGATGCTTACGAGGAGATCACTGACCAAGCCTTCACGAGTTTCAAGCATGCTGATGAAATTAATCGACAGCTCGTGCATCTGTCTCGGCTGGACAATTTCGATTGGCAGCCACCTACGATTGAGGTGATTGCGCGCCGACGAGGCGAGCCGGATTTCGTCCTTCGTTTTCTATCGGACCTAGAACGTCTAGCCTACGCGCTGTTTTTGATGCGGAGCGATCCGTCGGATCGCATTCGGCGCTACGGCAAGCTGCTCGGCTCGATTCAGGCGGCGGATGATTTATTCGTCGCGGGGTCGCCGCTGCAACTTGACGTTGGGGAAAAGCAGTCTGTTCGGAAAGCGCTGGAAAGCGATATCTATGCCATAACGCGCATCCGGCTACCATTGCTGCTCCGTCTTGACGAGCTATTGTCCGGCGGGAGCCCTACCTACAATCATCCCATTATCACGGTAGAACACGTTCTGCCCCAGAACCCGTCCGCTGGGAGTCTGTGGCTGGTTGATTTCCCTGATGCCGCTGAGCGTGAAGCTTGGGTTCACAAGCTGGCAAATCTGGTGTTGCTCACACGACGAAAAAATGCACAGGCGGGCAACCTCGATTTTCAAGAGAAGAAGGCAAAGTACTTCTCGACCAAAGCAGGCGTTTCGAACTTCGCGATCACTAGCAAGGTCTTAAGCGAAACGGAATGGACCTGTGACACGCTCCAGCGGCGCCAAGCCGAATTGGTCGGCGCGATCGAGGCTCTTTGGCGATTGACGTGAGTTGTAATGAACGCCGAAACTCCTGTGGTTAACCGATCGTCAAATTATGCTGGCCCGGCTGTCACGATGAATGCCAAGCGGCTCCTCGACCAATTCGCTCGCATCGCCGATACGCCAGACGCGATCCCGCGCCTGCGCCGCTTCGTTCTCGATCTGGCGGTGCGCGGCAAGCTCGTGCCGCAGGACCCGAACGACGAATCGGCGTCGGAATTGCTTAAGCGGATCGCGGCCGAGAAGGCGCGGCTGGTGAAGGCGGGGGAGATCAGAAGCCCAAAGCTGATCCGGGCTCTTTCAGAACCTCCATTCCCGATCCCGATGAACTGGTGCTGGTCGCAAATCGCTGAAATCGGCGTGTTGAACCCGCGCAACGTAGCGCCAGACACCACGGATGCGTCGTTCGTTCCGATGCCGTTGATCGCCGCTGAGTATGGCGTAGCGAACGACCACGAAATCCGGCCATGGGGCGAGATCAAGAAGGGCTACACCCATTTTGCCGAAGGCGATGTTGGCTTGGCGAAAATCACGCCATGCTTCGAGAACGGCAAATCGACCGTCTTTCGAAATTTAACCGGCAGTATTGGCAGCGGAACGACCGAGTTGCACATCGTGCGCCCACTATTTGTCGATCAGGATTACATCCTCATTTTCTTCAAGAGCCCGCGCTTCATCAAAACGGGTATCCCGAAGATGACGGGCACCGCTGGTCAGAAGCGCGTGCCGACCGAATACTTCGTGCATTCGCCTTTTCCCCTCCCACCGCTCGCCGAGCAACACCGCATCGTCGCCAAGGTCGATGAGTTGATGGCGCCTGTGCGACCGGCTGGAGGCGGCGCGGGCGAAGCGCGAGGCGACGCGCGACCGGCTGGCGGCGGCGAGCCTCGCCCGCCTCAACGCGCCCGATCCCGAAACCTTCCAGGCCGACGCCCGCTTCGCCCTCGACGCGCTGCCGGCCCTCACCACGCGCCCCGACCAGATCAAGCACCTCCGCCAGACCATCCTCAACCTCGCCGTGCGCGGCAAACTCGTGCCGCAAGACCCGAACGACGAACCGGCGTCGGAACTGCTGAAGCGGATCGACAAGAAGCGAGCCCAATTGCTCAAATCGGGATACCCAAACCCAGATGAAGCGCGCACCCAAATCAAGAAGTTGGCCGAGCAATCCGTTCCAAAAGGCTTGGAGGCCCTTCCTATCGGTTGGGCATGGGCAACCCTCCTGCAATGTTCGGCGCTCGTCATCGACTGCAAGAACAAGACTGCGCCCTATGCCAGTACAGGGATTCGTTTGATTCGAACGACGAATGTTCGCGACGGGCGGATGAACCTGGACGACCAGAAGTATGTCGATCAAAAGACTTACGAAATCTGGAGCGCCCGTTGCATGCCCGAGCCCGGCGACATCCTCATTACACGCGAAGCCCCGATGGGTGAGGTCTGTCTCATTCCACCGGGCGAACAAATCTGCCTTGGGCAGCGAATGATAATGGCGCGATTGGTGCCTGACACGATTGATCGTAATTTCATGATCTATTCGCTTCGCGATCCGCAATTGATGGATCGCGTTCAAGACAAGCCAATCGGCGCAACAGTTCAGCACTTGCGCGTTGGTGGTGTTGAGACGTTGTTAGTTCCCCTCCCGCCCCTCGCCGAGCAGCACCGCATCGTCGCCAAGGTCGATGCCCTGATGGCGCTGTGCGACCGACTGGAGGCAAGCCTCACCGCCACCGCCGCCACCCGCCGCTGCCTGCTCGACGCCCTCCTGGCCGAAGCCCTCGCGCCTCCCGACGCCCGTGAGATGGAGGCGGCGGAATGACGCTGCGCATCGACTATAGCAGCCGAGCTTTCCCCGCGTCCTACAAATTTCGATCGGGCACCCTCTCAACTTCTTGGGATGAGCTTCTGTGGGCGGCTATCACACTTGGTCGCCCGAGCACCTACCACGTCTTTCGGCATGGCGAAGCGTCGTTCCACGAAGCGATCTTCCGCTTGGCTTTGATACGAATGGCCGTCGAGCAAGACTGGAACGACTATCTCCGCCGAACGGGTGCCTTTTTCGCACTCGACCCAACCGAGAAGGGCATGGTGAGCTATTTCTTAGGTATGACGCTTTGCAAGCTTTTTGCTTCGCAGCTGTTGCATACGCCCTGGCTTCTACATCTTGACGTTTTTCGCCCTGTCCTGAACCCGGTCTCCCTCGGGCGTTCGCGCCCCGATCTTGTTGGCGAGGACATCAGCGGTAATTGGCATGCTTTCGAAAGCAAAGGCCGCTCGTCCGTTCCTTCATCCGCCGACAAACGCCTTGCGCGGGCCACATCACGCACGCCCACTTTCGAATCAGTCGCTTGTCGCATTTATCGCCTAACTCCGATTTCGGACCGAAGGCGAACCTTGCTGGAGGCGGGCTCTGATTCCGGTTCGCGCCGATCACAGTCCTTGGCTCCAAGCCCAAAACCGGACGTTAGAACCGGTGGACACAACGGACGAAATTGCCCCCCATACTTTCGGCAGTCCAGCTTCTCGGCACATCAGCAGAGACCACGGCGTCCATTGAGCGCGGAGTGGCAACCGTTTAAGTTCTTTGTTGAATTAGAGGTAGCCGCCGACCGAAACATCTGTTCACTTTCCAAATCAATCTGTACTCTTTCCTCATGACTCTCAAGTATTTCGAAGACGGACCGGCCTTTCCAGGTGAGCTCCTCGACCAACTTATGGCGGGGGAAGTAGTGTTCTTATGCGGCGCCGGCGTCAGCTTTCCGCAGCTACCCGGCTTTAAAGAATTAGTCGAGAAGACGTTCGATCGCCTTGACCTTAAAATGGATGAGGGAGAACAGGCTGCATTCGAGGGCAATCGATACGAAGAAGTTCTTGGGAGCCTGGCCCGGCGGCTCGTCCACCCGAGCAAAATGTATGCGGCTGTGGACCGTCTCCTCGCGCCACCTGAGAATCCTGACCTCAGCAGGCACAACACTCTGCTTCGCCTGTCGATGAATCTCGACAACCGATACTGCCTCGTCACGACGAACTTTGATCCCCTGTTTGAGCGGGCAGTTGCTGTGCAGAAGGGAGTGCCGGTTGCGCAGCAGATTAGTGTCGCGGGGCAAGCGCTTCCTGCGCCCGGGGCCGAGGATTTTGACGGCATCATACATCTTCACGGACGTCACAAAGATGCCCCGACCGGGATCAAGGGAACGCCCTTGGTGCTCACCAGCGCAGAATATGGCGACGCTTACATGCGCTCCGGCTGGGCATCGCGCTTTCTGTTTGATCTCGCACGGTGCAAAACTATCGTTCTTGTCGGCTACAGCGCAGGCGACGCACCTGTTCGATACTTCCTAAACATCCTTGAAGCTGATCGCGAGCGGTTCCCAGACCTCCGAACAGTTTACACGTTTGACGGCGTCGACGACGCGACCGACGAGGCGGATGCTAGATGGTCAACAGTAGCCGTTCACCCAATTACCTATCAAAAGAGGACAGAGGGGCTTCCGCCGCACGGAGCCCTATGGCGCGACCTTAAACTTCTCGCTGATTTGATTGAGCGGCCCAGGCCTACGCGGCGGCGATTGGCAGAAGAGATACTGTCCAAATCGTATGGTGCAGCATCAGCCATTGAACTAGATCAGATTGGTTGGTTGCTGAAAGGACGTGGAGATCTCTAGGATATCGTCATCACGAAAATCCAGGATCCCGCTTGGTTTGACCATTTTTCCCGCAAGGAGCTGTGGCAGCCCACCGACCCCACTTGGGTGCTTCCCCAATGGTTCACGAACCGATCGACCGATCTAGCGGCTTTACGTTCTGCAGCATTGTGGTGCAACAAGTCCGGCGTCGAACTCATCGAAAACCTCGAAACACAAATCCGCCGTCGCCCTCCGCCGCCGGAGCTTTGGTTTCGCGCTTGGCAGCTTCTCGTCAGCTGCAATCTTCACCGCATAAGTCTTCGGCACGAAAGCGGATATCAGCTCGCGGGACATATCAGTAATGGTCAACTGATCGACCTAGATTTACAGCGCGCGGTCGATAGCCTCACACCGGCTCTAGTTATTGAGCCTCCCTTCTGGGAAGACAAGAATGCAAGCGCGGCGGAGCCGCAGACGCTGCGCGAATTGTACGAGATATCGTTTAGAGCCGAGGAGGATGGTGTCAAGGAAGTGCTGAAAGCTCTTCTGGCAATGCCAAATCTCGCAAGCCGCCTCGCCGAGTTGGCCACCGAAGCACTCCGCTCCAGCATCTATTTGGCTATCGACTCGGAGCTTATCACCGAACAAAGGGATTCACTCGACAGGGGCTTGCCGTCGATCGCAGCCCATGTCCAAAACGAATATCACGACGGCGTCATTCACTTGATCCGCCTGCTGACGGGCCTTTTTCCCGACGTTGCACAACAGAACCCGTTGCTGGCGCGACGTTTGACGGAGCAATGGCGTGCGCTGCCGAGCGCGCTTGGTACGCGCCTATGGCTCTACGTTCTGAGAAGTCGCGAAATTTTCACGATTGACGAAGTCATCGCGGATGCTCTTTCTCTTCCGAGCGACGCCTTCTGGGCCCAAAGGCCCGAACTATTCGCGCTCATCGAGGACCGCTTCAACGAAGCCACACCGGCACAAATCGACGAGGTGGTCGCTCGAATCGCCGGCCAAGGCCCGACGTTGTTTACCGACCGGGACGATTTGCGTGAGGGCGAAACTGACTGGCGCCCCGCTGCTCGCGATCACGCCATGTGGATTCGACTTTCAACCATCAAATTGGCGGGTGCCCTCACCGAAGCCGGGGAGGCCCTGTTTAAGGCCATCTGCGCCAGGACGCCTTATTTAAATCGAGATCGCGAGGAGAGCGATCTATTCGCGGTGTATTCATCCGGCGTACACGCTGTCACGGGTAATCCCGCTCCTTTGCTAGAGGCAGAGCCGGAAGACCGCCTAGAACTCGCCCATACACTGTTGCAGAGCAACGACTCTGACGAACGGGCTAACTGGCTGGCCTACTGTCGCGCCGACCCAAAGGGTGCGTTTCTTACACTTAGTAGGCAGGGCCTTCGTAATGAGGACGTTGAGTTGTGGCGCGACCTCATCGGATCACTCCCCTTCCCGTTACCATCTGAGCCGGAGAAGCAGCGAGTGCGCTCAGACCTATTCAAAAGGATATTCCGCCTGTTGGAGCCGGTCAATGACAGCGACATAAGCCCGCTGTTGAATGGTCTGGTTGATGGGTTGCAGTCTTGGGTCGATGTTCCAGCCCGGCTCCGGAACCGCTGGTGGGATCGACTTTGGCGGCTCGCCGTAGCCGCAGAAGGGGATGGTGACCGCAAGGAGACCGGTGACGGCCGTTTTTATGATCGCGTGATCAATTCGCTTGCTGGCAGGCTTTCCGAAGATCTGCTGCGCTCTATCGAGCAAGAACGCAAGGCAACGGGTTCCGTCTCTCGTGCGAATATCACCCGACTGCGCCGAATTGTTGCGGAGCCTAGCTTCGCGGGCCATCTTGCCCGCGGCGCGTGCGCCCGCTCGATCGGATTTTTAATCTACATCGACGAAAGCTTCGTTAGGCGACGCCTTCTTCCTTGGATTAATGGTGAAGGACAGACGGCAGCTACCTTGCGTGCAGTGGTCGCAGAGTGGGCTTCGCTGGGCGCGGTTGCCAGCCGCGTATTGAAAGCTGAACTCCTAAAGGCCGCCCAGGAGTGTAAGTCGACAGACTGGGCAGCACAGCACGTCGCTGCAAAAATTCTAATGCCGGTGTTGGCCCCGCTTCTGAATGACGACACGATGGACTGGGGCTTCAAAGCATCAGACACGCGCCGCGCGCTTCGGCTGTGCCCCGATGCTGTCCGAACTGCGGCAGTGCAATGCCTCGCGATCTGGCAGGCAAAGGGCTTCGACCTAGGACCCGCAGAGGCTTGGCGACGAGGGCTCGGCCCACTCTTTGAGAAGGTATGGCCTCAGGAACGCCGGTTTAAGAATGCCCGGCTGACAACCCACCTGGCCCATTTCTGTGTCAACACGGCCGATGAGTTTCCGAATGCCGTTCGAGTTGTAAAGCCCTATCTCTCTGTGATCGATGGCAAGTCGGGCAACTTGTTCTTCCTGCATGATTCCGATTTGCCTAATAGATTTCCGGAGGAAACATTGGAGTTTCTTTGGTGCCTTTTTAGAAAGCGCACGGAAACGTACGGCTCACCAGAATTGGCTGCTACGCTTGACGCCATTGGGGCTGCGAGGCCATCGTTGGAAATTGACCGTCGATTCCAATGGCTGGAATCGAAAGCTATTCGGTTCGTTTAGCTTCTCGGAAGCGGACCTTCCGAAAGTCAGCTTTGGGTCAAAACTGCGAAACGCTCGCACCGTGCATATGTCTTCCGCTCGTGTCCCAATGACGGACATGGTGCCCTGCCAGGCAAGTTAACGGGTTAACGACAAGCGCTGGGAGGCCAACGACGCTCGCCAGCGCCCACCGCAAGTCGCCTAATGGGGGTTATGCCGTATACGACGCAGGGTCTGGCGCGTGAGAGACCAAGGTTTCTGCAAGTTAGAGCGCCGACAGCCTAAAGTGATTGTGGTCGATGCCGACGAAAGGCGGGTGCTGGTACGGCTAACAGTGCGTATGGCTCGTGCCGAAAGGTACTCCCCGGTCTCTAACAAGCTGCGGGGCCGCCGCCCCCGAAATATCCCTGAACTTATGTTTTTTCACATGGCAAACGTTTTGAAAAATCAATATATTAGCATTTTCCATAGGGGCGCGGTTTCATGGGCTCAAATCAGAAGAAGGATCCATCCGGCGTCACTTGCAGCGCTGGGGAGCTCGCCAAGCTTTTCGGAATTCAACCGCGCGCGATACAAGCGCTGGCCGCCAAGGGTGCTGTCGCCCGAGCAACGCATGGCCGATACCGCCGCGATGATTCGATCCGGACTTACTGCACTCATTTACGAGAGTCTGCGGCTGGTCGGCTTGCGCGGGAGGGCGGCGACGATGTTTTGAGCGCCTCAGCTGGGCTTAAAATTGAGCAAACCATGCTGGCGCGAGCTCGGCGGCGGGTTTTGGAAGGTGCGGTGATAGACGTTGAGCGGCTTCAACCGTTGTGGACGCGGCATGCTCGAGTCGTCAGAGCTTCGGTACTGGCAATTCCAAGTCGCGCACGAGCCGCGCTTCCACATTTGAGCGCTTTCGACGCGGCTAAAATTGAAGAAATTACGAGAGACGCGCTGACCGATTTGGCACAAAAGGCGCCGCAAATTGAGGCCACGTTAGGCGAGGCGCTTGCCGATGACGATGAAAATCCGCGTCAGGCGAAAAGAGCGAAGCGCGGTGGATGATGATGACGACATTTTCACGCCGCAGCAATTGGCGGCGATGGTTGCTGATTTGCCGGTGCTAATGACGGCGGCAGAACTTGGCCGATTGTTTGGCGGTTTATCTGCGGATGAAATCCGGAATCTCGCGGCTGAAAGTTTGGTTGTTGAAGTTGGCAACTTGTTTGACGCGAAATTGTCGACGCGAAAATACTTCGCTTATTTGCGGCGCGTTGGTCTGCAATAATCGGCGTCCGACACCTTGAAGAGCGGATACAATCCGCGCCTGCGCTGTCATCCCTTCCAAGCGGCGAAGCGTTGATATCGCGATACCAGCGCGGTCTGCCAATTCCTCTTGACGCCAGCGGAGTAGCTCACGCGCCGAGCTTCCACCGCGCGGGCATGCGGCCAACATGGGGAATTTTTTCCGCGTCGGTCCCAGCATGGCGCCGATGCGTTGAGCTTCCATCGCGGTCTGTTTGGGCCCGGTGACGGCCTCGGCGATGGCCTCGAGTGTTCAGGATGTGTCCGCTTTCTCAGGCCCGCGCGAGTTCGCCGCCTTTCTTGGCCTGAGCCAAGACAAAACTCGTCCGGCGGCAAGGAACGGTTGGACCGCGTCTCGAAGATGAGCAATCGATATTTGCGGAAATTGCTCGTCGTGGGCGCGCATGCGGTCCTCTATCATCGCAAGCCGCACGAAGACGCGCTGTGATCCTGGGCGAAGAAGCTTATCCAGACCAAGCCCTTCAGGCTGCGCGCATCGCCTTTGCGATCATGCGCGGCAAGACAAGCTATAGCGCAGCTCCGGCGTAACGACTGCCAAAATCGTCAGCGGCCAATGGCTGCAAAAGAATCGAGGGTGACCAAGAGGTGATGCGAAGAGCAAGGTTTGATCCCAAAGCCAGTGGCATTGACGCGCAGCGCGATAACGTAATTGGGGCAAGGGATCAGCGGACAACATCAGGGCCAACGGGCGTCATGACCCGCATCAAACAGGCCGAAGACATGACCGCACCCACGATCAAACGCAACGCCGCAAAATAACCCTTGATCAGCGGGCGCCGTCCAGACATGTCAATGCCCATCAGCATGTCGGATTTGATTTCTGACAGGGACAGCCCGCTTCAAGTGGTGAACGACGTCCTCGATCTCATCCCGTGTGGTGCTTCGGCCAAGGCTGAACCGGATCGTCCCCATGCCGACCTCAGGCGCAATACCCATGGCCTTCAGTACCGGTGACAGCTTGGTCTCGCCGGAGTGACAGGCCGAACCCGTCGATGCGGCGACATTTGGAATCTGCGCGAGGATGTCGGCGCCGACGCAGCCGACAAAGGAGACGTTGAGCGTGTTGGGGAGGCGATGCTCGAGATGGCCGTTGAGCACGACTTGGTTGCCGAAGGCTGCACGCAGCTGGTCCCAAAAGAGGTCCCGCAGTTGCCGAACGGAGGACATGCCGATCTTCGGCCACGCGACTGCGCATGCCTGGCCAAGAGCAGCAGCCAGCATCGCACTCTCCGTGCCCGCGCGACGGCCACCCTCGTGTCCGGCACCATGAACCAGCGGCACAATCTCAAGCCCTCCGCGAATATAGAGTGCTCCGACGCCCTTCGGGGCGTAGACTTTGTGGCCAGCGATGGAGAGGAGGGTGACACCGAGCTTCTCGACGTTTGTTGCAATCTTTCCTACCGATTGAGCGGCGTCAGTATGCAGCGGAACCTCATGTTCGCGGGCGATCCTTGCAATCTCGTTGATAGGCTGGATGGTGCCGACCTCATTGTTGGCGTGCATAATGCTGATTAGGAATGTGTCCTTCACTATCGCCCTGCGGATGTCGTCGGGATCGATGAGGCCGGTGCTGTCAACCGGCACATAGGTGACCTTGCATCCGAAACGCTCGAGAAAGCGGGACGGCTCGATCGTCGCCGGGTGTTCGATCTGGGAGGTGATCAGGTGAGACGGGCGGCCGCCCCGTTGGAAGAATAATCCCTTGAGAGCGAGATTATTTGCTTCGCTGCCGCCACTGGTGAAAACTATTTCGTCGGGACCGCAGCCGAGGAGCTGCGCAACATGAATGCGCGCGGTTGCGATCGCCTGTCGCGCGCCCCGGGCCGCCCAATGCAGACTCGAGGGGTTGCCGAATTCTCCTGCGAGATAAGGGCGCATTGCCTCAACGACCTCAGGAGCAACAGGTGTACTGGCATTGAAGTCGAGGTAAATCGGCGTCATCTTTGCACTCTCACCCCACGAGCACCTTGTCGGCCGTGTTGGTGGCCTCTAAGGATCGTCCGTGGGGCCACGCTGCCCGCCATCAAGGTAGTCGGCTCGCGCCATTCCGCACATATCCAAGTGGACGCCGCACAAAAGCGGTCTTCGGCACCAGTTACGAACCGCTTCGGCAAGCGCTCCAATCGGTCCCAATCGCCAAGATCGAGATGGTCTCATGACTGAAGACAAGAATCCGTTTACATTCGTCCCCATTACAACAATTTGCAAATGTCGCTCCATGCTGTCAATGGCGGAGACAAATTGTTAGATTGAGTGCACGTCCTCGCACAAACGCCGTTCGGAGCACGCCGAACAGGTAACCGACGAGAAGCATCCGGAACGGCATTGACATGTCTGGACGACCCCCCGGTCCGTAAATTTCGGCGCTCACCTTTAAATTTCCAGCATCGGGCGAGGAACGGCCACGGTGAGCTCCATGTCGTCGCGTCATGCCGGCTTTCGCCGCGCTCAGCCTCATCACCGCCGAGAGCAATGGCCCGCCTTACATACTGGGCGCGACGCACCGATGAATATGGAACGGCCCATTGGCGAGACGATGGCGATTGTTCTTCGCGAACGACTTATGGAGCTGGAAACCCTGGAAGCGACCGGCGACGCAACCGAGGATACCGTCAGCAGACTCGCATTTGTGCGTAAATTGCTGGTCCGGTTTGACGCGAGGGACACGAAGGGGCGTCAGGAACTGGCCGAGCGGCTTCCGCTTGTATGATCGGCCAGCCCGCCAGCACGTAAACCACCATACCGGCTTTGTGTTCAGCGGTACGAAAGGGCCTTATCTGATGACCGCTTTGGGGTCGGAAGCAGAAAATTCAAACTAAGACATTACGGGCTCGCGGAAGGTATCTCACGCTCGACATGGCATCGGCAGCGCAAGGCTGCGCGTGAGCGGAAAGCGTTAGCGGCCATGGCAGCCCAACGGCAAGCCGTGCTTGAGCGCGCGGAAGCCTTCGCGGCGGCATTGACGCGTGACCTCGAACGACGGGCGGCGATTTAGGCGGTCATGGCGCGGGAGTTTGCTGCCGCCTGACGCCTTTTAATAAGGGCGACGGCTTCGGCCGCCTTTTTCGTGGGTCATCGAGCTTCGGCCTTGGGGGGCATCGGTATGTCGGACTTAGGAGACGTGCTAAACGAATCCGCAATCGATCCCCTTCCAACGATTTCTTGTGATATCCGGGATGACCGATCACTATGGTCCAAGAGCTGTCTTTTAATGGTCGCCACCTCTTGAACCAGATTTGCCACGATAGCCTGTTGGGAATCGCCGCTTGCCTTGAGTTTTTTCCAACCGCGAGCATGAGTAACAGGGTTTGAAACCACGAACCCCGGAGCTAACGCGTTACGGGCGACGTCTGCGATCTGTTTTTTCGCCTCGCACTGCGAATGCCAATCGGAGGGATCGAACATCACGGTGCGATGGCCGAGGTTATCAAACGGCAATTTCGTCTCGTGACTTGCAATGTGAATGACTGGTTTCTCTGCCGTATGAGCGATGCCCAGCTCGTAGAAGACGTTCGGGTTCAAAAATGACAGATCGGCGACGATCAAATCGCTCTCTAGTATTTCCGTGATGAGATGATCAGTGATCATCCCTGTCTCGATGCTTTCGTCGCCGCGCTTCACGTCGCCGAACGCAATTCCGATCTCGGCAAGTGCTGGACGTATGATCGCATTGAGCGTCATGTCGGCGTGTCTTCGTTCGGGGGAGTCAGCGGCCCCGATTGGGGAAATCACAAAGCAGCGTTTGATATCATCCGCCATTGTAATGCCTGCGTAACTATTGGATCTGAAAGCGTGCCATTTGGTGACATGATGGTGACATGGGCAATTGCCATTGGCGACACCAAAATTACAAATATTAGTATAAACAATAACTTATACTGGCTGGGGGACCTGGATTCGAACCAAGATTGACGGAGTCAGAGTCCGCTGTTCTACCGTTGAACTATCCCCCAACAGCGCCGGAAACGCTTGATAATTGATCTCGGCCGCACCCGCCAGCGGGTTTAGACGCTCAGCCGACGGAGGCGTGGTCTAGTCGCTGCACGCCCAGCTGTCAACGCTTGCTCAGGCTGCTATCGCCGTCCCGCCGCTAGAGCGGGATGAGGAAAAGTGGAAACCGGTTTTCCGCCCGCAATCCGCTCGCTCTAAGCCTTTGGAATCGATCATCGTGATCTAGAAGGCGGCGAAGGAGTTCCGTTCAACGGATTGGCAGGATCCCACCGATAACGCATCGTTTCGAAACGCATGTCCAGCGCATCGACAAGGACGAGCTTGCCCACAAGGCTTTCTCCAAAGCCGATGATTTCGCGGAGCACCTCCAAGGCCATCATCGTCCCCATGATGCCGGTCAGGGCGCCAAGCACACCAGCCTCTGAACAGGCGGGGACCGAACCCTCCGGTGGCGGTTCTGGATACAGGCAACGATAGGTCGGATTGGGCTCGCCCGCAGCAGATTTCTCATAGGGCCGCAAGACGGTCAGCGTACCGTCGAAAGCGCCCACCGCGGCGGTCACAAGCGGCCGCCTTTCGTAATAGCAGGCGTCGGACACGGCATAGCGCGTCGCGAAATTATCCGAGCCGTCGGCAACAATATCATAAGCAGCCACCAGCGCGTTCGCATTCTCCGGCGTCAGTTTCACACAGTGGACGCTGACTTTGACATGGGGATTTAGTTTTTCGATCGCCTCTTTCGCACTGAGGACCTTGGGGCGGCCAATATCCGCCGTGCCATGCAGAATCTGGCGCTGTAGATTGGACAGAGAAACATTGTCGTCATCGACAATGCCGATCTCACCCACGCCCGCCGCTGCCAGATATTGAATGAGCGGAGAACCCAGCCCGCCGGCGCCGACCACGAGGATTCGGGCCATCTTGAGCTTCTGCTGGCCCGGACCGCCGACGCGATGCAGCACGATGTGGCGCGCGTAACGCGCAATTTCTTCAGCCGAGAACATGGTCACCTATAACATGGGCCGCCGACGGGAATTCAAGCTTCGCCATTTCAGCCGCTCTCCCGGCTCGCCCTCCCCATGCCTTGACCACCTTCGCGGGCTTGCTATGAAGAAAGCCTAGCTGAAAAAAGCGTTCGATGGAGCGCGCCCTTGCAACCGCCGGCCTCTAGCTCCCGCGCCTACGGCACATCAGCGTTTCTTTTCGCCGCGGTTCCGCTTGGCTTTCTTGTCGCGATCACGCTCTACCAGCTGCTCGACAACGTTCCGCAAGCCAGGCTGGCGCGCGAGGAAACCAAGAAAGCTTTCTTCATCAGGCGTACGGCAACGACCCTGGACCGAGCGGTACGGGACGCCGAGAGAGGCCAACGCGGCTATCTCATCACGGGTCGCGATGCCTATCTCGAACCCTACCGAAGTGCAAAGGAAAAAATTCCGGGGCTCATCAGTGATTTGCAACGCCTCACATCCAACGATCCGGACGAACAACACCGTTTGCTCAGTCTCCAAGCCGATCTGACAACCAAAATAAACGAGTTGGCCGCGACAATCGCGGCACGGCAAGAGCATGGATTCGAGGCTGCGCAAGCCATCGTAAATACCGATGCCGGCCGCGCCGCAATGGACTCCATCACGGCCGATATCGACGCCATCCTCGACCACGCCAACAAGCGGCTTCTGAAGCAGTTGGAGGAAGAGGAAACCGTGGGAAACCGCTTTACGCTGACCTTCGTGATTGGCAGCGCGGTTGCCTCCGTGGCGCTTCTGTTCGGATCCTTTCTGCTCTCGCGAGCCTTCAGGCAGGCCGCCCACTCTGAGCGAATTTTACTCGCCACGCTCGATAGCGTGCGGGAAGGCGTTGCCGCATTCGATCATGAACGCCGTTTGCTTGCCTGGAACCGGGCTTTCCGGCAAATGCTCAAATTGCCTCCGAACGCGCTGCAAATCGGTCAGCATGTGCCATCGGACGAAACATCGGAAGCCGGCGAGTTCAGCAAACAGTTTGATACGCTCGAGGCCACGGCGAGACGAAGCGGCAGACCGGCGCTGGTTGAGCGAAAGGAAGCCGACGGCCGGTCGCTGGAAGTTTTCCACAACCCCACCAGAGACGGGAGCTCGGTCACGACTTTTCTAGACAGGACCGAGCAACGCCAAGCGGAGCAAGCGCTGCTCCAATCCCAAAAGCTCGAAGCGCTCGGCCAGATGACAGGCGGGGTCGCCCACGACTTCAACAATCTGCTCACTGTCATCATCGGCGCCGCGAGCCTGCTTCGCCGCGCCGTCGGCAAAGACCCGCAAGCTCTTCAGCGCATCGACATGGTGGTGTTGGCGGCTGAGCGTGGCGCGCGCCTTATCCAACAGCTTCTGGCCTTCGCACGGAGACAGCCGCTCCAGCCGGAAATCGTCAATCTCAGCACTCTTATGAATGAGTCCTTGCCTTTGATCCGGCGAGCTGTCGGGGAAAAAATCGTGGTCGAATACGTAAGCAGCGGGGGCCTCTGGAACACCAATGTCGATGCCGCCCAATTTCAGACGGCGGTGTTAAACCTCGCGATCAACAGCCGCGATGCCATGCCCGGTGGAGGCAAGCTGACGATCGAAGTCTGCAACGCGGCGCTCGATGATGTTTATGCGGCGCATCATGCGGAAGTCGAGCCCGGGCAATACGTCATGTTTGCAATCACCGACACCGGCAAGGGAATGGATGCCGCGACCGCTCTCCGCGCGCTCGATCCTTTTTTCACCACAAAGCCGGTCGGTGAAGGAACCGGTCTTGGGCTGCCGCAGGTGTATGGCTTCGTCAAACAATCCGGCGGACATTTGAAAATCTACAGTGAGGTTGGCGAAGGCACCACGATCAAACTTTACCTGCCACGAAGTTTCGGCCAGGAAGTGCGCTCTCAAAGCCAACCCGCAACCCTCGCCCTTACCGGTACCGAGACGATTCTCGTTGTGGATGACGACGAAATCGTCCGCGCGACCGTCGCTTCCATGCTGGAGTCTCTTGGATATGATGTGATCATGGCCTCAAGCGGCGGTGAAGCGATATCAATCTTGGAAAATGGCGCTAAAATCGACCTTTTGTTTACCGATGTTGTCATGCCTGGCACAGTGGGCGGCCGCAAGCTGGCCGAGCGGGCGGCCGAAATTTCACCCGGGATCAAGATCTTGTTTACGTCGGGCTATACCGAGAACGCGATTGTTCACAACCACCGGCTCGATCCCGGCGTCGAGTTTTTGAGCAAGCCCTATGACCGAGAACGGCTTGCGACAAAGGTTCGCCGCGTGCTCGATGGGGTTTCCAAGGGAACCGGGGATATGGATCAAGCCGAGGCTGAAAACGTGACTGCCCCTCCCGCCCAATTATCTGATAAGTAGCCCCGTACCCGTCCCGCATCCGGGACGTCGCCCTCCAAGTTTTGATTTCAAACCAAAGGACCGATGGAATGCAAATGAGAACTGTGCTCGCTTTTACTTTTGTCTGGCTCTCGATGACAAGCCTTGCCGTCGGGCAATCGGACTTGCGCGCACAGCAGCAAGCGGCGTGCGAGGATGACGCCTTTCGGCTCTGCAACGATGTGATTCCCGATGAAGCACGCGTGTACGCTTGCATGTCGGCGCAAAAGGCAAGACTGAGCCCCGGATGCCGCGCGATGTTTCAGCCTGGCCCGCACCGCCCCCGGCGATAGGGAAACGCCGATTTTTCGGTCAGGCCGCTTGCGCCGAGGCCGACAAGGCCGCGCAAACGTCATCGACGATGCGCTCGACGAGATCGAGGTTGTCGCCTTCGGCCATCACCCGAATGACCGGCTCGGTGCCGGAGGCGCGAACGACGAGGCGGCCGTCTCGCCGAGTTTCTCTGGTGCCTTCTTCAATGACACGGGCGACGCTGGCGTCCGTCAGCGGCCGCCCGGTCTTGAACCGCACATTCTTCAAAATTTGCGGCACGGGTTCGAAGCGGCGGCAGACTTGGCTCACCGGTTGTCCCCTGCCGCTTGACGATCGCCAAAAGCTGCAAGGCGGCGACAAGACCATCGCCCGTCGTGCAATGATCCAAAAGGATGATATGGCCGGATTGCTCGCCACCTAGGTTGAAACCGTGCTCGCGCATATGTTCGAGCACATAACGGTCGCCGACGGCGGTTCGTCGCAAGCGAGAGGCCACATCCTTGGAGATAGCGTTCAAGGCCGAGGTTCGACATTACGGTCGCGACAATGCCGGGTTTCGACAATCTCCCATCGTCCTTCCAGCTCTGAGCAATCGCGGCCATCAATTGATCGCCATCGACGACTTTGCCGGCTTCGTCGACGATAATTACGCGGTCTGCGTCGCCGTCGAGCGCGATGCCGATGTCGGCGCGGACTTCCCGGACTTTCTTGATGAGCGCCGTGGGCGCGGTGGAGCCAACACCCTTGTTGATGTTGAAGCCGTCCGGCTCGACCCCAATCGAAATGACTTCGGCGCCCAATTCCCACAAGGCTTCAGGGGCCACCTTGTAGGCGGCGCCATTGGCGCAATCGACGACGATGCGCAGGCCGTCGAGCGACAGATTCCGGATGAGCGTGCGCTTGGCGAATTCAATGTAACGGGCGCGATCGCCCTCGACCCTCATCGCCCGCCCGAGATCGGCAGGCTTCGATAATTTGAGCGTTGCCGGCTGATCGACCAACGTTCGATTTTTGCTTCGACGGCGTCCGATAGCTTGTATCCGTCCGGGCCGAACAGTTTGATCCCATTGTCTTCGAATGGGTTATGCGAGGCCGAAATCATGACGCCGACATCCGCTCGCATCGAATGGGTCAGCATCGCGACCGCGGGCGTGGGCATCGGCCCGAGCAACAGGACGTCGATCCCAACCGAGGTGAACCCCGCGACCATGGCGTTTTCGATCATGTAGCCGGAAAGCCGAGTGTCCTTGCCGATCACCGCACGATGGCGATATTCACCACGATGAAAAATAACCCCGGTGGCTTGGGCAACTTTCATCGCCAGTTCGGGTGTGATCGTGGAGTTGGCGAGACCCCTGATGCCGTCCGTTCCAAAAAGTTTGGCTGCCATCGATGAATGCGTCCTTCCGAAATTACATCCCTTTGCCTTGGCCGTAAAAGTGCAAATTCCTTATACAAAATCTGTAAAATTACTTAAGGCACGCTGGTTCGAAGGAAATGGAATAATGAGTCTGTGGTTAACGCCGCCACGGAGAAAGCCAAGATCTGCTCCAGGGCAGCCACTTACGCAGTTGGTTTTTTGGAAAGGTAACAACGAAGTTTGGATCGAATTATGTCCGCTCTCCGCGGCGAAATCGCTACGTTGACGCTAGGAGGCGCTCCCCCGCGGCTCCAGTAACGCTTTATTCGCGCAAAATACCTCGCGGGGCCAGGATTTTCATATTTTGCCCGCATTATCCGCCCTTTATGCGGGCACTTCGACGTATGATAGGCGCAGCCGCCCCTTGGGAATTCGCCGAAATGACATTCTGCAGAAAAACTTTGCTCGCCATCGCCACAACGGGCGCGCTTTTTTCGACGGCTTCCGTGGCGATCGGGGCCGAGGACCAAGGCCCTATCTTGGTCCGGCTCGATCGGCTCGATGGACAAATCGCGGCGGCGCGCGATGAAATCCGCCTCGCCCAAGGGTATGGCCGTCCGCCGGGAGATGTCGACGATTACGGCCAGGCGCCCTATACCGAGGCGCAGCAAGACGGCGCCCAGCTGGTCGTCCGCGTCGATCGTCTCGAAAACCAGATGCGGCAAATCAACGGGCAGCTCGAACAGATGCAGTTCGAGACGCGCAGGCTCGCGGACCAACTCAAGAAGTTCCAGGAAGATGTCGATTTCCGGCTGCACGAGGGCGGCGCGCCGGGCGCAGCGGCGCCGGCGAACAAACCGCAGAGACGCAGCGAAGCCGCCCCGGAAGCCCCTATGGAGGCAGATACGCCCGGCTCGCTACAAAACTCCGTGGGATCGGCCTCGCGTGCGAATGGGCGCGGCGATGCCTTCGATCCATCTCAAAATCCCGGCGCGCCCGGAGCGCCCCGCCCGTTGGGAAGCCCCGCCGCCGTTGCGGCGGCCCGTTCGAGCGCACAGAGCCAAAACGCCCCGCCCGCTCCCGATCAAAACGATCCGGAAGCGCCGCTCGATCTTTCGAACGGCCGCGCCCGTACCCAACCGCCGCCGGCCGCCGCAGCTGGCATCACCACGCCGGGCGGTACGGTGATTGCCGCAGTGCCAACCAATCCGGCGAAGGAGGAATTCGACATCGCCTTGGGCTATTTCAAGCAGAAGGCGTATGAAAACGCCGAAAAGGGGTTTGCCGCGTTTCTTGAGAAAAACCCCAAGAACAGGATGGCGCCCGACGCAATCTATTACCTCGGCGAAAGCTTCTATCAGCGGGGTCGTCAGCGTGAGGCCGCCGAACAATATCTCAAGATCTCGACCCACTATACCAGTTCGCCGCGCGCGCCTGAGGCTTTGCTGCGGCTCGGCCAATCGCTGAATGCGCTCGGAGCCAAGGAACAGGCTTGCGCGACTTATGGCGAAATTGCACGCAAATATCCAAATGCCTCCGTGAACGTAAAAACAGGCGCGGAAAGGGAGGCCAAGCGCGCGCAATGCTGAGGCCAGCCGACGATGGATCCTGACCTGGGCACGGCCTTTATAAACGTCACCCGCGCGGACGCATCGAACGCCGCCGAACTGTTGATGCCGCCGCAATCGCGGTTTTCTGTCGAAACCATAGCCAGTCTGTTCAGCCCTTGGGAGACCGCGGGAGGAATTGTCCTTTGCGTCTCCGGCGGTCCCGATTCGGTGGCTTTGATGCTGCTTGCAGCTCAATGGACGGAAGGGCTCTCAGTTCGGCCTCCGCTTTTTGTCGCAACCGTCGATCATGGCCTGCGCGAGGAATCCCGGAAGGAGGCGGAAACGGTTGCCCGCTGGGCCGGCGCCCTCGGTTTGCCGCACAGGATCCTGACCTGGGAAGGAGACAAGCCAAGGGCCAAAATCCAGGAGAAGGCCCGCGAGGCCCGCTACGGTCTTTTGTTCAAATATGCCACGGAAATCGGCGCCGATCTCGTCATGACCGCGCATCATGCCGATGATCAAGCGGAAACGGTTCTATTCCGCTTATTGCGCGGCAGCGGCGTGACTGGACTTGCAGGCATGCGGCGTTCACAGGAACGTGACGGGTTGAGTCTTGCCCGCCCATTGCTGGCCTATGGCAAAGACGAGCTGGTGGCGGTGTGCAAGGAGAGAGGCCATCCGTTTATTTCGGACCCTTCAAACGACGATCCGATCTATGCCAGAACCCGGATGCGGCATCTGCGCGCCTTAATGGCAAAAGAGGGGCTGGATAGCGCCGCTTTGCTTCGGCTTGCCCTGCGTGCAGCTCGAGCAGACGCTGCGCTCGACGCCAGGGTGGAATCTGTTGCGGCCAGTCTGATCGCCCAGCGCAAACCTGGCGAATTCAAAGCGGACATGTCTGCGCTGGCCAACGAACCTAGCGAGATTCTCTTGAGAATACTTGCGGGTGAACTAAAAGTGATTGGTGGAGTTCAGCGGCTACGTCTGGAGCGTCTAGAAGCCCTTGCAGTTAGATTTCAACAGGCGCTACGTAGCGGAACCCCCCTGAAGGCAACCTTGGGTGGCACGCTCTTAAAGCTTCAACGCAACCATACTCTTATCATGGTGCGCGAAGCCCCACGAAAGAGACATCGGGAGAACGCACCCGATGTTCCCGAGAAGAGGTCCAAAGGGAAAAAATAAGACTCCCTTGGCATTAGGAAGAAGCAAGCATACATTGGATAGACGACCAGGTGAGAGCTGGTGCTGTTTCAACCGTTTGTGGCTTTCGGGCCAGAGCGATGTCTAGCGGGAACTAAGAAGATGAATCCGAACTTCCGGAATTTCGCCCTGTGGGTGATCATAATCCTGCTCGTAGTTGCGCTCGTTATGCTGTTTCAGAACCCTGGACAGCGGGTTCCGTCGCAAGACATCGCCTTCAGCCAGCTTCTTAACGAAGTTGATCAGGGCCACGTCCGCGAGGTTACGATTGCAGGCAACGAGATCAGCGGCCATTTCACCGACAATCGGGCGTTTGCGACCTATGCTCCGAATGATCCGTCCCTGGTGCAGAGCCTCTACAAGAAGAATGTTTCGATCACGGCCAAGCCGCCTGCGGAAGGCACGAATTGGCTGATGACGCTGCTCGTCAACGGGTTGCCGTTGATCGCCATTATTGGCGTGTGGATTTTTCTGTCCCGGCAAATGCAGGGCGCGGGCGGCAAGGCGATGGGATTTGGCAAATCAAAAGCCAAGCTTTTGACGGAGGCGCATGGGCGAGTCACCTTCGAAGACGTCGCTGGTGTCGACGAAGCCAAGGAAGATCTCCAGGAAATCGTCGAGTTTTTGCGTGATCCCCAGCGCTTCCAGAAGCTGGGCGGTCGAATCCCCCGCGGCGTGCTGCTCGTCGGGCCTCCCGGCACCGGCAAGACCTTGCTGGCGCGGGCGATCGCCGGCGAAGCCAATGTGCCGTTCTTCACGATTTCGGGGTCCGACTTCGTCGAAATGTTCGTCGGCGTCGGCGCGAGCCGTGTCCGCGACATGTTTGAACAGGCCAAGAAGAACTCGCCTTGTATCATCTTCATCGATGAAATCGATGCCGTGGGCCGGCATCGCGGTGCGGGCCTTGGCGGCGGCAATGACGAGCGCGAGCAGACCCTCAATCAGCTGCTTGTCGAAATGGACGGGTTCGAAGCCAATGAGAGCATCATCCTGATCGCGGCGACCAACCGTCCCGACGTGCTCGATCCGGCGCTGCTGCGGCCCGGCCGATTCGACCGCCAGATCGTGGTCGCGAACCCGGATGTCGTCGGGCGCGAACGCATCCTCAAGGTGCATGTCCGCAAGGTTCCTCTCGCCCCGGACGTTGAATTGCGGACGGTGGCGCGCGGCACACCTGGTTTTTCCGGCGCTGATCTGATGAACCTCGTCAACGAGGCCGCCTTGCTGGCGGCGCGGCGTGGCAAGCGCGTCGTGACCATGTCCGAATTCGAGGATTCGAAGGACAAGATCATGATGGGCGCGGAACGGCGCACTATGGTGATGACCGAGCGCGAAAAAATGCTGACGGCCTATCATGAAGGTGGCCACGCGATTGTCGCCCTCAATGTTCCCGCGACCGATCCCGTGCATAAAGCCACGATCATTCCCCGCGGGCGAGCCCTCGGCATGGTGATGCAGCTCCCCGAACGCGACCAGCTTTCGATGAGCTACGAACAGATGACATCGCGGCTGGCGATTTGCATGGGCGGTCGCGTGTCGGAAGAAATCATCTTCGGCAAGGACAAGATCACATCGGGTGCGCAATCCGATATCGAGCAGGCAACCAAGCTTGCCCGCGCGATGGTCACCCGCTGGGGCTTTTCCGAAGAGCTCGGCACCGTCATGTATGGCGAGAACCAGGAAGAAGTGTTCCTCGGCTATTCCATGGGTCGCCAGACAACGGTCTCGGAAGCGACCGCGCAGAAGATCGATGCGGAAGTGCGCCGCCTCGTGGAAATGGGTCTCTCCGAAGCCACGCGGATCATTAAAGAGAAGCACAAGGATTCTTGAAACCCTTGCCAAGGGACTTCTCGAATATGAGACGCTGACCGGCGAAGAGATCGTGAATTTGTTGAAGGGCATCGCGCCTGTGCGGGAGACCGGCGACGATCACGAACCAACGCGCGGCTCCTCGGTGCCAACGACCGGCGTCGTGCGGCCAAGACCCGGTCCAGAGCCGGGCGGATTGGAACCCCAGCCGCAGGCGTGAGTTCAGCCTAGGGCAAAAACGCTGCGGACTAAAATAGCTGCCTTTCATTTCGGTGAAGGGCAGTTTTTTTTTGCGCCCTATGCGCTGTGCGGAGATGCCTCACGCAGGCCGCCGCATTGCCCAGCCTTACGAGGGCCGCTTCGTAGTCACCCTGCCGCGCTGTCAAGAACTGGCTAACGATGTTTGCAGCCTCAGATGCAAGAGGGAAGCTGTCGCGCGCCCTACCCTTTCGTGACGAGCGCGCGAAGCCTGCGGCAACAAAAAACCGGCGCCTCACGAAGAGACGCCGGCGCCGGATTCGGACAAAAGATCTGCTTGTCACCGCCGGGAATATCCGGCGGGCGGGGGAGGACCGCTCGCCGAAACCCTTATTTAAGATTGGCCGCCCGTCAGCACGGTAACCGCACGGCGATTTTGCGACCAGCATGAAATGTCGTTGCAACTCGCAACGGGACGTTCCTTGCCATAGCTGATGGTACGAATTCTGGCGGCTGAAATTCCACGGGCCACCAGATATTCTTTAGTTGTCTCCGCCCGTCTTGCGCCAAGGGCGAAATTATATTCTCGGGTACCGCGCTCGTCCGCATGGCCTTCAACTGTGAAATTGTACCGGCTGTATTGCTGCAGCCAGCTGGCCTGCTTCGCAAGGGTCGCTTGCGCGGTCGGGCTCAATTCACTGGAATCGCTTTCAAAGAAAACGCGATCGCCCGCGTTGATTGCAAAATCCTGAGGGCTGCCGGGGGCCGCACGAACGCCACTGCTGGCAAGGGCGGCGGGATCGTCGGCAGGTGTCTTTGCGCAAGCGGCGATCGCAAGGGCGGCGCCCAGCACGGCAGCGAACTTCAGTTCGCTGGTCCGTTGGAGAAAGCTCATCCCAAACTCCTTCTGTGATCGCGGGGCAGGTGTTAGTCGTACCGGCCGTTGGTTAAGGGAATGTTCCATCAACCTTGATCGAAGCTTTCCAGAAAGCGTTGCCTTTGAGCAAAGGTAGATAAGGTTAACAGATCGTTCATGGCTAGAATGCGGCTGAGCTGAAGTTTTACCCAGCTTTTTGGCGTGGCACCGTGACGCGCGGCCGCCGCCGCTCGAAGATTGGGCGAAAACAACGGAGAAACGTGACGTGAGATCAGTTCAGGAGCGGGCTCCAGGACGGATCCGACGCATAATTCGGCGTCGGCACCGGAAATTCGCCGCGTCCGAACACGTCGGTCATGAAGATCTTCGATCCGCCCTTCCCGCCTGGATCGCGGAAGAACATCAAATAAAGTCCGTTCGGAGCCCAGGTCGGCCCTTCATTATGATAGCCTTCGGTCAGGATCCGCTCGCCGGATCCATCCGGATGCATGACGCCGACGGCGAAGGTGCCGGCCTTTTGCTTGGTGAAGGCAATATAATCTCCCTTCGGCGACCAGACCGGTGTCGAATAGCGGCCTTCGCCAAAGGAAATGCGATGCGGGTTCCCGCCGCTGGCCGACATGATATAGATCTGCTGACTGCCGCCGCGATCCGACTCGAATACGATTTGCGACCCGTCCGGGGAATAGGACGGCGAAGTGTCGATGGCGTTGGAATCGGACAGCCGCGTGGTTGTGCGCGATCGCAGATCCATCGTAAAAAGATTGGATGCAACGCCCTGGGCGAGTGACATCACGATCTTTTGTCCATCGGGCGAGAAACGCGGCGAAAACGTCATGCCGGGAAAGTTGCCGACAACCTCGCGCTGGCCATTTTCAATGTTCAACAAAAGGACCTTCGGGTCCGACGCGCCGAAGGACATGTAAGTTACGTCCTGCGACGAAGGTGAAAATCTCGGGGTCACGACGAGATCGTCGCCCCGGGTCATATAGCGCAGATTGGCTCCATCCTGATCCATGATCGCGAGCCGCTTGCGGCGGTGCTCCGGCGGGCCGGTCTCGTCGACGAAGGCAATGCGCGTATCGAAAAAGCCCTGCTCCCCTGTGATGCGCGTGAAGATCGCATCGGAAATGATATGCGCGACGCGGCGTGCATTGTTGGGATCGGTAACATACTCGCTCCCCGCGACCTGAGCCCCGGTTGCGACGTCCCACAGACGGAATTCAGTCTGCAATCTCCCATCCGATGCATGGGCGGTGCGGCCGGTCACCACAAATTGCGCATTGATCATCCGCCAGGAATCCATTTGCGGCGCCTGATCCGGATTGGTGATCTGCTGCACGAAGGTCTTCGGATCGATCGGAGCAGAGAAACACGGACCGCTTGAAATTGTTGGTGACGATTTCCGTCAGCTGCGCACTCGATGCCGCATCGCCCGTAAAGGCCGTCACCGCAATCGGAATGGGCTTGAACTCGCTGCCGCGGCGCACGTCGAGATAGCGGTCCTGTTGGGCAAAGCTCGGGCCCGCGGCAAGCCCAAGGCTCAAGGCCGCGATCGCGGCCAGGAGAACGAGGGCAGATTTTTCGAAAATGGGGTGAATTCCGCGAGATACGGAGAAGGCGAATTGAGCAGACAACAAAATTCACAGCATGTCCTCTGGATCGAAGCGAACGATCCGGCCTTTCCATTGATCGTAATAGGGCTGATATTGCGCCGGAATGCGCAGCGGATCGCACCGCCGCACCGCTCGCATCGCACTTTCCGCCAAGCTGCGCAGCTTGGGATCGGACGGAGGATTGAGCAGTACGGGCTGACCGATCAGCGAACCATCCTGCGTATATTGAACATGAATCTCCGGAATGTATTTCTGCTGGCCACCTAGACCCGACATAAACTCCAACACCGCTTATATTGCTCTTGCAACAGCCCGTCGAGTTGGTCCCAAAGCGAAGGCGACATTTTGGCGGCGCTTGCGGTCGGCGAACCAAGCGACGCCAATTGACTGAGTTCATGCCCCGTCGAGGCTTTCCGCTGCGGCGCTTCCTTGGTCAAGAACTTCGCTATATTGCCAAGATCGAATTTTTGCTGCGGCTCGGCGCCTCGTCTCCGGACTTGGGTTTGGGAGCTGGTTTTTCGACCGGCTTCTGCTCGTTCTTGTAGTTTTTCGCTGCTCGAGCAATTTCGCCAATTGGTCCGGCTTGAATTTCGGTTCAACCTTCTTTGGCGCCTCGACCGGTTTCTGTTTCGGCGGAGCGGGTTTGACGCTCGACGGCTTCGGCCTCTTCATCGACATGCGGCTTTGGACGGCGGCGGTGCCACGGACGGCTTTGACCGGTTCTGACTTTGGCGCCGGCTTGGCGGCTTCTTGGGTCGGACGCGGCGGTGGCGTGACCGCGCTCGGCTCAGGCGGCTTCGGCGTTTCCTTCGATCGGCCTGACCTGGGTCTTTTTGACGTTTCAGCGGCGACGGCGGCGCCGGAATATCCTTGGCTTGACGTTCGGCTCGGCGAAGGCTGCGGCTTTAGCTCGGCGATTTCGGCGATTTTTTCGGCTCGCTGGCGTGGCTTCACCTGGGCGCCGTTTTTTCACCCTTCATGATCTGACTGAACTGCTCGTCGCTTAGAACCTCGACTGGGATGCTCTCCTGCGCATCCTCGAATTTGGGACGTGTCCCGGAAAACGAAAACAACGCCAGGTCGAGCAAGCAGATATGAACGCCGCCCGAGACCGCGAGGCCAGGATTTTCGGGCAACGTCATGACAGTTCAGTTCTTGTTGGGATCGGTGACCAGCGCAACCTTTTTGTATCCGGCCGCCGTGATGATCGACATGACCTCGGCGATCCGCCCGTAATTCACCTGATTTGCCCCACGCACATAGATTCGCTCGTCGACTCCAGCGGCCGCCGCCTCTTTCAACTTGTCCGCGAGTTCGATGACTTGCACCGGCTGATCCATGACAAAGACCGAGCCCTTGTCATCGACAGCGACAGAAATCGGTTTTTGCTCAATATTCAGCGCCGCCGCTTTGGTTTTCGGCAAGATCGATCGCGACCCCGGTCGCGAGCAGCGGTGCCGCAACCATGAAAATGATCAACAGAACGAGCATGACGTCGATAAATGGCGTCATGTTGATTTCGGCCATGGCGCGTAGCGGGGCACGCCCCGCCGCCCACGCCCGCCTTTACGACTCGCAGATGCCCGACATGCCCATATTTCAAATCTCCAGCGCGAGGTTTCAATTTTCCGGCGCGGGAACGACGCCGGGTTCGTCTCGGCGCGAGACGATCAGGCTGCCCTGTCATGAACGGCGTGCTGATCGATTTGACGCGACAAAATCGCAGAAAACTCGTCGGCAAAGCCCTTCGAGCCTCGCCTGTTTCTTGGCGACGTCGCCTTGGAACTTGTTATAGGCGATCAAAGCCGGGATGGCCGCGAACAATCCGATCGCGGTTGCAAAAAGCGCCTCCGCTATGCCCGGTGCGACGACGGCAAGCGAAGTATTGCGTGACGCCGCGATCGAGCGAAACGCCGTCATGATGCCCCAGACCGTGCCGAACAGACCGATGAAGGGACCCGCCGAAGCGACCGTCGCCAGGACCAGAAGGCTCGATTCGAGCTTCTCGACCTCGCGCGCGATCGAAACGTCGAGGACCTTCTCGATGCGCGCCTGAAGGCCCATGAAAGAGGACGCGGCCTCCTTGCACCGAACGCCGCCATTCCCGCATCGCCGCCACGAACAAGGCTGCCATGCCGGAGGCCGGACGCGACGACAAGGTCGCATAAAGTTCGTCGAGCGAGGCTGCCGGACCAGAAAACTTCCTCGAACTTGCGCCATGGCACGATTCGGTTTTTGAAAACAGCAGCACTTTGTTGATGATGATCGCCCAGCACCAGACCGAGGCCGCGAGCAATCCCACCATGACGAGCTTGACCACGAAATGGGCCGACCAAAACATGCCGAGCAGGGAGACTTCCATAACGGGCGCCGCCAATCCGGAAGCTGCAATATCGGCAGGATTCATCCGTTCGTTCCTTCTAAGCTGTGCGGGCAAGGGGCGGCGGTCAAAACCGTTCCAGCTAGTCTTGACGGGAAATCGGTCATTTCTGGGGCTTTGCGGCGAAGCAGCAAGACCGGCCTTCGGCAGTCTGGAAATCTCTGAAAATTTGATCCATTAGCCTGGATCGCGGTTAAGATCCGGTTACCCCGTCGAAAACGAGAGTTTGACAAACATTACAGCGGTTTGACAGCAATCGGCGTCGGTTTGAATTTCATCAAGATTTCACTAGGTATTCGTCGCGCCCTGCCCCCCGCGACCACCGCAATTCTGACTTTTGCCGTTAAAAGGAGGTCCTGGCCGCGCCGGATTTTCTGGTCCATTTCGATCGACGCGCCCCCGACGTCGGCTGTAATGGTTTCGACCCAAATCTCGTCGTCCATCAATGCGGGTTTCAGAAAATCGATGGTCATCGCCCGCACAACAAAATGGAATCCGCCTGTGCCCCCGCCGGCAAAGATGACGTTATGCTCAATTCCAAGGCTGCGTAGAAATTCGGTTCGGCCCCGTTCAAGGAACCTCAGATAGGAGGCATGATAGACCAGACCGGAAAAATCCGTGTCCTCATAATAGACGCGGACCTTGAGGCGGAACGGTTCTGACTCCGAAACGAGGGCGCCGTGCGTTGCTTCGCTGGATTTGGCTGGCATGAGATCAACATTATAGTTGAAGTGTGAAAAGTCTATTTGACTCATATGATCTAAGGAAATGAATCCCTTCAATTGAAAATTCGGATGAGGTTGTGATCAAAGAACTTCAATTACATTTCGCAGCCCCTGCCCGGACGCCTGAGCGGCACGCCGGACACAGCGGAGCAAGGGAGGAATGATGGCCGCAAATAGCAACCGCCGAATTGCCGTTCTCGGTGGCGGTGCCTGGGGGACCGCCCTGGCCAATCTCGCCGCTCGCGCTTCAGCGGACATTGAAGCGGAAGTGATGCTCTGGGCACGCGATCCTTCCCATGTCGCGGAAATGCGAGCGACCGGAATCAATGCGCGGCATCTTCCCGGCGTCCCCCTTCAATCGAACGTCAGCCCTGTTGCGGAACTCTCGGAAGCAGCAGGCGCGGAACTGGTTCTCGCGGTAGTCCCCGCGCAGGCTCTTCGAGAGGTCCTCGAAGCCTTCGCGCCGCATGTCGCCGACGAGGTGCCGATCGTCGTTTGCGCCAAGGGAATCGAACACGCAAGCGGGATGTTCTTGAGCCAAGTCGTCAGCGCGACAATGCCGGAAAATCCGCCCGCAATTCTTTCCGGTCCAAGCTTTGCGGTCGACGTCGCTCAAGGCCTGCCGACCGCCGTCACCCTTGCGGCACAGGATGGCGATCTCGCCGCCAGACTGGTCAGCTATTTGGCGACGCCCTCCTTCCGGCTTTATTCCTCGACCGATGTCAGAGGCGTTGAAATCGGTGGCGCGGCCAAAAACGTTCTCGCCATCGCAAGTGGAATTGCCGCTGGGCGCGGCCTTGGCGCGAGTGCCGGGGCTGCCCTGATCGCCCGCGGATTTGCCGAACTCAGCCGCTTCGGCCAGGCCTATGGCGCAGAGCCAAGCACTTTGATGGGACTTTCCGGTCTCGGGGATCTCGTCCTCACCTGCACATCCGCCATGTCGCGGAATTACGCCCTCGGGATTGCACTCGGACGCGGCGCCTCCCCTGCCGACGCTCTGGCGCGGAGCGGGCTCTGCGAGGGAGTGCATACCTGCGGCGTGCTCGTCGATCTGGCCAATGCGAAGAATGTCGAAATGCCGATTGCCGCGGCCGTCGACGCGGTGCTCGCCGAAGCGATTACAGTCGAAGACGCTATCGCGGCGCTCCTCTCCCGTCCTTCCAAAGCCGAATTTATTGACATGGGCTAGCAAGGCGCTACGCGTTCCGCCAACATCTTTAGCTTTTGTCGAGTCAGAACGGAGACGGCAAGCAATGGCGCATTGGCTGCTTAAGAGCGAGCCCGGCAAATGGTCGTGGCAGGATCAGGTCAAGGCGGGCAAGAAAGGCACCTTTTGGAATGGCGTGCGGAACCATGGCGCCAAGCTGAATTTGATGGCGATGCAAACCGGTGAGCAGGCCTTCTTCTATCATTCCAATGAAGGCAAGGACATCGTCGGCATCGTCGAAATCATCAAGCCGTTTTACCCCGACCCTTCCGATCCGAGCGGAAAGTTCGGAATGGTCGATGTGCGCGCTGTCAAGCCATTGAAGACCCCTGTCGGACTGGCGGCCATCAAAGCGGACGCGCGTCTGAAAAATATGGTCCTTGCCAACAACTCGCGCCTATCCGTCCAACCGGTCAGCGACGACGAGTGGAAAATAATCTGTACCGAAGGCGGCCTTTGAGCGGCTCTGCCACTACGACAATCTCAGTCGTTCGGCCGATGCGCGCTGCTTGCGCGTTGTAGCGGCCTTCTTCGCGGACGCCAAACGCGCGGCCGCCGGACGACGCGCCGAAGCCTGGCCACCGATCCGTCCGCCCTTTTCGGAAGAGACGTGAGAGTTGGGTTTGCCCCGGCCGGAACCGCTTTTCTTACCGCCGCCGCTTTCCTTGTTGACGGTCGCCCAGGCCCTTCGTTCTGCTTCTTTTTCGGGAACGCCGCGGCCTTCATAACTTTCAGCAATATGATCGGCTTTGCGTTCCTGCTTGTCGGTGTATTTCGATTTGTCGCCGCGAGGCATTGCATCCTCCTGCATGGTTTTGCTTTAGCAATCTCGTTTTTGGATGCCGAGGTCGCTTCGCGTCAGACGCGAAGCGACCTTCCATGTCGAGCACACTTAAATTAGAGACTGGGCGTTACGACAAGATCACTGCTTGCTCAGCCAATCATCGACATCCTTGCGGACGGCATCCTTACCGATGCCATAACGCTCCTGGATCTTGCCTTCGAACTGATCCCGCTGGCCGGCGATTTTTTCGAGGTCGTCGTCCGTAAGATGACCCCATTGCTCCCTAATTTTACCCTTCAGTTGCTTCCAGTTTCCCTCGATGCGATTCCAATCCATTTCAAGCTCCGTGGATGAAACGTGCCGACTGTGCACGTCGTCCCGCTAATGAAGACAGGCCGCCCGAGGTTCCAATAGTGCCTACGCTTAGGTAACATGATCGTCATCCTCCCTCGCAGGTGGGCAAAATTTCACGGCAACGTTTTGTGGAAGATTTAATCGAGAGCGACAGTTCGCACTAACGTGGGCTATGCCGCCCCTCGCCGCTTTCAGCGGCTCAACTATAGGCCATGCGAAGGTTCATGGCCCCAGCGCTTGTCCCGGTGATCGCTTCGATATCGAGTCTTGCAGTCTTCAAGCAGCGCATCGAGAACGCCCCAGGTAAAGGCTCCATGCGAGCCGCCCCCCTGCAGCGCGAGATTGACCTTCTTTTTACCGTCCCAATCGATCGTTTCGTCTGCGTTCGCCATGACCACGCCTCGACGAGATCAGGCGGCGGTCCAGCCACCATCGATGGAGAGATTGGCACCCGTGATTTGTGCCGCCGCGTCCGAGCAAAGATAAACGAAAAGCGAGGCGACCTGCTCGGCGGTCACGAATTGCTTGGTCGGCTGCGCCAGCAGAATCACGTCGTGGATGACCTGCTCGCGCGTCAAATTGCGGGCCGCCATCGTGTCAGGGATTTGTTTTTCGACGAGCGGCGTCCAGACATAGCCCGGTGAGACGCAATTGACCGTGACGCCGAAGGTCGCAAGTTCCAGCGCCGCCGTCTTGGTCAGTCCGGCAAGCCCATGTTTGGCCGTCACATAGGCGGATTTGAAGGGCGAGGCGACGAGCGAATGGGCCGAGGCGGTGCTGAGAATGCGGCCCCATTTGCGGGCCTTCATGCCCGGGATCGCGGCCGCCATTGCATGGAAGGCGGCGGAAAGATTGATCGCGATGATCATGTCCCAATTCACGCGCGGAAAGTCCTCGATCGGCGCGACATGCTGGACACCGGCGTTGTTGACAAGAATATCGACGGACCCAAGCTTTTTTTCGGCCTCATTGACCATGGCGTGGATCTCGTCGGGTTTCGTCATATCGGCGCCGGAATAGAACGCCTTGACGCCGAACTCCTTCTCGATGGCTCGCCCGCTCGGCTTCGATAGCCGCCGCGTCGCCCATGCCATTGATCATGAAATTGGCGCCTTCCTTGGCGAAGGCGCGGGCGATGGCGAGGCCAATGCCGCTGGTCGATCCGGTCACGATGGCATTGCGCGATTTTAGGGCCATAAGTCCTCCGGTGCTTCGTGACACAACCGACGGCACCGATTGCCGCCCAGCCATAAAGCGATGCTATACAACGGCCGGAGGATGAAGCCAAAGCAAAGGTTGCGATCCCAATATCGCTTTATCGGTGCAACCGGGCTATATTACTCCCATGAATATTTCCGAAGATGCACGCCGGGCAAAGCCTCCCACGGCTGAAGAGCCGGTCGACGCGCGCGCCGAAGGGGCGCTGGCCGCGGCCTTAACGCTGTGCCGGCGCAACAAGATCAGCCTCACCCCCGGCAGGCGCCGCATTCTTGAAATTCTGGCCCGCGAGGGCCGCCCTCTGGGCGCTTATGAAATGATCGACCGGGTGGCGGAGTCGACCGGCAAGCGCCCAGCCCCGATTTCCATCTATCGGGCGCTCGATTTTCTGCTCGACAACAACCTCATCCATAGGTTGGCCTCGCGCAACGCCTATCTCGCCTGCGGTCACGGTCACACCGCGCAGGAGCCGATCGTGTTTCCTGATTTGCGATGTGTGCGGCGAGGTCGTCGAGGCGACTTCCCCGGCCATGCGCGGAAGTTCTGGCCGATCTCGCCCGCCAGGCAAAGTTCTCGCCCCGCGCCCAAGTCATGGAAGTGGCGGGCCGTTGCAAGACCTGCGCGGCGGCCTGAACAGGGGAAAGCTTGACGAGATTTAAGTTTTTGCGCACCAGTTGCCTGCGTTCAGCCTGTTCCTGACGAGGCAGCGCCCTCCGGGCGCCGTTTCCGAAGCTGGAGAGATCACCCCGCATGACCTTCGCCTCCAAGTCTCCGATCTCGCCCGAACCGGACATTTCCGACGATGCGGGCCCGCGTCCCCGTCGCGCCTGCATTGGCGTGCGGGTCGGGACCGGGGAAGGCGCGATCATGGTCGGCGGCGGCGCGCCAATTGCCGTCCAATCCATGACCAATACGGACACGGCCGACATCGACGGGACCGTGACCCAGATCGCCGCTCTTGCTCGCGCCGGATCAGAACTCGTCCGCCTGACCGTCGACCGCGATGAAGCCGCCGCCGCCGTGCCGCACATTCGAGATCGTCTTGCCAAAATCGAATGTCATGTGCCGCTGATCGGCGATTTCCATTATATCGGCCACAAGCTTTTGGCCGATCATCCCGCCTGTGCCGAAGCGCTCGACAAATATCGGATCAATCCCGGCAATGTCGGCTTCAAGGACAAGAAGGACCGGCAATTTTCGGCGATCGTCGAAACCGCGCTCAAGCATGGCAAGGCGGTGCGGATCGGCGCAAACTGGGGGTCCCTCGATCAGGAACTTCTCACCACCCTCATGGACGAAAATGCGCGGGCGCCCTCGCCCCGCTCGACCGGCGCCGTGACCCGCGAGGCCATGGTGCAATCGGCGCTGCGTTCCGCCGCGCGAGCCGAGGAAATCGGTCTTGGCAGGGATAGAATTATCCTTTCGGCAAAGGTCTCCGACGTCCAGCATCTCATCGCGGTCTATCGCACGCTCGCGCGCCGCAGCGATTACGCGCTGCATCTTGGACCTCACCGAAGCCGGCATGGGCTCCAAGGGCATTGTCGCCTCCTCCGCTGCGATGGGCATTTTGCTGCAGGAAGGGATCGGCGACACGATCCGGGTCTCGCTCACCCCCGAGCCCAACGGCGACCGTTCGCTCGAAGTCAAAGTCGCGCAGGAACTTCTGCAGACCATGGGATTTCGCACTTTCGTGCCGCTGGTTGCCGCCTGCCCCGGCTGCGGGCGCACCACCTCCACGGTTTTTCAGGAACTCGCGCGGGACATTCAGACCTATATCCGCGAAGAAATGCCCCTTTGGCGCGCGCGCTATCCGGGCGTCGAGGCGCTCAATGTCGCGGTCATGGGCTGCATCGTCAACGGGCCCGGCGAGTCGAAACACGCCGATATCGGGATTTCCCTGCCCGGCACCGGCGAGACGCCGTCCGCCCCCGTCTTCATCGATGGCCAGAAGGCGATGACCTTGCGGGGCGAAGGCATTGCCGCCGAATTCAAGCAGATCGTCGAGGACTATATCGAGCGGCGGTTCGGCGGCACAAAAAGCGCGGCGGAGTAACGTATATTTTTGGGCGGATGTTACTTAGGGAACATCAAAATCATGCGATCTGGTGGCCGGCCGCAAAAAGCTCGAACCATATCCGTAGCTATTTCAGCCGTGGCTTTAGCGTCGAGTGGATAAACTTGATTGCCTTTTGACCTGGAAGCGCTCGGATTGAGCTTTTGACTGCTGCTACGTTTCCTAACGGATGCGGTATGATTGCTCGTACTGGCGACTTCTGTGGCTCCCGCTCTGGATCACGATGATTTTGGATTGAGTCAATCCAAAATCATGAACGTGATCGATTCCAAAAGCGGGATGCGGGCGGAAAACCGATCTCCACTTTTCCTCATCCCGCTCTGGCGAATCGCAAGTCGTCGCTCGACAAGGATTCGCTCGCAATGGAAATCCTTGTCAAAGGCATCATGCCTTTTCTGCTCGACGACGGCTGTCGCCTCACCCTTTGCGGAGAGCGATCGACACGCCGGCAACGTCGGTGTCGCCTTGAATCCTGAATGCCGACCGTCTGTCTCTCGCCGCGGGAGACGATATCGAGCCCGGCCGAAAAACCAGGACCTTGCACGATGGCGTGAATCACGCCGGCGGAGGCATGACCGGAAACAGTGCCCTGAGCGTTTCGCGTGGCTTCCGACCATGAGCCGGAAATGGCTCCCCCCTGGGCCATGACATTTGCGCTCATTTCGAGCTTGTAGCTGTCGCTCGCGCAGCGCAAACTTTGCTGAATGGCCCTGCCGGTCCCATTCACCGCATAACTCGCCCTGCACCGAATTCGCTCGGTGCCACCATTTCTCATCGTAATCGTGCCGCTCCCCGACCAGTGGCCCGAGAGGCCTGAGAAGGGACCATCCGGACCCGGGTCGGCATGCCCCTGCCCTGAAATCAGAAGAATCGCGGCCGCACACAGCGCGGTCTTGACGGAGGCGACGGGCGCCTTCGATGAAATGAATGCCATCGGTTTTGCTTTCTTTAAAGGGGGAAGGAACCCGCAAAGAGCTTGAATCGGCGAAAGCCAGACCGGCGCAGTAAATTTCAGCATCATTGCCGTTCCGTTAACCCTGAGGTCGCCGCCGAAAGATTTTGAAAATCTTCATTTAACCCAACATAACATCCGAAATTTCGGATTCGTTGCATCGGGAAGCCAAAACAGGCTTGGGTCCCGGTTTCCCAACGAAGTCCCTAGGATGTCAGACGGCTGCGCGACTGGGTCAGCCCAAGCCCAAGGATGACCGCGGCCAGGACAAGAATAGCCGAGCCGAAAAGCCCGACGTTGACGAACGCAAGATTCAGCAATGTGACAAGGCTGGCTCCTGCCGCCGCCGCATAAAATGAGTCACGGCCGCGGCGGGCCGCACCGCGCAACAGTGCAAACACCGCAAATGAAGTTGCGATCACGGCGACCCACAACATGACCTTGCCCATCTCGATCGATAGCTTAGCCGCCGCCGTCACGGCTTCGGAGTCGAGTGAGCCGGCGTCAGGCGACCTGTAGATCGGCAACAGCGCGTTAAAACTGCCCGCGCCGTCGCCAAAAAAAGAAGTGTCGTTGAGAATCCGCTGGGTCAGCTCGACAGCCGCGGCTTCCTTTTTGACGAAAGCGAAACGTGGGTCGGGGTCGGTCGCCGAGATTGTCACCAAAGCGACCGCGATGACCGTCGCAGTGACACCGATGGCGGCGGCTCCCAAACGGCCGAGAGACCAGCGGCGAATGGCAACGACGGCGCAGAATGTGAGGAAGCCGGAGCCCGCCGCAAACGTCAGCGAGCCGGATCGGGTTTGTGCGATCGCGGCAGCGCAAATAAGGAAAGCCATGAGGCAGGCCAGCGACGAAAGGAGAAATTCTTTCTGGGTCTGCGTGGGGTGGGATCGGCGGGTCTCCCGCCGCTCAAAGACCAAAGACGCGCAGGCCGCCGCTAGGACGACGCCGAGGCAGGAACAATCCAGCGCTTCCTCGCGGATGGCGAGAAATTCAAAATCGAAAAAATCATGGGCGATGACGACCAAGGAAATCAGGACCGTCGCCGCTGTCGTGCCGATCAAGACAAGTTCGGCCCGCTCCCGGTTGATCGTCACCGAGGCTGTCAGCAAAATAGCGCCAACGATGGAGAGATAGCGCACCAGCGCGATCGCGGTTTCGCCCGTGTCGACGCTGACGCTTCCCCAAACTCTTTGCCGAAAACCGGCTGCGACACTTGTCCAGACGGGGTTCTCCAGGAACGGGAGCGGCAAAATCTGAATCAGCATCCAGACGACCGGAAAAATCGCGATGAGGATGACCGGCCAAGAGACCACGGTCGCAACATGCTGCGCCTCGCCTTGTGGCAGTCTCAGCGCTACAACAACGAGGCCGAACGAGACAATCAGAGGAATGAGGCAAGCAAGGACTGTCCCGTCGACAGCGATGATCGCGGGACAAAGGCTGAGAAGACCAAGAAGAATGACAAGCGCAGCGGACATGACCAACTTTATTCAGTGCCGGAAGATGAAAATTGCGCCGCGCCAAGCCGGAGATCTGAGGCTTGTCTTGGCCCTGGTTTGAACCGGGAGCCTTGATACAGCAAAGCTATTTGCAAGTCACGGCGAATGGTCAAACCCGGGGTCCGCTTCTCGAAGACTTGCGTGTCAGGTGTCTGCAAGTTCGCTTTGGGTGCTGACAAACCATCGGTAGACTTCGGGAATGCCGTCTTCGAGGCTGGTTTTCGGCCGCCAGCCGAGCGCCGCCAAACGGCTTAAATCCATCATTTTGCGCGGCGTGCCGTCGGGCTTTGCCGGGTCGAAGACGAGATTGCCTTCATATCCGACAACCCGGCTTATCGTCTCGGCAAGCGTGCGAATGGTGACGTCGGCCCCGCGCCGCAATTGATCGGTTCGTCGCTGTCGTAGCGATCCATCAGGAACACCACGGCATCGGCCAGATCGTCGACATAGAGAAACTCGCGCAACGGCGTACCGGTGCCCCAAACAACGACCTCCCTTTTACCGGACATCTTGGCCGTGTGAAATTTACGAATCAGTGCCGGCAGAACATGGGTGGTCTCGAGATCGAAATTATCGTTATGCCCGTAGAGGTTGCATGGCATGATCGAGATGTAATTGCGCCCATGCTGCTTGCGATAGGCCTGACACATTTTCAGTCCTGCGATCTTTGCAATCGCATACCATTCGTTGGTCGGCTCGAGCGCGCCGGTCAAAAGCGATTCTTCCTTGATCGGCTGGGGCGCGAATTTCGGATAGATGCAGGACGAGCCGAGAAAAATCAGCCGTTCGACACCCGCCAGATGCGCGGCGTGGATGACATTGATCTCGATCGCGAGATTATCGAAGAGGAAATCCGCGGGATAGGTGTCATTGGCAAGAATTCCGCCGACCTTGGCGGCCGCGAGGATGATCACGTCCGGCTTGGCGCGCGCGACCCATTTCCGGACGGCTTCCTGCTCGCGCAGATCGACATCGCTACGGTCCACCGTCAGGACTTCCACGTCTTCCTGGGCAAGCCGGCGCATGATCGCCGAGCCGACCATGCCGCGATGGCCGGCGACCCAAATTCGCCGCTTCGCTCCCTGGCTTCGCCGAAGAGATGAGCCATGCAACTCTCCTCAAACGCGGCCGCGATTCTTCATGACGATCAAGTCGCTCGCGACCATTTCCGAAACGAGCTGCGGAAAAGTCGTCGTGTGCTTCCAGCCGAGCTTCTTGAATGCCTTGCTCGGATCGCCGAGAAGAAGATCGACCTCCGTCGGACGGAAGTAACGCGGATCGATCTCGACGAGGCTCCGGCCATTCTTTGCATCGAAGCCGCGTTCCTCGACACTGGTGCCCTTCCAGCCGATCTCGACACCGATTTCGGCAAAGGCCCGCTCGACGAATTCGCGCACGGTGTGCGTCTCCCCGGTTGCGAGGACATAATCGTCCGGCTCGGCCTGCTGCAGGATGCGCCACATTCCGTCGACGTAATCGCGAGCGTGACCCCAATCGCGTTTGGCATCGAGGTTGCCCAAGAAGAGCTTGTCTTGAATGCCCAGATGGATCGCCGCGACGGCGCGCGTGATCTTTCGCGTGACAAAGGTCTCGGCCCGGGTCGGTCCTTCATGGTTGAACAGAATGCCGTTCGACGCATGCATCCCATAGGCTTCACGATAGTTGATGGTGATCCAATAGGCATAGAGCTTGGCGACGGCATAGGGCGAGCGCGGATAAAACGGCGTCGTCTCATCTTGCGGAATGGCCTGCACCTTGCCGTAAAGCTCGGAAGTCGAGGCTTGATAGAAACGCGTTTTCTGGCTTAGGCCCAAAATTCGGATCGCTTCGAGAAGACGAAGCGTACCGAGCGCATCGGCGTTGGCGGTATATTCCGGCGTTTCGAAACTCACCTGAACGTGACTTTGCGCGGCAAGATTGTAGATCTCGTCCGGCTGAACTTCCTGAACAATGCGTATGAGGTTGGTCGAATCGGTAAGGTCGCCGTAATGCAACAGGAAATTGACATCGGCCTCGTGCGGATCATGGTACAAATGATCGACCCGGTCGGTGTTGATCAACGACGATCGCCGCTTCACGCCGTGGACGATATAATCCTTGGACAGAAGAAGCTCGGCGAGCAGAGCCCCATCCTGACCCGTGATTCCGGTGATCAAAGCCACTTTTTTTGATGTCATGTGCAACAAACACCCCAAACTGCGTCCGGCTCGCAAGGACGACCCAATGCTCTCGATATATCAACGCATCAGGAACAAAAAAGCAATGTTCAAACCGCGTTAAGTCGGCATGTTAAATTGTAAGCACGCGAGTCAAGAGTCAAACATTCCCGCAAGGCCAATTGGTGGCGCCACGACGGCTCGATTTTCGTCCTGCGCGTCGGCAACGGAAACGGCCGTCATGTTGACGACACCCCGCGTCGTCACAGAATGCGTCAGAATATGGGCTGGTTTGGCGGCTCCGATCAGGATCGGGCCAATCGGCAAAGCATCAGCCATCATCTCGGTCATGGCGTAGGCAATATTAGCTGCCTCAAGATTGGGCATGATGAGCACATTTGCTACGCCTTTCAATCGCGATGAAGGCAGGATTCCATCACGGACAGCTTGCGACAAAGCCGTGGCAGCCTGCATCTCTCCGTCGACTTCGAGATTCGGTGCGCGTTCGCGCACAATGGCCAGAGCCCTGCGCATTTTCTTTGCGGATGGCGCATCATCCGAGCCGAAATCCGAATGGGAGACCAGAGCGATTTTTGGCTCGAGGCCGAATCTTCGGACGTGACAAGCGCACATCAAGGTCATTTCGGCGACCTCCTCGGCGGACGGGTCGCGACGGACATGGGTGTCGGCGAGGAAAAACGCACCCTTGTTGGTGATCATCAGGCTCATCGCCGAGAAATCGGTCGCCCCCGGAACAAGCCCGATAATGTCCCTGATATAACGCAGCCTCGAATCGAAGCGGGCGTCGAGCCCACAGAGCATCGCATCGGCATCGCCCCGTTTGACCGCGATCGCCGCGATCACCGTCGAATTGGTCCGTGCCAAGGTTCGCGCGCTGGCAGGGGTTATGCCGCGGCGCCCGGCCGCATCGAGAAGGGTTGCGACATATTCCCGATAACGCGGATCGTCATTGGGGTCGATGAGTTCAAAATCCCGTCCCGGTCTCACCGACAGGCCGAACCGCTCGAGGCGGGTCGCAATCACCTCCGGCCGCCCGATCAGAATGGGCTTCGCAATCCCCTCCTCGACGACGGTTTGGACCGCGCGAAGCACCCGCTCGTCCTCTCCTTCCGCATAGATCACTCGTTTTGGGCAAGCCTTGGCGGCATGCATCACCGGCTTCATGATAAAGCCGGAACGGAACACAAAACGCGAGAGCGTTTCTTCATAGGCGGCAAAATCGGTAATCGGCTTTTTTGCGACGCCCGTCTCCATCGCCGCCTTTGCGACGGCTGGTGCAATCCGCAGAATGAGGCGCGGATCGAAGGGCGAAGGAATGAGACTGTCCTTGCCATAATGCCGAGGCTCGCCCCCATAGGCCTTGCCAACGACATCGGAGGGCGGCTCATGCGCCAATTGCGCGATGGCCCGCGCCGCCGCAAGCTTCATCTCTTCATTGATGGCGGAGGCACTCACATCGAGAGCGCCACGAAAAATATAAGGAAAGCACAGCACGTTGTTGACTTGATTGGGATAGTCCGAGCGCCCGGTGCAAATCATCGCGTCCGGTCGCGCCTCAAAGGCCGCGGCCGGTTCGATTTCGGGGTTTGGATTTGCAAGCGCCATGATGAGCGGTCTTGGGCCCATCTCCTTGACCATCTCTTGCGTCAAAACACCGCCCGCCGAAAGCCCAAGAAACACATCGGTCCCGCCAATGACATCCCTGAGCATACGGGCATTGGTGTCCCGCGCGTAAATGGCCATGCGTTCATTCATTAAAGCTTTACGGCCGCGGTAGACGACGCCCTCGATATCGGTCACAAAAATATTTTCCGGCTTTGCCCCAAGGGTCACCAAAAAATCGAGGCAGGCCAGGGCGGCCGCGCCGGCGCCCGAAGTTACGATCTTGATGGTGTCAATGGATTTACCGGAAAGTTCCAGGGCGTTGAGAATCGCGGCGCCGACGATGATCGCGGTCCCATGCTGATCGTCGTGAAACACCGGAATCGACATGCGCGCGCGGAGCTTGCGTTCGACCTCGAAACACTCCGGCGCCTTGATGTCCTCAAGATTGATTCCGCCAAACGTCGGCTCCAACGCGGCAACGATATCGACCAGTCGGTCGACATCATTCTCCGCGACCTCGATATCGAACACGTCGATCCCGGCGAACTTCTTGAACAGAACCGCCTTGCCTTCCATCACGGGTTTGCCCGCGAGGGGACCGATGTTGCCAAGCCCCAGGACAGCGGTCCCGTTGGTGATGACGGCGACGAGATTTTGCCGCACGGTCAATTCGGCCGCTGTGGCGGGATCTGCGGCAATCGTCAGACAAGCCGCAGCGACGCCGGGCGAGTATGCCAGCGCAAGATCGTGCTGCGTGCCAAGCGGCTTGGTCGCCACGACCTCAAGCTTGCCGGGCCTTGGCGAGCGATGATACAGAAGCGCGCTCGACGCCAAATCCGGCGTGATGGAATCGACCATGAAACCGGCTTTCAGTGAGAACTGCGGATTGGGATAACCGGACCTTGGCGTGAAGTCTACCGGGCAAGCGAACCGCATCCCCCGGTTGCAGGGCTGACCCGTAGCCAAAGCGTGACGAAAATGACAAAAGCGGGTCCAGACCGCAGCGCCAAGCTTTTCGGCGCCGTGGCGGATGTTTAGCATGAGGCAGAGCATGAACCTACCCGCGGCTCGCCTGGCCATTGTCAATGACGTGGCCAGCTTGCGATCAAAAGTTGCAGACTGGCGGCGAGCCGGTCAAACAATCGCGCTCGTGCCGACGATGGGCGCCCTTCATGAGGGCCATATTTCACTGGCACTTCACGCCAAGCGTCACGCGCACCGCGTGGTCATGTCGATTTTCGTTAACCCCACGCAATTTGCCCCATCGGAAGATTTCGGCTCATATCCGCGCAGCCTTGAGGCCGATGCGGAAAAATTTGCTGCGGCCCAAGGCGATCTGATCTTCGCGCCGAGCATCCCGGACATCTACCCCGCAGATTTCGCAACCATGCTCAGCATGACCGGGCCCGCGACGGTCGGGCTCGAAGACCGTTTTCGGCCAACGCATTTCTCCGCCGTCGCAACAATCGTGGCGAAGTTGCTCAACCTCTGTCGGCCCGATGTCGCGATCTTTGGGGAAAAGGATTATCAGCAGCTCAAAGTTGTAATGCGAATGGCGCGGGACCTCGATTTCGAGACCATGATTTTGGGCGTGCCGACCATTCGCGAAAGCGATGGCCTCGCGCTGTCCTCGCGAAATGTCTATTTGTCAGCACAAGAGCGTGCATTAGCGCCAACACTCCATGCCGCACTCAAACGCTGTTCTTTGGAGATCGGCCGAGGTGGAGACCTCACAACCGCGCTTGAGACCGCTCGGGCTGAAGTAGCGGCTGCTGGCTTTCTCATCGATTATATTGAAGCACGCCATGCGGAGAGCCTGGCCCCCATCGCCTCACGCGCGGAAGGGCCGATCCGGCTTCTTGCCGCCGTCAAACTCGGGAAAACCCGGCTTATCGATAATATCGCCGTATAAATGGTGATCTGGAAGCGCCGCGATTTTTTCGAGCAGATTGCAAAAATATATGGCAGGTTGACCCGCGAGATCTTCGACATAGGCGACCTTCGAGGCAAATATGCTGAACGCGCTTCGTTCGCTCTCGCCCAAACAGCGCAACGCTGTCCTTGCGAGCTACCTCGGCTGGACCCTCGACGCCTTCGATTTCTTCATCCTTGTGTTTGTGCTGAAGGATGTCGCGCAAACATTCGGAACCGACGTCACGACAGTCACTTTCGCAATTTTCCTAACGCTGGCGGCGAGACCCTTCGGAGCGCTCTTGTTCGGACTGGCGGCCGATCGCTATGGGCGCCGCACGACCCTGATGATCGATATTCTGCTTTTCACGGCCCTGGAATTTGCCTCCGGGCTGGCGCCGAACTCTCTCGGTCTTCTTGATCTTGCGGCTGGCCTTCGGCGTGGCGATGGGCGGTGAATGGGGCATTGGGGCGGCGCTTGCGATGGAAACGATTCCCCCGCAAACGCGTGGGTTTGTGTCCGGGATCCTGCAGGCCGGCTATCCAAGCGGCTATCTTCTCGCCGCGATCGCTTATTTCTTTCTCTTTCAGTTCGTCGGCTGGCGCGGCCTCTTTATGGTCGGCGCCCTCCCCGCCCTCCTCGTCGTTTACATTCGCGCGAAGGTTGAGGAGTCGCCGGCATTCTTGGCGCGCACAGCGCAACCTCTCACGGCAACCTTGGTACCGCCGCCGCAACGGCTGCGGGTCCATGCCGGACGCTTTTTCTATGTCGTTATGATGATGACGGCTTTTACCTTTCTGAGCCACGGGACGCAGGACCTCTATCCCACCTTCCTACAAGTGCAACATCATTTCTCGCCGCAAACCGTCGGTTTGATTGCGATCATTTACAATGTCGGTGCCATCCTCGGGGGAATCCTATTCGGAGCGCTCTCGGAGCATATTGGTCGACGGCAGGCAATCGTGATCGCGGCGCTCTCGGCTCTCCCAGTCATTCCATTTTGGGCTTATGGAACGGGCCCGATCGCACTTGCGGCCGGCGCTTTCTTCATGCAGTTCGCTGTGCAAGGCGCTTGGGGCGTCGTTCCCGCCCATCTCAATGAGCTATCGCCGGAAGAGCTACGCGGAACCTTCCCTGGCTTCGCCTATCAGCTCGGCAATTTACTGGCCTCCGCGAACGCCACTCTTCAAGCGGCCATAGCGCAAGCCAATGGCGGCAATTACGCCTTCGCGCTTGCCGTCGTCGCCACGATTGTTTGCGTGACACTTGCGATCCTGACCGGTTTCGGGAGCGAGGCGCGCGGCGTCCAATTTGCCGGTGCCCCGGCCGATCCCACAAAAAGAAAGAATTGAGCATGACCGGCGCGAAATGGATCGTGCGCGTGAGGATTGGCGGCAGAGTCCAAGGCGTGGGCTTTCGCGCCTGGACCGAAAAGGAGGCCAATGCGCGGGGGATCGAAGGTTGGGTCAGAAATCGCTCGAACGGCGAAGTCGAAGCTCTGTTTGCCGGGCCACGCGACGCCGTCGAAGCGCTTTGCGCGGCATGTTGGCGCGGCCCCGCACACGCATGGGTGGAGAGCGTTGAAATTGTGGAAGCGGATGCGGCCACCCTGGCGGGACGCAGCGTGGGACCAGGCTTTCGTCAGATTGCCACGATCTAGTCTCACGAAGCGTGCTGAAGGATACCCATGAAAATCATTGTCGATCTGAACCGCTGCTTGGCCTATGCCCAATGTTGTTTTGCGGCGCCCTCGAGCTTCAAGCTCGTTGGCGATGAAATCCTTGCTTACGATCCGGCACCCCCGGCTGAGGTCCGCGACGATATTCTGCGCGCGATCCACGCTTGTCCGGTCCAGGCGATCAGTATCGATATTGAAGATGCAGAGGTTTTGGAGAGGTGAGCGACGCCAGGGAACGCGCGCATATTTTGATCGTCGGCGCCTCGCTGGCGGGCCTGCGCGGAGCCGAGGCGCTTCGAAGAAATGGCTTTCGCGGCAAGCTCACGATCATCGGTGACGAACCGCATCGGCCTTACGACAGGCCGCCGCTTTCCAAAAGCGTTCTGACCGGCACGCTGAACACCGACCATCTCGATCTGCCCAATTTGTTTCGCCTCGATGCTGAATGGCGGTTAGGCAAAGCGGCCATCGGTCTCGATCCCAATGCGCGCGAGGTCACACTCGACGATGGAGAGCGCCTCGGATTCGACAAGCTCCTGATTGCGACCGGCGCGCGGGCGCGGCCCTGGCCGTATCTTGAGGAAGCGCGGCTCGCAGGCATTTTTACCCTCCGTACTCGGGACGACGCACAAGCGCTTCGGTCTGCGTTCGATCGAAAGCCACGCCGCGTGCTGATCGTCGGCGCAGGCTTCAACGGTTGCGAGATCGCGTCATGTTGCTGCGACCTCGGGCTCCCGGTCACTCTCGTCGATCCCTATCCGGCACCGCTCGCCGGCGTCATGGGTTCCGCGCTCGGCGCGATTTTGGGCACGATCATGCGTGAACAAAATGTCGAATGGCGCGGCGGTACCCGGGTCGCCCATCTCGAAGGCGACGCCAAGGGCCGGGTTCGCCGCGCCGAACTCTCAGATAAGACCATCATCGACACCGATCTCGTCGTGATCGCCACCGGCGCCCTCCGCAACATTGAATGGCTGCGGGATGCGAAGCTCCAATCCAGCGAGCTTGGCGTCATCTGCGATAAATTTTGCCGCGCTCTGCACGAGGATGGCACGGCCGCCGCAGATATTTTTGCCGCCGGCGATGTCGCACGCTGGCCGCATCCCCTCTATGACGACAGAATTGTCTCGCTCGAACATTGGGGAAATGCGGTGGAACAGGCCAGCGTTTGCGCGCATAACATGCTGGCGCCGTCGGGCAACCAACGCCCCTACGTCTATCTGCCCGCCTTCTGGTCAAGCCAGTTCGGCATCAATATCAAATCGGTCGGCCTTGCCGATTTCGCCGACCGACTGATGTTCGTGCAGGGCAGCCGCAAGGAACGCCGGTTCGTTGCCCTCTTCGGGCGCGAGCAACGAAGCATTGCGGCGTTTTCGTTTAATTCTGCGCGCTGGCTACCAGCCTATGGGCAGCGCATCGCCGAGCGTGCCCTTTTTGCGCCGCTCCAAGGGGGCTCTGACCAGCCCGACCTCATCACCATGGCGCCCGGCTTTCCTTCAAGCCTCGCCGGAGCATAGCGAAAAGATGGTAGAGACGCTTGTCAGGGAAAGTACGAACCAGACTCTGTTCGCGGAAGTCCTCGACCCGATCAATCGTGCCGATCCCTATCCTCTATATGCGCGCCTGCGCGAAACGCCCATTTCACGTCAAAGCGACGGGACTTATGTCGTCAGCACCTTTAAGGAAATTCGCGGCCTGCTTTACGACCCGAGGGTGAGTTCGGACAATCTTCCAAAACCGCAGCATGCAAAGACCGGCAATCCGATCAAGGACTTCATCACGAACAAGATTAAGGACTGGATCATTGAAAATCACCGGCCGTTGATTTTTCGCGATCCTCCTGATCATGATTTCCTGCGCCGGCTCATCGTCGGTCAATTCGGCCCGGCACGCGTTCACTCCATGCATGGCCAAATCAGCGCGATCGTCGAAGACTTGATTGGCAAGACGCAAGGGCGAGATGAAATCGACCTCGTCGGCGATTTTTCCTATCCGCTCCCGGTCACTGTCATCTGCGAACTTTTGGGTGTGCCGCGCGAGGACGAGCAGAAGTTTCAGGGCTGGGCCTCGACACTGGCCGGGGTCCTCGATCCAGATCAATTGACCAGCGAGGAGGACCTCCTCAAAGTCATCGCCGATTACGACGCGATCACAGACTATCTCGGCGCTCTCATCAGGGCGAAACGCAAACGCCCAACCGACGATCTTTTGTCCGGCCTGGCAACGTATAGGGACAAAAAGCTCGGTCGAATGGGCAAATATGATCTCATCGCCACGGCTGTCCTTCTGCTGGTGGCCGGCCATGAGACCACTGTCAATCTGATCACCAACGGGATGCTCACGCTCTTGCGCCATCGCCCCTATTTGGAGCGATTACGCCAGGATCCGGGCCTTGCGCCGCGCCTCGTCGAAGAGCTGCTCCGCTACGAGCCGCCGGTCCATTTCCGCACCCGCAAGACGCTTGGCGCCATCGACATTGCCGGAACGATGATTCCAGAAGGTGCGCCCCTGGTCCTTTTGTTTGCCTCGGGCAGCCGAGATCCGAATCGCTTTGCGAACCCAGACCGCTTTGATCCCGATCGGGTCGACAACCAGCATTTTGGCTTTGGCGGCAGCGTTCATTATTGCATCGGCGCCCCTCTAGCCAGGATCGAAGCCGAAGCAGCGCTTGTCGCCCTCGCCAAGAGACTGATCGACCCGCGCCTCGTGGTCGATCCGCCACCCTATCGCCGGGGTGCGTCCCTGCGGGGACCGGAGCATCTCGCGATCAAAATCGCGGGGGTCACCGCTTAGGTGCGGCCTCCATGGTAAGGAGCCGACCGGCATGCTAGAGCTTCTGTTCGCTGAGCTTTTATGATGCCGTAAAGTCTTTGTTTGCACATGGCCTTTATCGCGAGATAGCCAGCTTCGCGGATGATACTGAGAGCGGCCCAAATTGGGGAGACGACATATGCGACGGATTGCGCTTGTCTTGGCAGGTCTTCTCTTCGGGTCTTTGTTCCTTGCCGGTTGCGACAAATGCGGTGAACCGATCCGATTCAATGTGCCGAGCCTGCCCAACGCCTGCTACGACGCCCCCAAGGAAAAATGAATCCTTGCCGCGCGGCCTGTGGCTCTTTTGCCATACAGGCAGCAATTGAGCCGCCTAAGAGCGCATAAAACTTGCCTTTTTGCGATCAATATATGAATTCATTATTTATCAATTTAAGCATTTTCGGAGACCCCGGACATGTTCGCAAAATGCATTTCAAGAGCATTACTTAGCTCGCTTTCAACGATGGCGGTTGTCTTTTTCCCCCAAATGAGCAAGGCCGCCGACCTACCGGCAACTCCCGTTTTTGTCGCTGTCGGCGTGAACTGGGACGGATTCTATGCCGGCGTCCACGGTGGTATCGCGGAGGGTTGGGCGAGCTGGAGCAATCCCACCGGCTATTTCACGCGGCCGCCGTCGGATGTCTCGGGCCAAGGCCCGCAGGAAGGACTCTTTGGCGGTCTGCAACTTGGATATAATCGTCAATTAGGCGCCCTGGTGCTGGGTCTTGAAGGCGACGTGTCCGGCGGCAAGCTCGACGGAAATACGTCTTGCGGCGCGACGGTGGGATTTGGTGGCACCCACGATCCTTGTCATGCCAGCACCAATGTGATGGCGAGCATCACCGGCCGAATCGGTTACGCGGCCGGACGAGCATTATTTTACGCCAAGGCCGGCGGGGCTTTCGCCAACGAGCAATATGATGTGATCAATCCGGTCTTCGCACCGTTGACACCCGCGCAGCAAAGCGCCGGCCGCTACGGCTGGACGCTCGGCGCGGGACTTGAATACGCACTCGGCGGAAATTGGTCGGCGAAGGCCGAATATGACTATTATAATTTCGGCACACGAACGGTCAGCTTCGCGATTCCCCTTTTTCCCCGGCTTCAGCAGTTTTCTGATCAACCGCGATCAACATCTCGCAAAATTCGGTTTGAATTACCGGTTCGCCGGCGAAGGCGCGGATTTATCGGCCCCTGCTCCCGCATTCGTGAGCGACCTCACCGGAGAATTCGGCGGCCGGGTCGGCTTCTCAAACGGGCGCTTCCACAAAAATCTGTTCGACCCATTCAACCAAGCTCAACTTAATTCTCGCTTGACCTGGGTCAGTCAGACCGGCATTTCGCTGGAGAGCTTCGCGCGCGCCGATCACATTTCCGGCGTCTCCGCCAAGGGCTACGTCGGTGGTATCGACCTATTCGGCAGCCACATGAACGACGAGGATTTTCCGCCGGCAGAGGTTCCCTACTCAATACGATCAGCTCAACGAAAAACGGGCGCGATTTCTATGCGAGCGCCGATGTTGGCTATTCCTTCTTGCGCGGCGATGGCTGGAAGCTTGGAGGCTTTCTCGGCTACCATTATTATGCGCAACGCATGAACGCCTTTGGCTGGAACCAGATTTCCGGCGGCGTCGTTTGCGCGCCTCCAGGAAATGCGCCTGCAAATGCCTTGACACTGAGCGAGACCGAGCATTGGCAAGCCGCGCGTGTCGGGATCGGCGGCGATATTTTTCTTACCGACCGGCTGAAGTGGCAGGCCGAAGCCGTGTGGCTGCCTTACATGTCCTTCAATGGAAAGGACAATCACTGGCTTCGGGCGAATATCAACCCGCTGAACGAAAGAGGCCATGGCTTCAACGGCTACCAGTTTGAATCCATTTTGTCTTATGCGCTCACGGAACGGGTCGATGTCGGGATCGGCGGCCGCTATTGGCAGTTCTTTGCGCAGCACGGCTCCACCAATTTCCCGGGTAACCCTCCTTCGCCGGAGAGATTCACGTCATCGCGTTATGGCGCATTTGTTCAGGCTTCCTACAGGTTCGGCGATGTGCCAGCGCCGGTGGTCGCCAAATATTGAGGTCTGTTGAGCTTACTCGGGTGCGTCCTCAATCGGGTCATAGCCCTTCACGTCAAAACCGAACAAGTCGAACGAACTCTGCATATGCGGCGGCAAGGGCGCGGTGACATCGAGCGTCCCGCCTCGGGGATGTGGCAGGATCAGACGGCGCGCCAAGAGATGCAGCTTGCGTTCGACCGCGTCAGGAATCGAGCGCAACGGATCGCTGCGGCGCGGATCTTTTACCGGCTTTGTGCCGTACTTCGGATCGCCGATGATGGGATGGCCGATGGCCTCTGCATGGGCACGCAATTGATGGGTGCGCCCGGTGATGGGTTTGAGCGAAAGCCAAGCCAAGCGAGACGCCACTTTGTCGACAATCGCGTAATAGGTCACGGAATGGCGGGCGTCTTCGTCGCCATGTTGGGCGACCCGCATTTTTTCCAATTGCCCGCGCGCTTGTGGATTGTGCCGGGCCGGCCGCGCATCCTCCATTCCCGGGCCCTTTGCCAAATAGAGGGAGATGCGGCCTTGCGCTGGCTTTGGAACACCTTCGACGAGGGCCCAATAAATTTTTCTAGCCTGACGCGAGCGGAATATTTCCCCGAGATCGGCGGCGACAGCCCTTGTTTTGGCGACAAGCAATACGCCCGAGGTATCCCGATCGAGACGATGCACCAGCATCGGCCGGTCGCCCCGTTCATTCGGCATGGAAGCGAGCATCCCGTCGATGTGCCGTGTTGTTCCCGATCCGCCCTGCACGGCAAGCCCAAAAGGCTTGTTGAGGACCATCAGATCACGGTCTTCATACAGGATCATGTCGCGCAAAGCGCCTTGATCGGCTGGCGAAATTTCCGGGCGCGGCGGCGCAACCGCCGCCTCAAGCTTCAAGGGCGGCACGCGGACGCTCTGGCCCTTTGCGAGGCGAGTCGCCGTCTTGACCCGCGCACCATCGACACGCACCTCGCCTGTGCGGACGATCTTGTTCAGATGCGACAAGGATAGCATGGGCATGCGCCGCTTGAACCATCGGTCCAGCCGCATCCCTTCTTCATCCTCGCTGACCTCGAATGTCTGCACGCTCACCGAACAGGTCCTCCCAAAAGTGCGCAGGCGATTAGCAAGACAAAATTTCCGATGCGCCAGATTTCGGCTTGCGGCGCAGCGAAATCCATTCCCAGGCGGCAACAATGACGAGAACCAGTGTTGTTAGCGCGCCAAGGGCCAAGGGCGCAAGCGTCGACGCCACCGGAACAAGAGGGACAAGCATCAAGAGCCCGGCGATGTGCGAAAGCGGCGGACGACCGCAAATGGCCCGTTTGAAAAACAGATTTCCGAGAAGATAAATTGCCGGCCCGCCGAGAATGGCGGCGATGACTCCCGGTTCTGAAATTCCGCTGGGGTGGATGAGCACGAGATCGTCGGCAACCGCCGCAACGATAATCCCGGCAACGATCAATAAATGGATGTAAGTGTAGACCAGTCGGGCCAACCGCCCTGGGTTTTCAGAGCCGGCGATCACTTCGCTGCCTCGCTGCGCGCCGGTGTCGAAGTAAAGCCACCACATGGCGATACTGCCGACCAATGCAGCCAAAAACGCGCCAACCGTTTCGGGCGTCCATGCCAAACCCGCGAACGCCGCTCCAGCGACCAAAACGGATTCGCCAAGCGCGATGATGATGAACAGCGAACATCTCTCCGCCATATGTCCGCCCTCCACATCCCAGTCGCCGCTTGTCGAACGACCGAGCCACGGCGTCCAAAACCCCAGCGAGGGCGAGACATATTCGAGGCTCAAGGCCAAAGCCCAAAGGGTGAGCCTCGCGCCATCATCAACGCTGGCGCCGATAATCCAGATCGCGCCGGAAAGCACCAACCATGAGGTGATCCGCTGGAAATTGCGCGTATTGCCCGGATTGGAATCGCCAAGCGCCCACAGCATGAAGACCGAACGCCCGACCTGCATGGACACATAAGCCGTGGCGAAGAAGACGCCCTTGGTGCCGAATGCCTCTGGGATCGACGCCGAAAGCATCAACCCGGCCAGCATCATTGCAAACAAGAGGAGCCGAACCGGTGTCCTGTCCGGGTCGAGCCAATTGGTGACCCAGGCGGTGTAAATCCACGCCCACCAGACCGCCAAGAACAAAAGCAATGTCTGGATCGCGCCTTGGACCGTAAGGGTCGTCAATAAGGAATGGGACAGCTGCGTGACCGCGAAGACGAAAACCAAATCGAAAAATAGTTCGACATTGGTCACACGCGCATGTTGCTCCCCTTGCCTGGAGCGCAGGAAAGCGCGTCGAGCCCTTGGCGTCATTCAGCCAGCCTCGCATCATCCGCGGAAAAGCGGGAACCAAAACCTAAGGCGCTGGTCTGACGACCTCGCCCTCGCGCAAGAAAGATCCGGCGCGCGCCACAACGGTGTCTCCGGCGTTTAGGCCAGCACGGATTTCAGCATCCTTGCCGTCCAGAAGGCCGACCTTCACCTTTCTGGTCTCGACCTTATCATTCCGCACGACCTGCACCACCGAGCCTTCCGGTCCGTAGAGGATCGACGCCAGCGGAACCGCCGTCCCACAACTTTTTTCCAGGTCGATCGAGGCCGTCGCGAATGCCCCGGGCACGATGCCCTGCGCGCCACGCACCTCGAAGCGAGCGTGGCCGAGCTGAGTCAATGGATCGATTTCGGGAAGAATGCTTCGCACGATCCCGGAAAATACCTCGCCACTTAACGTTTCTATCCGTGCCGCCTGGCCGGTCTTCACCTTGGCGAGGGCAATTTGGGGAATTTCAGCTTCGAATTCAAGTTCGCCATCGCGAATGATGCTGAACATCGGGGCGCCACGTGAGGAAGCCGGCATTCCAAGGGCCAGGTTCCTTCGGATCAGAATGCCTTTCGCCGGCGCGGTTATGGTTGCCTTGGTTGGCGTACCAGGCATCCACCCGGGCCGCGTCAGTTGGGCAAGCGCCTGACCCACGCTCACCGTGGCTCCGTCGTCAACAAGGATGCTGGCTAACTGCAACCCCTCGACATTAGGCCGGACCAAAATCTCTTCCCGTGGGATGATGGTTCCGTTCAATTGCAGATTATCGACAAAGCAAGCGCTTTTGGCTTTCACGACGCTCACGGCCATGCCCGTCGCCACGGCGGCGGAGTCCGCGGCACGTGAAAATGGCATCGGTGCGATGAGAAGAAGAATTGAAGACAGCAAGAGGCCGAGCGGCCTTCTGTGCAGGCAAGAGAATCTCATGGAGTTTCTCCCCCGGCATCAAGCGTGATCTCACGCTCGGTTTTACCCCGCGACATCGTCATGGCCGCAGTTCTACAGGCATGCCGCCGGTGGCGATAAACATGCAGTGTCATGTGTTAAGGGAGGGTCCTTCCAAACCGACGAAGTCCCTCCCAGATTATTTAAAGGGCCTTGATGTTGACGGCAGAGGTCTTTCCCTTTTTGGGGTCGCGCTCTTCGTCGAACGACACCTTCTGCCCTTCATTCAGATTGCTCAGACCGGCGCGCTCAACGGCGCTGATATGAACGAAAATATCGGCTCCGCCGCTATCCGGCTGAATAAAACCAAATCCCTTTGTTGCATTGAACCATTTCACGGTGCCGTTTGGCATATGACTCTCCAAATGTGACGGTCGCGCTGTCATGCGCGTCAAACGGCGGACAACCCAATGTGTTCGTCGACCTAGATGATCGGCTGGTTTAGCCATATTGGTGGTGGATATCAAGCTTGAATCCCATCACGTAGCGCGCTGACGGGGATAGAACGCTTTTTAAGGAAAAAGGCCGACCTTGGGATCGATCACATTTCGCCCCCGAAATCGTGGTTAGAATTCAATATATCACGCGAAAATCTAGCCAAAGCGGGTCGGTCAAACAGCAAGCCTGAATGTGGTTTTTCCTCAATGATCCGGCGGGTTTACTTCGAAGGCAGCACTCGTTCGAACGCGGTTACGCCATCGGTTCCGGATTCAATCAGATCGAACCGGTTTGGAGCGGCTTCCGATAAAGCGGCCGTGTAAATTTTGCCATTGCTCAGCTTAACCCAGAGCGTGGCGCTATAATCCACCGAATATGTTCCCTTCGCCTCGACACCACCCGATTCAGCTGGGCTCGCGGACGGAATTGCTGAGCTTACGATCGTTTTGTCGGGACGAAAGTCGAGGCGCCAAGGCTTGTGTCGCGCCTGCCATTCGCCGACGAGCGGGACACTCACGATATTGACCGTGCCCATGAGCTGCCTTGCGCCCAAGACAACCAGACCGAGGAGGCCCAGCACACCAAGGGTAACGATCATCCGGCTCACAGGGACTCCGGACCCTGGTCGTTTCGTTGGCGGCTCGGCTGATATTTTATAGCCCATTGGATTTATCCAATCGTTTTTCTTGTTGAAGCATCGCCCGCCAAACAACCCACGACAACGAGCAGCCGATATATGGACAACCGGCAAGCCAACCTCAATAGGTTCAAAAACGTCGTGGCGTAGCTGGGCTCGTGGCTGAGGAACAGACACAAGCGTCAGTCTCGATTTAGCCTCTCCGCCGCGCTGTGAGAAAAGCCTCCCTCGTCAGCACTCTGCCCCCAGGAGTTAGCTGAGTCCGAAATGTTTTTTTATGATAAGCGTTTGGCAAAAGGGAGGACGGACCGTGCAATTAGAACTATGCCTCTTTACCTTGCCGACCGGCACAAAGGTCGCCGTAAATCCTTTGTTCATTCGCTTATTGCGCGATACCGGCAATGGCAATGTAATAATCGTGTTCACCGAGAGCCACGAAATCATTGTGAAGGGAGATATGGCCAGCGTCATGTCCCAACTCAAGTCGTGAAGAGTGTCGCGAGGGCCCGGATTTAAGCGAACCGGACAAAATGAGCGTCACTTCTCGGTCATTGCGTAGGCACCATCCCAATCGTGGTTGAGCGCCACATCGCGCAGGTTCTGGATGCGCGCGGCAAACAACGCATAATAAGAATCGAGGGCCGTGACGCCGGCCTTTCGACATTGCGCGACGAGAGTTTCGCATTCGTCCCAGTTTTGCGCCCGGTAGGCGTGCAGGAACTTTTCGTGAAGCGGCCGCAACCGCATTAGGTCCGGCTCGCCGCAGCCCAAAACGTCAAGAAGTGCAAAAACCCGCGTGGGTCTCGCCCGGCCCTTCACTTGGATCAGATCGAGTTCGAGGATGCCGAGCGAAGGGCACCGATTGACCGTCGCCTCGCCCGCCACCACCGACAGACCGTAGAGCTTGGCCAGCCCTTCGAGCCTCGATGTGACATTGACCTCATCGCCGATCGCCGAATAGTCGAAGCGCTGCTCACTGCCGAGATTGCCGACGCAACAATTGCCGGTGTTGATGCCGATCCCGATCCTGATTTCGTCGAAGGTCCGGCCGACCGCCATCGCCCGCTCCTTCCATTGTCGATTGAGGTCGGCGATTTTGCCGACGATTTCGATCGCGGCGCGACAGGCCCGCTGGGGATGGTCGCTCACGTCGAGCGGCGCGTTCCAGAAGGCCATGATGCCATCGCCCATATATTTGTCGATGGTTCCGCGCTCTCTCAAAATGATATTGCTGAGCGGAGTCAAAAGCTCCTGGACAAACATGGTGAGTTCACTAGCGGTAAGTCCTTCTGAAATCGACGTGAAATCCCGTACGTCGCAAAACATCAGTGTGAGTTCGCGAACCTCGCCACCGAGTTCAAGTTTTGCCGGATCGGCAATAATCTCCTCAACAACCGCCGGTGCGAGATAGCGGCTGAACGCAGTGCGGATTTCACGGCGTTGCCTCTCCACCTCACGGTAGACGGAAAACGTCATGCCGGCGGTGAGCATCAGCAAGGCGAGCGAGGGATAAAGGGGGTCGAACAAAAGATTCCAATAGCGGTAAGAAATCCATCCTGTGACAAGAACCGCGAGGGGCAAGATGGCGCCAAGGCTTGCCGCGAACGCCGGGGAAAGACGGGACATGGCAAGCGCCATCAACAAGCCCAAGACGACGATCAGCAATTGCTCGGCCGCCACGGCATAGTCGGGGCGTGTGAGCGTTCGGCCCGCGAGGATATGTTCAAGGACTTGCGCCTGGATCTCGACACCGGGCAAGGCGGCATCAAGAGGCGTTGCCCGAAGGTCCAGCAAACCGGGCGTGCTGGTGCCAATAAGAATGATCTTGCCCGTGATCTCTTTTTCCTCGACGTCCCCGGCGATGAGTTTCCAAGCCGGAATGAAGGCAGAGGGATTGCTCTGACGAAATTTGAGAGCCAGGGCGCCCTCTTCGTCTGTGGCGACATCGAGATTGCCGATGCGTACATGATTGAGACCGGTGTTTTGCCCAAACGCGGTCTCGCCGCTGGCATTCGACGATTTGAGCACATAGGTCGAAGCATCCTGAGCCACCCTTAAAGCCTCCGCCGCGAGCGAAGGAACGATTTGGTCGCCAAGCCGGAAAAACAACGGCACGCGGCGGACCACCCCGTCGCGGGCAGGAAACAGATTCGTTGCGCCGAGACCCTTTGCAGCGCTGCTCAGCAAGGGCAGATTGCCGTCGACTCCGAAGTAGGCTCGCAGAAAGACTTTGGGGTCGTCGCCGGCGAACACGAAGCCGGCCTTTGGGGTGAACGGCTCTGACTCCGGTCGGTTCGTCAATATGATTTGCAGCACGCTCGGCGCCACCTTGAGGGCTTCCGCGAACAATTCATCATTCGTCGAAGGCCCGGCTTTGCTGCGCAGTTCGCCGGCCAGATCGGGCGGCAGATGTTTTACAACTTCTTCGAGAGACGTGCGATCCGGCTCCGCGAAAACGATATCGAACGCAATGGCCGCAGCGTTGCGTTCGTTGAGCCGGACGACGAGGTCGCGCATGGTCGTTCGCGGCCATGGCCACTGTCCGAATCGCGCAATAGATTCTGGATCGATGTCGACGATACGGACCGGAAGCTCTGGATCGTAGGATTGAGGCGCCAATCGCTGATAGGCGTCAAAGGCAATCAGGCGCAGCGCCTGGACGAAGAACGGATCGGCCCCGCGCACCATGACCGCGAGCAGCAGAAATCCGCAGACAAGCGGGACGAACAATCGGCTGATGCGCGTTTTTTGGCGTCGCAAGACTTACTGCCTGTCTTCGAACTCAGGAAAAGCAGCATAGCAAGAAATTGCGCACGAGCATGAATTTCACATGTGCCTCTAACCCTACATCACAATGGGGGCCAGGCGGTCGTCGCGCAGGGATGCATCCCAAGCTCAGCCGTTTTCATCATTGCGTCAGCCGTCGAAACCTTGATCGCCACCCCGTTACGTCAGCCGGTGCTTCATTGCCCCGTCGACGGCGGAGGGGGTGGCGGGGGCGGCGGGGGCGGCGGAGGCGGAGGCGGAGGCGGAGGTGGGGGTGGTGGTTCTGGCGACGGGCGCGGGAAGGGATTGACTTGCCTCACAGCCGCCTTTTGCGTCGCTTGCAGAATTGTATCGAAGACGAAGGTTTCGACATTGGTGGTCTGCTGCTGGATCGATCTGCTATCCGGCCCAAAATATCCGGACAATTGGCCGATCCCGAATTGGCCGACCAGGGCGTCGGTTGGAATCGACGTCGCTCCGCCGTTCTGTCCTGGTTGGCTCGTCAGAAGCGCGAGATAGTGATTGACCTCAGCCTGGGACGCGCGCTGCGGATCGGTCGGGCATGTGTTCTGGTTGGCGAGAGAAACAGCAAAGCCCGTGCGCCGAATGGTGACAGAGCCGCAGGCATTGGTGATCGTGATCGCGCCGAAATGATTGATGACCCGTGTACCCTCCTGTCCATGCGCGATCGTCGCCGTGCCTCCGCGAATTCCAATCGTCGCAACCGGGGTACTGACCGTGGCGGCGCCTTGGTGGCTCAGCCGTCCGCCGACAAAGCGAAGGACCCCTTCGGTCAGCGAAGTCGCCATTTGGCCCGTGCCAGCGGCGGGATCGTAAACAAATTTGTCGATCACGAGATTGCTGTTTGGGCCGACATTGAGGGTGGTCTTGTCGATGAACAGAAGCTGAGCGGTCCCGCTCGCTGTTGTTTGGACGCGTTCGTCATGCACGATCGGCGCCCCAATTCGCAACACACGCGTTTCCCGGCCCGGCGGCGTGCTTTGGGAAAGCGGATTGACCGCGGCGGCGGCGCCAACTTCCTGGGCGACGGCCGGCAAACCCGCAAACGCGGTGCCGGCCATCAGCACTGCATAAGTCCATGCGACCAGCGGGTTATTCTTGAACGCCATGTTGTTTTCTCAAAAACTCACCGTGGGACCCAGCGTGACCGAGAGATCTTCAAACGTATTCCCGGGAATATTCGAGTTGAATGTACGGTATTGCACCTGCACGCCAAGCCCAAACCGGTCATAGATCGGAACATCCAATCCCAGGCCCAGTCTCCATTCCAAATCGTGTTCTCTTGTGAAGGGAGAAAACGTCGGGTCTGGCTGTCGGTATTGCCAATTCGCAAAACCAAAGGAAGGTGTCACGATCCAGCTCCGGCCTCCCCAAGGCGACGGAACCGTGCTGGGAAATAAAATGTCAAAGCCATATCGGTCGTAGCTGTACCAGGGAAAGGCATCATCGCTATGGTTGTAGGCGAGTTTGGCTAACCAGCGCACTCCCGAAAATATCTGTCCTCCGCCTTGCAGAGCATAGGTCGAAAGTGTCCCATTCAGCCCTGACGCCAGCGGGTAGAGGCTGGAGTTACGATACCCCATGCGGCGGAACTCAATGTAAGGATCGAGCGCGACACTGGCCAAATCGAAATGCATCGTAACGCCCCCGCCGATGCTTCCGAGATAAGGCTCGCCTCCAAGTGCCACCCCCGTTGCAATGATGTAGGGCTTGATCGAGGCGCCGTTCAAAATTTCCTGGAAGACGCCGAAGCGAGGACCGGCGCGAATCTCGACGAACCCGGCGTCGACCGCAGAGACCTTAAATTGCTGCGCATCATAGCCAAGGATACTGGCCTCGAACACATCTCCCTGCTGATTGCCGAAGTCGTGGACATAATTCAGCGCGACAATCCCGAACCAGTTCACGTCGGACTGAGGCGCAAACTGGCTATTGAGGGGCCGCGTCGCGCCGAGCAAGGCTTGTTGATTCGAGCCAAGGCTGGCGTTCGACTGAAAACGGAGCCCCGTCTGAGCACTTCCGCTCCATTGGTCCGGCTGCTGCTTTTTATCGATCTTGTCGAGGAATTCCTGGGCGCGCTGAGTCAGATCCGCGGTGGCGTCGGGAGAAGCTTGGGCGGATTCGAAATATCCGCGCGCCATCTCGTAGGAGCCGAGGCGAAAGTAGAGTGTCCCTAGCTCAAACCGCACCCGAGACAAATTGCGGTTGAAAAACAGCAGCCGCTCGAGCGTGCCGATTGCGGCTTCGATATCCCCTGCATCCTTGCTGGTCACCGCATATTGCAGCGTCACGTCCAGATTGGACGGTTTGCTCAGCATGGTCTGGAAAAGGAGATCTCCGCCATAGGGCTCCGGCGGCGTTTGGGCGCAGACCGACGTGCCCGAAAATCCGGCGATCCCGAGGAGCACGATCGCCCAGGCTTGAACTGCAGCTCGCACGATCGACCAGCCCAATTCACCGCTCCTTGAGAACGCCGGAAAAATTCCATTGCTCGATCGCGGGCACTTCGTTGCCCGGCAATGGCTCCAGCGAAGGCAATGCCATCCGAAAGACTTAACAAGGTCAAGACGAGTTGCAGTATGGGTAGGCCCGCAGATTACTATTTGGACTCGTGTGTCATCGCGGCCACAAGTGGCGCTGTTGCTCTTTAGATAACTGTGATTTTGATTTAAATCGTCAACGCCTTGCGATGAAACGGCTTTGTTCGCGGGCCTGCCTCAAAAGCCGCAAAAGATACACCAGGCAGCCAGCCTGTTGGCCCGGCCCTTCCCGCGCGCCTTTCGGCGATGCAACCGCCGTGCTCCGCGACTTATTGGCCGCCGCAGGAGAGGTCTCCTTCTTCGCAGTTCAATTGCGCTTCGAGATCCGTGATGCGTTGGCTGGTGAGGCGGCTCTTGCAATTCAAGAGGACCAGTGGGTGCACGGAGCCATCGACGGTTCCAAGGGTTTCAAAGGCGCATTCCCGATCGCGGTAATCGATCCAAGCCTTCTCTGCGTCCCGGAGATGGGCCTGTCCTGACGTCGAGATCTTGGCCATCAGACTTTGGTAAATCTCGTTCAGCTTTTTGTCGGTCGCCGCAAAATCTTTTGCGGCCTCCTCGTTCAACTCCATCTGGCTCTGGGCAAACGCCGGCGCAAAAACGGACAAGGCCATCGCGGCGCCAATGCCGCGTGAAAGCATGCGATTCATCTTCGGCCTCATCGATTGGGTTTCACTTATTTGGGACAATGCAAATAGTCCGATTGGAGACGTTGCCATGTCGCCGCCGCGTCAAATTTATCCGATAACGCGCCCTCATAAGGGTCGCCCAGGAACGCCTTCATGCCATGCAGGATCATATATTTCGGCTCATAGTCGGGGGCGCCGATCTGACGAATCTTGACGCAGATCGGCTCCAGCAATTTCGGGCTCTTTGAGATGCGCTGGAACATCGCGGAAAATTGCGACTTTTTTTTCTCTGGCACGTTCGCGAATGTGTTGCTGATCAAGACTTCTCCGGCTTGGCCGGCCGTCTCGTCCGTGACCCTCTCTGCATCGAAACGCGCATATATGCCGGCGAGAGCAAATAATTCGACCGCCATTTCGAATTTATTCTGATCGATGCATTCCGAAATGCCCTTGTATAAATCGGCCGGGGTGAGGTTGTTTTTCGCGTCCGCCAGGGGAATGCAGCCCACCGGATTTGTCGCGGCCAGACTTCCCTCAACCCTGTAATTTGTAACGTTCCCGTCCTTCTCTTCTACGATGTTTGGCTTTGCGTGCTCTTGGGCAACTGCCGCAGCGGGGACCAGCCAGAGCCATGCAAAGAGGATTTTCGCAAACATGGGAGGCCTCGGAGAGTGTAGGGCTGCGCTGCAGGAATCGGCGGCGGACGCTGAATCAGCCGTATTTTTTCACTCTACCCAAAAACTCGTCCGGGTGTGAGGTCCCTATGCGGGCGGAGCGATTTGCCTGCGGTGAACCGGTTAGAACGTTTCCGAACGGCGGCGCGAACGATTGGAAACCCCCACGGTTCCCAGCACTAGAAGACACGGAGGAGTTTGATGTTCTGGAATTTTCAGCCTATTTTTCAGTGTTTTGCAAGCCGTTCTAACTAAACGGCCTAATCAAATCTGCAAGGAAGCGTCCGGCCTTTTCCAGCTAGGTACAACGCCATTCGGAAAACGCATGGAAGCAACCCCATCGAACGATTGGAAACCCCGGATCAAAGTAAGCAAAGAGGCGAAAACTATCGCGGCCCGCGCGGCAAAACTGGGAGATGCAGAACCCAGGCTGGATGGAAACCTAGCTCGGAATTCATTGGACGCGTATTTTCATGCCTTTGATTGAAGGACTTCGCCGCAAGCGACCAACTTTTTTCAGACTGACTCGCGTGGGCTACCACTCGCCGGTGGGGCTAAGCCGCGTGATACGATGGATGCCATCCTCGAGCGGTCGTTGCGAGAGATCGATCCCGAGAAAATACGCCTCCGGATGATGCGCATGGCGGGCTTTTTTCCGTCGGTGCTGCTGCAAGTCAATTTCGAGCTTCTCTTCGCGCCGGTGGAGGGTCGAAAGAATATGGCCGGCGCATGGCCCGCAGGCTTACCGGCCGGCTCGCATATGATGCGCCAGAAGAGTCCGGCCAGAATGAAATCCTTAGTCCTGAGTATTTTAAGGTTTTGATTGATTGGGCGAAGGGGGCGGATTTGGACTACGAACAATGGGCAAAATTTAACGAAATCCTCAAAGCCATGAGTGACCCGAAGGGTGATTATATTGAAGGTTCTTATGTTTCCGGCGACGAGCCGCCGGACTTTCCCGGCAAGCCTGCGGATTCCGACGATGTCGGCCATGCATTCCAATATGAAGTCGGCCACCTGTTCCGATCTGAAGTCGGCCGGGATTCCGATTTGATGTCGGCCACCTTGAGCAAGCTCCCCGAGGGTCAAAATGGATGATGTTTTTCTTTGGCTGGCAGGTCAAGCGGCGTGTTCTGGAGCTCGGGTTTTACGCAGGCTCTCGCCGGCAAGTTCGACCCGGTAAGCGTTGTGGACGAGCCGGTCGAGGATGGCATCGGCGAGTGTTGGATTGCCGATCATGTCGTGCCAGCGATCGACCGGCACCTGGCTGGTGACGAGTATCGACGCGTTATCGAAGCGATCCTCGACGATTTCGAGCAGGTCGCGGGCTTGCTCCGCAGTGAGGGTTTCCGGCCCCCAATCGTCAAGGATGAGCAGTTTGATCCGGCTGAGGCTTTTGAGCAGCTTTCCATATCGCCCGTCACCACGCGCCAGGGCGAGAGCACCAAAGAGGCGTGGAACACGCTGGTAGAGGACGGAGAGGTCGCAGGCGGAGAGCTTGAGGAACAGCGCGCGATCGAGACCGCGTGTGGCGCGATAATCGACATCCTCGATGCGCCGAGTACGCCGACGAAGATTTCCGCCATGCGGACCTCGCCGGTCGCCGGGTCGGCGATCGGGACCCGTTTGCCCGAATAATCGACGAAGACCTTGTCGCCCGCGGCATGATGCTGGCGCATCACCGGTGTCAGCCGCCGCTCGAACTCCCGGAAAAGATCGCAGAACCGGCTGTAGCCATAGCCTTCCGGATGAGCGTCCCGATATTCCTCCCACAAGATCATCAGATTGACGCCGGGGCGCTTGAGTTCGCGCGCCAACGCCACCCAGTCCGGCTCGGTGCGCCGCCGTTGGCCAGGCTTGAAACCGGCCTTGGCGAAGAGCCGGTCTTCGAGAATGCCGTCGGTGAGCTCCGGCGCGAGCGGCCAGCCGATCCCGGCCTTTTCCGCCCGTTTGAGATTATCCTGGATCGTACTGCGCGCCAGCCCAAGCGTGCGCCCGATCTCGCGGGCGCTCACCCCGTCATGATGCAGCCGAAGCATCTGTCGTATCTGTCGCATGGTCAGCTCTCTCTTCGCCGGCATTCCGCCCCTCCTCGTTGTCAAATGAGGAGCAGTCGAATGCCCGAGTTGCTGACCCGCGGGGACTGGGTTCTTGAGCCTGCCGATATGGCCGGCTTCAAATCGGAATGGTGGCCGGTTTCATTCCGGAATGGTGGCCGACATCAAATCGTAACGGCGGCCGGCTTCGCGTCGGAAAAGGTGGCCGGAATAAATCGGAATTCGCACAAGCCCAAGACCGGCAGTGGCATGGTCCCTTTGACGCATGCACAGGATGGGCGGCATCGGTCCACCGACATGAGCGAGGCTGCAAGGCTATCTTTGGATGCAATATGTCCGGGGTTGTCACGGATAAGGGTGCTCTAACATGGCTGCGAATTTGAAACTGGCAGCATCGCCGCCATCGCCACCGCGCGATGACAACAGGGCTGAACTTGCCGACGCCATTCGCCGTGAAGCGGATGCGAGGCAGGTGTTGACCGACGCGGAAAAGGCCATTGTGGTCGCGTGCGAACGCCGTTGGGACTTGCGGAACAAGCTCGATGCGCTTCGCAAGGCGGCCGCCGAGGCGCCGGCTGATCCGGTTGCCGCGGTGTTGGCTGGGTCGGACATTGACTTCGGGAAGCCTGCCAGGGACGCTCGGATGCGCGAGGCCGAGCTTGAGCGCGAAATCGAGGGCTGGCGCGAGGCCGAGGAGAAATGCGAGGCTGAAATCCCTGCACGACGACAGGCGCTCGAATGGGCCGAGTACGCCACGCAAGCGGCGGCCCAGTGTGTCGTAAAAAACACCGACATCGCATCGAAGCTGATGGACGGCTTAGCCGATCTTGAAGCCGAGATCATTCGGCGGCGTGTGGCTCTGCGGTATTTGCTGTTCAAAGGAATGATTGGGGACGCGGATCGCGCTGTGGTCAATGCTCATCTTAGGAATAACATCCTGCCGGGCGGCGAGGGCTCACTGTCGTGTTTTACGGGCCATCCGGCGGAAACGGAATTGCGCAACGTTATAGATGCGTTGAAGCGCGATGCCGACGCACCGTTGCCGGTATGATTTCGAATTCCCTCGTCTTTGGTCAGCGAGGGAATGCCCCGCCGGTGGCGTTCATGGCGAATCCGGCGCCCCGCCGTCAGGCCTTATCTCCTTTGGGCCGGCGGCGGGTTTTTTGATTGAGATGTCGGAATGTGGGCTGAACGAATGGCAATGGCAATTGATCCAAACCCAACCCTCCGCGCGGAGCTGACTGCTGCTCTTGACGTTGTGACACCGCAGCTCCGAGGCCTTACAGCTTTTGGCTGGATGCAATCTCTTTCGCCTGCGGCGCATGATGCGGTAAACAATCAAATTCTTGAGCGATCACGGCGCCGCTATCTGATTAAAGACGTGTTGCATGCGCTGGACGACGTTCGGGATGCGCTTGCGGCGCTTGCGGCGGATGGCTACCCGGAGCTTCCGAGTTCGCGGAAGGTTTTGGCGGCGTTGCGTGCGGAAATCGACGCGTTCGAAATTGTATCGGAGTTGAAATAATGTCGTTTCTATTTCGCCGCAAGAAGATAAATCCTGATCCGAGCACCGCGGTCGGCGAAGAGGTAAAGGGGATTACCGCAGAACTCCGCTCTATGGCGGCGGCCATGGTCGAGATAAGTGTCAAATTGGATCGAATCGCTTCGACGCGTTTGAAACTTGACGCGGTGCAATAGGTGGATTTCGTTGTCCGGACGCAAGGTGTCTGGTCGCTCGCGGAGGATTGGCCGCCTGGCGCTCGTGGCTGGCCTCGTGAGCGCGAAGACGAGCCGTTGACACATGAGGAACGCGTCGAGTACGCGCAAGAGATTGGAGATTGGCGCGAGGCGTGTCGAGAGGCGTGCAGCCTGCATTTAGTACGAGTTCACTTTCCGCTTGGCGTAAAAAACGTCGAAGCGATTGTAGTATCGCCGTTGTCCTCTCGAACCAGACGGAACCCCAAGTTGCTCGGTGGCTTGCCTACAGCGCAGCCACCGCCTCTCGCGTCTCGAACGAAGTCCGTCACATAGGTGCGGTGTTCGCCTTCGACGACTCGCACGCCACAATTGGCGATTGACGCGCCAGCAGGTTTGCCCACCGCGTCGAGTAATTGCCGAATAAAGCAGGTGTTGGTCCATTCCCAGACGTTCCCCGATAAATCGAGCAATCCGTATTCATTTGCGCCGAAGGCCCCGGTAGGGCGCGGCCGCTGATCCAATGCCTCCTGCTCTGACTCCTTTTCGTAGCGGGCGAGCCACCGCACGGAGGGGTCGCGAGAGGCGGCGACCAATAAAGCATCGTCATGGAAACGTGATCCCGCCGCAAAGACCCATTCCTCGTCCGTGGGAAGACGCCATGTTTCGCCAGTCTTCGTGGAAAGCCAGCTCGCATAGGCAGTCGCATCCTCCCAGCTCGTTTGCACAGCCGGCAGATTAGGATCAGAACCTTCAAATGGTGGACGCGACATGCACCTGGCCTCGCCGACGCAGCGGTCATACTCAGCCGCCGTGACCTGATGCTTCATTACGTGGAGCTTGGACGTCCGAGGTACCGCGACGAGCGGTGCATCGACCGGTCGACCAGCCTGGCTGAAATCACCAGCCATACGATAAGCGAAGGCGCGCGGCGCAACATCGACCGCTTCAACGGAATTCAATCGAGCGGTAAACGACATCGGTAGGGGCGTCGGGGCAACACTGAACGAGACAGCCAACACTCCCACCATCATGGCGAATTTTATCTTTTGCATGAGCATCATCCTCGATGCCCTCAAAAACAGGCTAACGACTCGGGTTGGTCACGAGCCGACAAGTCAATTCGATTTTGCCTGGGGGACCCCAGCCAGAGGAATCGGCCCTGGCGCACTCACCTGTTTCATCAAATCATCGTTCCATTGGCCTTCGACCTTGAAATGCGCCAACGCGCCGAGTTCCACCGCTTCGACGAGCATGTGATTGAGGTACACGTAAACGCCCGGTTGACGGAAGGTGTAGAGCGCTGCTCCCGCACTTCCGCCACGAATGAACCACGTCTCGAGGTCTTTTTCCGGTGGGTTATGGAAACTGCCTGTATCCCACACATAATCGCCATGGCCACCGATGAGATGCGGTCGGCTGTCGCGGTTCGCTTGGGAGTGAACAATGAGCACGGTTTCGCCGACCTTCGCCTGTAGAGCATTCTTGCCAGTGAGCGCGCCGACCTTTCCCTCAAAGACGACATGCGATGGAACGAGTTGGCGCATGAGTTCGATCGTCTTGGGAAAGAAGAGACTTGCGTCGGTAAAGCTCTCGAAATTACCTTTGGCGTCGCGCGGAACATAGAAGTCGTTTTCGCCAATGTAATAGATACGATCATAATGCAGGAGCCTGCCAGTCTTGTCTCTCAGGCCATCACGCGGCAGGACCATGGCTGCCCCGCTCATGCCCGATATGACATGCAACGGAGTCATCGATCCCCCTGGCGCGCAATGATAGACGAACACACCGGCTCGCGTTGCTTTCCAGCGCAGCACGGCCTGTTCTCCAGGATTAACCATCATCAGTGCGGCTCCCCCGAGAGCTCCCGTTGCCGCATGGAAGTCGATGGTGTGCATCATCGTGTTGGTTGCGGGATTGACGAGCGTCAATTCGACATAGTCGCCCTCATGCACAACCATGAGCGGCCCGGGAATCGAACCGTTGAAGGTAAGGCCCGAAATCGTGGTCCCGGAATCGTCGATGACGATCTGTTTTTCTACGACCGTCATCGTAAACTCGATAATTTTAGGACCCGATTTGGTCACCTGTTCATGGGGATGTACGAAAGGCGGAGCGACGAGGGTGACACTCTCGCGGGGAAGTTTAAGATCGGCCTCGGCCCGGACAGGATGTGCAGCGCTTAAAGCTACGAAGATTGCCGCAAGATATGCCCAAAATTTCTTTGTCATGGAAACCTCCCCCCAGAAAATTCGCATGAACTATTGCGAAGAGCCAACTCCCAAAGTTTTGCTTTGGTTTCAAAAAGGATAATCCCTCTAAGCGGTCGACGCCTCATCTAAATGGATGAGGTGCGCCGATAGATAGAAAGCAGTCTTTTACACAACCCTGCATCATCGTTTACGAAGTTCACAGTAGGCGGGACGAATTAATTTAGAGGATTTGTGGGGGCTTATCCCGGCGGGCCGCCGCGCAGTGGGCTGTTGATCGGATAGCTATCCGATCTCGGCGACCAAAGAGTGGCCAATTTGGCGACTTTAATCGTTTCTTCCGTCGCCGCGATCTCTTCCTGCGTCGCGCACGCCATCCACATGTCGAATATTTTGCGGTCAGGGAAGGCCGCTGACAGGCCTTCGCCGACATGGCCGCTACGGAATGGCCGCCTGCGGGCTTAGCAACCAGCGACCTTGCTAAGAGCTATTGCCAAATGCCGATAGGCTGTGCCCCATGCCGAATGGCATTGGGACCCATTGTCGCGAAGGATTTTGCTAACGGGTGAACTTGTTTGATCCTCAGGCCAGTGGCGCGCATGCCACTGGTGATCAGAAGAGACGAATACGGGCGGTAGCGGATTGCCTACGAATTGATCTCCAGTCAAATCAATGATCAGTCCCAGGCACTCAATCTCAATCCACGCATGACTTTTGTGGCTGCTGGTAGCGTGACCCGATACATAAAAGGGGTCGATGCCGTGATTGTCTATGAGGTGTTTCCCAAACATTTCTGACACGGCTCCGCATGATCCAGCGGGGAAGTATCTAAATTGTTCGCCCCACGTTGATCGGTCAGCAGCGTCAATCAGTGCGCGAAACCGATAGGCTGCATCGAATAGCGAGACTGCGGGCGCTTCGAGATTTCCCTGTCTCATTTCCGCTTGCCCTTCGCTCTCAGCTTCACGCCGGGCTCATCGCCATTGGTGAACTCGACGCCAGCTTTTTCGAGGGCGCTACGGATGGCGTCAATATGTTGATTGTCTGATCTTTAATCGGAATTTTAGTCATCGCCAAAAGCACGTCCGGGGCATAGTGCCTCGAACTGCTGAAGATCGTAGCCGTATCCAGATGCACTAGACCCATTCAGAGGTTTCCCATCACTCAAGATGATATATTTTGGATCGAATTCACTTCGGTGTTTGGCCTCGCCAATGAACCGCAACCGTTCCCCATATAATGAGGTGAACCAGCCGGTTTCGCAATTTCCTTCTAGCTGATCATTGAGCCGCGTCTCGCGAAGCGTTCGATCGACGCAAGCTTCCGACTGATCATTCGCATACTCTGTACAAAACGCCTTTGCGTTCTCTCGGGTGTGTTTCACACGGATCACGGCATGCGAGGTTCCGATGCCAGATAACCCGACGACAGTGACCTCCATTCCCACTCGCGATCCATAATAAATGGAACCTGCTCCATGGGCCTCTGTAAATAGGAAAATTCCAATCAATGCGAAGCCCGCTATGCGCACGATCGAGTGGCCAGTCATTTCAGGAAGCCTTTTTCCTGTAGCCATTGCGTAAGAACCCTTAGGGCCAATGACGAAACTGACCGCCCGTCATGTTCGGCCGCTTGCTCCAATGCGGCCTTAACATCGTCGGGAACGCGGAAGCCGAGGGGAGCACCTTTCGGCTTAGGCTTCTTTTTCGCCTTAGGGGGGGTGCTCGCCAGCCTTACCATTCCAACATTCTCCAACAATGTTGTTGACACAAATAGTTCCAACAAACTATAACGTTGTTTGTATCAAAATTGCAATCAACCAAACGAGGCAATCCACATGGCACGAGCAATATCAAAAGCTGTCGCCCGCCGACAGGACGTAACCTTCTCAGACTGGTTCGCGGAGCTTCGCGAGCTGGCTGGCGACCGCTGGCCGGACGTCGCGGACCAGGCGCCGACCGTCTACGCCGTATGGGGCGGCGGGGCGACACCGCAGCAGGCCCTCTTCATGGTAGGCTTGATCCTGCCGCCGAAGGCCGCAGCCGCCTGATTTCAATGAGAACCGACGATGGACCGAGAAACGTCAATCTTGCTGGCCGAGGCCCTCCGCGGAACTCGACCGAAGTCCGTGCAGATGGTGTCATACGCCCAATGGGCGCGCGACTGCGAAGCGGTCGCAGCATTGCTGGCGACGGAGGCCTCACGGGAGCAGTTCCTGCGGGCTTGCCGGCGATAATGCGCGATACCGTGCGCTGGGCGATCGAAACAACGGAATGGAAGGAAGCGCAGATTAAAGAATTCTGAGCCGGACTTGCAGCTAATCAGAAAGCCGCATGACGCGCACCAATAACACAAAATAAGTTTGTAAAATGCTTGAGCTTCTTCACGCGGACAGCAGGCGCGAAAGGCTGCGAAAACCCCTGATCCGGGAGCGATTCCAGACCAGGGGCGGCCGCCTCAACCTGGAAGCGTTAGGCCAAGCCAAGGGCGGCTACCGCGCCCAGTGGCCCCCTATCCCCGAGCCGCTGGCGGGCTGAGGCGCCTCTTCAGCGAGCGCCTTGGCGGGCTTAAACCCGCGGAGCGGACATAGCCCTCGAACACCAAAAGTCAACACGTGGCGCTGGGGCGGGGCTGTTCAGCTGGTGACACCTTTGGGATTATTCGAAATCCTCTTCAGCGTGGCTTTCGCGCTTTCACTTACTACGGGTGTTGTTTTGAGCATCGGCGGCAGTCGCCCGGTAGAATATTGGGGGGCAGCAGCTTTTTATGCTGTGGCCGCGATAGCTCTGGTGGCAGCGCTACTGGCTCTGGGATGAAGCGGCTGGCAAAAACATCAACCAAAGGCGGACAGCTAACGGGTGCGCATTGACAACGTCCGTCAGCCATTCGCGATTAACCTGGGTGAGGACCCTGATGGAACCCGTAGTCCTAAAGACCGGTACAAGCGAGGCCAATCTGTTCACTTTTGTGAGAAGCGGCGGGGAAGCTGGCGGGGCCGGAGGGGTGAGGCGATAGCCCTCACGAAAAGGGCGACGCATTTGCGCGTCGCCAAGGTGCCAGAGCTGGGAGGACCAATACTCTGTTAGAAACGCATAGCCCATAAAGGTTTACAATGTCGGTACGCAAACGCACATGGACCATGCGAGGGAAAGTAAGGAAGCGTTGCAATGGCCATGAATCGCTACACTGGCCCAGGGATGACGATCGGCAACATGCGATCACATGGCGTCAGATCGATCGAGGTGACGTGCGGGTGTGGTCACAATGCGCTGGTGGATGCCGACCGATTGGACGACCTGACCGAGCTGCCTTTTCTTCGGACTCGCCTGCGGTGTTCTGCGTGCGGCTCCCGGCCTTTCGACGTGCGGCCGAATTGGAGAGAACATCGGGCACCAGGAAGAGTGGTGCCTTAGCAGTGGAAGGAGCTGGCGGGCCGAAGGGGTGATACGCGAACATGCGCACCGGCCGGCTGTTAACGCAATATCAAGGAAACCCGCGTTAAACTTTTGTTCGCGTTGCGAGGCTCTGGCCGCTCTCAAGTCCCTTCACAGCCGGAAGCGCCCGTCGAGTGTCCCCTGGCAGGCACGTTCTATTTCACCCGTAGCCGTAGCGCCCCGTGTGACGCTGGCCAGGGGCCGGCCCGTGAAACGCTAACTGTGAAAGACTGTTTGGGACTTTCGCAAAACTTTTCCAGCGATCAAATAGCGGTTTCATTTTTCGTAGTCAGGCTTTCTTTTGGAGAATTTCGATGGTTGACATTGACGAAATTCTAGCCGCGGCAATTCGAACCGCATTGCTACAGGTGGACGGTCCCGCGCCGCGGTCGCATCATCGTATTGAAGTCGTGACTGCCCGGCGCGTTCGCGCGGTTCTGGAACGCGAGGGCGTTATCATTATTCACGCACGCCCGTTGCCAGAGGCAACGCTCGCACCGGCCTCAGCCCCGGGTCTGGCCGCATAATTATGCGTTGGTACGATTTCCTTGCGGTATCCGTTTTCATCGGCCTGACGGCCCTGCTACTCGGCGGGGCCGCACGCGGCGGAATTGGCAAATTACCCGCCCCAATATTGGCTAGTATATCCTCGGAATGACGGGACCGAGAAGCAGCTGGCGAACATTATCGACCAAGGCGGACGCCTGAGAGATAGGCGCGACCGGAGTTGTTGCTGACAAAGCGCTGACGGCAATTTTTGCCTTTTGCGACCCTGGCTATAACTTATTGATTTTATGGAGGCCTCGCCCGGAATCGAACCGGGATTGAAGGATTTGCAGTCCTCTGCGTAACCATTCCGCCACGAGGCCCCCGCCGCAACGAGCCCGGGGGCCGGAGCGCCCCCGGCTATAACAAAGCTGCGGCATCCTCGCAAGAACGTGCGCTCCGCGGGCTTTGCCGTGGAGACAGAACGGGATCGGCCATATTTGCGCTTTGCAAAGCTGCGGCGAGCTTGTTATATGCGCGTCGCGAAAAAGCGCGATCCCTGATAGCTCAGCTGGTAGAGCAATCGACTGTTAATCGATCGGTCGCAGGTTCGAGTCCTGCTCAGGGAGCCGAGATCTCATTTTTAGCCGATTTTGCCGTCCCGCCCACCTTATGGCGAACTGCGGTAATTGTGGTTTCGGCAATTAGATCAAAGGGTTGACGTGTCAACGCCGGAGAGATTTTGCAGCGGCTGGCCGGAGTAAATGTGCAGCACGGGCGCGAGCAAGAAGGCCCCCGATATCGAGGGCCTTGTTGCTTGCCGCGTTTCATTCCTGAGGGGCAGCGTCCGGCGCTGGTTCTGACCGGGCTCGGCGTGCCCGGCGCTTGGAGTGAGCGAGCCTGAAGCTGTCGCCGTTCATCTCGAGGATATGGACGTGATGCGTGAGGCGGTCGAGGAGCGCGCCGGTGAGCCGCTCGGAGCCGAACACGGACGTCCACTCGTCGAATGGCAGATTGCTCGTGACCAACGTGCTGCCTCGCTCGTAGCGCTGGCTGAAGACCTCGAACAGCAGCTCGGCCCCAGTCGCGGAGAGCGGCACATAGCCGAGTTCGTCGATGATCAGCAGCTTGAAGCCAGCGAGCTGACGCTGAAGGCGCAGTAACCGTTTTTCGTCACGCGCTTCGAGCAGTTCATGGACGAGAGCCGACGCCGTGATGAAGCCAACCGATAGGCCCTTTTGGCAGGCCGCCAAGCCGAGCCCGAGCGCGATGTGACTCTTGCCCGTGCCGCTGTTGCCGACGGCGATGATATTCTCGCGCCGCTCGACGTAGTCCGAGCGCGCCAGTTCCAGCACCAACATTTTGTTCAGCGATGGCAAGGCCAGGAAGTCGAAGCTATCGAGGCTCTTGACGGCCGGGAACCGCGCCGCCTTGATCCGACGCTCCACCATGCGTCGCTCGCGATCAATCATCTCCATCTCGGCCAGCCGCATCAGGTAACGCGGATGGTCGACACCTTCAGCCGCGCACAGCCGGGCGACCTTGTCGTACTCCCGCAAGAACGTCGGCAGCTTCAACGCCTTCAGATGGTGGGCGAGCAGGATCTGCGGTGTGTCGGTCATGCCGTCACTCCGGCCAACAGATCCATGTACGACCGCGCCGATGTTGTCGCGACCGTCGCTTTTGGCAGATACGGATAGATCGTCATGTCGAGGCGTGGCGGACGCCGCTCGATGCGGCACAGCACCAGATGCTTCACGGCATCGAAGCCGACCGCGCCGCGCGCGATGGCGTCGCGCACGGCGGCGGCCACGTCGTCGATCTTGAACACCTCCATCAGCCGCAGCACCTGCACAAACTCGCGCTTGCCGGACTTGCCCATGCGAGCCTCAAGCAGGTGGCGCAGCGTCGCAAATTCATCTGGCAACTTCCAATCGGCGAGCGGAGCTGCCTGGTCGAGCGCATTGGCTTTCTGCTCGATAAGCGCCAAGTAGTGCAGCGGATTGAACACGAAGTCCTCGCGCTCGTAGGAGCGGGGATGGCGCGCAATCACCTCGGCGCCGCAGGCGATGATGACCTCATGCACGTAGCCACGGACCAGCACCTTCTGGTGCCCGTAGGCCGTCGGCACCGAGTAGTCGTTCAGACGATAGCGCACGAGCGAGAGCGAGTTGACGCTGCCCGGCTTCTTGTCGCAAGCGTCGTAGGGAGCCGGAAGCGGCTTCTGGAAGGCGGCGAGATCGTGCTCCAGCCGCTCGCCGATCGTGCCGTCATGGCCACGCAGCCGGGCCGCAAGGCGCTTTCGACAACCCTCCAGAAGATGCGCGTTCAATGCCTCGAAGTCAGCGAACACGGGGATAGGCACGAGGAAGTTCCGCCGCGCATACCCAACGAGCCCCTCGACCTTGCCCTTGTCGTTACCCTTGCCCGGGCGGCCAAACCGGTCCGTGAACAGGTAGTGCGATTGCAGCTCGCTGAACACACGCGTGCGCTGACGCTTGCCATCGCCGAGAATGCGGGCAACCGCGATCTTGGTGTTGTCATAGAGGATCGACTGCGGCACGCCGTCGAAGAACGCGAACGCTCGCACGTG
>CAWAXL010000013.1:0-117776 GCA_963785995.1 uncultured Alphaproteobacteria bacterium
GAACGTATTGGCCAGATTAGTCTGCCTCTCCCATTTCATTCGTGATGTGCAATATGCCATCGACGCGGGCGACAGCATCTTCGCCCCCGAGCTGCGTCACCTGCTGGGCCGCGCCTGCCGCATCGGACGACGGCGAGAACGTCTCACGGACGCGACCCTGAAGGTTTATGCCGCACGTCTTGAGGCTCGCCTCGACGAACTCATGGCTCGCACGCCGACGCACGCGGCCGGCGTCAAGCTCCAGCGCATCGTCAAGAAGATCCGGCGGCATCTGTTCGTCTTCGTCACCAACCGCGACATTCCGGCGACGAACAATGGCTCCGAGCGAGCGCTACGCCCCTGCGCGGTGTTCCGGAAAATCACCAACGGTTTTCGCACCGAATGGGGCGCGAAGCTCTATGCCGATATCCGCTCCGTCATCGAGACCGCCCGCCGCCGCGCCATCGGAGCGCTCGAAGCCATCCGCCTCACGATGGCCGGTATGCCGCTCCCGAACCTTGCCTGAACCGCACGCTGCAACCGGGGGGCTGAGCAATTACCCTGCCATGGCCTTTTTATCTTGAAATAAACTCATGATAGGCCTCCAATTAAGTTTCTCCGCAATTCATTTTTCAATTGTTATACTGCCAAGGCAATTTATATAGTGCTTAAAAAAAATAAACTTATATGGTTATAATACGCATTATTTACAAACAAAGCAATAGAAAAGCCACAAAATTGCAAAAGCCTAAGTTAATACGAAAGTTTTGTCGATTACGACATAGTTTTGTAAATCTTTATCTATGAGTAGATAACACTTGCTACATGACTTGGAGTGGGATGCGGGAATGCCGCTTGACGGAGGCATCAGACCAGGGTTCTGTCACCCAAAGCTCCACGCGGCGCGAACTGAGCTTGATCGGCTGACTAGGATTTCCGGCAAGACGGCGTGCGCGGCCTTCAAGAGGTGGCTTGCGATTGAGAACGACGCGCCGGCGGCGTCGAATTCACCAATGGCGACGAACCGGGCGTGAAGCTAAAAAAGAAAGACAATGGGACACGCATCCATCGCGATTGCGGCGGCGAGGGGAGGGGAGGCAGACTGATTTGTTGTTTTCGCGCGAGGGGCTGCGCTGCATTTCAAGGACTGGCTGCCAGCACACTCCCGGAGAAGGGTTTGCTAGGTTGATTTTGGCGGAACGAAGCCAATTCTGAAAAGGATTTTCGTGCAACGGCGGGAAGCCCCGGGCGCATATGTGCGATAACGCGAGTTATCACACTGATCAAAAGTAATGTGGTTAAGGTACCCCAAGATAAAGCTTGATGGTACACCCAAACGCGTAATTGCTCAGCCCCCCGGCTGCAGCGTGCGGTTCAGGCAAGGTTCGGGAGCGGCATTCCGGCCAGTGTGAGGCGAATGGCTTCGAGCGCTCCGACGGCGCGGCGGCGGGCGGTCTCGATGACGGAGCGGATATCGGCATAAAGCTTCGCGCCCCATTCGGTGCGAAAACCGTTGGTGATTTTCCGGAACACCGCGCAGGGGCGTAGCGCTCGCTCGGAGCCGTTGTTGGTCGCCGGGATGTCGCGGTTGGTGACGAAGATGAACAGATGCCGCCGGATCTTCTTGACGATGCGCTGGAGCTTGACGCCGGCCGCGTGCGTCGGCGTGCGAGCCATAAGTTCGTCGAGGCGAGCCTCAAGACGTGCGGCATAAACCTTCAGGGTCGCATCGGTGAGACGTTCTCGCCGTCGTCCGATGCGGCAGGCGCGGCCCAGCAGATGACGCAGTTCGGGAGCGAAGACGCTGTCGCCCGCGTCGATGGCATATTGCACATCACGAATGAAATGGGAGAGGCAGACCTGATTTTCCTTTTCCGCCCAACCGAACTGGCCGCCGTAGCGGTCGGAGACCCAGAAATCAGGGCGGAAATCGCCGAGGAAAGTCGAAACCACGCTTTTGCCGCGCGAGGGATCAGCGACGAAGACGGCGCTGTCTTTGTGGTGAAAGACCCATAGCCACCAGTTCCGTTTGCCGACCCGCACGCCGGTCTCGTCCGATTCCAGCGCGGTTCCTGACAGGAGCCGCGCGCGGATCAGGCTTGTCTGCGCGGCGAAGGGATGGCGGGCCGCCTCCAGCATGTTGACCAGCGCGCCTTCGCTGATGTCGAGTCCGAGAATATCGGACAAAAGCTTTGCCAGACGCTCGAATGAGATGCCTTGCGTGAAGCGCAGATAGACCACGAATGCGCGCAGGTTCGGCCCGAAGGGCGAGCCTGGTTCCAGCCCTTGCGGCGGCGGGGCCTTGAACCTTTTCGCGCAACACGGGCAGGTTCCGCTAGACAGAGTGACGCGCGTGATATCGGGCTTGATCTCGGGGATCTCGACGTGATCGTAGGCCTCGCAGACGATCTGCGGCGCGCTGGAAACGTCCGCGCCGCAATGCTGGCAAGCGGTCGCCATCATATCGCGCCGGGCTGTGGGATTTGGATGCAGCGGCCGATGCGCGCCAGCATGCGGCTTGCCCCTGAGCTTCGGTCGAAGGGTTGGCTTGCTCGCCGCTTCATCCGACGCCTTGCGCCCCTGCGATGGTGGAGTGCTCGAATTGTTCGGCGTCTTGGGTGGCAGGCCAAGTTTCGCTTCGAGTTCGGCGACGCGTGTCCGAAGCGCGGCGTTCTCCGCAACCAGAGCGTCGATCCGCGCTATCAGCGCGACAATCAACGCCTCTTTCTCAGGCGAATCAAGTGAAGGCAAATCAGGCGGCGGAGTCATCCATAGGTTGACTTACATTCCCCGCCGCGAAGCCAGTCCGTTCAAACGCCCGAATGAATTCACCGCACCCCAATCCCATCTGGAAGGTAGGGGTGAGCAGTTACCCAAACGCGCTATTGCAGTCCTTCAAATGGCCGACTAATGAAAATTTAGTGATGTATATTAATATATTTCATAATCTAAATATGGGCCTATTAGACTCGCCCCCTCTCTTCACTACATCCGGGTGAGTTTCTTTGTAGTATTCTACCTCAACAGTATTATGTCGCGCTTAGAACGCCGACCTGCTATCTGGGGCGGTTTGACGCAATAATATTGTTGAAGAGCTATACTGTTTCGAGAGACCTCAAAAAGGCGTCCATGGTCGCTTCCCACCCCAGTCCCTGCCGTCCCAAATCGTCCTGCTTTGTAAGCCCGTCCGCGCGGCGCGGAGACAATGACGCGGCATCCGATTTTGTTTGAGGATTGCGCTCCGGGACGCCCTGCGCCTTTGGGGTGCCGAGGGCGATTCTTGATCACTGCGGCAATGCGAAGCGGATGGCCAAGAGGGAAAGAGTTCGCACCGGCGGGTGCCACGCGCGATACGGTTGTTCCGATCATTGGCATGCGATAGGCAGAGCTGGTAACAGCAGAGCAATCTTGACCTTGATGAAACAAGCCATTATCCCCGCCGCGATAGCCATTGCCGCCCTGGCGACGTTATCGTCCCCGGCAAGAGCGGATTTTCGTCTCTGCAATAATTCAGGCAGCCGAGTGAGCGTCTCGCTTGCTTATACCGATGGGGAGACATGGGTCAGCGAGGGCTGGTGGAACTTAAAAGCAAGCGGTTGCGAGACTTTGGTGCGCGGCCCCCTAGCGGCCGAGTTCTATTACGTCTATGCAATGGATGAGCACGGCGGCGAATGGAAGGGCAAAGCCTTCATGTGTACGCGGGACCGTGAATTCCGGATCATCGGAAGAGAAGATTGTTTCGTGCGCGGCTTCGATCGAACCGGGTTTTTCGAAGTCGATACAGGTAAGGAAGCCAAGAACTGGACCGTTCAGTTAACCGATTCGAACCAGGTTCAGCCGAATCCCTAAATCAATCCAACGAGGCTTAGATGCGGCGGCTTCGCCGATGTAAAATCATCGCGACCCTGGGGCCTGTTTCGGCAAACCCGGCAATGATATCGGCTTTGTTTCACGCCGGCGCCGATCTGTTTCGCATCAACATGAGCCATGCCACGCATGATCAAATGCGTGAGCAAGTGCGCATGATTCGCGCGCTCCAGGAGGAATGCGGGCGGCCGATCGGCATTCTGCTCGACCTGCAAGGCCCCAAACTGCGTATTGGCACATTCAAGAATCGCGCGGTTCGACTCGCGGCCGGGGATATCTTTACCTTCGACTCGGAGTCCGAACCGGGAGACCAAAATCGCGTTTGGCTCCCGCATCCCGAAATTCTGCGCGCCTTGCGGCCCGGCCATACGATATTGATCGATGACGGCAAGGTGCGGCTTCATGTTTCCGAATTTACCGACACGCGGGCCGTGGCCATCGTCGATGTCGCGGGAGAAGTGTCGAACCGCAAGGGCGTGAGCCTGCCCGACACCGAAATTCCGGTCTCGTCGATTACCGGAAAAGACCGGGCCGATCTCGAGGCGGGGCTCGAGGCGGGCGTCGATTGGATCGCCGTTTCCTTTGTGCAGCGCCCCGATGATGTCGTCGAGGTCAAGAAACTGACCCGCGGCCGCGCGCTGGTGATGTCGAAATTGGAAAAGCCTCAGGCGATTTCGCGGCTCGACGAGATCGTGGAAATTTCCGATGCCTTGATGGTCGCGCGCGGCGATCTTGGCGTCGAGATGCCGCTTGAAAAAGTCCCCGGGCTGCAGAAACGGATCAACCGCACGGCGCGCCGGCTCGGCAAGCCGGTCGTCGTGGCAACGCAGATGCTCGAATCCATGATCAGCGCGCCGGTTCCGACGCGCGCAGAGGTTTCGGATGTGGCGACGGCCGTCTTCGAGGGCGCCGACGCCGTGATGCTGTCGGCTGAAAGTGCCGCCGGTGCATATCCGGCGGAAGCGGTGGCAACCATGAACAAGATTGCGGAGGAGGTCGAGCGCGACGCCTATTACCGCAGCATCATCAACGCGCAACGCGCTCCCCCCGAAGCGACCAATGCCGACGCGATCGCGATTGCCGTTGCCGCCCGCTACTTCGCGGAAACGCTCGATTTGAAGGCCATTGTTGCCTGGACCTCGTCGGGCGCGACCGCGTTTCGGATCGCGCGCGAACGGCCGGAAGCCCCGATCCTTGCCCTCACGCCCAATCGAGACACCGCCTGCCGTCTTGCTCTTGTCTGGGGCGTCCATGCGGTTGTCACCAAGGATGCGCACGACGTTGATGATATGTCGAAGCGCGCCTGCAAATTCGCCGGTCGCGAGGGCTTTGCAAAGGCGGGCGAGCGCGTCATCATTATCGCGGGCGTTCCGTTCGGCACGCCGGGCGCGACCAATATGGTCCGCATCGGTTTTCTGGATCGCGATTCCCACTAAGAGGGCTGGCTGCCAAACAGGTCAGCCACCAAACAGCGACTCGAAAAAATTTGGCTGACTTGGTCTCGTGGCGCGTGGGCGCGCGGGCGTGCTGCCGGTTGGAATATCCGCCGGAGGTAAGGGCGGGCCCCCCGCTCCGGCGTGGCCGGGCGCTTGCGCCGTCGCATTGGTAGAGGGGTCTGCGGGCGGATTTGAAGGGCCTCTCGGCCGCGCTTCGCCCCCAAACGGGAATCCGGGCAGACCTGACGGGAACGCCCAACCATTATTGTCCGCCATCGGCGCCCCCGCCGGCGGCAAGAAATTGTCGTCGTGCCAAAGTCCGGCTGGGAGCGGCTGGGGTGGCGTTCCCTGATGCGCCACCTGCATGAATCTCGACCAGATTTCCACCGGAAGATTGCCGCCGGACGCTTTTTTTGTCGGCGAATTATCGTCGTTGCCGAGCCAGACCCCCGCGATGAGATGGCTCGTATATCCGATGAACCAGGCGTCGCGCCAATCTTGGCTTGTGCCGGTCTTTCCGGCCGCTTGCCAGCCCGGCAGCGAGCCTTTGCGCGCCGTGCCGGTCAAAAGCGTTTCCTGCAGCATGCTATTCATCATCGCCACATAATTCGGATCGATGACCCTGCCGTTGCTAAACCTCTTGCGCTGATAAAGCAGCTTGCCGCCTGCGGTTCTGACCTTCGCAATAATCTGCGGCTGAACGCCGATCCCGCCATTGGCGAAAGGCGCATAGGCGGTGACGATTTCAAGCGGGGTGACTTCGGACGTGCCAAGCGCGATGGACGGGTTGACGGAAAGATCGGAGACGATGCCCAGGCGATGCGCGACCTTGACGATCGCGTTCGGTCCCACCTCCAGGCCCAGTCGCACCGCCACGGTGTTCAAGGACAGCGCCAGCGCCTTGGTGAGCGTGACTGGCCCAAAATATTCATGCGAATAATTTTCGGGTTGCCAGCCCTTCACATTGATCGGTGCGTCTTGCCGCACCGAGGCGGGGGTCAGACCGTTTTCAAGCGCCGCCAAATAGACGAAGGGTTTGAATGCCGAGCCCGGCTGGCGCTTGGCGGAAACCGCCCGGTCAAACTGGCTGTCGGCATAATTTCGGCCGCCGATCAAGACCTTGACCGCGCCGTCCGGATCAAGCGCGACGAAAGCCCCCTGGCCGACGCCGAAGGTTGCTCCTTTGCGATCCAGCTCTTCGGTCAAGGCCCGCTCGGCCGCAGCTTGCAGTCCCGCGCTCAAGGTCGTCGATACGACGATATCTTCGTCGATCGCGCCGACGGTATCGTCCAGCGTGTCCATCACGAAATCGGCCGCGTAATTGACCGAATTGGTGTTTTGGTCATGTAAGGCTTGCGCCGGATGGGCCAAAGCGAGCGCGGCCATTGCCTCGGTAATGAAGCCTTCCTGAACCATCGCCGCGATGACTTGCTGGGCCCGCTCATTGGCCCCGGCCGGGTTCCGGTTCGGCGCCAGTCTTGCCGGCGCCTTCATGAGGCCCGCCAAAATCGCCGCCTCCGGCAGGGTGACGTTGCGGGCCGCGTGACCGAAATATTTTTGTGCCGCTGCTTCGACGCCATAGGCACCCGATCCGAAGTAAACGCGGTTCAGGTAGAGTTCGAGAATCTGAGTTTTGGAATATTTATGCTCCAGCCAGAGCGCCAGGATCGCTTCCTGGATTTTTCGGGACATGGTCCTTTCTTGGGTCAGGAACAGGTTCTTGGCGAGCTGCTGGGTCAGTGTCGAGCCGCCCTGGACCATGCTTCCGCCGGCCAGATTTCGCGTCAGGGCCCGCAAAATCCCAAAGGGATCGATGCCCCAATGCGAATAAAAGCGCCGATCCTCGATCGCGATAAAAGCTTTGGGCAGATAGGGAGGAAGTTCCGCAATCCGGATGGCGGCACCTCCCGTGTCACCTCGATTGGCGAGCAGCGTTCCATTTTCGTCAAGAATTGCGATATTTGGCGGCCTCTTGGGGACTGCCAGCGCCTCGATCGACGGCAATTTGGCCGCATAATAGGTCACAAGCCCGGCGCCGCCGATGGCGCACCAGACCCCAAGCACGAGGCACCAATAGATCAGGGTGCCAAAAAGGGAGCCATGCTGGTTGCGGCGCCGGCGGGGCGTCTTCGGCTTGGGTCGGGGGGGAGGCCCGGCCGGGACGCTGCCCGAGCCGAAACCCGGTTCGCGACGTTGCGGCCCCACGCGTTTGTTCATGTCCTGACCGCCAGATCGTTGCTCGGTTGCGGGGCAGCATGCCAGCGGTTGCTTAAGGGAGGATAAAGTAAGTCTCCCCGGCCGCGCTCCGCAGACGGCAATTTCCGGTTTTCCGGCATTCGCTCACCGCGGACGCAGAAAATATCCGCCATCCACTCTCCTGGGGGCAAGATGTTCTCGCCCCGTTGCGGTTCATGCCGGCTCGCAGAGCCAGGTGTTTGCATCCCGGACCGGATGGCCTGACTTGTTCAGGCCAGAAAATGGCAGCCTTTAGGCAGGCGCTCCCGGAGCGCACGCCCTGCCACCTGCGGCTTTGGTCACTGGACACGCGGGAAGTTGCCCCCACCAAAATTCCGCCAAACGGATGCGGGGCGGTTTCGCGACTTGCGATTTGATTGCAGTCGCGCCAAAGTCTCGCCCCCGGGCGGTCGGACAAGACGCGCACGAGACAGAGCGGACGAAAGCGCGATTGGACCCTCATGAAAGTCACTCTTGAACGCGCGGCTTTGTTGAAGTCTCTTGGCCACGTGCATCGCGTCGTCGAACGCCGCAACACCATCCCCATTCTTGTCGAACGTGCTGTTGCGGGCCGAGGGTCAGGATCGCTGCTTCTTAAAGCGACCGATCTCGATCTCGAAGTTGACCGAGCGCCTGCCGGCGGACGTTGGGCTGGCGCGGCGCGACGACCTTGCCCGCCCATATTCTCTACGAGATCGTCCGCAAGCTGCCCGATGGCGCCCAAGTGTCGCTCGAATCCGATGGTGAGGCACGGACAGTTGCGACTGCGTTCGGGTCGGTCGCGGTTCAATCTGCAGTCGTTGCCGGATAGCGATTTTCCGGATCTTGCCGCAGGTGAGTTAAGCCATAGCTTCAATCTCGCCGCCGGCGACCTCAAGCGATTGATCGACAAGACCCAGTTTGCCATCTCCAATGAGGAAACCCGCTACTACCTCAATGGCATCTTTATGCACACGACAGAGGTCGAAGGCCATATGATGTTGCGCGCCGTCGCGACAGATGGGCACAGGCTGGCGAGGGTGGAAATTCCGGCTCCCGACGGGGCGATTGGCATGCCCGGCGTCATCATTCCCCGGAAGGCCGTGGCGGAAGTTCAAAAGTTGATCGAAGACCCAGCTCGTGACGTCCGTGTGGAAATATCGGCGACCAAGGTGCGCTTCACTTTCGGGGATGGCGTCGTGCTGACCTCGAAACTGATCGACGGGACGTTTCCGGACTATGTGCGCGTCATTCCGTCGGGCAATGACAAGCGGCTCATCGTCGACCGGGCGCCCTTCGCCGCCGCGGTCGATCGGGTGTCGACGATTTCATCGGAGCGTGGTCGTGCGGTGAAATTGTCGGTGTCGGAGGCCAAGCTTACCCTCTCGGTGACCAATCCGGATTCCGGCTCGGCCCTCGAGGAACTCGATGTCGACTATGATTCGACGCCCCTCGATATCGGCTTCAACGCCCGTTATCTCCTCGATATCACCGAGCAGCTCGACAGCGACACCGTGCTGTTCAAGCTTGCCGATCCGGGTTCGCCAACGCTCGTGCAAGACAAAGACGGCGCGGCCGCTCTTTATGTGTTGATGCCGATGCGTGTTTGAGCCATCCCTTCTCCCGCATTAACTATCGACTCTGCACGATCCTCCCCATCTGCTTCCGCCGGGTTTCAGCCGGCCGGTGCGCGCGTGGCTGAAACCCCAAAGACGTGACCTGCGCCGAACGAATTGCGGGGCGTGGAAGGAGAGGGCAGGTCGGCTCTCTTGGACAAGGCAATTGTATGATCAGATCCGCCCTTATGAACGTCATGACCGCTGCCGCTCTCAAGGCCGGGCGGGGCTTGAAGCGCGACTTCGGCGAGGTCGAAAATCTGCAGGTCTCGGTAAAAGGGCCTGGCGATTTCGTGTCGGCGGCAGATCGGAAAGCCGAAAAAACTCTCTACGAGGAGTTGGCTAGGGCGCGACCTGGCTATGGCTTCGTTCTGGAAGAAAGCGGCCGGATCGAAGGCGCCGACAAGAGCCATTCTTGGTTCATTGATCCTTTGGACGGCACCAGCAATTTCTTGCATGGATTGCCGATCTTCGCGATCTCGATTGGTCTCGAGCGCGAAGGCCAGATCGTTGCCGGGCTAGTCTATAATCCGGCGAGTGGCGACATGTTCATTGCCGAGAAAGGCCAGGGCGCTTTTTATAACAACCGGCGGCTGCGTGTCGCGGCGCGTTCCGAGATGAGCGCTTCTCTGATCGGCTGCGGGATTCCGCATCTTGGCAAGGCCAGGGAGCATTCACGCTTCATGGCTGAATTGGCCGCCGTCATGGCAAAAGCCGGCAATGTGCGCCGCCTCGGTGCGGCGGCCCTCGATCTTTGTTTTGTGGCGTCTGGAAGCTATGACGGCTTCTGGGAGCGTAATTTGCAGGCTTGGGATATGGCGGCGGGGATTATCATCATAAAGGAAGCCGGCGGGTTCGTGACCGACGCCGATGGCGGCTCCGATATGCTCGCAAAAGGGTCCATCTGCGCCGGCAATGAGGCAATCCAGCGCGATCTTCTGAAACTCATCCGAGCCTGATAGGATTTCGCCGGTCTGGGAGAAAATTCATTCGGCCTCGCCAGGCGGCTTGCGCCGACCCGGATGAGCCGATATATCCCTTCGCGACCGAGGCTTGATCCTAACCGAGAGGGCTAGGGTATGATCCCAAGAAGTTGCAGACTTTTTGGATAATCATGCGACAAAACAAACAGATAAAGACCATGAGCGATCAGGGTCTTGGGCGCGTAGCTCAGCGGGAGAGCACTACGTTGACATCGTAGGGGTCACAGGTTCGATCCCTGTCGCGCCCACCATTCCAATTAATGTCCGCTTAAGACATTTCCGCAAATTCAAGGGTGGCTCCGAAATCGGAACGCTCAAATCGACCGCCGCGTGCTGATGCCGCACCGTGCAATTCTGAGCCGGGATTTGAATTTCTCCGACCGTGACTGCTAAGGTTCGCGGGCAAGTATCCAAGCCGGGGACTTAGGGCCCTGCTTGCGAGGCAGGTGTGGGGATGAGAAGCACGAAGGTTCAAGACATCGGTTCCGATCGGAGCGAGCGGGATTTTGACATCGGCATCTTGCTGGCCGAGCGGGAGTCCGAGCGCTATGATCTGCATACTCAACACATGAACGAGATGATGGTTCGTGTGTTGCAGACCATCGGCTTCGACGTCGGATTTCGGTCAGGCCAAGGTCAATATCTGTTCGACCGTGCCGGCACCCGCTATTTGGACCTTTTAAGCGGTTGGGGCGTGTTTGGGATCGGCCGCAACCATCCTCTCCTGCGCGAAGCATTGAGCGACGTTCTCGCCAGCGACCTGCCCAATCTCGTGCAAATGGATTTGTCCGTTCTTGCCGGGCTCCTCGCGGAGCGTTTGCTCGGCTTCGTCCCCTTTCTGGACAAGGTTTTCTTTACCAATTCCGGTTCGGAGGCCGTCGAGACCGCGATTAAATTCGCGCGCTGCGCCACGGGAAGGGGCCGCATCGTCTATTGCGATCATGCCTTTCATGGGCTGACCTATGGCGCCCTGTCGATCAATGGCGACCCAATCTTCAAGGATGGCTTCGGCGCGCTTCTGCCGGGCTGCAGCGCCATTCCATTCAATGATCTCGCTGCGCTCGAAAAAGCTCTCGCGTCGCGCGATGTGGCTGCTTTTATCGTCGAACCGATTCAGGGCAAGGGCGTCAATCTGCCGGACGATCTCTATCTTCGCGGCGTTCAGGCCTTGTGCCGAAAATACGGCACCCTGTTTGTTGCTGACGAAATCCAGACCGGGCTCGGGCGAACCGGACGCTTTCTTGCGATCGAACATTGGGGGGTGGAACCAGACATTGTCTTGCTCGCCAAAACCCTTTCAGGCGGTCACGTGCCGGTCGGCGCCGTTTTGACCCGCAAAGCCATTTTCGAAAAAATATTCAATCGCATGGACCGGGCGGTGGTGCACGGCTCGACCTTCGCCAAGAATGATCTGGCGATGGCGGCGGGCCTTGCAACACTGGAGGTGATCGAAGCCGAAGGACTTATTCAAAGGGCCGCGCAAACCGGCGCGCGGCTGCTCGCCGCCTTCGAGGCTATGGCGGAACGTTACGAACTGGTCCGCACCGTGCGCGGCAAGGGGCTGATGATCGGCATCGAGTTCGGACCGCCGAGTTCGCTCAAACTCAAGGCGGCGTGGACATTGCTGGAGACTGTCAACGTTGGCTTGTTTTGCCAGCTCATCACCATCCCGCTTTTCAAGGATCATAAGATCCTCGCTCAGGTGGCCGGCCATGCAAACCACACCGTAAAACTCCTCCCATCGCTCATCATCACGGAGGCGGATTGCGATTGGATCGAAGGCGCTTTTGATGCGGTCATCGCCGATAGCCATCGGGTGCCGGGCGCGGTTTGGTCACTCGGCAAGACTTTGGCAAATCATGCCTTGAAAGCCCATTCGGCGAAATAGATCAAAGCGAATCGAGGGCGGAGATCGCGTGCTCGACCTTCGGCAGTTCGCGGTCCGCGATCGCTCGCAGGCCCGGATCGCCATCCGTCTTGGCAAAATCACGATATAAAATCTGCAGCTGGACCAATGCCTCCATCAAACTTGAAACATAAAGCGTATCGAAGGCGTGGCCCTGGGAGGTCGAAAGCTTCTGGAGATTGGTTACTTGCGCCGGCAGCATGCGTGGCGCCGACACTTTTGGGGCACCAGGCCCGATCCGGCCCGTGATGGGAGAGCGAAGGGTCACGACAGGACCGCTCACATTGACCCAGCTTGCCAGCGAATTGGCAACTGTTGTTTGGTTCTTGGCGAGGTCCCCCGCCAAGTCACGGATTTTGCTGTTGGAAGAGTGGGCGATCGCCATTCGGCTTGCGGCTGCAACGAAATTGGCGCTCGGAATGGCGCCGGCAACAAATTGTCTCGTCAGTTCTGTGTTATTTGGCTTTGCAGCGGAAGAATTGGCCGGCGGATTGGGGTCTGTCGCCGTTTGCGCCATGATTGGGCCCGCCGCCGCTGCGGCGATCATCGATTGAGCCAAGAGCAGGTGCACCAGCTTGTATCCCTTTGTCACTGTGCCACTCCGTTTACAATGCGAAGGCCGTGGATTTCGGCGCCATCTAGTCCTGGAATCGAGCTTCTTGCGGAGGCTAGAGCATGTTCCGAAAAAGTTGATCGACTTTTTCGATCGGAACATGCTCCAACTCGTTGAACTTGAGCGATTCCTTTTCGATCAGATGATTCCATCTGATCGGGAAGCGCTTTAATGCTGCACTTCGCTCGTTGGAGGCGTTGCGGGCGGAGCGCCCGCATTGGGCTTCGACTCGGGCTTATAGACCGACTTGGCGCTATGTTTCGCCGTTGACCTTGCGGTGCTTCCTGCCTGGTCCTTCGTGTATCCCGCGAACGCCGCCTGCAGGGCGAGCGCCCGCGCCTGCGTGATGCGAAGCGCGCAAAACCCATGCACATCTTCGCGCGCATAATTGCGGCAGGTGACCTCGCGCAAAGACGAAAATCCGGCCTGCTCTCCAGCAATTTTCTTGACGGCGTTCTTGTCCTTGCCGACGCTGGCCAGCAAGGCATGGAATTGCGCGCGCATGCTAGCTTCCGCGCGGCCGCGGTCTCGCTCCAACAGCTTCTCCTGATCCGAACCGATCGAGCTGCCGGCGGGTCCCCACAGTCCAGTTGGATCCGCCCGGCAATCCGCCGCTGCGAAATCACATGTTTGCGGTGTGCGGGTGATCAGGACGGCTTCCTCCAAAACCTCGAAGGAAAAGGGGCAGGCTTCGATTTCGACCTCATAGCGAGATACGCCGGCAGGCCGGCCGCTGAACTTTGCGGAAATGGGCGCCTGTGAAACCACGTCGACGCGGCAAGGCTCGCCTGGATGCGAAATGGCTTCGCCAGGGATCGTCAGGCGAGTAATCTCAAGGAGCTTGCTTGCATTGTGCCGAAACGCGATGCTCCCAGCGAGGCCATCATGAGCCAGTTCGTGGCCTAAAATCGTTTCTTCGCCGGGTGGCTTCAGGTCGGCCAGTTTTGCTTTTCCGGCTGCGGGGCCGGCGGGATCTGACGAGGGGAGCCCCGCTTCCGCCGGAGGCATCGCTTGCAGCGCTCCAGGAAGCATGAGTTGAGCCTGGGCCGTTTCCGGCGCTGAGACCAAGACCAGAAGCGCAAGTAGAAGAAAATGTTTCAACGGAAAGCCCGCCCGGAGGAGAAATGCGGCGGCAAGATACCATTTTATACCGCATATAGGCAGATTTGTCGCGACTAGACCGTCTAATCAAGGCAAACTTACCGGATTTTGGTCAGCAAACTGGGCTATCTTGGGCTTGCCGAATTGATTGGATGGGTTGAGGCCGCCCAAACCTTCGTCTTGCGTGTCTCGACGGTCCTCTTATATACGGCGCATCTTGCGTTCGTACGCGGCGATACCAATTTGAACTCAATCGGGGACCGGGCGGAAGTCCGTCCGCCCATTTGCCGGATCGCTTCGGGATCCGGTGGTCTTGCGGATCGAAAGGAAGAACAAATCATGGGAAAAGTAATCGGAATCGACCTCGGTACCACCAATTCTTGTGTGGCGATCATGGAAGGTGCGACGCCGAAAGTTATCGAGAACGCCGAAGGTGCTCGGACTACGCCGTCGATCGTCGCATTTACAGATGACGGGGAACGTCTCGTCGGGCAGCCCGCCAAACGGCAGGGCGTCACCAATCCGGAACGGACATTCTTCGCGATCAAACGGCTCATCGGGCGGACTTTTGACGATCCGATGACCAAAAAGGACATGGGTCTCGTTCCCTACAAGATCATTCGCGCCTCCAATGGCGACGCCTGGGTCGAGGCCGACGGCAAGCAATATTCTCCGTCGCAGATTTCCGCTTTCGTTCTACAAAAAATGAAAGAGACCGCGGAAGCCTATCTCGGTCAGCCGGTGAGCCAGGCGGTGATCACCGTTCCCGCCTATTTCAACGATGCTCAGCGTCAGGCCACCAAGGATGCCGGCAAGATCGCCGGCCTCGAGGTTTTGCGCATCATCAACGAACCGACCGCTGCGGCGCTCGCCTATGGCCTCGACAAGAAGGGCTCGGGGATTATCGCGGTCTACGATCTCGGCGGCGGCACGTTCGACATTTCCATCCTCGAAATCGGCGACGGCGTCTTTGAAGTAAAGTCGACGAATGGCGACACCTTCTTGGGAGGTGAGGACTTCGACACGCGCCTCGTCGAATATCTCGCGGATGAATTCAAGAAGGACAATGGGATCGACCTCAAGAAGGACAAGCTCGCCCTGCAGCGGCTGAAGGAAGCTGCCGAAAAAGCCAAGATCGAACTGTCTTCGGCGACCCAAACCGAAATCAATTTGCCCTATATCACCGCCGACGCGACGGGGCCGAAGCATCTCACCCTGAAGCTGACCCGCGCGAAATTCGAGGCGCTTGTCGATGATCTGATTCAAAAGACCGTTGAACCGTGCCGTAAGGCTCTGAAGGATGCGGGCCTGACGGCGGGCGAGATCAACGAAGTGGTTCTCGTCGGCGGCATGACGCGCATGCCGAAGGTCCAAGAGGTTGTGCGCAGCTTCTTCGGCAAGGAACTGCACAAAGGCGTCAATCCCGACGAAGTGGTCGCGATCGGCGCGGCGGTTCAAGCCGGCGTCCTCCAGGGCGACGTCAAGGATGTGCTTTTGCTCGACGTGACGCCGTTGTCGCTCGGCATCGAGACCCTCGGCGGTGTTTTCACGCGACTGATTGATCGCAACACGACCATCCCGACGAAGAAGAGCCAGGTGTTCTCGACCGCGGAAGACAATCAGACGGCGGTCACCATCGGGTTTTCCAGGGCGAACGCGAAATGGCCGCGGACAACAAGCTGCTTGGCCAATTCGATCTTGTCGGAATTCCAAGCGCTCCGCGCGGCGTGCCGCAGATCGAAGTCACCTTCGATATTGACGCCAATGGCATTGTCAATGTGTCGGCGAAAGACAAGGCGACCAACAAGGAACAGCAGATCCGGATCCAAGCCTCGGGCGGTCTCACCGATACCGATATCGACAAAATGGTGAAGGACGCCGAGTCCCATGCATCCGAAGACAAAAAGCGCCGCGAACTTGTCGACGCCAAGAACCATGCCGAGGCGATGATTCACACGCCCAGAAGTCCTTGGCGGAATTCGGGTCTAAGGTGGCCGAATCCGACAAGAGTGGGATCGAGGCTGCGATCACCGCTTTGAAAACGGAATTGGAAGGCGAAGACGTCGAAGGGATCAAGGCCAAGACGAATGATCTCGTGCAAGCTTCCATGAAGCTCGGCGAGGCGATGTATAAAGCCCAGGGTTCTGAACCCAGCGCAGAAGGCGGCGCCCAGGGTGAGAGCAAGGACGATGTCATCGATGCGGACTTCAAGGAAGTCGGCCCCGACGACAAGAAGAAATCGGCCTAAGAATTACGGCCGGAGCCGATATTGAAGCGATCCTGAGCCATTTCCGCTGCTGCGGAAATGGCCTTGGGATTGCATCTTCGTATCGGCGTGGGGGACGCGCGAAACAAGCGCAGCTTTGGCGGTGCCGGGCCTCCGGGCACGGTGATTATGCCGAGGGGCACCTCGACCTCGTCTTCTGCAGCGTTTATGCTCCGGTTGGCGGCGCTGTGACTGGGCTGTATGAAGGGACCGCGTGTAGAACGCATCCAGCGGGAGGCCAAGCGGTATAATGATCGGAACGCGAACGACGATGAGACGGGACTATTACGAAATCCTTGGCGTTTCCAAGACCTGTACCGATACAGAAATGAAATCCGCGTTCCGCAAGGCGGCGATGCAATGTCATCCTGACCGCAATCCCGACAATGCGGAAGCCGAAATTCAATTCAAGGAACTGAACGAAGCCTATCAGGTCTTGTCCGATTCGCAGAAGCGGGCAGCCTATGATCGCTATGGGCATAGCGCCTTCGAGCATGGCGGGTTCGGAGCCGGCGGCGATGGTTTTGCCGCGTCGATGGCGGATATTTTCGACGATCTCTTCGGCGATGTCATGGGCGCGCGGCGAGGCGGCGGGCGCAGGGGGCCAGCGCGTGGCTCGGATCTCCGTTACAATATGGAGATCACATTAGAAGAAGCTTTTCACGGCAAGACTGCGTCGCTCACTCTGCCAGCTTCGGTCACCTGCGAGGCATGCGCAGGGTCCGGCGCCAAGCCGGGCGCGAAGCCGCGGGTTTGTCAGACGTGCGCGCGGGCATGGCCGTGTTCGGGCGCAGCAAGGGTTTTTTGCAATCGAGCGGACCTGTCCCAATTGTCATGGCCGGGGCGAAATCATCGATGATCCCTGTCACCCCTGCGGTGGTTCGGGCCGCGTGACCCGGGAGCGCAACCTCTCGGTCAACATCCCGCCCGGTGTCGAGGACGGCACGCGGATCCGTCTTGGAGGTGAGGGCGAGGCCGGAGCCAAGGGCGGCCCGGCGGGCGATCTCTATATTTTCGTGTCGACCAAGCCACATCCGTTTTTCCAAAGGGACGGCGCCGATCTGTTCTGCCGGGTTCCGATTTCGATGGTTCAGGCGGCGCTTGGCGCCGAACTGAGCGTGCACACGCTCGATGGCGGCGAAGCCAAGGTCAAGATACCCGAAGGAACTCAGTCCGGCAGACAGTTCAAGCTGAAGAACAAGGGCATGCCGGTGCTGCGTTCGCGAGATATCGGCGATCTATACATCCAGGTGACCGCGGAAACGCCGCAAAGTTTGACCAAGCGGCAAAGGGAACTGCTCGCCGAGTTCGAAAGTCTGTCGTCGACAAAGACCCATCCTGAATCCACGGGTTTCTTTGCTAAGATGAAGGACTTTTTTGAGAATTTGAGCGGGCAGTGACCTTGCGATTCCGCGGGAGGCACTTGCCCGTTTCCTCCAATTGTGTTTGTTGACGCCTCGCTCTTTGTTGGCGAAGTGCGCTAGCAGCGCGCGATCCATTACGCGAAGCGAGGACAAACCTATTGCATAGCCAACCTTCCCGCTCGAACCGGCGCAATTCAAAAAAGCCCAATATGCCGATCGAGCAGCGGATCGCTGACGAGGCGCGGTTCTTCAGATCATGGCTCGACAATCCGATGATCGCTGGGGCCGTGTCGCCCTCGGGGCGGTCGCTGGCGCGCATGATGGCGCGCTACGTCGATCCGCTCGCCGAAGGTCCGATCATCGAGCTTGGACCGGGAACCGGAGCCATTACGGAAGCGCTTCTGGAGCGCGGCGTCGCACCTGAACGGCTGTACCTTGTGGAATTCGATGCTGGCTTCTGCAAGCTCTTGGGCCGGCGCTTTCCCGGCGTTCACATCATCAAGGGGGATGCTTACGATCTCTCGGAAACCTTGGGCGACAGGCTTGGTCAGCCCGCAGTCGCCGTCGTCTCCAGTTTGCCGCTTTTGATGAAACCGGAAATACAAAGGCTTGCGCTCCTCGCCGATGCGTTCAATTGCATGGAGCCGGACGGCTGTTTTATCCAATTCACCTATGGTCCCGCTTCGCCCATGCCGCGCGATAAGTCGGCCATCAGTTTTCACACCGAAGCCTCTCCGCCTGTTTGGTTAAATCTGCCTCCGGCGAGGGTGTGGATTTATCGTCCATTGCGCGAAGGCGATACCGAGCCGCAAAAGCAGCAAAATCCGGCCCAAGAGTTTTTCGACAGGCTGCGCATGGGCACCGAAAAAATTCATCTCGACCTGAAGAGAGAGTTGGCGGCAGCCAAAGCCAGACTTCAATTCGATCTCGGACCGAAGGGGCGCAGAGGCGGGCGGGCACAGCCTGCGCCGAAAGCTTCGCGCAAAGGCTCCGACCTCGAAAAGTCGCGCCGGCCGTGACATGAGCGCGGCCGCTGTCCTTCCGCCGAGGGAGGCGTCAGTCGCACGCGAGAAACTGATCATTGCTCTCGATTTCGCGACGCCGCGCCAAGCCGAAGAGCTGGTGGCAGTCCTCGACGACAGCGTAAGCTTTTATAAGATCGGCCTGGAGCTCGCCTATGGCGGCGGCCTGCCGTTGGCCCAAGAGCTGATCAAATCCGGCAAGCATGTTTTTCTCGATCTTAAACTGCACGATATTCCGACGACTGTGACGCGCGCCTGCGGCCGGGTGGCCGACCTTGGCGCCCGATTCCTGACGGTCCATGCCTATCCGCAGACGATGAAGGCGGCCAAAACCGCCACTGCTGGCTCGTCGCTGAAGATTCTCGGAGTGACCGTTTTGACTTCCTGCGATGATCGCGACCTTGCCGAGGCCGGATATGCTTATGGCGTCCGAGACTTGGTGGCGCGCCGGGCGGCGCAGGCTCGGGCAGCCCACCTCGATGGCCTGATCCTTTCTGCGGAGGAAGCCAGCAATATTCGGGCCGCAGTCGGACCCAGCATGATTCTGGTGACACCCGGAATCAGGCCCGCTGGCTCTGAGGCCGCCGACCAGAAACGAACAATGACTCCAGCCGCCGCCATTGCCGCTGGCGCGGATTATCTCGTGGTTGGGCGACCGGTCACTCAGGCCAAGGATCCACGCGCGGCGGCTGACGCGATCGTTGCTGAAATAGCCGCCGTGGGCTCTCTCTCCCCGCAAAAATAAAACGCCGGGCGTACCTCCGGCCCGGCGCGCGACCCAGGCTGTAAGAAACGAGCCAAAGTCCCAAAAATTATAGGATCTCCCGGTGACGGAGCTATGACGTGGTTCTGGCGACGACCGATGGCCGGTAAAAAACAACCAGCACGCAAGTGCGCGCTTTCGCTTGCAGCCGCAGCGGATTATGGACAGGATGGAGAAGGATCGAGGAGAAGCCATGAGCGAGATGCGGCTCGTCGTTGCCGGAGCAGCCGGACGCATGGGCCGCGTCCTGGTGGAGATCATCCGCCAGACGCCAGGTGCCCATCTGGCTGGCGCCATCGAGCAGCCTGGTTCGATCGCGATCGGCCAGGACGCGGGCCTGCTTGCGGGCTGCGGGCAAATGGGCGTCGAAATCAGCGGCGATGCGCTCGCCACGCTCATTGGCGCCGACGGCGTCCTCGATTTCACCTCGCCGCAATCGACTGTCGAACTCGCCGCTTTGGCGGCCCAAGCGCGGATCGTTCATGTCATCGGTACGACAGGTCTCGGCCCGGATCATCTCGCGCGAATAGAGGCTGCCGCCCGCCATGCGGTTATCATCCGCTCCGGAAATATGAGTCTCGGCATCAATCTTCTCGCGGCGCTCGTCGAAAAGGTCGCTTCCACGCTGGGGCCGGAATATGACATCGAGATCCTGGAGATGCATCATCGCATGAAGGTCGATGCGCCCTCCGGCACCGCGCTTCTCCTCGGCGAAGCGGCAGCCCAGGGACGCCACCTTGCATTGGACGAGCATTCGGTTCGTGTGCGCGACGGCCACACCGGGCTTCGCCGGGCAGGGGATATTGGCTTTGCCTCGCTGCGTGGGGGGACCGTGATTGGAGAGCACAAGGTGATCTTCGCCGGACCCGGCGAGCGGCTTGAGCTTGTTCATTCATCGGAAGATCGCAGCATTTTCGCACGTGGGGCCGTGCAAGCCGCCTTATGGGGCAAGGAGCAAAAGCCGGGCCTTTATTCCATGGCCGATGTGCTTGGACTGGCCGATTGAAATTTTGAGATGCCGCTGCGTCGCGCTTAGATCACGATGATTTTGGATTAACTCAATCCAAAATCAGGAACGTGATCGATTCCAAAAGCTTAGAGTGGGATGCGGGCGGAAAAACGGTTTCCACTTTTCCTCATCCCGCTCCAGACGCAGAATGAAAGGCACATCCTCGGGGATTGAGGTCGGCCTGGCCTGCAAAGCCGGCCAGGCCGACCCTATATATTGTCGGAATGCGTTTCACCGCCTGCGAAAAATATCTCGCATGACTTCGGATTTTTCCAGTCCAGCTTTCTCGGCGCCCTACGCGGCGGATGATGAGCTTTTGGCTGCCGAGCTTCTCGAAACTGCGGCGCTGGACCAAGAGGCTGAAGCGCGGATCGATCGATACGCCTCGCGCCTCATCGCAGCCGTGCGCGCAAAATCGGCGGTCATCGGTGGCCTCGACGATCTTTTGCGCGAATATTCCCTGTCGTCGGAAGAGGGCCTGGCTTTGATGGTTCTCGCGGAATCCTTGTTGCGGGTGCCCGACGATGCGACCGCCGACAGCCTGATACAAGACAAGCTGACGTCGGTGAATTGGAGCAGCCATGTTGGAGGTTCGGAGGCTCTCCTGATCTCGGCCGCCGCCTGGGCGCTCGGCTTCTCGGCTCGGGTCGTGGGCAAGGGCAAGACCCCGGAAGGGGTTGTCGCCGCCCTTGCGCATAGGATTGGCGCGGGCGCCGTGCGGACCGCCGCGCGCGGGGCTGTCCAGCTCATGGGTTCGCATTTCGTGTATGGGCAAACGATCGAGGACGCCTTGTGCCGAGCCTGTTCGGGCGAGGCGCGGAAAAATCGCTTTTCTTTCGACATGCTCGGAGAAGGCGCTCGCACCGAAACCGATGCGAAGGCGTATTTTGAATTCATATGCGCATGCAATCGAAGCGATCGGCCAGGCGGCCGAGCGTCACGCTCTATTTGAACAGCCGGGTATTTCGGTCAAACTCTCGGCGCTGCATCCTCGCTACGAACCGATGTCTCGCCAGCGTGTTCTCGCGGAACTCGTCCCCCGGGTTGCCGAACTGGCACGCATGGCCAAGCGACATGACTTGCGCTTTACCATTGACGCCGAGGAAGCCGACAGGCTCGAAATCTCGCTCGATGTCGTTGATCTATTGCTGGCGGATAGCACGCTTGCGGGGTGGGACGGCTTCGGCCTCGCCGTGCAGGCCTATCAGAAGCGCGCCTCGGCGGTCATCGATCATATTGGCGCGGTGGCACGCCAATATGATCGCCGCATCATGGTGCGGCTCGTCAAGGGCGCTTATTGGGACACGGAAATCAAACGGGCGCAGGAACGCGGCCTGGCCGATTATCCGGTCTTTACGCGTAAGGCGATGACCGATCTCAACTACTTGGCCTGCGCGCGGAAGCTGCTCGGGATGCGCGGTTTTATCCTCCCCCAATTTGGGACCCATAATGCGCTGACGATTGCAAGCATCGTCGAGCTGGCCAAGGGGTCGGAAGGCTATGAACTCCAGCGTCTCCATGGGATGGGAGACGACCTTTTCGCGTCTTTGCATGGTCAGCTCCCGGAGATCACCTGCCGGGTTTATGCGCCGGTCGGCATGCATGAGGATTTGCTGGCGTATCTCGTGCGTCGGCTTCTTGAGAATGGCGCAAATTCGTCCTTTGTTGCGCGTGTCGGCGATCCTCACATCCCTGTGGCCGAGCTTCTCACCCGCCCGCAAACCCTGATTGGTGATAGCGCGAACGCCCGCGCCGCCGATCTGCCATTGCCTGAAGATATCCATATGCCCTCGCGCAAGCTTGCAAGTGGGATTGAATTCGGCGACCGGGGCTCGATCCGCGGTCTGACCGACGCCATTGCGAATGCGGTTCAAATCAGCGACGCGGTACCTATTATCTCAGGTGTTCGGCACGAGGGAGACTCCCGCCAAGCTTTCTCGCCGATCGATGGGGCGATCATTGGCCGCGTCCATGAAACCCCGTTGGAACTCTTGCCGTTCGCTTTACAGGAGGCTCGTGCCGGCTTTCGCCATTGGTCTCGGATGCCAGTGGGCCATCGCGCCGCTTGTCTCGATTGGGCTGCAAAACATATGGAGGTGGAAGCACCGCGTTTGCTCGGATTGCTGCAAGCCGAGGCGGGCAAGACTTTGGAGGATGCTGTCGGAGAATGGCGGGAAGCGATCGACTTCTGCCATTATTATGCACATGAGGCGCGGCGCGCATTTACGACGTCCGCCGTCATGCCGGGACCGACGGGAGAAGACAATCTTCTCAATTGCCACGGGCGCGGCGTGTTCTTGTGTATCAGCCCTTGGAATTTTCCATTGTCGATTTTCGTGGGTCAAGTTGCCGCGGCGCTCGTCGCCGGAAATGCCGTTCTTGCCAAACCAGCCGAGCAATCCTCTCTGATCGCCGCTCTTGTTGTCGATCTCTTCCATGCGGCCGGCGTGCCGAACTCCGTACTTCACTTCCTGCCGGGCGGTGGCGAGCTCGGCGCTGCACTTGTCGATCTGCCGGATGTTGCCGGAGTGGCTTTTACCGGCTCCATGGAGACCGCGGCGAAAATCAACCGGCGACTGGCTGCGAAGAATGGACCAATCCCCGTCCTGATCGCCGAGACCGGCGGAATCAACACGATGATCGTGGACGCAACCGCCTTGCCGGAACAGGTTTGCGACGATGTCCTCGCCTCGGCATTCCGATCGGCAGGGCAGCGTTGCTCGGCGCTCAGGCTTCTATGCGTGCAAGAGGATATCGCGGACAAGGTGCTCGCGATGATCTCCGGCGCCGCCGATGAACTTTTGATCGGCGATCCGCGCGATACGCAGGTTCACATTGGCCCGGTGATCGATGGAGAGGCCAAGGCTGGGCTCGAGGCGCATATTGAGACGATGCGAAATTCGGCGATCGTGCGGTTCGCGGGAAAGATACCTCGGAGCGCGCCGCCGAATGGCTTTTATGTTCCCCCGCATATTTTTGAATTGGCGGCTGTCGGCGATCTTAAACGCGAGATTTTCGGTCCGATCCTCCATGTCGTGCGCTACAGGGCAACTAAACTCGACAGTTTGCTTGACGCGATCGAGGCCAAGGGGTTTGGTTTAACGCTCGGGGTGCACTCGCGCATTGACGCGACGATCAATCATATCATCGGCCGGCGCTTGGCGGGCAACTGCTATGTAAACCGCAACATGATCGGCGCTGTCGTCGGCACCCAGCCCTTCGGCGGATCCGGCCTCTCTGGCACCGGTCCCAAGGCAGGCGGACCGCGTTATCTCGATCGGTTCTGTCTTGAGCAGACCGTCTCAATCAACACAGCGGCGGTGGGCGGAAACGCCAGCCTCATCAACTCTACGCAATAATTCTGCCCAGGTTTCAGCCGCGAAGGCTCCCGGATCAGGTTGGTTGGAGAATTTTCGCAAGCTCTCGAAATGCATCCGTGCTCGCGGGAGACTTTGGCGACTGAGCGATGGCTTCATAAATCTTTGGAACCAGCGTAACCGCTTGGTCGAGTGCCGGGTCACTGCCGGGCCGGTATCCGCCCATCAGCCGCAGATCGCGCGTTTCTTCGTAACGGGCGATGAGAGCGCGGAGTTCGACGACCAGGGTACGCTGCTCGCTGGTCCAAGCATTCTGTGCGAGGCGCGAGATCGATGTTAAAACATTGACGGCAGGAAAACGCCCTTGATCCGCGATGGCGCGATCGAGGACGATATGCCCATCGAGGGTCCCGCGAATGGCGTCGGCGACGGGGTCATTATGGTCGTCTCCATCGACGAGAACCGAGAAGATCCCGGTAATGGAGCCTTTGCCGGCTTCTCCTGGTCCCGCTCTTTCCAGGAGCTTCGGCAGATCGCTGAAAACGCTCGGCGCGTAACCCCGCGCGACCGCTGGCTCACCGGCCGCCAACGCAACGTCCCGTGCCGCATGCGCAAAACGCGTGATGGAGTCGATAATAAGGAGAACGGACTCTCCCTCATCTCGGAAATATTCGGCAATGCTCATCGCGGTTTTCGGGGCGAGACGTCGCATCGTCGGGCTTTCGTCTCCCGTCGCCACGACCGCGATCGACGAAGACCGGTTCACGGCCAAAGCATCGTCGAGAAACTCACGCACTTCGCGGCCCCGCTCGCAGTGGCCGGGGCGGGACCGTCCATGTGAATCATGCGACAAACTTTAATGTGACGGCAATCGATGCCCAGGGTGTCAAGCAATTCTTGAAGAACAATTCGAAGCAGATTTTGCGAGCGCTCAATGAAGGCGTGCGCACGGGCAGTCACCTCGGTCTTTCGAAGTTGGGGACCTAATTGGTTGGTAGTCGCTCTGCTTTGCAGGCGACACGAGTCCCATTTACTTCACTCATTTGTATCGCGGTTCGGCGCGCCGGTACTGCCTCGTTCCTTCATCACGGCCAGTCGAAACGCCGCGACAAAAGCATCGAGTTCGGTCGGAGAGATATCGGAGATAGCCGCATAGGCGCGTTCGCCCTCTGACCAGACGATGACCGGGTAGCCATCGAGCGTTCGCCGGCTTGGCGTCGCCGGATAGTTGGCGGCATCGGCACGCAACTCCGTTACCGATATGAGATGCCCCCGGCGTTTATAGACGAGTGTCGGGGCCGCGGCGCCCGCAATGATGTCGATGCGTCCGCCAAGCAGGGGAAATCCTTCGCCGGTAAGATCGACAACGGTGGCGGCGACTGGGAGCTTGCTTGCCAGCCAGGGTTTAACCGTGTGCTGGTCACTGGAGACCACGTCCACCGGTTGGCCGGAAATTTGGCTCCGCATCTGTGCCGAAACAATCGCCTGCATGGTCGCGTTGGGCGTGCCGACGTTCACGATCAGATGCTGCAGTCCGATCGTTAGGACCACCGTCGCCGCGATCGCGGTGGCGAAACTTCGCCATGTTGGGGGAGTCCGCAAAAAATCTGTCGCTGACCGATGCGGACGCGTTTGGGGGCCTTCGATCGCTGCCACCACGCGCGCGTGCAAGGAGGCCGGGGCCTCGTCGCGCCGCGCATGGGTCCGAATGGCTCGCCGAAGCGCCGTGAGACGTGCCTGTTCTGCGGCTAGTTCCGGATCGGCCGCAAGCATCTGCTCCATTTCGACTGCACCGGCCGCATCGAGTTCGCCGTCGAGCATCGCGTGCAGGAGCAGTTTGCGACCCTCGTGATCCAATTTTGTCATTGTGCTGTCCCTAGTTTCGAGACGAGAAGCGCACGCGCCCTGGCCAGTCTCGACATAACGGTGCCGATCGGGACGCCGGTCGCCTCCGCAATGTCGCGGTAGCAGAGGCCGTTGATTTCGCGCATGACCAATGTCTCCTTGAACGGGAGCGGCAGCTCATCAATCGCGGTCGTGACGCTCATATGATCGGCGGCTTCGATGAGCGAAGCTTCGGGAGAAGGCGCTGCGAGCGTATTTAATGCGCTAGGATGCGCTTCCGCGTCTTCGGCGCCACCGGCCAATATGACTGCATGGGGCCTATTTTTGGCCAACCATGTGTAAGCGGCGTTGCGGACGATGGACAGCAACCAAGCGCGCGGACTTTCGACAGAGGTGCCCTCCAATGCTTTCAGCGCGCGCATGCAAGCGTCCTGCACAATGTCTTCGGCGTCCGTCGCACCGGCCAACCAGCGCGCGAGCGAATAGGCGTCGTCCAAGTGGGGCAGCACCAGCTCGGTAAAGCGTTGTCGCGCTGTTTCGCTCGTCACGTTCCACCGCCGGCCCGTCAGGGCGTAACCGTGATTTTGCCTGTCATTTTCGGATGTAGGCCGCAAAAATAGGCAATTTCTCCAGGCTTGTCGAAAACCATGGTGAAGCTCTCGTCCGTATCGAGGGCTTTGGAATGGAATTTGACGACTTTCCCGACAACATTATGGGGGATGTCGTCGTGATTGACGAAAACCACCCTTGTCCCCGCTTTCACTTTCACCTCGGCGGGCGTGAAAGTAAAATTGTCAATCGCAATCGTGATTTCGTCAGCGGCGAATGCTGTGTGGATGGGGAGGGAGCAAATTACAATGCTGCCGGCCGCTGCGAGCCAACGGAGTCCTTTCGTCATTCTGACGTCCTCCTATTCGGCTAAAGTAGAGTCGATGATTGCGAGCGGTGTATTGCCGCGCGCCAGCGTGACACTGGAGACACCCAAGACTGAACGCAATTGTTCCGGAGGGACTAGTTTGGGGCCGGGCGAGGGTGCTGTGCCAGGTGCGGGCTGCGGAAAGGCGGTTGAGCGCGCAGTGTGGAAGGTGACGTTGCCCTCGACCTTCTGCATCGATCTGGTGAATGTGGCCGTTAAGCACCGTCACTGAGCCAAAACGGGTCAGCAATTTCAGCGCCTCTGCGCTGTCCTGCGTGCCCCATCCCCAATCGGCGGCGACGGTCCAAAGTGGGATATGCGCGAAAATGACGAGAGGTGTCGATGCGGTCCTAGCTTTGAGGTCGGCGGCGAGCCATGCGAGCTGTTCGGCGCCTAGATTGCCCATGCCGCCGGCCTTGAGGTCATAAACATTGACGAGGCCGATGAAATGTACGCCGGCATGGTCGAAGGAATACCAACCTTTGCCCTTGGACAATTTGCCGTAGCGCGTGAGATAGGCCTCGCCGTTCTTTTCATCGATGACGTCGTGTTCGCCAGGAACATAATGAACGTCAAGCTTGGCTCCGCCGATCAACTGGTCGGCGTCATCAAATTCCTGGGGCTTGGAGAGATGGGTGATGTCGCCCGTATGGATCATAAAGGCAGGCTTGCTCGGCAAATCGCCGATCTTGGCGATGGCCTCCGTGAGAGTCGCATTCGGATTTGGGTTGGCGGCCTTGTTGAAGCCAATATGGCTGTCGGAGATCTGGACGAAGGAGAAGCTTGCTGCGGCCGCCTTCGCCGAGCCGATGAGGTGTGAACTCGGAACGCCGCCGTTCATAGTCCAGACTAGGCCGGAGCCGGCCCAAACCATGCACTTCAACGCTTTGCGGCGGTCGATATCGTTATCGTCATGCTGTTCCATTGTCGTTTCCCCACGCCGGCGGAGCGCCGGTCATAGGAGAGACTCGGGCAGGAAGCGGTTTATTCCCTAAAGGCTCGATTTTTGTGGGGAGAAAAGACCGGCTGCCGAGAAGCCGTCATTGCCGGCGAGGAGCGGTCTGAGCCGGGGCCCTATTGCCGAATGTGGTCAGAATGCTAATGTCGCCGCCTCATGATGCCCTGGAATGTTTGCGCCGTGAAAAAGCTGATGCGGCCGGCGTCGCCAGTCTTGATCGCTCCTGCGACGCCGTGATCCCTTGTGGCAATTCGCGGATAGGTGTCCAGTGAGCACGAATGACAACTCCGGTTCAAGGCAACGGTCGTCCGCGTAAACATGTCCGACTTATCGCCTTTGCCGTCCAAAGAGCCTGCCGATCCATTCGGGCCGGTCTTGAGTGACGGAGCATCTGATGGGTATCGACCGCTCGATTTTTCAGGCGCGTTCGAGGAGATGCGTGAGAAAAGTGTGGAAGGGACTGTGTCTCAGACGGGTGGTCCGGCGCATTTACCGGCGTTTGCGCAGGAAGCATCCGCCGATTCCAACTCACTCGTCGCAAAGCTCCTGGATGTCTCGTTCGGCGACCGAGCATTCCTCCTGCCTTCGGAGACCGAAGCGTGGAAGGTGGCTGTCGAAACAATCAGGCGCTATCAGCGGCTCGTTAATCGCCCAAAGCGGCGTCGTCTGATCGTCTGCGCGGGAGCCTCGGCCGACACGGGCAGCGGGCTCAAAGGCGACGACGACGTCACGATCCTCCGAACGGACGATCTTGGCGCAGTGCAGGCGGAGATCAATCCGAAGACGGCGGGCATTCTCGTCGCGCCGGTCAGGACGCAGAATAGCCTCGAAGTGCTCGCTGGAAGCTTGCTCGCCGGGCTTCGCGAGACAGCCGACGAATATGGCCTCGTCCTCGCCTTCGATGAAACCTTCTGCGGCCTCGGCCGCTCGGGCATGGTCTGGGCTCATGAATGGACCGGCGTCACGCCGGATTCTGATGATCTCAACTCGAGGGCTAGCAGGCTCCATGCCGTTTGCCGCACTCGTTGCCACGCAAAAAGTCGCGCGAGGGGGGCCGGTGAGCCTCCCCATAGTCGACCAGCCGGCGCTAGCCGCGGGGCACGCCGTGTTGGACGCCTTATTGTCGCCAGGCTTCCTGGAACGCGTGCAGAACCGGGCTTGGTATCTTGAGGACCGGCTCGCCTCCATGATCTATACGCGCCGCGACATCTTTAAAGGACTATGCGGCATCGGCCTGATGCAGGGGCTTGTTTGCACGGGGGAGGCTGAGCCGTTACGGGAGAAGCTTGCCGAACGGGGGCTCCTCACGCGCGCCATGGGGCCTGTCCTCGGTCTGTTTCCTCCCCTTACGGTCGAGGAGGGTGAAATCGATGCGGCTATCTCCACTCTCGCCATGGTCTGCGCTGGCGACGAGTTATGCTGACGGCGCATTGAATGTCCGGGGAAGCTGCGACCCCGCTCTAGCATGCTCTCATCGGCATTTCGCGAGCACCAAGTCGATCGCGGTCGTGGCCTCTGAGACATTGAGCCAAAGTTCGGCTCGTTCCTCATTTTTGAATCGCTTGCCGAGGTCAAAAGGCTGGTCATTTCCAGCCAAGCGAAGAAAACAGGCCCACTGGCCGTCCGGCAATTCTTCAACCGTCACTTTGTAATCGGTAGTCATTTCAATCCTCCCTCGCGTAGTGTTTTCGCTCTTAGCCAGAACCGGTCAAATCGCGCATGGCTCTGCCACTTTCGAGACAGGCCCGCGGGTTGGCGTTTGTCGACGCTTCGACTGTAGCACTTTTGATGCCGACAAATTTCGGCCCTAAGTCCTCGAACATGCGGTGAGGCAGCATTTTTACGAATGTCCGCTTTCCGCCCATCTGAGCCATTAGGCTAAAATAGCGAATGTCTGCTTTGTTTCATTATGCGAAAAACTCGTATTGAGCATATGCCATCTGATGGCTCCCGATAGCGGATCTTCGACGGAGCGCGGGCGACCTCGCTGAGTCCGATACGAAATCGACAGCAATATCTGATCTGTGAATGGACGAGGTGTGCGTGGGCTATGTCAATGGCGTGAACCTGCTGCCATCGACGGGTGAGTTCACCTATGATTCCGTGGCCTATCGAGGCCAGCGCGTCACCGAGCCAGCTTTGGCGGGAATCAATACCTATGCGGGGCAGGCGGCGCATCGGACCGACATGGATCTCGCGATCGATCAGCTGCAGGCGGCCTTTCCCGCTTGCACGACCGTCGCGATCGTCTGTGCGTGGTTTTTCAACTCGACCGATGCTTCAGCCTGCAAAATCTATCCCTCGACAACCTATGTCGGCGGCTCATTCCAACAATGGAACGGCTCCGCATGGGTCTTCGACGTTTGGCGCTGTTCGTCTCTGACACAAAACTCGGTCGGACTTATCCCAATCTCGTCGAACGATGGTTCATTTACCTACGGCGGGACGCCCTCCGATCAATCGATCATCCGCTGCATTCAGGATTTGAAAGCGCGCGGGTTTCGCGTGGTCTTCTATCCCTTCCTGCTTGGCGACGTTCCGGGCTCATTCCCCTGGCGCGGCCGGATCACCTATGCGCCCGCCCATTCGAGTGCCGCGGCGAGTGCCGTTGCCGCGTTTCTCGGCTCGGCCGTACCAGCGAATTTTACGCAAGACAGTGCGAACAAGACCGTCGCCTATTCCGGGTCGAGCACGGATTACACCTATCGAAGGATGATCCTGCACTATGCGAATCTTTGCGTTTTGGCGGGCGGTGTCGATCTCTTTTTGATAGGATCCGAGCTTCGCGGATTGGAGACCATTCGCGGGCCGGGCTGGACCAAGGCCGGAACAACGGATGGAAGCGAGCTCGCGATCTGGGACTATCCTTTCGTCGCGGGCTTAATCGCGCTTTCTGATGATGTGCGCGGCATTTTTGATAGTGCCGGGCTGACCAAGAATCTCGGCGGTCTCCACAATCTCATAAGTTATGCGGCCGACTGGTCGGTTTGGATGGGAGTTCAACACCCTGGCGAAAAATGGCCAGTGGCCGCATCTCGACCAGCTCTACGCGCATGCGAACATCGATCTCATCTGCTTCGATAATTACATGCCGATCTCGGATTGGACGACGGGCACGGGAGGGCTCGATGTCGCCTATTGGAGCGCGCCGGCGCCGGGGTACTGGCCGCCCTCGCCGGCGGACATGAATGGGCTTGGGCTCAGTGGAACGCCAACTCTCTACAGCAAGGATTATCTCAAGGCCAATATCGAAGGCGGGGAAAAGTTCAACTGGTTCTATTTCGAGTCGAACAATCTGGGACGCGGCTTCGATCCGAATGGGACGGATTTGCAAGTGTCTCTCCCGGCAGGCGATCGACTGACGCAATCCAGAAATCGATATTATCCGAACCAGCAATTGCTCGCCAACAAACAACTGCGGTGGTGGTGGAACAATCCGCACCGGGCCATCTATGACACGGGCTCCGGCTTTGACCCGCACGGCCCCGACACAAAATGGGTCGCGCAGTCGAAGTCGATCGTCTTTACCGAATATGGTTTTCCGGCTTGCGACAAGGCGGCGAACCAGCCGAATGTTTTCTTCGATCCAAAATCGACGGAAAGCTTCACGCCGTTTTGGTCGATTTGGGACCCGGCGGATGGCGGTGGCTTTCGCCCGCAAGCCGACCAGAATTTGTTGCTCTTAGCGCTCCAAGCCGTCTACGAATATTGGTTTGTCGACGGCCGCAATGAGACATCAGGCGCGGGGCTCAAGATGATCGAGCCGGCGTTCTGCTCGGTCTGGAATTGGGACGCGCGTCCGTTTCCGACCTTTCCGCAACGGAGCGATATCTGGGGGGACTGCGGCAATTGGCAGGCGGGGAATTGGCTGAACGGCAAGGGGCCGTTTGTCACGCCACCGAATCCTGATCCGCCTTTCGTGCCCGGACCCTATCCGAGTTTCCCGACGCTCGTCGGCCAAGGCTGGTCGATTCACTACAGGCCGCAGTACACGATCGGGGATCATGCGCATGTCTCGGGACGCGGCAGCCGCTTCACGCGGGTTTCGATCCCGATCTTCGAAATCGAACTGACCTTCGACATTTTGAGGATGGATGCGACGCCGGACTTCCAAAAGCTCGCCGATTTCTATGCGCGGATGAGAGCGCAGGCGCTGCCCTTCAGTTTTCCGGTCCCGGCCGCCCTCGGGCTCGGCGCCACCGTCAATTGCCGGTTTGAAGACGATAGCGAAGAGCTAGAAGAGTTTATGGCGGGGCTCTGGCAGCTCCAGTCCATCAAATTGAGGACCGTAAAAGGATGACCACGCCTCCCAGCTTTCCAGTGCTTCCCGGGCAGGGTTGGTCGGTGCATCGGCGCCCGACGTTTTCGACACGGGTAGCCGGGCATGTTTCCGGTCGTGAAGTGCGCGTCCCCCTGTATGAAGCTCCACTTTGGGAATGGGAGATTTCCTTTGACGGGCTTGCCTCGAACGCCGCCTATCCCGGCCTCGGGGCAAACTCCTTGCAAAGCCTGCTGGGGCTTTACCTCCAAAGCCAAGGACAGTTCGGACTCTTTCTCTATACCGAACCGACCGACACCATGGTGATGGCGCAGGCGATCGGGATCGGCGATGGTTCGAACAAGGTTTTTAGCTTCGTCAGAACTCTGGGAGGCTTTACGGAGCGCGTGGGCTGGGTCTTGGGCACGCCGATTGTCTATGACAATGGAACCCCTGTCGGCGGCACTTCCTGGACCCTGACAGCGCCAAACGGGTCCCTGAACGCACTTACTTTTGCGACGGCGCCCGCCGCCGGGCATGTGATCAGCGCCAGCTTTTCCTTCGCCTTCCAGTGTCGATTCCTCGACGATCAAAATGATTTCGAGAACTTTATGAATGGTCTCTGGCAGGTCCAGGGCCTGAAATTCAGGAGCGTGAAGCCTTGAAATCCGCGCCGCTCGCCCTGGTCAATTATCTGACCGCGCTCCGATCGAGCTCCGACGCACGCGCATTCGTCGCCGATTGCTACAGCTTTACGCTGCGCACCGGCTTGAACCTGACTTACACCAACGCCGACGTGCCGGTATCCCTCAATGGTTATACCTATGCGGCAAATTCAGTGCTGGTTGACGGCCTCAGGTTCAAATGCGCGGCGGGCCTGGACGTCGATCGGCAACAGATTTCGATCTCGGCGCGTGCCGTCGACACCGTCGGCGGCGTTCCTTTCCTACAGGCGCTTCGCAATGGTATTTTCGATGGCTGCGCGATTCAGCGGGAGCGCGCTTTCCTGAATTCATTCTCGCCGGCCGATCTCGCTACGCCAATCGGCAGCGTGATCCTGTTCAAAGGGCGCATCGGTACGGTCGATAGTGTGGGCCGCACCTCCGCGCAGGTCACCGTTAATTCAGATCTCGTTTTGCTCGACCTGCAAATGCCGAGAAACGTTTACTCGCCAGCTTGCCAGCACGTGCTTTACGATTCCGGCTGCGGCCTCGTGAAAAGTGCATTTGGGGCGAGCGGCACGGTCGGGGCGGGGTCGGACAGGACGACGATTCTTTGGCCCTCCTCTTCGGCCATCTATGCGCAAGGAACGCTCGTTTTCTCTTCCGGGATAAACCTTGGCGTGACCGCAAATATAAAGACCGCTCAGCCGGGCCTGCTGCGGCTCTCCTATCCACTCTTGCACGCGCCTTCGCCTGGCGACGCTTTCACGGTCTATGAGGGCTGCGACCACACACAAGCGACCTGCCAGGACAAATTCAACAATCTCGCAAATTTCCGCGGGTTTCCCTATTCCCCAACTCCAACCTACGCAATCTGATGCCAGTTCTGGAGGAGGACCGGCGCGGCGCTCTCATCGCCGAGGCCCGCAAATGGATTGGCACGCCTTACCATTCCTGCGCCGACGTTCGCGGCGCCGGCGTCGATTGCGGAATGCTGCTTGTGCGCGTCTTCGTCGATGCGGGGCTATGCGCGCCCTTCGATCCACGCCCCTATGCAGAAGATTGGCATCTGCATCGAAGCGAGGAAAAATATCTAGGTTTTGTTGAGGGACGCCTCAAGAAAGTCAGCGAGCCGAAGCCGGGCGATGTTGTGGTGTTCCGCTATGGTCGTTGCTATTCGCATGGCGCGATCATCACCAAAGCTGTTCCCTTGACCATTATTCATGCATTTCAGCCAGCGGGGATGGTTTTCGAAGAAGAAGTCTCCAGCAATGCGGCGCTCTGTGATCCCTGTCGCACCCCAAAGTTCTTTTCATACTGGGAAAGCAGCGCGGCATGAGCCTCTTGAAAAGTGGGAGCCAGCCTGCGGGTTACGTCCCGCGCTATACCGGGCTGCAAATTCAGACGTCGAGCAATGCAGTTCCTATCTCGATCGTCTACGGCACGAATAGGATCGCGCCAAATGTCATTTGGACCGGTGGCTTTTTCGCAATCTCGCAATTGTCAAAAAGCGGAGCCGGTGGCAAAGGCGGCGGCGGGAAGCAGCTCAGTGGCTATAACTATTACACTTCGTTTGCTTTCGGCCTTTGCGAAGGACCTATAGTCGGCTACAGCGATGTTTGGTCCGGGCAGACCCGATATCCTGCGGTCGGCGGCGGCTTCGGCGCTCGCTTCGGCTTCGGCACGAGCGCGTCCGTCACGGCTCTTGCTTCCGCGGGGCTTCAATTCAATGCACTGGGAACGACGCCGCAGACTCCCTGGGGTGCGCTGACCACGTTCCACCCGACCCAGGCGCTTCCTTACGGCGGCCTCGCCTATGTCGGCGCCTTCAATTTTCAGTTGGGTTCCAGTGCTAGCCTTCCACAGTTCGCCTTCGAGATAAAAGGCGTTCTCCAGACATCGTCGGTCGTGAATGGATTCGATGCCGATCCTGCGTTGATCATCCAGGATTTCTTGACCAATGCCCAGTATGGCGTCGGCTTCCCGCCGGAGAGCATAGACGCGACGAGCTTGCTTGGATCATCCGGCGATAGTTCTTACCAGACCTATTGCCAAGCCTCCTCTCTTGCATTCAGTCCCGCGCTGACCAATCAAGAGGCGGCAAGCAGCATCTTGGCGCGCTGGCTGCAACTCACCAACACGGCAGCGGTGTGGTCCGGGGGCAAGCTGAAATTCATCCCCTATGGGGATACCGCGATTACAGGTACCACGAGAAATGGCTTTGTCACGTTCAATCCAAACGTGGTGGCAATCTACAATCTAACTGACGACGACTTCATTTTGGAGGATGGCAAAGACCCGGTTGAGGTCACTCGCTCCGACCCCTACCAGAATTACAACTGGCAGCGGCTGCAGATTTCTCAGCGGTCCAATAATTACGATGCAACGCCGGTTCCCGCATTCGACCAAAATGCAATCGAGCTCTACGGTTTGCGCATGGCCCCTGATATTACGGCAAATGAAATTTGCGACCCCAATGTAGGACAGATCGCCGCGCAGCTGATCCTTCAGCGCCAGCTCTACATCCGCAATCAATACGCATTCAAGTTATCCTTTGAATATTGTCTGCTCGAACCGACGGACATTGTGACCCTCACGGATGTGGACCTCGGATTAAACCAAGCCGCAGTCAGAACTATCTCGATCGAGGAAGATGATACGGGAATTCTCGCCGTGACAGCGGAGGAGTTTCCGGGCAACAACGGAACCGCAGTCCAATATCCCGTCCAAACGAAAAGCGGCAATTCGACCGATCGGGGCGTCATTCCGGCGCGGATCAATCCGCCGATTATCTATGAACCCCCGCCGTCCTTGACCAACGACATCCCACAAGTTTGGATCGCTGTGTCGGGCGGCGTCGAAACCGCCTATAAGCTCTCCGAGGACGGTTCAACCGGCGCGCATTTCCTGTCGCAAACGATGGCTCCCCAAGCCAGCGGGACGGCGGTCATATTCTCGATCTATGCGCGTGCGGTCGAGCGTTCGAATTGCAGCCTCACAATCCATGACGGGATCGCTCAACGTTCTTGCGGCTTCGATTTGGCCGCCGCGACGGCAAGCCCCGGACCCGCCATCCTATCTTCTTCGATCAGGGATGCAGGTGACGGATGGTATCAGCTATCGATCGTCGCCAATATGGCCGCGACGGCAACTCCTATTCTGTATGTATCCCTGGCCACCAGCGCAGGAGCTTTTTCTTATGTCGGTTCGGCGGGAAGCGGGATCTATGCTTGGGGGCCGGCATTTGCTGCGGGGGGCCAAACTCCCAGCTTTATTCCAGCGTTCGAGCCTGCCTCGGGGGCGACGATCACGCCCAATGCCGTCTCCACGCCGGAAGGTGCAGCCGGTGTTGCCGATCCGAATTGGGGTGGCGCGATCGTTTCGATTTCCACCGACAATGTGACTTTCGGCTCAATCGGACAGATCAACGGCCCATCGCGGCTGGGTGTGCTGTCCGCGGGTCTCCCGGCTTTTGGATTTGCGAACCCTGACCTTGCACATATTTTGTCGGTCAGCCTGATCGAAAGCGGCGGTCAACTCGCCACGGCGACGGATTCGGATGCGCAAAACGCGATCACGCTTTGCCTCGTCGACAAGGAGTTGATCGCCTATGCGACAGCGACCCTAACCGGAACAAATGCCTATGATCTGACCTATCTTGAACGCGGGCTTCACGGAACGACCGTCGTCGCCCACCCGCAGGGTACGCCGTTTGCTCGCCTCGATGGAGCGATTTTCCAATATGCTCTGCCACCCGCGCTTGTCGGCACGACACTCTATCTGAAGTTTCAAAGCTTCAACATTTTTGGTCAAGCGGTTCAGGATATTTCTGAATGCGCGACCTACACCTACACATCCTTCGGATCCGGAACTCTCGGCCCCGTTGCACAAGCCCTGTCGGTCGGCACCAACCTCGATTACGGGCTGGCGAGCGGCAGCGTCAACCAAACCGATGATTTCGGACTAGCCTCGGATCCTTATTCGATTCTCATAGATTTAGGATTGGCATCGGCATGAGCATTCAAGTGAAGCGCCGTCGCGAATTGGCGGCCTTTCTTTCGACCTATGTGGGCGCGCCTGGCGAGTTGATCGTCGATACGACGAACAACCGCGTCCAGGTGCATGACGGCGTAACGCCGGGCGGTTTTCCGGCGGCAAAACTGAGTGAGATTGGAACTGCGGGAGGCCCTCCCGCACCCGGCGGCCGCCTCACCCTGTCCAGCGCGACACCGGTTATGACCACCTCCGTTCTCGGTGCGGCGACGATCTGTTACGCGCCTTACTGCGGTGGCCAAATCCCGCTCTGGAATGGTAGCGCATTTGTCGCAACTCCGTTTTTGCAAATCTCTCAAGTCCTTTCCGACACGACTAGCAGTCCTGCTGCTGCGGTCGCGAACGCACTTTACGATCTTTTCGTCTGGAACAATGCGGGCATCCCAACTCTATCGCGCGGGCCGCTTTGGTCGCAAACCGCAACTGTCACAATGACGATTGCTTCGCCCTGCGTCGTCACATGGGGCGGCAATAGTTTTACCGACAATCAACCGATCGTCTTCACGACGACTGGCGCGCTGCCAACCGGGTTGACCGCCGGCACGACCTATTATGTCAAAGCCGCCGGTCCGGTCGGAACCACGTTTCAGATTGCCGCGACGCCCGGCGGAACGGCCATCAACACATCCGGCTCGCAGAGTGGCACGCATACCGTGGTCGGCGGCAGCTATGTTTCACGCGGCACCGGTGCCGGCACGACGCAGCTTCAGCGCACCAACGGCATCATGAACAACCAGAATGCGATCACCAACGGTCCCGCCGCTGGCTTTGGCACATATATCGGGACGGTGAAAACGAACGCATCGGGCGCTGTCGATTGGAATCTTGGTGGCGCCTCGGCTGGCGGAACGGCCGGTGCGCTGAGCATATGGAATATGTACAACCGGCGTTGGGTCTCCGCGCGTGTGAACGACACGACAGCAAGTTGGACATATACGTTGACGACTCCGCGCTTTGCGAACAATAGCGCCGGGAACCGCATCAATTTCTTAAGCGGCTTGGCGGAAGATGGGATTGAAGCCAATTACTTCAACGAATTTGGCGTGGCCGCTATTGCCGGTTCCTTCATGATTGTAGGATTCGGAATGGACGTAACGGCAACCTTTGATCGATATTATTTCGGACAAACGGCAGCGGCGTTTGCGAGCTTCTTTGCTGGCGGCACGCACGGAAGTTACGCGCCTCAGCTAGGCTGGCATTATATTTCCGCCATGGAAGCCTCCGATGGCACTCACACGGGGACGATGTTGGGCGGTTCTCTAAACGGATCGCCGGAGATGAATTTCGAAGTGTCGCTCTTGATGTGAGGTTGTTGGTCCGGTCGCAGCCGTGTCCGTTGGACCCTCCGCGAACGGATGACCAAGCGTCCACCCATGCAAAGGCGCTGTGAGCCCTTTGCTCAGACCATCACCGAACGAGATCTGTTGGCCGCCGCTAGGCGGCTTTTTTATTGGAGCAAGTCTATGGCTTCCTCGAATTACCAAGCTTGCATCGCCTTCACCTTGAAATGGGAAGGGGGTCAAGCCAATGATCCGCACGATCCCGGCGGTAAAACCAAAGAGGGCGTTACCCAGCGTCGATATGATGAATTCCGCGATGCGGGCCATCTTCCTCGGCGCACTGTCTTTCAAATGACAGCCATGGAGAGGGATGAAATCTATCGCGGCGGCTATTGGCAACCGATCAATGGCGACGCACTCGCGGTGGGTGTGGATCTTGCGGTCTTCGATTATGCCTTCAACAGCGGTCCAGCCCGTGCGTTGCGCGCTTGGCGGATTGCCGGGGCGAAAAAGGCATCTGCCGAAGCGATCATTCAAAGGCTTTGTGATGAACGGCTGTCCTTCCTTCATTCTCTCGGCAACTGGCGTTATTTCGGCGCCGGATGGGGCCGCCGCGTAGCGGCGTGCGAGGCCCAGGCGATCAAACTGGCCAGTGGAAAGGAAGCGCCAGAGGTTCTTCGTAAGAAGGCTAAAGAAGCCTGGAACGGATCGAGGAAGCACATCGCGAAAGCCAGTGCCGGCGGCGTCGCCGCGGCCGGCACCGAAGGCGGCAGCCATCTCATAAGCGGGGACACGATGTTTCTCATCGTCGTCGCCGCGGCCATCGCGGCGGGTGCCGGGATCCTCGCCTTCCAGGCATGGCGACAAAGGCAGCGTGCGAGGGCGTTCAAGGCAGCTCAATCATGATCCACAATCCGTTGGAAATGATGATCGTCGCCGCGCTGCTTTTTGTGGCGGGCGTGTGGGTCGAGTGTCAGGATCCCTCGCCGAAACCTTTTGCGATGATTGCCTGGGGCTGCGGCTTTCTGACCATCGGCTTCTTGGTGATGGTTTGTACCCATCTCGCGGTCCCGGCTTAAACGCGCGCAATTTGCGTTGCTTCTTTGCCCTTTAAATTTCCGGAAGAGTCGCCTCATACGGCGGCCGTGCCGAGGGATTAGGTCCGACGTTAAGGAAAGGAAACAGGATGCTTTGGTTTGTGTTCGTGACAGCGGCGTCGTTCATAATTTATCTCTGGATTCTTCGCCCCAAGCTTATGGAATTTCGGGTCGTCGCGGGAATACTGGCCAAAATAGATGCCCAGGGTCTGTCGTTCCTGCAGCGTCTCGGACTTCGGTTGCTTGGTATGAAAACCACGATTCTCGGCATGACGGGCGTTCTGGTCTCGGCCCTGCCGGGGCTGCTCGAGGAGCTTCATCAGGTTGATTTCGGCGCCTTCCTTTCGTCGGGCGCGGCCCTCAAGATCACGAGTGCAATTGCATTAGCGATGACCGTCACGCACATCTACGGCATCGTAACGGCCGCAAAGATCGACCCGGTGAAAGGGGACGAGTGATGGCCGCCCTCCTTCCGATTCTTAACTATTTGTTGGGCGCGATCATCAAGCCCTTTGTCGCGGCCTGGGCGGATTACGAAAAGACAAAACTGGCCACGCAAGAAGCCGGCTTTTCAGCCGCGGCGGCAGCAAATTCAACGATCTTGCGAACCGCCTTGAAGACGGACGTGGAAAACAATGCTCTGAAGGTTCAGGTCTACGGTCACTGGATCAATCGTGTGGTCCTATGGGTGGCCGGATTTCCGGCCGCGCTGCATTTCGGCCTGGTCTTCGTCGATACGATCCTCGCCTCCAAATTCGCCTATGGAGCGGCGGTTCTCGGCGTCCCGAAACTGCCAGCTCCCTATGACACCTATGAATGGGCGATCGTTACCAGCTTTTTTTTGGTTCATGGGGTCCAACTTGGAACCAGCAATGTTTCGGCATGGCTTGATCGCAAGTGATTGTTGAGCCGCAGGCATTCTCGCTGATGGCTTGGCGGACCTGAGGATCAAATTGCGCGGTGGAAGGTGAAGAGCATGCATACGGAAGGAAGCATCTGGAGCACGCTAGGCGCAGGCGGACTGGGTGCCCTGATTGGCGTCCTCGGGACGATTTTTACCGCGATGATCAACCGGCAGGCGCCGATGGCGGCGCTTGTTGACGCGCGCATCCGGATGCTGATCGAGGGCTATGAAAGCCGCATAAACGACTTGCAGGAAGAAATTGCGAAGCTCGAGTCTAAGATCGATGCTCTCACTCTCGCGCTCAACGAAGCACAGACCCGTCGCGGTCTCGGTCTTTAATACGCCTTAAAACGCTTTGGACGCTGCGTGCCCGCCGCAGCGCACGGCCAAACAGAACGATAGCCTTGGCGTTGATGAGCGGTACTTCCCCTCCGAAACCGAACCAGCGGCAAGGGGCCCTTCGCTCCACCTCGATGAGATGGCGGCCGATTGCAATCATTGTTTCGGGCCTCGCCGCCGACAGCCCTGAATAGGCAGTGTCGAGACTCATCGGTTGCCGCGCGTAGCACCGCGCCCGATGTTTCACCGCTTGGGCGACAGTGTGAATGGCTTGCGCACGAAGCGCGGCTTCGACAGAAGGATGGAGGGGCACGGGTCTGCTCCAAAGATTGACCCGCCATCCATAACAGGTAATAATACCTTATACAAGGTAATTATACCCTATATGCCCTAGCTTACTTTCGGCGCCACTGACCGGATCTTACAACGCCCTTGATCTCCGCCGCCCATTCGATGCGGACATTCCGGATCGGCGCGGCGTTGTGGCTTTCCAGATCAAAAGTTCCCGTCGCGGCTCCCCGCTGGATGCGTTTCAGATAGCGCTTGCCGTCGGCGGTCCTGACCGCTGCCTCCCATCCGATCACCTCGTCCACATTGGTCCCCTGGCGCCAGCAAATGATCACATCGCCAGGGTCGTAGCGCGGCCACATGCTGTCGCCTTCCACCTGAAAGGCGATCGCATCCGTCGGGATCGGAAACGGAACTTCGATTTCATACAGTCCCTCGGGAGGGATTTGTTCGAATTCCGGTTGAATCTCCGCCCCCGCGCCAATCCGTCCGACAACAGGCACCAAATTTCCGGGACTGGGCTCTCCTGCTCCTTCGAGCAGCCAGGCCGCGGTCGTCTGCAAGACGGGGGCGAGCGCGACCAGGGTTTCGGTCGTGATGCCCCTCCTGTCGTTGTTTTTGACCGCCCGCTTCAAATTGCGAATCGCGTCCGGGCGCTTGGCGGCCAGGGATGCGGCATGCGCCGACAACCCCACGGCTTTCAGGCGGCTTTCAATTCGGTGGAGGATGTCATCGAGTTCCATATACGGTAGAGTAACCGAATCAAGCGCCTTTTGCACGCGGTAAAAATACCTTGACAAAGACGGTAATAATACCTTATTTCTGACCGGACGGCGCGGCGGTTCGGCCCCCGTTCGAAGCAAGGAGGGTGTTAACCGTGGATGTCGCAACAGAGGTTCACAAATCGCGCTGGACGGGAGAGCGAATCGCTCGGCTCGGCTTTCTTCTCGGCCTCGGCTGGGATGCCAAAAGGGTCGCGGAAGATCCCATCATCGCTTCGACCCCCAATAATGTGCACCGACAAGCGCAGCGTTTCGGCCTCGCGTTTCGCGCGGCGGCCGCGGCCTTTTCCTTGCGCCTGCCGCCTGACGCCAGCCGTCATTTCGATGCCGCGGCGGCCAAGCGAAGCCTCACGCGCGAAGCGATCATCCGGCTGCTTCTTCTCGAAGTCGCCGCGGATCCCAGCCTCATCGACAATATTCTCGACGATGGGGCGTGAGCATGAACGAGGAAACAATCCCCGACCCGCTCGACGCGCCGTTCTTTCCCGAGCGCGAGGCTCTACCATTGCGATGGGAAGCAGAGCTTGTCGGCAAAAGACTCGTGCAAGCCTTTGTCACGCTTGATCGCTTGCCGGGTTTGCGGGGACCCCGCGCGCCGGGCGGCCATTGGCCGCGCACGGTCACCGAATGGGCCGACCAATTGGCTCAGGCGGAACTCAGCGAGGCCGAGCGCCGCGAGCGGCAGCAGGCTGCCAATAGCATAAAAATCCGCCCTACGGCCCTGGAGATCGCGCGGATGGACGCCGCCTTCGAATGGCTGCGCGAGTTGCGCATTGAGGATTCCGGCATGGCCCTGGTGACGACCCTGTGGGCGTTGCGTGCCGCGCGCGGCCGCTCGATCAAAAAGCTTTGCGCCGAAAAACAATGGGCGCCCCACACTTTTTATCGCAAGCGCGCCAAGGCTCTCGCAAATCTGGCGAACGCGCTCAACGCGCGCGGGGTGCCGGTATTTTAGTTTCCTCTGCCTAGTCTTGAATCCTTTTTGGGCCCGCTCTGCCGCCCTCATCCACGCTTCCCAAATCTGCGCCATCATACCGCATGAACGACGCCAGGCAGATCGTATTATGGATAGGGACTTCAACTCGATAACGGGTCTCCGGGAAGCACGGACGTGGGTGACATTGGCGTAGGATGGGTCGAGGCGAAACTTGAAGAGTTGCGCCCGACACAAATGACTTTGGGTTATGACGAGGTTGCATTCAAACGGCGGATTTGGAGGGCACAGACGAGCGACGCGAGAAGCCGTTTCATTTGTGAGCACCCTTTTCCAGCCGTAGTTGGACCCAAGGGCGAATATTATATCTTGGACGGCCACCATTTGGGTCGGGCTCTGTTCGACGAGGGGGGTCGATAAGGTCCGGCTTTCCCTCATCGATGATTTCTCGCACCTTGACCCGGGCATGTTTTGGCAGGTCATGGAACGGCGCAATCTGATCTATCCCTACGATCAGGGCTGGCGTCGTGATTTCGTGGATATGCCAAAGAGCTTACGAGATTTGCTCGACGATCCGTTTCGCAGCCTTGCGGCGCAGGTCCGGCGTTTTTGTCAATATGGAAAAGATCCGACGCCCTTCGTCGAATTCCAGTGGGCGGATTATCTTCGCAACCATATCGCGTTTTCAACGCTCAAAGCCTATCCCGAGCGCGCGTTCAAATATGCAAGAAGGCTCTTGCAGAAACGTGCATCAACATATGGCGGCAGAGCGGGCACCAGCTCAATATCTTCCCGCGTAGGTCGCCCGCGCTGCTATGACAGTCTGCGATCTTGCGACGAGTGCGATGCGCGCGCCCTGCAAACGATGTCGAGCGCCTGAAGAACTCTCGACCGGCCGTTAGCGTGTGCCGCGATGTTCGACCCCGAAATTGCGGCCTACTCGTGCACGTTGACAGTAATGTTCACCGTGACCTGACCGGACGGTACGGAGAGAGTTGTGGCGGCAGGCGCTGCTGCCGGAGCAAACTCCGCCGGACCCGCGGCAAATGCGGCGGCTGCCGCCCACGGCGGCTGGCAGTCTTTGGCCGGTTTCAGCTTTGGGTCGATCAAGCTCAGATACGTCGTCAATGCGTGCCAGCAGCCGGGCGAAGGCCAAACCTTTAACCCGGAATCATATTGCTGCAGCGTATTGACATGGGTAAAGCCGAGCGGAAGATAGGGAACGATGTCAGGTAGATTGTCGATCCGCCACGAGGTCAGACCCAAGGCATTGAACGCGTTTGCGAACGCCAAGTCGCCCACACGCGGAGACGCGAATGTGTAGACGGTCGGAGTGGGGATCTGATCGGAGCTCGCATTGTCCAGCACATAGAGTGTGGCGAGCGCTGCGCCGAGGCTGTGGGCGGTGACGGCAAGCGAGGTCGCCGGCGCGACCGCTTCGGCGCGCGGCTGCTCTGTGCTTCTGCTTGACCAACGCGGCCACTTGCTGAGAAAATCCGCCGACGGATTTGAGCGACTGCGGCGCTGCCAATTCGGTCAAGGCTCCCGACGGATTGGCGACGACCTCAAGCGTTTCGTAAATTTTCAAGAACCCAAAGCCCGCCGAACCGAAGTTCTTGAACGGGACAAGGCGGATCGAAGTCAAGTCGTCCCACCATTCGACCCAAGTGGATGTCCCGCGAATAGCGAGGATGAACTGGTTCGGCTCGGCCTGGCTTTGGGCGATGATCCCATAAAACGTCAAACCTGTGCTCTCGAAGATAAAGTCGCGCATCTGGATCCAGGCTGCGAGGCGATAGCCTTTGGGAAAATCCGCAGATGGCTTCGGCGTCAGATTGCTCGGGTCATTGCCATACATCGTATAGACGGCCTCGACGAACTGGCCGTAGAAAACCGCCGTCGTGGGATTATAGGGAGCGCCCTTGGGCAGGGCGGAGCCCGGCTGAAATTGATTAATTTCTTGCATGTTCGTCTCATCTCCCTTGCAAATAGATTTGTTGAGAAGGCCGGCTCGATGAATAGCCAACGCATGCCGGAGTGAGCCTGGATCTCACCGCGCGGGCGAGGTCCACAATGTCATTGTCATCGAGCGGTGGTGGCAAAACAGCATGCGAAAGAAAACTACTCTCAGCGATGGCCAAACTTGATGATGCGGTCTTACCCGCCGATCCAAAAAAAATCTTTTGCTTTTAATATTTTTAGGTCGCTGAATGCCAACGGATAGGCGTACATGATGTTAAATATATGACAATGCGTCAGGGCAGGGCGCCTCTTTGGCTGTGCGACGAAGGGCGGGAAAGACCAGTCATGAAGACGAGACCGGGAGGCGGTTTGAAACGTCTGGCTTTGCTGGCTCTGCTCGGCGTCGCCGGACCAATGGAGGCGAGGGCGGACATCAGATGGAATTGGTCCTACCTCAACACTGACGCCAAAATCACCGCGTCGGGCACTCTGACCACCAAGGATTTATCTGCTGGCTCCTATGTGATCACGGCGGTCACGGGTCTTTGGAACGAGACGGCGATTGCCGGTCTGGAGCCTGATCATTCCTGCTGCTCACCGCCTGGGTGGAACGATAATTTGCTGGTCGAGGGCAGCCCCAAGCTGGATAAGGGCGGCTTCGCCTTTCGCGCGAGCGGGGATCTGAAGATAAATCTTTTCTACAAGAATGGCGGATACGCCTACGAAATTCAAAACGGCCCTGAAGTGTTCGGCGGCGTCTTCAACGCGACGCTGAGCGCCGCAGAGTGATGTGAGCCGGGAAGGCCGCTGGGGGAGGACGCGAATGAGTAAACGAACATTATGCCTTGCAGCCGCGCTGGTCCTTTTGGCCGCGTCGGCCCCCGCCGAAGCGTGCAAAAGCCGGCCTGCGAAAGCGAGCCTTTGCACCATTGTCCCGCTCACAGCGAATGTCCGGGACGAGCCTAATGGCCGCGTGACATCCGACGCAACGGGAGTTGTTCGGGTCGGGCAGCAATCCAAGGATGGGCTGTGGGCCCGTATCGAGGTGCCCTGCCTCGGATTTGTGGGCTGGATTGCGCGTCAGGATCTTGCGTGTGAGGGCGTCTCTGCCAGCGCGCGTTAGCCACTGAGGCGGTGACTCCAGTCCGCCCAGATAGTCATGCCCGGCCTTGAGCCGGGCATCCAACAACGGAGGCGGATGTTTGGATGGCCGGGTCAAGCCCGGCCATGACACGGGAGTCGATGAGACACATTCTTCGAGACCCGGCATTGCTTGCCCGCGTGTATGGCGCGCGGCCCACGATTTGTTGAACAGAACGCGGCCCAAAGGTCAGGGCATCAGATCCTCACGATCCTTCGCATGTTAATGTAACATCACAGCCACTGGAATGGGGGAGCAGCGCCAAACATTTATCGGTCCGAAAATGTTGTCATTCGGATGCTTTAAGCGTGGCGAGATTTTTGCTTTGGGTAACTCTGCGCTAGCCGAAACTCCCGGGGGCGCTAGACACGCGGGAGCTAGCGCTGGCCGTTCTGAAAACCAAAGGCATGGACGAAGGCGGAGCCGCGCTCCGTTGGGCTCGTAGCTAGTTCAATCATAAACCTTATGCGGATGCAGTTCAGGCGAAGAAAGGTTTTGGAATTCTGGAAGGCGGCGCGGTGTGAGAATATGGCGGATTTCGCCATTTCTTTGCCCGCAGCTGGGCAAAGCAGACCAGGGGACGGTGGTGCGTTAACCGCTTCACCTGAGGCTTGAAGTTCCGAGCGAAGAGCCCGGAAGCTAGCTCCGATCTTGTCTCGATTGGTGGTACCTGTTCCCGTTCCCAGCGGATATCCGCTGCCGATGCGCTGACCAAGCATGCCTCACCTAAATCGGCGGGCAATTCCGCGCGGTTTACCATTGCGTCAGTGATCAAATACGCGGAGGTGAACACATTCGCCTGACGCTCTACCGAGACAGGCGGGAACGATCCTCTTGCTCGTCTCCTGTCGCGCGCGCGCCAACGGCGCTGAGTTCTTGTGCAACGCCCCGTGTGCCAGTTCGTGAACGATCGTCCAGCGCGCGCGGCGGTCGAGGGCTGCGGCGCGATCGTACGTGCTTCGGCTCACGCGAGCCCTGACATGACGCTCAGTGATGAGCGTAACCGCCTCGTCACCCCCAAGAACGTCATCATCGACCACTTGGTAGTCGAAATGCTTTTCGCCGAAGCGCGTCAATATTATCTTGCAATCAAGAAGCGCTCGACGTCCGGGATGTCTAGGTCGCCAAGCCCATGAAAGCGACGCAGCCGGCCTGCATGCGCGACGATTTGCTGATCCGACAACGGGTCACCGGTAAAATTCGTGCTCATTTAGAAACACCTCCCGCGGCCCCCTCCCCAGCCACGCGCTTTAAATCGAGTGCAACTATTTCGGCCTCTTGAGGAGCTCATGAAGCGAGCTCGCGCCTTCCTTTTTCAAAACGGTGCCTAATTGAGCATCCGCACGGTATCCTTTCGCAAAGTCACTGCCGTACTCGTCACGCAGGGTGCGCACCAATGTGTCACTGCGCTTGCACAATTTCGCCGTCTGTGTCGCGATGTCGTCCATCCAACCCTGGCTGTTTCATCCAGTTTCTCCTCGCATTAACTACACCCCGTCGTGGCCCCGCACGTATCGCATTTCAAACACGTCCCATTGCGGACCAGCGTGAAATTCCCGCATTCGCCGCAGGCTTCCCCCGTATAGCCCTTCATCCGCGCTTGGCTGCGCTTTTCGGCGATGGTCGCCCGCTCGGCGGGCGTTGTCCATTCGAGGCCGCCGAGTTCCGCTTCCACTTCCCTTTCGAGATCATGTTTGAGCGCCGTCACGCCTTGCGGCGCGACTTGCCCGCCGCCTTGCACCAGCATCAGTTTGTCGGCCTTGGAGCGGACAAAACCGCGAGAGACAAATTTCGCGGTTCCGGTCGGCACGCCGCCTTGCGGCGGGCGGCTCTGATCCTCCCCCTTACCCAGCACATCATGGCCGATGTCACTTGGGTCGATATGGGCGAGATCGTTGCGGCCGAGATAGGAGATCGCGAGTTCGCGGAACACGTAATCGAGGATCGAGGTCGCGTTCTTGATCGCGTCATTGCCTTGTACCAGCCCCGCCGGTTCGAAGCGGGTGAAGGTGAAGGCATCGACATATTCCTCGAGCGGCACGCCATATTGCAGCCCGACTGAAATCGCGATGGCAAAATTATTCATCAGCGAGCGGAAGGCGGCCCCCTCCTTGTGCATGTCGATAAAGATTTCCCCGATTCGTCCATCCGAATATTCGCCGGTCCGCAGATAGACCTTGTGGCCGCCGACAACCGCTTTTTGCGTATAGCCCTTGCGCCGGTCGGGCAGCCGCTCGCGGTCTCGGACATGTTCGATCCGCTCGACAATCCGCTCGACAATTCGTTCCGCGACCGCGCTGGCGCGGGCAGGGGCATTCGAGGCAACGAGCGCTTCGACGGCATCCTCGGCCTCGTCGTCGTCATCCGCGATGAGCTGGCTGTTCAACGGCTGCGACAGTTTCGAGCCGTCGCGATACAGCGCATTGGCTTTGAGGCCGAGCCGCCAGGAGAGCATATAGGCTTCCTTGCAGTCTTCGATGCCCGCATCGTTCGGCATGTTGATGGTCTTCGAGATCGCGCCCGAGATGAAGGGCTGCGAAGCGGCCATCATGCGGATATGGCTTTCAACCGACAGGAAACGCTTGCCGGTGCGCCCGCAGGGGCTGGCGCAATCGAACACCGCGTAATGTTCCTGTTTCAAATGCGGCGCGCCTTCGACCGTCATGGCGCCGCAGACGAAAATATTGGCGGCCTCGATATCGGCGCGGGAAAAGCCCAAATAGCTCAAAACATCGAAGTTTTGATCTTCGAGCCTTTCCGCCGGAATTTTGAGCGTGTTGGCGAGGAAGTCGGCGCCCAGCGTCCATTTGTTGAAGACGAATTTGATGTCGAAGGCGCCGGCGAGCAAAGCCTCAATCTCGGCCAACTTGGCGTCCGTAAAACCCTTTGCCTTGAGGCTCGCGTGATTGATGCCCGGCGCATTGTGCAAGGAGCCGTGCCCCGTCGCATGGATCTCGATGGCGGCGATCTCGGCTTCGGAATAGCCGAGCGCGCGCAAACCTTCCGGCACGGCGCGATTGATGATCTTGAAATAGCCGCCGCCCGCGAGCTTCTTGAATTTGACGAGGGCGAAATCGGGCTCGATCCCCGTCGTGTCGCAATCCATCACCAGGCCGATCGTGCCGGTCGGCGCGACGACGCTGACCTGCGCATTGCGATAGCCATGCAGCGCGCCCTGCGAAACGGCGCGATCCCATGCGGCGGTCGCATGGGCGGCAAGTTCGTCGTGCAGCACGCAGCCGCGCAACGCCGCATGATCGAGCGGGACCGGGGCGATCGACAGATTTTCATAGCCGGCAATTTCGCCCAAGGCGGCACGGCGATGGTTGCGCATGACGCGCGCCATCGCGGGGGCATTCTCCTTATAGCCGTCGAAGGCACCGAGCTCGCCCGCCATCTCCGCCGATGTCGCATAGGCGACGCCGGTCATGATCGCGGACAGCGCACCGCAGATCGCACGGCCTTGGTCGCTGTCGTAGGCGATACCGGACGACATCAAGAGACCGCCGATATTGGCGAAGCCGAGCCCCAGTGTCCGATAGTCGTAAGAGAGCCGGGCGATTTCCTTGGCCGGAAATTGCGCCATCATGACCGAGATTTCGAGCACGATGGTCCATAGCCGGACCGCATGTTCATAGAACTCGACGTCGAAGGATCCATTGGCGGGATCACGGAACGGTAACAGGTTCAGCGAGGCGAGATTGCACGCCGTGTCGTCCAGGAACATATATTCCGAGCACGGATTGGAAGCGACGATCGGGCCGGCAGCCGGGCAGGTGTGCCAATCATTGATCGTCGTATGATATTGCAGGCCAGGGTCGGCCGAAGCCCAGGCGGCGTGGCCGATCTTTTCCCATAGCTCGCGGGCCTTCATCACCTTATGCGCTCTGCCGTCGAGGCGGCGGGTCAAGGTCCAATCGCGATCATCCTCGACCGCGCGCAGAAATTCATCCGTGACGCGGACGGAATTGTTCGAGTTCTGGCCGGAAACCGTCAGATAGGCCTCAAAATCCCAATCGGTCGTGAAGGTCTCGAATTCGATATTCGTATGGCCCTGCCGCGCGAGCTGGATAATCTTCTTGATGGAGGCGTCGGGAACGAAGGCACGCCGCGCCAGCTTGATTTCCTTTTTAAGCGCGGGGTTTTTCTCGGGGCTGAAGCAATCATCGCCCGGCCCCTCGCAATTGACGCAGGCGCGCAAAATCGCCTTCATCGCCTTTTGCAGAATTTTCGAGCCGGTGACGAGCGCGGCGACCTTTTGCTCCTCCTTCACCTTCCACTCGATATAGTCCTCGATGTCGGGATGATCGGCATCGACCACGACCATTTTCGCGGCCCGTCGCGTGGTGCCGCCGGATTTGATGGCACCGGCGGCGCGGTCGCCGATCTTGAGGAAGGACATCAGGCCGGAGGATTTGCCGCCGCCGGAAAGCTTTTCGTTTTCGCCGCGCAGTTTGGAAAAATTCGAGCCGGTGCCGGAGCCATATTTAAACAGCCGCGCCTCGCGCACCCAAAGGTCCATGATCCCGCCATCGTTGACGAGATCGTCGGCGACCGACTGAATGAAACAGGCATGCGGCTGCGGATGTTCATAGGCCGACTTTGACTTGACCAGTTTTTTGGTCTCGTGATCGACGTAATAATGGCCTTGGCTCGGGCCATTGATCCCATAGGCCCAGTGCAGCCCCGTGTTGAACCATTGCGGGGAATTGGGCGCCGCCATTTGGCGCGCCAGCATGAAGCGCAATTCGTCGTAAAAGGCGGAGGCATCGGCCTCGGTGTCGAAATATTTGCCCTTCCATCCCCAATAGGTCCAGGCGCCGGCCAGACGGTCGAACACTTGCTTGGCCGAAATCTCCGATATAGAGCGTTCCGGCTTCGGCAGATCCGCAAGCGCTTCCTCGTCTGGCTCGCTGCGCCAGAGGAAGGAGGGAACGGCGTTTTCCTCGATTCGCTTCAGGCGTGAGGGCACCCCCGCCTTGCGGAAGTATTTTTGGGCGAGAATGTCGGCCGCGACCTGGCTCCAGCTCGCCGGCACCTCGATGCCATCCAGCGAGAACACGATCGATCCGTCCGGATTGCGGATTTCGCTTTTGGTCGAGCGAAACGCGATTTCCGCATAGGGGGACTGATCCGGTTTGGTGTAGCGGCGCTCGATATGCATGGGTATCCCTCGAAGATGAACGATCCGGCACGCGCCTGATCGCCGATTAGGGCGAGCAGATTGACTCGATATGGACGTGGTCCGCTACGCGGCATCGGTCTTGTCCACACCAGAATCTGTGCTGTGGATCATGGGTATAACTATATATAGTATACAAATCGTAAGTTTTCGCCACAGGCGGGGTCACAGAATTGATGCGCTGGACAGCGAGGGCCGGCGCGTTCATAAACGCCCGCATGCTGGCGGATCGATGCGGCAAAGCCGAAGGCAGATCAAACCCATGAGATTGCTCTATCAGTTTTTTACATGGTGGAACGGCGAAACGCTGAACACGCGGTTCCATACCTTGCTTTTTGGCAAATTCGTCGGCACGGACCAGTTCGGAAACCGCTATTATCGCAGGCGGAAGATCGATCCGGCGCTTGGCTTCGAACGGCGTTGGGTCATTTATGCCGGCCAGAGCGAAGGCTCGATGACGCCGCCTGGCTGGTATGGCTGGCTTCACCACACCGTTGATGTCCCGCCGACCCAAGAAAATTACACGCCGCGCGCGTGGGAATTGCCCTATCGGCCCAATTTGACCGGCACCCCGGAGGCATGGCGCCCGCCGGGCTCGACTTTGCGGGCCAGCGCGCGACCCCCGGCGACAGGGGACTATGACGCCTGGACACCGGAAGGCTGAGCGGAGTTTGCTCAAGTTCCCGGTCCCTCGATGAGAACGTCCACTTCCGGCCGCAGTTTCGTGCTGGGTTCGCGCCTGTCCAATGCGTCCAGGCAAACGCAGCAGAGGCGAATTTTACAGTTTCTTTGGTTCCGTTGTGGCGGCCGGTTTATGAACGAAGCTTCGATGCAAGTCTTCCGTACGCCACAAATTCTGTGTCTCGGTTCGATTTTGGTGCTGATCGTTTCCGGCAGGGCGGAGGCCGACAAGATCAAGCACCCCATCGCGGTCTTCGCGGGACTGGACAAGATCACCGGCCGCACCATCGCTTTTGAGGCGGCGACAGGCGAGACCGTGCAATTCGGCTCGCTGCAGATCACCGAACGTGCCTGCTACACGCGGCCCGCGACAGAGGCCCCGCAGACGACAACCTTCATCGAAGTCGATGAAGTCGATGCCAACAATAATTACAAACGAATTTTTTCAGGTTGGATGTTCGCGGCGAGTCCCGGCCTGCATGGCATCGAACATCCCATCTACGATATCTGGCTGACCGACTGCAAGGGCGGTGGCGAAGTCGTGGTGACGGCTCCCGAGGCGCCCGCCGAGGCCGAGCCGCCGCCGGAAACACCCAAGGCTGCCGAAAAGCCGGCACGCCGGCAACGCCGCGCGCAGCCAAGCGAAAATGCAGTGCCCCCGGATTCGGAGCAGCTTGGCGAGCCCCTTCCTGAACCCTCAAGAGTCCCGCCGCCGCGCCGCAGCGGCCCGATTGAAGTTGGACCGCCGCCTGGCCTTATCCCCATGCCGCAAGGTGGCCGCCGCCAACCCGCGCAACGCTATTATCCAGCCGATCCAGGGCCGCCGCGCGAGCCTGATGCGGACGGGAATTAGCGGCTGCTTTGCCGTGACGCCGGCAGTTGCCGCGCGGCGGCCAATGGGCAGCTAAAACGTCTGACGAACCTTACTAAAGTTTCATTCGACCGACATGGCGGCGTAAGCCGGCTCTCCCCATGTTCATTGTTAACACGACGGCATGCCGTCCTGAATTGGCAATGGAGATTTGAAACAATGTCTAATAATCGGTCCCTTCGGCCCGTAAACATGATTTCACCGCCCGTTATCGTGCCCCGAAGCGAGCTCCGCGCGACATTGCTTCGTACCGTCGCCGCCGTTGCTCTCGCTGGCGCCCTCATCACGAACGGCGGTTTTAGCCTGCCGAGCTATGCGGCGACCCAGAGCGAAACCGTTCCCGTCATTGCCCCGGTCTCCTTCGCCGATGTCGTCGATCACGTCAGGGGCGCTGTGGTGTCCGTCAAGGTAAAGACGACGGAAACGGCCGATGCCGGCGAGGAGGCGGAAATTCCTCATATTGCACCCGGCGATCCTCTCGAGCGTTTTTTCAAGCAATTCGGTGAGCGGGGCGCCCCCCACGGACGGCAAATGAAACCGCACATCACACAGGCGCAGGGCTCGGGATTCATTATTTCTCCGGATGGCTTCGTCGTCACGAACAACCACGTCGTCGAGAATGCCACCGAGGTCACCGTGACCATGGACGATGGCAAAACCGTTCCGGCGACCATCGTCGGCACCGACAAGAAAACCGATCTTGCTCTGTTGAAGATCAAGCAAGGCGGCTCTTATCCGCACGTGGACTTTGCCACCGCTGTTCCGCGGGTCGGCGATTGGGTGATCGCGGTCGGCAACCCGTTCGGTTTGGGCGGAACGGTGACGGCCGGCATCGTGTCGGCACGTGGGCGCGATATTGGCGCTGGACCTTATGACGACTTCCTGCAGATCGATGCTCCGGTGAACCGCGGCAACTCGGGCGGTCCCACTTTCAATGGCCAAGGCCAGGTGGTCGGGGTCAATACGGCGATCTTCTCGCCCTCAGGTGGAAGCGTGGGGATCGGGTTCGCAATTCCCGCCGAGACGGCGCAGAACGTGATTGCCTCGCTCAAGGACAAGGGCGTGGTCTCGCGCGGTTGGATCGGCGTTCAAATTCAGCCGGTGACCGCGGAAATTGCCGATAGCCTCGGCCTGAAGTCGAACAAGGGTGCTCTTGTCGCAGAGGCGCAGCCAAATTCGCCTGCCACCGCGGCCGGAATTAAATCCGGTGACGTGATCCTCGGCATTGACGGCGAGCGGATCGATGGTCCGCGCGACCTCGCCCGCAGGGTTGCGACGCTTGGCCCGGGCAAGAAGGCCGACCTGATCTATTGGCATGATGGGTCGGAAAAAACCACCGCGGTCAAGCTTGGCTCGCTCCCGGACGACAAGGAAGCGCGCGTTCAGCCGGGCGCGGGCGAGGACCATAACGCCTTCGCCGAACTCGGGCTCACGCTGGCCCCCGCTGCCAGCGTCCAAGGCGCGGGAAGCAACGGTGTGGTCGTTTCCGATATCGACCCGGACGGCATAGCGGCGCAAAAAGGCGTGCAGATCGGCGACGTCATTCTTGAGGCCGGAGGCCATGCGGTCAATCAGCCGGCGGACGTCAGCGCAGCGCTAGCCGAGGCCAAAAAGGACAACCGCAAGGCCGTGCTTTTGCGGATCAAGGGTAGCGAAGGCACCCATTTCGTGGCTATCGCGATCAATCCAGCTTCCTGAGCCTCACGCCCCCGAGGCTTTGCTTAAGTCGGCGCCGCGTCCCCGTCGTAGCGCCAACTCCAGGAGGCTCCAGGCCGGGAGGCAACTCCCGGCCTGCTGCTTTGCTCAGGAATGAGCTATATGTCGCTGATGCAAATCCTAATCATCGAAGATGATGCCGAGGCCGCCAATTATATGGTCAAGGCATTCCGTGAGGCGGGCCACGTCGCCGATCATGTCGGGGACGGTCTTGATGGCTATGCTCGTGCCCGCGATGAAACCTATGATGTTCTGATCGTGGATCGCATGTTGCCGAAGCTCGATGGCCTCGCGCTTATCGGCAGTCTGCGTGCCCAGAAAATTCAGACGCCGGTCTTGATCCTCTCGGCGCTTGGTCAGGTCGATGATCGCGTCAAGGGCCTACGGGCCGGTGGCGACGATTATCTCGCCAAGCCTTATGCTTTTTCAGAGCTTCTGGCCCGTGTCGAAGTGCTCGCCCGCCGCAGCCGGCCGGGTTCTGGTGAGGAAACCATCTATCGCGTCAATGGCCTGGAGCTTGACCGCCTCGCCCACAAGCTGACCCGGGATGGCAAGGACATCCAGCTGCAGCCGCGCGAATTTCGCCTGCTCGAATATCTGATGAAACATGCCGATCAAGTCGTCACACGCACTATGTTGCTGGAAAATGTCTGGGATTATCATTTCGATCCGCAAACCAACGTTATAGATGTTCATATTTCCCGTTTGCGCGCTAAGATTGATAAAGGCTTCGATCCTCCGCTCCTCCACACAATACGCGGTGCCGGATACATGATACGTGATGGCTCTCGGTAAGCTCTTTCGCACAACTGTCTTCAAAATATCGCTCGCCTATTTGGCGATTTCCGCGATCGGCGCGGGGCTTGTTCTCGGCAATGTCGGCTGGAACATGAAACATCTGATCGACGAGCAAACCGCGCAGACCATCGAAACCGATATCACCGGACTTTCCGAGCAATATGCGCAGGGCGGCATACGCCGCCTGGTCAATATCATCCAGAAGCGGACGCGCCAGCCAGGCGCGGGCCTTTATCTGGTAACGACCCCGGCTGGAGAACCCATCGCGGGGAATATCACCAGTCTGCCGCCGGATATTTTGACCCATCCCGGCCTTATCGAGACGACCTATCAACCTCCCGGCGACGCCAGCGGAAAACATCGGGCTTTGGTCCGCATCTTTGTTTTGTCCGGCGGTTTTCATCTGCTCGTCGGGCACGACCTGGAGGAAGGCGAAAGCTTGCGCCGCATTCTCGGCGAAGCTCTCTTGACCTCGCTCCTCTGGCTGGTCGTGTTCGGCACGCTTGGCGGACTATGGGTTGCAAGGCGCGTTCTCAACAGGGTCGACGCCATCAACGCCAATGCGCGGGCCATTGTCGCCGGCGATCTTTCCGGGCGCTTGCCTCTGGCCGGGACCGGCGACGAACTCGACCGGCTGGTCCAAAACTTCAACGCCATGCTGGAACGAATCGCGATCCTCATGGCGGGATTGAAGGAGGTTTCCGACAATATCGCGCATGATCTGAAAACGCCCTTGACCCGGTTGCGCGGACGGGTGGAACAAGCCCTGCGGGTCGCCAAGAGTCCGGAGGATTATCGCAGCGCACTCGAAAAGGCGCTCGAAGAATCCGACCGATTGATCCAAATCTTCGACGCGCTGTTGAGCATCGCCCGGGCAGAGGCGGGGGCAGGGCGGGAAGGCATGATCGATTTCGATGCCGCATCCGTTGCCCGAGATGTCGGCGAACTCTACGAACCCTTGGCGGAAGAGCACAGCATTCTTTTGTCCATTTCGGCACAACCTGGACTCTATCTGCACGGAAGCCGGGAGCTGGTCAGCCAGGCGGTTGCAAATCTCGTCGACAATGCGCTGAAATATGGAAGTCCCGAGCCGGCAGACTCCATGCCCGGCGCGGGTCAAGACCCGCAGGCGATCGAAAGAACTGTCAATCTCGTGGCGCAGCAGTCTGGGGACAAGGTTGAGATCAGCGTCGCAGACCACGGTCCGGGGATCCCTGAAGCCGATCGGGCACGCGTGCTCGACCGCTTCGTTCGGCTCGAAAGCGCCCGCACGCGGCCTGGTTCCGGGCTTGGACTTTCCCTCGCCGCGGCGGTCGCGAGCCTCCATAATGGGAGCTTGCGGATCGAAGACAACGAACCAGGGCTTCGGGTCGTGCTGAGTCTTCCGGCGGCGCAAATTCGGCGTGGACCGCCGGCGCCGCCAGAGTTGGCGCAGCCGGACCAAGCGGCATGATTGATCTCGTGCCAAACGCAGACGAAAGTCTACCGCTTTGGCAGCGCCTGCGCACAGCGCCGCATCTTCACGACGGCTATCGCGCCGAATCTCGCCTCAGTGATTTTCTGGCAATGCCAGCGGCGGCCGGCTTGCAAACTCTTGTCGAGAACCCCCGCGTGCGCGCCTTGCTTTTGGCGCTTGCTGACCATTCGCCCTTTCTCTGGCGCTTGGCGACGGGGAATCCCTTAAGGCTTGAGCGGTGTCTAAGCCTCGCCCCGGAGATCTGTCTTCAGGAGTGCCTGGATTCGCTCGATGAGGTCTGCGATGAGGCCACTGATGAGCCGGTGGTCATGCGGGCCTTGCGGCGCGCGCGGCAAGAAACGGCACTCCTCATCGCGCTCGCCGATTTAGGCGGCGTCCTTGGGGTGATCGAAATCGACCGCGGCGCTGTCGCATGCCGCGGATCGTTTTATTTCGGCGGCGCTGCGTTTTCTGCTGCGCGAGGCTGACCGCACGGGCCGCCTGCGGCTGCCCGATGTCACGGCGCCTGAAGTCGGCTGCGGTCTCGCGATACTGGCGCTCGGCAAGCTTGGTGCGCGGGAGCTCAATTATTCGAGCGACGTCGATATCGTCGTGTTTTTCGATCCCGTGTGCAGTTCCATCGCCGGAGCCGTGGAACCTGGAACACTCTATGCGCGGCTGACCAAAGGGCTGGTGCGGCTGCTACAGGAGCGGACAGCGGACGGCTATGTTCAGCGGGTCGATTTGCGGCTGCGCCCGGATCCCGGCTCCACGGCGATCGCCGTCTCTCTGCCTACGGCCTATTCCTATTATGAGAGCCTTGGCCAGAATTGGGAGCGCGCCGCCTTGATCAAGGCTCGCCCCGTTGGCGGCGACCTGGCCCTTGGAGCGGCTTTTCTGGCTAATCTCACGCCGTTTATTTGGCGCAAATATTTCGATTACGCGGCTATCGCGGACATAGCGGCGATGAAGCGTCAGATCCATGCGGTGCGCGGCCATGCCGACATTACCGTCGCCGGCCACGACCTGAAATTGGGTCGGGGCGGTATCCGCGAGATTGAATTTTTCGTGCAGACTCAGCAATTGATCTTTGGCGGCAAGCGTCCGGCGCTTCGCGGCGCCCGCACGCTCGATACGCTCGACGAACTCGGAAAGGATGGCTGGGTCACGCAAGAAGCCGTGGCGGACTTGCGCGCGGCCTATCTATTCTTACGCGAAATCGAACATCGGTTGCAGATGGTCGCCGATGAACAAACCCATCGCTTGCCGCAGGATCCGGAGATTTTGGCAGCATTCGCGCTGTTTTGCGGCTATTCGCGTAAAGAGGCCTTCTTCAATGAAGTCACGCATAATTTGCAGCTCGTCTCCCATCATTATGCCCGGTTGTTCGAACATTCGCCGCGCCTGGATGCCTCGGCCGGGAGCCTGGTTTTTACCGGTGTCGGCGACGATCCGGAGACGATGGAAACTTTATCGCGGCTGGGCTTCAAAAAGGAATCGCTCGCCGCCGAGACGATCCGCGGCTGGCATTTCGGCCGTCGTCCGGCAGTCCGATCCTCGCGCGCCCGGGAAGTGCTGACCGAACTGGTGCCGCTGCTCTTGGACGCATTCGCGCGCTCCGGCGACCCCGACACCGCGCTGGCCGCATTCGATTCCGCATTGGCCCGCATGCCGGCGGCGGTTGAACTCTTTTCGGTTCTGAAATCCAATCCGCCGATTTGCGAATTGTTCGGAGAAATTCTGGGTGGCGCCCCGAGACTGGCGCGCGCCGTCATCAGCCATCCGCATTTGCTCGACAATGCGATCGATCCGGATCTCCTCAAGGCGCCGCTCGACGAACAAGCGTTCCGGCAGCGCACCGGACAAATCTTGCAGCGCAAATTCGAAACCGAGGAATTTCTGGATGCGGTGCGCGATTTTGCGCAGGAGGAGCTTTTTCCCATCGGTCTCCGGCTATGGTCCGGAATGATCGAGCCGGCGTCGGCAGCGATCGCCTATTCCACGCTGGCGGCGTGCATCGTGGAGACCTGCCTTGCGCATGTTGAGCGTGTCTTTGCCAATGAGCACGGCCGTGTGCCTGGCGGCAGGTCGATCGTATTGGCACTTGGCAAGCTGGGTTCGCGGGAAATGACCGCGGCTTCGGATCTCGATCTTATGCTCATCTATGATTTCGATCCGGCGCATCCGGAGTCGGACGGTCCCCGACCGCTCCACGCGGTTCAATATTATACGCGTATTGCGCAACGGCTCATATCCGCCTTGACGGTTGCAACGCGGCGGGGCCGTCTTTACGAAGTCGACATGCGGCTTCGCCCGTCGGGGGGCAAGGGACCGCTCGCGACGCAATTCGACAGTTTCGTTACCTATCAGACCCAAGAGGCGGAAACCTGGGAGCATATGGCTCTGACCCGGGCTCGGCCGATCGCCGGCGACGTGCAGCTCGGCGTGCAAACCAGCGACGCGATCCGGACCGTGCTGATGCGGCCGCATGGAGATCGTCTACGCCGCGAGGTGAGCGAAATGCGGCACCTCATTGCGCACACGAAGGGGGACAAGGATCCTTGGGACCTGAAACTCGCCGCGGGCGGTCTGATCGACGTCGAATTCCTCGCCCAATATTTATTGTTACGGCATGCACAGGCCGAGCCCGCCATCATCTGCGGTTCGACCCTGGCCGTGATCGAGGCTGCGGGGAAGCTTGGTTTGATCGCAAGTGTGAGGATGCCGAGGTTCTGGCAAAGGCCTATCGTCTCTTTACCAATGTCACTCAAATTTTGCGCTTGAGCCTGGACCCCGGAAGCAATCCCCGCGATGCCAATGAAGCGGTGACCCGGCGCCTCGCACGGGTTGCGGAACAGCCGAGTATCAGCGCCCTCGAAAGCGCATTGCATGATACCCGCGCTGAGGTACGAGCAATTTTTCGCCGTTTGCTATCACCCTGCTGAAGCCCGCAGCTTTTGGGGCTCTGCCGGCCGGCGCAGGGCGCCTGCCGCCAGAAGCAGTTTCTGGCGCGGCACGTCCCGCGAATCCGGCAGATGGACGAGGACGATGGTCCCGGTCCCCACCGATGATCGGATGCGGATCGAACCGCCATGCAGATCGACCAGCGAACGCGCGATCGCAAGACCCAGTCCCGAGCCCTTCATGCCATTGTCGAGGCTGCCATCGATTTGTTCGAAGGGCCGTCCGAGCCGTGCCAGCGGTCCAGGAGGGATCCCCATGCCGGTGTCTTCCACATAGATATTCAAAGCACCCTGAACGAACCGTGTGCGGACGCTGACGCGGCCGTGATTGGGCGTGAATTTGACCGCGTTGCGCAAAAGAATTGTAAGGATTTTTTCAATCGCCGCGCGGTCCGCGTGAATGTTTTTTTCCGGCAATGTTTCGGCAACGACATTGATTTCCTTCTCGGTGGCGATCGCTTGCACCGAGGCGACCGCGTCACCGACCACAGCGTCGATTTCGAAGTCGCTTTTCTGAAGGTGGACCCGGCCGGCTTCGAGGCGAGACATGTCGAGCACATCGGAGATCACGCCGAGCAGATAACGTCCGCTATTGGTGATGTCGCTGCAGTAATCGGCATATTTCGGCGATCCAAGGGCGCCGAATGTTTCTTGCTGCATCAATTCCGCAAAGCCGATAATCGCATTCAGCGGGGTGCGCAATTCATGGCTCATATTGGCAAGGAATTCGGATTTGGCCCGGTTCGCGGTCTCGGCCTCGGCCTTTTGCTCCAGATATCGTTCGGCGAGGTCGGCGAGCTGCTGCGCCTGCACTTCCAGGGTTTGGCGCGACTTGCGCAGATCGGCGACCGTTGCCATGAGCCGGCGCTCGGATTCCATCAATTGCTCTTCGTGGCGTTTGAGGGCGGTGATGTCGGTTCCAACCGAAACATAGCCGCCGTCCTTGGTTCGCCTTTCGTTGATCTGCAGCCAGCGGCCATCACCAAGCCGCGCCTCGTAGGTGCGCGCCCCGGCGAGCGGGCGTTCGCCGAGCGGGATTTGGGTCTGGATGAGCGGCGGCGTTCCTTTCGACATGACGTGCACATACGGCGTTCCGGCGAGGATTGCGTCGCTTGCCAGATGATGAAATTTTTGAAATTTGGAATTGCACATGACGAGCCGATTGTCGGCATCCCAAAGCACGAAGGCCTCGGAAACGGTCTCGATCGCGTCGCGCAGGCGGATGTCGGCGGTGGCGGTGCGTTCCGCCAGCGCCTTTTGTTCGGTGATGTCGACCGCGATTCCGACGAGGTGCGGTGTTTCGCCCGGCCGTTCTTGGACGAGTTCGGCCGCGAACGCAACCAGAATCCAATCGCCTTTGACGGTCTGCATCCGGAAGGCATGATCGATCGTGTCGGCTTTCGAGCCGGTCAGCATCTCCGCCATCATCGCAAGATCGCCATCTTGCGGATGAACCAGCGCATTGATGTCGCCAAATGACATGAACTGGCCGGTCGGCTCCATGCCGAGGATCTCATACATGGAATCCGACCAGTAGATGCGCCCGCGGGCGAGATCCCAATCCCAGAGACCGCAGCGTCCTCGGCTGAGCGCCGTATCGACCCGGTCCTGCATCCGTTCGCATAAGTGATCGGACTCGCGGGCGCGGGAGGCTTGCCAGAAATAGGTAATGGCCAGCGCCACGAGCACAAGGACCGTGCAGATGAGAAGGACCGCAACGCGAAGGGTGGCCGCTTCCCAGTCGGAGAGCACGGCCGCCATGGGATGAATGATGGCCAGCTGACCAAAGGGCGGATCGAGCATGCGTACCGTCGCCAAGGCGTCCGAGCCGTCCGCCAAATCGATGCGCAACACGCCGGCCTTCTCGGCGAACACCGTCAATGGCTGCGCCGGCCCCAAATAATCGTTCAGCGAACCGGTGAAGCCGCGCAAGCGGGGCACGCTCGCCACGATGTTGCCGGCGGTATCGGTCACGATGAGCTGTTGGCCCCGGGCCAACAGGCGGGACGGCACGGCCTGGCTCAGAACCGTCTCGGCGCCGCTTTCCGACGCCTGTTTGAGCGCGGTATTCACATCACTGGCCGCGACTGCGGCGGCCAATTCGAGCTCGGAAAATGCATCCGCAACCGCGCGATCATAGGCTTCGCGCGTCATGATCACGGTGATCGAGACAAGTACCCCGACGAAAAGCACGACCATGGCCGGCACAGCGCGCCGGACCCAAACTTCCACCTTGGCTAAACGTAAAGTCGCAGATTGCGTCGTCGTACAGGCAAGTACGCGCAATGCCCCTGCGTGCGCAGAAGCATGCGCCGCGTCTGCGCGCGCCATGTCAGGCCCCCTCGAAACTGACCGGAGCGATGTGCCGCACCTCTCCGAAATCAGCTCCATGAGAGTCTGACTTTTAGATTTTGTCCAGAGATTAATGAAGAGTGAACGCAGATTTGATCGCGACGCTGCAGATTGCCTTGGCCCTGCGATTGGGTAGGGCGGGCGGCGGGGCACGAGCTAGACATTATCGGTGACCAGGACCAGGGTAAAACCGTCATAGCCCTTGGCGCCGACGGTTTGGATCGCGGTCGCACTGACCCGCGGTTCGGCAGCGAGAACACTATTGAACTGGCGAATGCCCAGCACGTCGGGATCGTCATTTTCCGGATCGACCACTGCCCCATCGCGCACGACATTGTCGACGATGATCAAGCTTCCGCGTCGGGAAAGCTTTAACGCGAACATGAAGTAGTCGGGGATACTCCGCTTGTCGGCGTCGATGAAGGTGAGATCGAAAGCACCACCCCCCTCGCCGGCAAGAAGTGACAGGGTGTCCAAGGCGCGCCCAATGCGGAGGTCGACCTTGTCCGCCAAACCCGCCCGCGAAATATTCGAAAGAGCGATTTCGGCGTGCCTCGGGTCCATCTCGAGCGTGACCAAGCTTCCCCCAGGCGGGAGCGCGCGGGCCAGCCAGATCGTGCTATAGCCGCCGAGCGTGCCAATTTCCAAAATTCGTCGCGCGCCTTGCAGACGCGCCAGCAGATGAAGGAACTTGCCCTGGCTGGGCGTGACGCTGATGGCCGGCAGGCCGGCCTTATTGCTGGCTTCGATTGCGGCATCCAAGGCGGCATCGGACGGCACGAGCATGTCGTTGATGTAGCGGTCGACCTTTGTCCAGATGGCCTCTGTCATGGTCTATCCTCAAGCTTGCAAAAAGTAGGAGACGTCGGCGGTCCGTTAGGCCAGCGAACGGTCGACGATGTCTTTCACATCGGGAGATAGTCCGGCCGCACCGGCGACGTGGCGCAAGGCGCGTTCGGCGAGTGTCCGACGCTTTGGTTCCAGAGTTCGCCAGCTCTTGAAGGCGGACAAAAGCCGCGCCGCGACTTGCGGGTTCTTGGCGTCGAGCTCAAGCACAATCGCCGCCACGAAATCATAGCCGCTGCCGTCCGGGGCGTTGAACTGGGTTTGGTTTCCAGCCGCGAAGGCGCCGATGAGCGATCGAACCCGGTTCGGATTTTTCATCGAGAAAGCCGGGTGACCCATAAGGGTTTTGACGCGGTCCAAGATGGCTTGTTCAGGAATGATGGCCTGCATCGCAAACCATTTGTCGATGACTAGCGCATCGCCGGCGTGGGCGCGATAGAAGCCGGCGAGGGCCCGCTCGCGTTCTTGGCCTGGCAATTGGGCGAGCACGCCGAGCGCGGCGATCTCGTCGGTCATTGTCTTGGCGGTCTCGAACTGGCGTGTGGCAAGCAGCGCGCCTTCGGTTCGATCTCCGGCGGCGAAAAGATCGAGTGCGGTGTTGCGCAGAGCGCGCCTTCCCGCAGCCACGGCATCGGGCGAATAGGGTCCATCGTCCGCCAGCCGATCGTAGGTTGCATGCAAGGTGTCCTTAAGGTCCTCCCCAATGGCCTTGCGCAAATCTTCGCGGGCGAGATGGATTGCATCCGGGTCCACATCTTCGCCGATCTCGCGCGCGATGTCGGCTTCGCTCGGCAATGCGACGGCCTGCGCCGTAAAGGCCGGATCGGCACTTTTTTCGATCAGGATCCGAAGCGCCCCAATGAATTCATTGTCGCGCTGGGGTGTCTTATTCGCACGAATGAGTTCAACCGAATGCATGAGCAAACGGGCCGCATAGGTCTGCACCGCCTGCCAGCGGTTGAACCCGTCGCTGTCATGGGCGATGAGGGTAATGAGATCGGCCTCACTCACCGCGTGGTCAAGCCGGACCGGCGCCGAAAATCCTCTGAAGAGGGAGGCAACCGGGCGGACCGGTATATCGCGAAACAGGACCCGCCGCCGCGGCGTCGAGAACTCAAGGACCCCGCGCGACAATTCCGCCGCACTGGCGCCTTCGCAACGCGTAGCGCTGAGGTCCAGATCGCCTTGACCGGGAACGACAAGACCGAGTTCTATCGGAATGACAAAAGGCAGTTTTTTTTCTTGGCCCGGTGTTGGTTTGCAGCTTTGCGCAAATTCGAGTGCGAAGAGTTTTTCCACTTCGTCGTAGGAAGATGAGACTTCGACGAGGGGGGTACCGGATTGATGATACCACCTGGAAAATTCGGTCAAATCCCGCTGCGCGGTCTCGGCGAAACAGGAGATGAAATCCTCGATCGTGGCCGCAGTCCCGTCATAGCGATCAAAATAAAGATCCATGCTCTTGCGAAAGGCGTCGTCGCCGATGAGCACTTTCAGCATGCGGATGACTTCGGCGCCTTTTTCGTAAATCGTGGCAGTGTAGAAATTATTGATTTCAAAATAGCTGTCCGGCCGCACATTGTGGGCGAGCGGTCCCGCATCCTCGACAAATTGTTGCGCGCGCAAGGTGCGCACGTCGCTGATCCGCCGCACCGGGGCGGAACGCATGTCGGCTGAAAACGCGTGATCGCGGAAGACCGTCAGGCCTTCCTTGAGGCAAAGCTGGAACCAATCGCGGCAAGTGATCCTGTTGCCGGTCCAGTTGTGAAAATATTCATGCGCGATTACCGCTTCGATTTGGGCGTAATCCGTATCCGTTGCGGTCGCGGGAGAAGCGAGAACATATTTGTCGTTGAAGATATTCAGGCCCTTGTTTTCCATCGCTCCCATGTTGAAATCTGAGACCGCCACGATGTTGAAAACGTCGAGATCATATTCGCGGCCATATTTTTCTTCATCCCAGGCCATCGAGCGCTTCAAGGCATCCATCGCATAAGCCGCGAATGGTTCCTTCCCATGTTCGACATGGATCCCGAGCGCGACTTTGCGTCCGGAGCGAGTGATAAATTCATCGAATATCGAGCCCAAGTCGCCGCCGACGAGGGCGAACAAATAGGCGGGCTTTGGATGCGGATCGTGCCAAACCGCGAAGTGACGCGAGGTTCCCTCGATCTTGCCCTCGGCAATTTTGTTGCCGTTGGAGAGGAGGAGGGGCGCTTCGGAAAGGTCCGCCTCCAGTCTGACCGTATAAATGCTGAGGACATCGGGCCGGTCGAGAAAATAAGTGATGCGGCGAAAACCTTCGGCTTCACACTGCGTGCAATAGGAAGACCCCGACCGGTAGAGTCCCATCAGCCTCGTATTCGCCTGGGCATCGATTTCGGTTTCTATATCCAAGGTGAAAGCGCGCGCGGGCGGCGCCGTTAATGTGAACTGGTTGGGGGTGATGAAACCGAATTTTGGATCCGGATTTTGCACATCGAGTTCGATGCCATCGAGCGCGATCCGTTTGGTGACGAGGGCATCGCCGTCCAGAACGAGGGGCGCCTTCGGCCGGCCCTGCGGGTTTGGGCGGATCGCGAGGCGCGCCATGACGCGGGTCGCCGTCGGATGAAGCTTGACATCGAGATCGACCTTGTCGATCAGATAATCGGGAACCCTGTAGTCTTTCAGGCGAACGGGCTCGGCGATATCGGTACGCATCGAAACCTCTATAGTTTGAGACGGCGGGACATATAGTGCACAGGGAAAAGGGCGATCCTAGGGTCGAGCCCCAACGGGCACAAAATGCGCTCCGCCACCCAGGCGGCCCGATCCATGAATTGATAAACGCAGCTCAAGAAAACGCATAATCTCTTCTCGAATTTTCGCCATCCCACGGAAAATTCAAGAAGAGATCCAAAAAGCCGCCCGATTGGCACAAAAAGGGAATGTAAGAGATGGCTGGAAAACTCGCAAAGTCGATCTTGATTGTTTTTGTTGCCACGGCGCTGCCTTATGCCGGCTGGGCGCACGGACCCTCACGGCAGAAACTTACCGAGTCCATTGAAATCAATGCACCTCCTGCCAAGGTTTGGGCCACAATTGGCGATTTTCAAGATATGAGTTGGCTCGCCGGTGTGGTCAAGACCACTGGCACAGGTGGCAACCAGCCGGATGTTGCCAAACGCCAGCTCGTTCTCGATAATGGTGCGACGATCGACGAAAGCCTGTTCAAATATGATCCCGCAGAAATGAGTTATTCTTACCGCATCGACAACGTCGATGTGAAAGTTTTGCCGGTCAATAATTATTCCGCAACCATCGCTGTTTCTCCTGCCGAAGGGGGCAAGAGCAAGGTCGAATGGCGCGCCGCATTTTATCGCGGTTTTCCCAATAACGACCCGCCGCCGGAATTGAACGACGAGGCCGCGCTAAAGGCTGTCGGCAAGATTTTCCATGCCGGCCTCGAAGGTCTCAAACAGAAAGTCGAGGCAGCCAAGTGACAGGCGTCCGATGAGGGGCTGGGACGTGAAAACGCGCTTGTTTTGGCTCTGTCTGGCGCTGCTCCTTGGCTGCGCTCCCGCGGGGGCCGGCGAGGCCTTCATCACCGATCAGACCGGTGACGAAGTCAGCGTGCTTGACCTCGCGTCTCGGCAGGTCGTCGCGCGCATTCCGATTTCGGGCAAGCCGGCTGGTATCGCAATGGCCCGCGACGGGCGAACCGCTTATGTCACAAGTCCAGAAGCTAAATTTGTCTCGGTCATCGATACGGTTTCGCGCAAGGTCGTCGCGCGGATCGCGATTCCGGACACGCCGCTCGGCATCGCTGCCGATCCAGGCGGGGGCTTCATCTATGTCGCCGGTTTTTATGAACCGCGCCTCTATAAAATCGATCTGGCAACCGGCACCATCGTCGCAACTGTGACAGTCGGTGCATCCCCCTCCGGCGTCGCCTTGACGTCCAATGGTTCGCTGATCGTCACAGCGGATCGCGACGACGATCAGAATCTCGATCATCGATGCAAAGACCTTCACCCGGAAGGCCACCATCAAGGTCGGCGCCCATCCGTTCGGCGTCACCATCGATCCGCAAGGACAGCGCGCCTATACCGCGAATGTCGAAGGCAATGATGTGTCCGTCGTCGATCTTGTTGGCCGCAAGCTTCTTGGCAGCGTAGCGGTCGGCAAGCGGCCCTATGCCGTCGCGCTGGCAAAGGGGCTTGGCTTTTCGACCGACCAGTATGGCGGAACGGTTTCTGTGTTCGATCTCGCCACTCTGCAGCCGGTCAAGCGGATTTCGGTCGGAGACTATCCGGAGGGCATAGAGACCAGCGCTGACGGCAATAGTGTCTATGTCGTCAACTGGTTCTCGAATGAAGTGTGGGTCATCAATGCGGAAACGCTCGCCGTGACGGCGAAAATGCCGGCCGGCGACGGCCCCCGCGCCTTTGGAACTTTTTTGCGCGAAACGCTCTGAATTTCGGAATGAGCCGGCCTCGATTTTAGGCTGCCTTTACGCACGCCATACTCAACGGGAGGGAAACCAGCGCGGGCCTGCTCTGCGCCGGAGACTGACGATGGCATCGTGGCTCGCTGAAGTGTCAAGGTCGACCGGCCAAGGCCGCCCTCCAATTGTGGTGAGGTTTTATGCGGGATCCGTTTTTCAATATAACCCGCCTCTTCCTGGAAGAGGGAGAGAGCGATTTTCATCCCTTAGAAAAAGGCGAGGGCATTGTGGTGACCCTTGGTCCGAACACGTATTTTTTTGATCAGCCGGGCCGCTCCGTCTGCCGATGGCCGGGAACAAAGAACGTTCCGCGCCAGAGCCCGCATCCGATACCGCAGCGCTCGTGGATCATGAATGAGTTCAACACCTTCATGCGCATGCTTTGTGGCGGCGGGGATGTCAAACTCAATATGATCAAGAACTCTGACCAAGCAACGCGAGATATTATTGACGGCGGGCGATGGCAATGTTGTCGAGAAAATCGACTTGTCGGATCTTGCCAAGGAGGGCGCGCCGCCGCTTCAGTTTTTGCAGACCGCCTATCTATGCTCATCGCCCAATGTGGTGATGAGATCGGTGCCCTGCGATGCGTCGGCGATGAGTTGGTCGCGCGCTCCCTATGCCTATAGGACTTATCCCATACACAATTTTTCCAAGCCCGCCATTTTGTGTCTCGCCGGCCGGACGATGGTATGGTGCGAACGATTGGAACCGGGCGAGAGCCGAGACTTTGCGCTCGGCAATGTCATCGCCGCGACCATCAATGTCGACTCCAAGCTCCGGCCGACTAGCCTGTGCCATCCCGACGATTATAAAGCCGCCATTACCGAGAAGGGGAAGTTCAACGAAAAAAATCTGTCGCGGGAGTCCAAAAGGGCGCTCGGTATGATTCGAGTCAGACTGCGAGAATTTGCTGCCGCGACCAGAATCCTTTTGAACTCGGTGAGGGCCCGCGAAGGGTTCTTCGTGTGCGAATTGACCAATCATTCGGACAAACCAGCCTATGTATATGTCCAGCTTAACAAAAGCGGGTTTTATGGCGGCACCGGCTTTGTCGGCATTGCCATCAAGATCCTTTCCTCATTCTTCAGACTATCACATCTGTCGATAGGACGGTGACGTCCAAAAATAAAGGCGCGCGCCGGGCCAGGGCAAGCGGCCCGACGTCGTGGCTCGCGAAGAACCCGATTTTTGAAACCAGCGCCGACGGAAACAGTGTTTATGCCTTTGGGACTTTTTTGCGCGACCCGCTTTGAATTTTCGTAGGGCTTCCTGTCGCCGACTGATCTCGCATTCTAGTACACGATAAAGGCAGCACGCACCGACATCACCAGTAGAACGAACGACGCGGCCATGAAGATGGCAAAGCGGAGCATGACAACATTGACAATCGCCTGAACGAGACTATGCGCAATCCGCAGGCCGACATACAGCCAAGCGAGGCCGGTGTTCAAACCTTCGCCTGCCCCAAGCAGCGCCAATGTCAGCGCCACAGCATAGAAGAGGGTTGGTTGCTCCATGAGATTGTTGTAATTATCCGCCTTCCAGCGCACCCAGGCGGGTAGCTGAGCATGAAACTCTTCGGCGGGACGGTGGGGATCGTAGACTATTTTGCCCATGGTTACCGCCGGAATACGCGTCGCATAGAGCCAAGCCCACATTACGAACGACCATAGAACGAGCGCGACAAGTGGCGCGAGTATCGGGCTGTGCAATATTCTATCTCCTATTGAAAAAGTTCTTCAGACTTCGAGCGATCCCTATTCCGTCACGGGCGAGTGCAAAGCCAGGATGTTTTGCGGCCCACTCCTCAGGCCTCCCCGCGCAGCACGGCTTTGCGCACGTAGTAAGCCGCGCCGATGTTGAGAACGCCGAGCGCGGTGAGGAGAACCGGCTCGGTGACACCGAAACTCTTGCTTTGGAGCAGGGCGGTTGCCAGCACGCCCAACACAATGAAGGCCGAGTTGAGGATATTTACGCCGCCGACAATCCGCGCTCGCCGCTCCTTGGGCGCGTCGGCCTGGATCGCGGTGAACAGTGGCACGACAAAGAGGCCACCGGCGCAGGCCAGACCGGCGACATCGCATGCGATGCGAATGCCGGCTGCCGAGCGGAAGAATTCGCCGAGGCCAACCTCCACGGTTGCCACCGGCAGCAATAGAGTGGCAACACCGAGGTCGATCAGAAAGGCAGCCATGGCGAGCGCTGCGAAGGGCACCGGCTTCAAAAAAATGCGGCCATGCGCGATGACTGCCGCGGCAATCGAACCGATTCCGATGCCGAGCGCGAACAGCGCGCTGACAGCCGTTTCAACTTCTATGCCGCCTCCTGTCTTGTTGCGCACGACCACCGGCACCAATGAAAGTGCGACGGCCCCGCTCATCCAGAACCAGGAGACCGCCATGCTCCTTGTCCAAAGAATGGGATCGGCCGCGATCTCGCTCAAAAGCGCGCGGGTCGATGCAAATATATTCGGATTTGCACGCAGATCGGGCGCGGCACGTCCCGTCGACGGAATGAAAAGACTGGCCGCATAGCAGGCAATGGCAATGGCCATAAGCTGCAAGACGGTTCCTTCCGGCGCACGTCCGGTTGCGGAGAGGCCCCCGGCGATCAACCCAAGAAAAATGGCGATGAAGGTGGCCGCCTCGACCAGGGCATTGCCCGCGAGGAGTTCGTCCTTCACGAGAAGATCCGGCAGGATTCCATATTTGAGCGGGCCGAACAAAGCACCGACGACGCCGAGTTCGAAGAGTGCCGCGTAAAGCAGCGGGAGCGAGGCGAGCCACAGGCCAAGGGCCGCGACCATTTGGACGAATATTTCTGCAAACTTCAGATGGCGTGCTAGGCATGCTTTGTCCTGCGCGTCGGCCAGTTCGCCACCGAGCCCCGAGAGGAGAAGCGATGGCAGCATGAAAATGCCGACCGCCAGCGTGATCAGGGGGCCCGCTTCGCTTTCGCCGAGCCTGAACAGGATCAACATGGCGAGCATGTTGCGCACGAAATTGTCGTTGAAGACGGAAAAAAACTGGCACCAGAACAGGGGAGCGAAGCGGCGGACCCGCAGCAGATTGGCCAGCATCACAAAGGGCGGGGTCGATGGGTCGAGATTTTTGCTCATGCGCGTAAGGGCTCGGCGTGGCCGACGATCCTGACGATGTCGGCGAAATCGGCGCGCATCTTGCGCTCGAGCTCGTCGACGTGATCGTGCACTTCATCGACGCTGAGGCTGGGGCTGACCCGGCAATGATAATTGACGACGAGGCCTGCGGGGGTTTTTCTCACCCTGACGCTGTGAACATCGTAAATTGCACCTGTGCTAGGCGCGAATTTGGCGAGGGCGGAGGCGATTTCGGCCCGCGTAGCAGGGGGGGCATCGTGACCGTGCAATTGGCGAGGTTCGAGGGGTTCGATGTGCGTTTCGACCTCGATATCGGAGCCAAGTTCGCGGCCGATCTCGGTTTCTAGCCCCGTGACGATTTCATGTGCATTACCATGCGGCATGCGGCCGTCGAGTTCGACATCGAAACTGATCGACGTGCGGCCGCCCAATTCCTGCATGGTCACGTGATGCACCGGAAGATGGCGTTTCGCGGCAATCAGGAGAACTCGTTCGAGAATCGTTTCGTCGTCGAGCGCAATCGGTTCCGCGGAGACGGTCACTGCAACCTCTGGATGGCGGGTGGTGATGGCCGTTGCGACGTTTGTTTTGATCGCCGCAACTTTTTCGAGCGGCAAAGTCCGCGACACGGTGATTGCGAGTTCACCGACGACCTCCGCACCTGCCGGGCGTAGCCGGAGGCTCTCGACCTTGATCACGCCTGGAACCGACTGGGCGATCGATTTGATCTGCTCCGTGAGGCCTTTCGGTGCGGTATCGACCAGTGTGTTGACAGTACGCCTCGCGATTTGGAAGCCAGCGACCGCGATGAAAGCCGCCACCCCGAGAGCTGCGACCGCATCGCCTTGAGGATAGCCGTATTGGGCAGCGGCCAGACCCCCGAGCGCCATTGTGCAGCTGACGATATCGCTTGAAAAATTCAAAGCGTCGGCGGCAAGCGCCTCGCTTTTGGTGGATTTCGCGATCCGGCTGAGATAACGCCAGCGAAAAAAATCCACAACGATTGAGAGGGTCAAGATTCCAAAGGCAAGCGGATTGGGGTCGATGACGGCCTCATGGCCGGCGAGGCGCTTGATGGCCTCGACCAGAATATAGGCGGCGAGCGCGAACAAGCATCCCGTCTCAATCAGCGCTGCCAAGGCTTCGACCTTGGCGTGACCATATTGATGATCTTCGTCGGCCGGCTTATTGGCGATCCTGATCGCGAAATAGGTGAGGATGCTTGTGGCGACATCGGCCAAATTATTGCCGGCCTCCGACAAGACCGCCAGCGAGCCCGAGGCGATGCCAGCAACGAATTTGCTGGCCGTTAAAAGCACACTGACAGCAATCGAGGCGAGCGCGGCCTTCTCCTTGAGCCGACTGGCTCCGTTCGCCAATTCTTCCGATTTTTTCGACGCGCTCGTCATGGCGTTTGCCTGATCCGCGAAAATGAAACCCTTTTGAGTAAAAGCATGCGGCAGCAAAAGGTTTTGAACGATCACAGGCCTTTGTAAGAAACTTTGGCCCCGGGCCCCGGCGTTAAGGGTTTATCGGGAGCTTTGCAAGGGGGCCACAAAATTGCTCATTCCCTGCTATATCTAAAAAAAGAAAGCGAAAGTTTGGCTCATGCTGCGCTAGCGGCACAATCCCGCGACCTTGAAAATGCCAAGCGGCATCGGAGGACATGATCATGGAATATCTACACACAATGGTCCGTGTCTCGGATCTCGCGCAATCGCTTGATTTCTATATCAACAAACTTGGGCTTGTCGAAACCCGGCGCGTCGAGAATGAGTCGGGCCGTTACACGTTGGTATTTCTCGCTGCCCCTGGCGATATGGAGCACGTCCAGAAAAGCAAGTCTCCTCTCATCGAACTGACGTATAACTGGGATAAGGAGGCTTACGACGGCGGCCGCAACTTCGGCCATCTGGCCTTTGCCGTTGACGATATTTACGCTTTCTGTGACAGGCTTAAGAAGGCGGGTGTGACCATAAACAGGCCTCCCCGCGACGGATCGATGGCTTTCATCCGCTCACCGGACAATATCTCCATCGAGCTTTTGCAAAAGGGGCCGCCCCAGCCGAAGCAAGAGCCCTGGGCCTCCATGCCCAACATTGGGGTTTGGTAGCGTTTTGGCTGATGTCCCGCTTCCCTTGCAGTCCGGCGCTTTGCTGAATTTGGCGCCACCGTCGGCATGCGCCTATTTCCTCGATGTCGATGGAACGCTGCTTGAAATCCGCCCCCGTCCCGAGGATGTTATTGCCGATCATGCTTTGCTGGCGCTGCTGGGAAAGCTCAAAGAGGCTACGAATGGCGCGCTTGGCCTTGTGAGCGGGCGCAAAATCGACGACATTGATCGTATCGTCGCGCCGCTGGTTTTGCCTGCCGCAGGCTTGCATGGGGCGGAAATCCGCTTTTCCGACGGCGCGCGGACGGCGTCGCAAGATGATGCCACGAAGATGGCGCGGGGCCCGCTCGCCGATTTCGTGGACGCCCATCCGGGCTTGTTGCTTGAGGATAAGGGCGCGACGATCGCGGTGCACTTCAGGCAGCGGCCGGAGCTGGCAAGCGACGTCTTGGCCTTTCTCGCGGCGCTGGCCCAGAGGACCGGTCTCTCAATCCAGGAAGGCAAGATGGTTGCCGAACTCAAGCAGGCCCACCACGACAAAGGGCGGGGCATTGATGCCTTGCTTGAACACTCGCCCTTTTTTGGGCGAAGGCCGGTTTTCATCGGGGATGATTTGACCGATGAAAGCGGCTTCCGGTTCGTCAATGCGCGGGGCGGAATTTCCGTGCGGGTCGGCACCGCCGAATTTGCAACCGATGCGCGCTATCTTTTGCCCGATCCATCGGGGGTGCGGATGGAGCTTTTTCGGCTTTTGGAGAGCGCCTGAAAGATCGGGCCGCGCCAGCTGACAATGGGCCCCGCTTGCGTTGAGCGTTGCGCATCCTGCGCATATTTGCCGCTTTGGCGATAATCGCCTATCGTCGCGCCGCGCTGGTGCGCGCGGTCTTCCCCTAAGTTTTCATGGAGTCGAGAATGCATCCGGTCCCCGCGTTTTTTTTGGACAACGCAAAAGACATGATGCGGCTGGGGCTCACGTTCCCCTTCAGATATGTGAAGATGCTGTTATCGGATCCTTATTATGTGTCCGTGCGTGGCGTCGGTCCGATCTGTATTCGTAAAAAATCAAACGACCTTTGGGTCACGAGGCAGGTCTTTCGCACCCGGCAATATGAGCTGGGGCATTTTCCGCAGGCCGATCGAATCAGCAAGCGGTACCGGCAAATTCTGGAGAGCGGGAAAATCCCGTTGATCATCGATGCCGGGGCCAATAATGGCTGCTCGGCCTTGTGGTTTGCGAAAAAATTTCCGCAGTCCAAAGTTGTTGCGATTGAACCGGACCCCGAAAATTGCGAGATGGCCCGGATCAATACAAAGGCGAACCCAAGCATAACTGTGATCGAAGCTGCCGTCGGGGGTACGCCCGGGTCGGTTACATTGGCCAATCCGTTTCAGGAAACCTGGGGGATCCAGACCAGACGCGGCGGGACTGGCAAGAAGGTGGAAATACGCACGATCAACGACATCATCGCGTCGTGCGGACCCGAATGCGAGCTATTCCTTGCCAAGATAGATATAGAAGGCTTTGAGACGGATGTGTTCAGCGCCAATACCGAATGGCTGTCAAAGGCCATGGTGGTTATTGTCGAGCTGCACGACTGGATGCTTCCCGGCCAATTTTCCAGTCTCGCTTTTCAGCGCGCGATTGCCCAGCATAAATTTGAAATCATGATCTCGATCGAAAATCTTATTTACATTGGCGATTTCGACCCCGGCTTGATAAATGCGCAGTTGCAGACCGCCGACGCCAAATAGTTGGGTTTGGCCCTTGCTATTCCGCCACGCCCTTCTGCTGGTAGCCATGCCGGTGGTTTAGTTCTTCGATCAGACGTGCCGCCGCCTGCGGGATCGCTGTTCCGGGCGGAAAAATTTCTGCCGCTCCAGCATCGCGCAGCGCCGCAAAATCCTGGGACGGGATGACCCCGCCGACGACGATCATGATATCGGGCCGGTTTTGCCGATCGAGCGCCGCACGCAATTGCGGCACGCAGGTCAAATGGCCGGCAGCGAGCGAGGAAACGCCGATGACGTGCACATTGTTTTCGACCGCTTGCCGCGCGGCTTCCTCGGGCGTCGCGAATAGCGGCCCCACGATGACCTCGAAACCAAAATCACCGAACGCGGATGCAACCACTTTCTGACCGCGATCGTGCCCATCCTGTCCGATCTTGGCGATGAGAATGCGTGGGCGGCGGCCGTCATTTTCGGCAAACGCGTCGACGATGCTTTTGATGTGGGAGATAGCCGGCGATCGGGCTTCCGTCGCGTAGATGCCGGAAACCATCTTCACTTCGGCGCGATGGCGGCCATAGATCTTTTCGAGCGCGAAGGATATTTCGCCGACAGTCGCCTTGGCCCGCGCCGCTTCGACGGCAAGCCCCAAGAGATTGGCAGTGCCCGCTGCCCCTTCGGTCAAAGCATCCAGCGTGCGTTGCACGAGCGCCGGATCGCGCTCGGCCTTGAGGCGGTCGAGCTTGGCAATCTGCTGCGATCGAACGGCGGCCGTATCGACCCGCAAAATCTCGACCTCCGGCTCGAACGCCAGTCTGAAGATATTCACTCCGATCACGGATTGAGTTCCGCTATCGATCCGAGCCTGGGTTCGTGTGGCGGCTTCCTCGATATGCAGTTTCGGAATGCCGGCCTCGATAGCTTTCACCATGCCGCCGGCGGCTTCGATTTCGTCGATGTGCGCCAGGACGCGGCGAGCCAGGTTGGCGGTGAGGCGTTCGACATAGTAAGAGCCGCCCCAAGGATCGATGATCCGGGTCGTGCCGCTTTCCTGTTGCAGAAAAAGCTGGGTGTTGCGGGCGATGCGGGCCGAGAAGTCGCTCGGCAAGGCCAGCGCTTCGTCGAATGCATTCGTGTGCAAGGACTGGGTATGCCCTTGGGTCGCCGCCATCGCCTCGATCTCGGTGCGCAGGATATTGTTGAATACATCCTGCGCCGCAAGCGACCAGCCGGACGTCTGGGTGTGCATCCGCAGCACCGAACTCTTTTCCGATCGGGGATTGAAAGCCCTCATGAGCTTTGCCCAAACAAGACGTGCGGCGCGAAGCTTTGCCACCTCCATGAAAAAATTCATCGATGTCGCGAAGAAGAACGAGAGCCGCGGTGCGAATTCGTCGATGCCAAGACCCGCCCGTAGACCGGCGCGGACATATTCCATGCCGTCGGCCAGCGTATAGGCGAGTTCGAGATCGGCGGTCGCCCCTGCCTCCTGCATGTGATAGCCGGAGATGGAAATCGAATTGAATTTCGGCATGTGTCGCGCCGTACAGGCGAAAATGTCGGACACGATCCGCAAGGAAGGCTCGGGCGGGTAGATATAGGTATTGCGAACCATAAACTCTTTGAGAATATCGTTTTGGATCGTGCCGGTCAGTTTGGCGTGCGGCACGCGTTGCTCCTCTGCGGCGACGATGTAGAGAGCGAGCACCGGCAAAACCGCGCCGCTCATGGTCATCGACACCGACATTTGATCCAGCGGAATTCCAGAGAAAAGCGTCCGCATGTCGTAAATGGAATCGATGGCGACGCCAGCCATGCCGACATCGGCGGCGACTCGCGGATGATCCGAATCATAGCCCCGATGGGTGGCGAGATCGAAAGCGACCGACAGTCCCTTTTGTCCGGCGGCGAGATTGCGGCGGTAGAAGGCATTCGACTCTTCGGCGCTCGAATAGCCGGCATATTGCCGGATCGTCCAGGGACGCTCGGCATACATGGTGGGATAGGGGCCGCGCAAATACGGCGCAAGGCCTGGAAATGTGTCGAGGCAGTCGAGCCCGGCAATATCGCTCGCATCGTAGAGCGATTTGAGCGTTATGCCCTCTGGTGTTGTCCAGGCATGCGCGGAAACCCCATAGGGTTCATCCACCGCCGAAGCGAAGGGCAGTTGAGCAAAATCGGGAATGCGGCTCACGGGCACCTCCCGGCCATGAATCGCCGCGGATGTACCGGATTATAGTGAGGTGCGCCTCAACAAGCCATCTTGGCGCCAGGGTGCTTCTGCGGCGTGCCGCGTCGTCGGCACGCCCCGCCTAGCTTAGCTATGCCGACTGGCGTGCCAGGAACCTGCGCACTGCAGGGATGGCGATGACCAGGTACCCGAGCCAGAGCCTTCGGCGAGCCGTCCGGTCACATGCGCGACTTTATCCATGCGCCGAAACGCCAGGGCCACGATGCCACGCCGGTTGATCTGCCCGCTGGCTTCCATCGGCGTATCGCCGGCCGAGGTGATGTGGCCGCCGGATATTGCGATCGACCAATGATAGGCTCTGTCGCAATCGCCTTGCTGGGTGGTGATGTCGACAGCATAGACCCCGTCGTGCGAATGCGGTGTTTCGAAAGATCTGCGCTGCGCCTGGGCAGTATCGACCCATGACAACAGACTAGCGCCCATCAACGCAGCAGCGGAAACACGCGCAAAAGACTTCAATCTCATCCTCTTTCCCTTCTCATTTATTTTGTTCCTTCGTATTCCTAGCGGTCATGAACGGCTATGCTGACCGCATCCGACAGAATAGCCAGAGCATTGCTATCTGCACAAATCAATTTCACAGCCCAGGCTTCCAACAGAGCTGCGTCTGCGGTCTTTGGTCCCGCAAGATAGATGCGCATGGCTCCTGCAGTGTGTAACGCCTGCGCAAAATTCGTCAGAGCCACATTCGTCATTGCCTGCGTGCAAATGCAGGCAATCTTGCAACCCGATTCGCGGAAAGCATCGCCCGCGTGTTGCGCCGTCTCAAAGCCGCCCTGGGGTTGGGCTTCGAGTCCTGCCACGGCGAAGAAGTTCGTGGCGAAGGTTGAAGCCGGCGTGAAGTCCGAAGCAACGCCAAGATTGGCGAGAAATATTTTCGGCCTTGTGCCGGTCCGCGAAAATTCTTCGTCGGAAACAGCGCGGATCATTTCGAAGGGCTCGGCGTCTCGGTGCGACGGCAGAGGCGTAAAATTCGTCACCGCGGGCACGCGATCGTCGATCGCCGAAGACGTTCCTAGCACGCGAATTGTTGTTTCGCCAAATGCGGGAAACTCGCTCGTACCTGTAATCGCAAGTTTGCGATGCGCGATGGCGTCGTATCTTGCTGCTGCTGTCGCGGCGATTTCTTTTTGTGGTTCTCCCGCTTGAAGACTCTTGCTGATGCCGCCCATCGCTTCGAAGCTTTGGAACAGGCTCCAAGCCTGCTCGCAGAGCTTTGCCGTCAGGGCCTCGAAGCTCCCCGCTCCAGCCGCTGGGTCGGCGACTTTGGCGAGGCTAGCCTCATGAATTAAAACGAGTTGCGTGTTCCGCGCGATGCGCCGCGCAAAGTCATCAGGCAGGCCAAGCGTGAGGGTGAACGGCAAAGCTGTGATTGCATCCGCGCCGCCGACACCAGCCGCAAAAACCCCCATCGTCGCGCGTAGAATATTCACGAACGGATCTTGCCTCGTCATCATCCGGAAAGAGGTTTCCGCATGAAGACGAAGGGGTTGCGACACAAGATCGCAGGCACTCTCAACACGGGCCCAAAGCCGCCGCAGAGCGCGAAATTTGGCGAGACTCAAAAATTCATCGGCATCGGCTGTGAGAAGAAAAGCGATTTCGTCACGCGCATCTTCAAGCGAAAGACCTTGCGCTTCGAGCAGCCGCAAATATTCGACGCCGGTGGCGATGACGCACGCCAACTCCTGGGCGCCGCCGGCACCGGCCTCATGATAAGGCCGCCCATCGGCAAGCAAGAGATGTCCGGCAAAGCCGGCATCCCGCAGCATTCCATGGGTCTTCGCCAAGTCCTGCGAAAGCTCCGGTCGTTCAATCCCAGAGCGTGCCGAGAGCCCCACCGGATCATAAGCAAAATCGACGTCGAGCGCAGCCGAGGTCAGACGCCGGTGTTGCGCGAAAGACGTGAAACTTGATGCGAGGTCGAACGCGCGCGCACCGGCGTCTAACCGAAGCGGCACGAGATCGAGGTCGATGTCGGCAAGCACGCGATCGAGATCGCGTTCGTCCTCGATCCTCACTCCAAAGCCTCGCGCGGCCGGCACAGATGCAATCGTGAGGGCCAGCGCATCGGCACCCCCTTCGAGATCCACGCGGGCCATTTGGTTCGCGGTCTCGGGGTCGGGATGATCGATGCGTTGCGAGATTTTCCACGAGCCCGGTTTTTGCCGAAGCGCGTGGGCGGCTTCAATAAGGGGACGTTCGTAAAGTGGCTCGATCCTCAAGCCTTCGAAGGTGGTTGAAGCGAGGCCTTCAAACGGCCGGCCTTCGAGGGCGCGCTCGACCAGTCTTTTCCACTCCGCCTCGGTTGCGGGCGGAAAAATTTCAGAACTGCCAGCCATGCGCGCTCCGGTTCCGGGCGGTCCTTTTTCGCATATGCACGATTCCGTCGGGCTGCATTGGGAATGCTTCCGGCTTCAGAGGTTGCTCGTGGATTAGGTTCACGTCACGCTTCATTCTCCTCACTCCCCAGTGTCGGAAGTACTGACGCGAGATCGCCTTCGATGTCGATGTCATAGTGAGCGGCAAGAAGCGCAACTTGATACCCGACGGTCGCCCGATATGCTCCTAGCGCCGTAAAGAAGCCCGGGCTTCCTTCTCGATAGTTCTGATGTCTATCAAAGAAGCGGAAAACTTCGTTCTGATTATCGTGAAAACGTCGGCCAGCTTCGCGGAGGGCACGGATCGGCGTTACGGCGAAAGCTTTCGGCGGAAGTTTCTGAAGAGTGTTGGTGCACTGCTCGCGAATTTCATGAATCGAATGCTCGACCTGACTAACAACCTCCAAGTCTATCGCGTTGTAGAGAACCCGACGGTCTTCAAGGAAAAGCAAAAACTGACGGACGATCTCCCCATCGGATGGTCCTGGGTCGGCCCATTGAATTCCGCCAAATGGAACGCTGATACCCGTAACGCGCCGGGCAGTGCCGGCGGTGACCTTCCCGCCCTTTCTAAACCAACTTCTCACGTTATTCTCCATAAGATAAAGAACATCATCGGTCATATAAACTCTGGTGGAATTGCAGTCCCGCTTCGCGCTGTTTACGAAGGCTGGACCTTGCGAGAAGGCTAGGCTTAGAACTGACTGCCGCCGCCCTCCATACACATCATGCCTTACGTCCCAGCATGGGCACGCCCAACGCACGTCCGGCGCTTCGCAAGTCCTTGTCGAGCGAGGCAAGCGGCACGCCGCACCGCCGCGCGAGCTCAAGATAGGCCGCATCGTAGAGCGTGAGGCCGAAGCGATCGGCGAGACCCAGCGTGGCCGTCCACGCATAGGTGTCGGTTTCGGGATCAACCGTGATCGGGAGCGCCCGAAGGTGCTGGAGCGCGCGGTCCCGGAAATCCGCATCGATGCGTTTGCGGCGCATCGCCATCTGAAATCCGTTGGCGACTTCGAGCCGCCACAGGCCCGGCACAAGGGCGCCGCCCGCCACCACTTCATTAAGGACCGCATCAATCGCTGGCGTACGTTCATCCTCAAAGTACCAGGATAGAGTCAGCGACGCGTCGAGGACAATCACAGCCGACCTTCGGCAACCAGGTCCTTGATCTTGAGACCGCCGAGCGTCACGCCCTTGCTCATCGCGCGGATTTCGGCCGCTGCGGCGCGAGCCTTTTCGAGGTCGATGGCGGGGCGGGGCGGAACGAGGCGTGCCACGACGCGGCCGCGGCGGGTGATGACGATTTCCTCGCCGGCCTCGACCCAATCCAGCAGTTGCCCCAGTTTGCTCTTGGCCTCGAAAGCTCCGATCTCGCGCATGACAAATCCGTGTATGGTCTAGTTTGTTGTCTAGTCTAACACAAGAAGGTGCGCGGCAAAACGATCTCAGTCATCACCTTGCTTTTCGGCGCTCTTGCATGATATTCTAGTCAATATGACTAGAATCAAAAAGACCCTCCCGCCCGAGCGCCCCGCATCGAGCCGCAAGCGAAACCTGGTGCCGGGCCATTGGCTGCTGCAGGACGCCAAGGCCCGCTTCAGCGAACTGGTGCGGCGTGTCCGCAGCGAAGGTCCTCAGCATGTCACCGTGCATGGACGCGACGAAGTCGTTGTCATTTCGGCTGAAGAGTTTTGCCGCCTCAAGGGCGAACGGAGCGGCGAAATCCTCATCGCCGCGATGCAGGCCTCGCCCTCCCGCGACATCGACATCGAACCACGGCGCGAAAAGATGCCCGTGCGCGGCGTCGATCTGTGACGGCTTGGCTGCTCGATACAAACATACTCTCGGAACTGCGCCGTCCGAAGCCCGAGCCTAAAGTGCCGGCCTTCATTGCCGCGCAACCGCTTGAACAGCTCTATGTGAGCGCCGTAACTTTCGCCGAAATCCGGTTCGGCATTGAACGCGTCCCCGACGCCGGCCGGCGCGCCGAACTCAACGATTGGCTCACTCACAAGGTGCGGCCGATGTTCGAGGAGCGCGTCCTGCCCGTCACGGAAGATGTGATGTTCAAATGGCGGCTGCTTGTCGAGGAAGGTCGTAAGGCCGGGTATACATTTTCGCAGCCCGACCTGATCATTGCCGCGACAGCCTTGTGCCACGGGCTGACCATTCTGTCGCGCGATACCAACGATTATGAACGCGCCCGCGCGCCGGTCGTCAATCCGTGGCTGTGATGCCAAGGCACTGATGACGGGCGAGCCTTATCTTCGCTTAATTCCACAATCGTACCAAAGTGTTTCACGTGAAGCCTTTTGGTACGATCCGCGCAAATGTTTCGCCGCGCAAATCACTCCACGACATCGAGAAAACAGCGGCCTTCGCGATCTTCCGTTTCGATGATCCAGACATCCGGGTCGAAGTGGATTTCGCGGGCGATACGTTCTTCGGTCTTGGCCGGATCGATCCAGGGGTCGCTATGGAGCCGCGCGAAAACACGCTCTTGGCCGTCCACGACCTCGCTTTGCGGCGCCGGCCCAAACAAGGCGGCAGCGCCGTCAAGCCTGTCGATCTTCACAAAAATGGCGCCGGCTTCCGCGGCGCCGCGCCGGCGCAGCACGGAATAGGCGCCTTCAATAGCGCAACGTCTCAGATAGGCCGAAACCCAGATATCGGCGCGTAATCGCATGACTTATTTTTCGCCGAACAGGGCCGGGGATTTTGGAGCCCCGGCAAGGAATTGTTAGGACTCGGACGAGCTATGATCAAGCATGAGTGATGCGCCGATCCAAAATAAAGCCCAAGTCACAGCTGGCCTGCCCGATTTTTCACCAGCCGATGCCGCGCTTTCGGCGCAGGCGCGGGCCTGGATCTCGCATCTGGCGGGCGAGCGCCGCGTTTCAGCGCATACGCTCATGTCTTACGCGCGGGATCTCCGCCAATTCCTGAAATTTGCCGCCACCCATTTTGGCGAGGCGCCCTCGCTTTCGACCTTTGAGACCCTAGTCGCGGCCGATCTGCGGGCGTTTCTCGGCGCGCGGCGTGGCGAGGGCGCCGGCAGCCGTTCGTTGTTGCGTCAGCTCGCGGGCCTTCGTTCCTTCGCGCGCTTCCTCGAACGCAATGGCAAAGGTAAGGCATTGGCCTTTTCGGCGCTGCGACCGCCCAAAATTCAGCGCGGTCTGCCACACCCGTTGAGCGTCGATGGGGCGCGTCGCGTGGTTCAGGCGGAGGCGCGGACCGGAGAGGAAAGACCGGCATGGGTCATCGCCCGCGACGCCGCTGTTTTAGGTCTGCTGTATGGCGCCGGTCTGCGTATTTCGGAAGCCTTGGCGATTAAGCGGTCGCAGGCGCCGATTGGCCCGCTCGATGTCTTGACGGTGGTCGGCAAGGGTCAAAAAAGCCGTGCGGTGCCGGTGATCGCCCCAGTGCGGCAGGCGATCGAAACCTATCTCGGCCTTTGCCCCTATGCGCTGGCACCGGATGCGCCTTTGTTCGTGGGCGTCAAGGGTGGCCCGCTAAGTCCACGGATCATCCAGCTTGTCGTTGAGCGTTTGCGCGGCGCGCTGGGTCTTGCCGAAAGCGCGACACCGCATGCGCTGCGCCATTCCTTCGCAACCCATCTTCTGGGGCGCGGCGGCGATCTCCGCAGCATCCAGGAACTTTTGGGCCACGCCTCGCTTTCTACGACACAGATTTACACCGCCGTGGATAGTGCGCGCCTTCTCGAAGTCTATCGCTCCGCGCATCCACGCGGCCGTTAATCGGGTGAAGGGAAAATAAAGTTCCGGCGCCGCTGAGGCGGAGAACGCAAGTGATTACGCGACGCGGTGTGCTTGAAGCGGCAGGAGCCAGCTTGGCGGGAGCAAGGGGCTTGCCCGCCTGGGCGCGTGGCGCTCAATCCCAACCAAGCGATGCATTGTGGCTGTCGCCCTTATTACCCGCCGGTACACGCGCCTATGCCGCTCTCGAAACCCTCCCTGGCAAGAAGCCGCTGATCCGGCTCACCTCCAAGCCGCCGAACTATGAATTGCCGCTCGGATATTTCCGCACGGCGATCACACCCAATGACGAATTCTTCGTGCGCTACCATCTCGCCGACATCCCGGAAATCGAGGCGAGCAGTTGGAAATTGGATGTTGGCGGAGAGGGCGCCAACGGCGCAGTGCAAATCGGCCTTGACGAATTGAAGAAACTGCCCGCGTTCGAAATCATTGCCGTCTGTCAGTGTTCGGGCAATCGGCGCGGCCTGGTCCAGCCGCATGTGGCCGGCATCCAATGGGGATATGGCGGGATGGGCTGCGCGCGTTGGAAGGGCGCACGGCTCAAGGATGTTCTGGATCTCGCGGGTCTCAAGAAGGACGCGCTTGAAGTGGTGTTCGATGCCGCCGATGGCCCGCTGGTTGTCGAAACGCCGGATTTCGCGAAAAGCCTTCCCCTATCGAAAGCGGTCGAGGAAACGACGCTCATTGCCTATGAGATGAATGGCGAGCCGCTGCCGCATTGGAATGGTTTTCCGGCCCGGATTGTCGTGCCTGGCTGGACCGCGACCTATTGGGTGAAACATCTCACCAAGCTCACGGTGGTGACGAGGCCTTTCGAGGGATACTGGATGAAGACGGCCTATCGCATTCCGCTTGGGAAGTTTCCGCTGGTTGCGCGGTTCAAATCGCAGGCGACGGAAACCAACACGCCGATTACCGAAATGGTCGTGAACTCGCTGATCACGACTCCTTTCGACGGCACCCATTTGAAGGTCGGACTGGCTACTTCCGTCATCGGGATCGCCTGGGATGGCGGCTATGGCATCAGCGAGGTCGGTATCTCCATCGACGGGGGCCAAAGCTGGACTGATGCAAGGCTCGGGGAGGATCTCGGCAGATTTGCGTTTCGCAGTTGGAGTTATGAGTTCACGCCCCTGCGCCGCGGCAAATTTGTGGTCATGGCCCGCGCCACCAATAAATTAGGCCAGACCCAAACCAAAGAGCTGATCCCAAATCCGGGCGGCTACCACCACAACGTCCTGCAAAGCGTGACGCTCGATGTCGTGTGAGGGAGGAAATAATGCGGTGGTTCGCACTTCTCGCCGGGCTGGCGTTCATCCCCTCTTTGGCGATTGCCGATGAGAAACCCGTTCAACTTAAAGCCGCGCCGGGGCTCGAAACGGTCGAGGCGAATTGCTCAGTCTGTCATAGCCTCGCTTATATCGAGATGAATTCGCCGTTCCTCGATGCCGCGCATTGGGAGGCCGAGGTGACCAAGATGACCAAGACTTATGGGGCTCCCATCAATCCGGCGGATGCCAAGATAATCTTGGATTATCTCACGCAGACTTACGGGGGGTGATTTGGTCCTGCAAAGGAAGCTTCTTCGACCGTTGGGGGGGAGATTGCACTGATGGGTCGCGGAAGGGCTTCGTCTCCCGGGCCGCAGATCTGAGATTTAGGGGCGCGGACGCCGATGTTTCCCGAAATCGCTGGAGAAACGGCGAAAAGGCCTGCAACCCCAGTCCGGTGACGCAGCCCAGTTGGAAGCTGGTGATGACCCCGACAGTTTGGAAACCCCAACCGAGAAGGTTGGGCTCTAAATGCGAGGGGCTGATCAGGATGAGGACAATGGCGAGCCCAAATGCCGGCACCAGAACATAGAACCTGAAATACAGCGCCAGAATAGCCCCGAAATAGAAAAAGCTGCCGAGGACAAGGATGTCCATCTCGCCATTCTCCTCTTGGGAAGAAACCGGCTCACGAGGAGCTGATAGCTGAATATTATGATATGTGAATAAACGTCTGATCAAAAAAGGCTGTTAAAAACATACTATTACTTGACCAGAGCCTTTAGTGTTCATCCGAGTGAAGAACTCTGCAAGGCCCGTTTGGGTCAGAGGGTTTCCAACCTCGAACCCTGCGCAACCTAGCTCTCGGCAACCATCCCCGCTGTGCCGACCGACACGTTCGATAGAACCCCTGCGGGTTCGCCTTTCCTTCACGGCGCGCGCCTGCTATCCCGGCTCGCATGACAATTCACGCTCTTGAAAACATCCGCAATTTTTCCATCGTTGCCCATATCGACCACGGCAAATCCACGCTCGCCGACCGGCTGATCCAGTCGACCGGGACCGTGGCCGCGCGGGATATGGTGGAACAGGTGCTCGATTCGATGGACATCGAGCGAGAGCGCGGCATTACCATCAAGGCCCAGACGGTCCGGCTCGAATATAAGGCGAAGGACGGCAAAACCTATATTTTGAACTTGATGGATACGCCCGGCCACGTCGATTTCGCCTATGAGGTCTCGCGCTCGCTCGCGGCCTGCGAAGGTTCCTTGCTTGTCGTCGATGCGAGCCAAGGGGTCGAGGCGCAGACCCTCGCCAATGTCTACCACGCGCTCGATGCCGGCCATGAGATCGTGCCGGTCTTGAATAAGATCGATCTGCCCGCCGCCGAGCCCGAGCGGATCAAGCAACAGATCGAGGATGTGATTGGTCTCGATGCTTCGCAGGCCGTGCTGATTTCGGCTAAGACCGGGCTCGGCATCGATCTTGTCCTGGAGGCGATCGTAACCCGGCTGCCGCCGCCGCAGGGCGATGAGACCGCGCCCTTGAAGGCGCTTCTGGTCGATTCCTGGTACGACGCCTATCTCGGCGTCGTCGTGCTCGTGCGGGTGATCGACGGGACGCTGAAGAAGCATCAGAAGATCAAGATGATGGGGACGGACGCCCATTATGAGGTCGATAAGATCGGCGTGTTCCGGCCCAAGATGCAGGATGTCGCCGAGCTGGGCCCGGGAGAAGTCGGTTTCATCACCGCGCAGATCAAGCAAGTCGCCGATACGCGCGTCGGCGATACGATCACCGACGAGCGGCGGCCTTGTACCGAAGCCCTGCCTGGATTCAAACCCGCGCAGCCGGTGGTTTTCTGCGGTTTGTTTCCGGTCGATGCCGCGGATTTTAGCGATCTCCGCGCGGCGATGGGACGGCTCCGCCTCAATGACGCGAGCTTCTCCTATGAAATGGAAAGCTCGGCGGCGCTGGGCTTTGGTTTCCGCTGCGGGTTTTTGGGGCTTCTGCATCTTGAGATTATCCAGGAGCGGCTCGAGCGCGAATTCAATCTCGATCTCATCGCGACCGCGCCTTCGGTGGTCTATCGGATCGTACAGCGGGGCGATGCGACCATTGAACTGCACAATCCGGCCGACATGCCCGATCCGACCAAGATCGAAACGATTGAAGAGCCCTGGATCCGCGCGACCATTCTGACGCCCGATGATTATCTCGGCGCGGTGCTGAAACTTTGCCAGGAGAGGCGCGGGATGCAGATCGATTTGAACTACGTCGGCAAGCGGGCGATGGCTGACCTATGATTTGCCGCTCAATGAAGTCGTGTTCGATTTCTACGACCGGCTGAAGTCGATCTCGAAAGGCTATGCGAGTTTCGATTACGCGATCACGGATTATCGCCCCGGCGATCTGGTCGAAAATGTCGATCCTCGTCAATGCCGAACCGGTCGATGCGCTCTCCATGCTGGTGCATCGCGACCGTGCCGATCTGCGCGGCCGCGCCATGGTCGAAAAGCTGAAGGAACTGATCCCGCAGCATATGTTCCAGATCCCGATCCAGGCGGCGATCGGCGGAAAGATCATCGCTCGCGAGACCGTGCGGGCGCTGCGCAAGGATGTGACCGCGAAATGCTATGGCGGCGACGTGACGCGCAAGCGCAAGCTTTTGGAAAAGCAGAAGGCCGGCAAGAAGAAGATGCGGCAGTTCGGCAAGGTCGAGATTCCGCAGGAAGCTTTTATCGCCGCGCTGAAAATGGATAGTTGAACCGCTAATTGCGAGAACGCCACGCGTGCGGGGGCCGGCGCGTGTTGGGGGGCCGAGCCCGCGCGTTAATCCTAATTAAAGGTGAATGCCCCCACCCCCTCGATTGGCGCTATGATCCCCAAAATCATCGCTCCTTGCAGCCGGGTTTGTGCGGCTGTAGGGCGGTCAAGCTTTCGCCCTGGGGAAACGGCGCATCATGGTTCAATCCTTATTTCTAAAACAAGATAAAACGATATCCTTTGGCGAGAAGCTGGCCGCTTCCGAACAATTCGACATTCTTTTCCAGGAAGGCATGGATTTGGTCGGACGGGCCGCCGCCTATCTCGACGGCGATGGCCGCGAGGAGGCCAAGCGTCTGTCCCCGTCCGCGGCGATCGCCTATGCGGTCGAAAGCATGCGTTTGACCACACGGCTCATGCAGATTGCATCCTGGCTGCTGCTGCAGCGGGCCGTCAATGAAGGCGAATTGAGCCGGGCCGAAGCTTCGGCGGAAAAACGACGGATTCGTTTAAGCGAGCAAGACACCGTGTCGAACAAGGACGCGCTTGCAAAACTACCGCCGCGCTTGCGGGATTTCGTCGGCGTTTCACTGCGGCTTCAGGCCCGCATCATCCATCTCGATCTGCTGATCTACAAGCCGCGAGACCAGCGTGGCCGGGAGAGCTTGCCGCCAAGCCCGGTGGAGAGACAGATCGAACAGCTGCGCGCAGCACTCGGGGCCAGCCGCTGATCCTCGCCGACGGCAATGAGAAACCTGACCCGCAGTTGGCGTGCCGAACCCCTATTTCTGGGCCGGCTGCGGGTAGCTTTTCAGATCGGCGGCGACTTGCGGATACTGCGCGGCAAGCGCCTCGACATTTCCCATCTCGACATCGACCGGCAAGACGCCGGCCATTCCGTGCTGGCGCGCAGCAACCAGTGCCGGCTTCCGATCAAAATTGGGCACCGCCGTCTCGGACGATTTCGCAACGCTCGACCGAGACGGTGTGGCTCCGCAAGATCTGTTCGCAATGGGACCGATGCTGCGTGGGCAGTATGGGGAGATCAATGTGGTTCCTGAAATTGCGGTCCCGGCGGAGACGCTCGCCAAACGTCTCGGCGGTTCGCCTAAACGCCACTCGCCTTATGACCGCCATGGGTTTCATTGCGATACGTTGCCGGGACCTTCCGGACGCTCCGGATCGGCGCCCAGGCCTCGTCTCCCACGGGTTCCGGAATGATCGAAGCGATAGCGGTCCCAGCGGGAGGGAGCGACGCTGCGGTATTCGTAAAGCCCGTCCGGCCGATATGAAAAGACAGGGGGAGGGTAGGGCGGCTGTTGTGCCAAGACGATGCCTGTCGACCCCGACAGCATTACAACAGCGAGCGCAATCATCTGGGTTTTTGATTTGGTCATGTTGTCCTGCCTAGCGTTAGCTGTGACGCTCCGTTCTTTGAAGCTTCTGTGACACTAGGTAGACCCGCTGAGCGCGCCGGAAATTCCTGCCAGCGAAATTTTTTTGATCGAACACGATCAGCCAGGTTTTCCGGACATCCCCAGGCACCATAGCTGAAGCGCCAGCGAGATCGCGCTCGTGGGCTTGATCCGCTAGGCTTGTGTTCTGACCTAGGCTATGCGGGGACCGAGCTCTACCCGAACCGCTGCTAATGATCGGTGGCATCGCAAGTTGGCTCGTAGAGGCACCTTCAAAATCACCGCCGATCAAGCTGTTCCACCCCCGCTCAACGCGATAGCTAAATTGACTTAGTCTCGCGTTTTGCCATCATAGCGGACAGGCGAGGCGCATGATTTCAACGATCCAGATTCTTGTATTGCTGCTCGCTGTGGTTGCGGCGGTAGCAGTTCTCGCAGCACGACTTAAGATTCCGCCGGCCATTCTTTTGGTGCTGAGCGGGGTCGTCCTCGCGCTTGTCCCCGGCCTGCCGACCCTGGAACTTGCTCCGGAGCTGGTGCTCCTTCTGGTGTTGCCACCCGTCATCTATGCGTCTGCGGTGGCAATGAGCTGGCGGGAGTTCCGTTTCAATTTGCGCCCCATTTCGCTGCTGGCCGTGGGTTGCGTCGTGTTCACGACGATCGCCGTCGCGGCAGCAACTCATTGGCTGTTGGGTTTAGCGTGGCCCGTTGGCTTCGTATTGGGCGCCATTGTTTCACCGCCGGACGCCATTGCGCCGCTCTCTATTGCTCGCAGAATGCAACTCCCCAGGCGGATCCTTGTCATCCTCGAAGGCGAAGGACTGGCGAATGATGCCACCGCACTCATCCTCTACCGATTTGCGGTCGCCGCCGTAAGCGCCGGCACATTTTCGCTCGACCAAGCCGCGGCAACGTTCGCTGCCATCGTTGCCGGCGAAATTGTCTGGGGGATTGGCGTCGGTTGGCTGGTATTGCGCTTGCGGCGCTGGGTCCGTGATCCGCGAATCGAGATCACGCTCTCGATTTTAACGCCATTCTTGGCCTACTGGCCTCCGGAGCATCTGGGCGGTTCAGGCGTTCTCGCCACAGTGACTGCCGGGCTCTACATCAGCTGGAACGGCCTCCGGCTCATCAGCGCTGCGACCCGCCTTCAGGGCATATTCTTCTGGGATTTGTTCATCTACCTCATCGAAGGCATGGTATTCCTTATCACAGGTCTTCAGGCGCGGACCTTGATCGCCCGCGTCGGCGATCATTCGATCCCGGAGCTGCTCGTCTCCGCGGCAATCGTCTGCGCCGTGGTGATCGCGACGCGCTTCGTCTGGATGTATCCTGCAACTTACCTTCCGCGCTGGCTCTTTCCGCCAATCAGGCGCAAGGACCCGTCGCCGCCCTGGCAGTGGCCGTTTGTGCTGGCCTTCACCGGAGTTCGCGGTATTGTCTCGCTCGCGGCAGCGCTCGCGATTCCATTTGCAACCGCGAACGGTCAACCCTTCCCTGACCGCGACCTTATTCTCATCCTCACCTTTTCCGTCATACTGGTGACGCTGGTGGGCCAAGGATTGATGCTCCCGACTGTCATTCGAAGACTCGGCCTTGCCCATGCCGGGTGTCTGGAACGCCTCGCCGACACAATCGAAGAGCACAAGGCGCGGCGGCGCGGGATCGAGGCGACGATCGAGCGGCTCGACCAGATCACGTCGGAACGCAATCTTTCTGAAGACATCGTTCGGCCGCTCCGCGCGCGTTACAGCGACAGGCTCAAGCACATCGAGCACAGGAGTGACGGCGATGACGGGCATAAAGAGCTCACCAACCTTCACGGTGAAATCGAACTCTTGCTGATCGACGCCGAACGGCAGCAGGTTAACGAGCTCTTTCGCAGCGGCATGCTGAAGGACGAGCAACGGCGCAAAATCGAGCGGGAACTCGATCTGCGCGAGGCGGATTTCGCCAACCAGCGGACCGAGGAATGAGCGTGAGGTGTGCTCGCCCGCCGTGCCTCAAACCGAGCCCGGCAAATGCAGCGGCGCCGAACGAAACGTGATGACCACGACATCGCGGCGCGCGACCCCTTGGGGGTCCAACGGACGGATGGCAGTCACCCCGTGGAAGACCCGACTGTCCTGCAGGAAGACGGCATCCATGGGATCGGTCAGCGTAAAGTCGCCCAAATGGGTGTGGTCCAGGCCGTAGATCGACGTGACGCCACGTTCGACATTGTTCCGGTTGACCAGCACGACGAGCACCCAGTCGACGCCGTCGCGGTGCAGGCCCTCGGGCGTCGGCTGGCCGACTTGTCCGGCATAGGCTTCGATTCGGAACTGGTGCAACTCGACGTGCCAAGCCTCGGGCCTCTCCGGCGCAGGCGTCAATGCGTTAAATATTTTCCGGCCGGCATCGAGAAGCCCCAGGGTGACCGGATGAATGGCGATGGCCTCGGTCACCGGTTCGAACCAACGCTCGATCCCCCCATTGAGCAAATTATAGTCCCGGCTTTGATAATGCGGCTGGTGCGCCTTGCGAACAATGCCTTCGGAAGAAACCGCGAAGGCCGCGAAGCGCCGGCGACGATAGCGACCCCCATCGGCCATGTAGGTGTCGACGCCGAGGTTCTCCCAGCTCTCCGCGAAAGATGGCCATTCGGCAAGCGCCGTAGGCTTCAGGAGCGCACGGAACTGCCCGGCGGGCACGAAACTGAACCCCGCCCATCGCACCTGCTCGGCGATGATGGAAATATCGGTCATGGCGTGCCCAGGGCGCTGGACGGACAGGAACCAAGTGACAGAGTCCAACGCATAATCATTCCTCGGCGATTTCTCTCATTGCAGAAGCCGGGTCGGCGGCCGCGCAGGAGATAGACGTAAAGGAGCGCGCCATCTGGCAAGAGCGCCAAATCTGATTCGCGCGATGATCCGCGCGAAGCCGCATCCTTCCCTTAGATAACGTGGTTGCCGCGCGCTCGAATCGGATTTCCCCTTACACCCAAAACCGGGCCAAAAACTTCGTGACCGTCACATATTTGCCATATCGCGGCGCAGATTTCGCCATTACAGTTAATATGGTTCCCTCTCGATTTGGTCTCAAAATGTCGCATCTAACTCGCCGCATGATGGTCGCCGGTGTTTTGTCTTCGGCGGGAACTTGTCTCGCCGGATGCGTCGGCACGAACTCAAATCCCGCCGTAAATGCTGCGACGCCGCCATGGCCGCAGCAACAACCCCAAGACGTCGCAGATGCGATTGAGCCGAACTACGGCGCGATCTATGCGGAGCTAAAGGATGAGTCCTTTACCGTCCCGGCCATCAATTTGTCGCAGATCAATTCCGCGTTTCTGCGCAAGAATGTCGCCTATGTCACCAAGGAAGCACCGGGCACGATCGTGATCGATCATGGCAATCACTTTCTTTACCATGTCGAAAAGGGCGGCAGGGCGACACGCTATGGCGTCGGTGTCGGCCGAGAGGGCTTCGGCTGGGCAGGAGATGCGACGATCAACAGCAAGCAAGAATGGCCGGACTGGTATCCGCCCAAGGAGATGCTCGAGCGTCGGCCCGACCTGATGAATAAAATGGTCGAACTGCAAAGCGGGATCGGCATGCACGGCGGCCCGACCAATCCGCTCGGTGCCCGCGCCATGTATCTTTGGCACGGCAAGCAGGACACTCTGTTTAGAATCCATGGCACGAATGAGCCTTGGACCGTCGGTCAGAACTTCTCCTCGGGCTGTATTCGCATGATCAACCAGGACGTGATGGATCTTTACCAGCGCACGCCCGTCGGCACGACAGTGGTGGTGCTTGGGTCCCCAAGCGCGCAGCCAGCCAAGGTCGCGCGTGCCTGAGACCTGGCGCTCGCTGCTGCGGCAAGATTGTTTAAACGTTTAATTTAGACGAGCGACGACAACCAGACGTTTAATCTCGCCAGATTGATACGCCTGCAAAAATGCGTTGTAGTTCCTAAAGGACACGCATCCGTTGGAATCACCGTTCGGGCCGAGCATGTAAGTGTGCGCGAGGAGGCCTGTGCGTCCATAAATGTCGGCGCCGCCAACGGGGATGAGGCGCAACGCTTGTACACCGTGGAAGGGCTGCTCCCGCGGCTGAAGCTCATAGACATTCGGCGGTGTGGCCCCGCGCATTTTTTCGTTTACGAAGCGGGGATCGTCTAACCTATTGCCGAGTCCCGAGTGCGCTTCCAATCTCGTTCCGTTGGGCAAGTAGACTGTATGTGCTGCGACATCGTAAATGGCAGTCCATCGATCGTAGCGGCTCGACGGACTGGTTGGGATATTCGGCGCGCTGCGAAGGGCGCCATCTTCCGGAGCCGCGTAGGCGAGGACGCCCGCAGGGGTCTGGGGCATGCCAAAGAACTTCTCGAAGAACGAGCGATTATCGGCGGTGGCGGTTGGGACGGCCGTTCTTCTGTTCTGCTGCGCTAACCGGCGTGCGGACATCGGGAAGTTATGGTTGGCCGGCATCCCTAACTCGGGGGGACGTGGTGTTGGCAAAGGTGCGGCTTCTCCGAGTTGGGAAACTGCCGATGTTGGCATCGGCGGGACGTTTTCCGCCTCTGCGATTGCGAACGCCGCCGAGGGAGCTAGCTCAAGGCCGGAGTCCAACGGAAAGCTTTGCGCCAGCGAAACCGGTGCAGAGCCGGAGAAAAATCCAGGGTCGAACAGCGCGCCATAGGGGTTTTCGGCAACGGTTGCCGGACGTACGACCGCTGGCGCTTCAACGACATTGGGGGCTGCGACCGGACGGATATATTGCATCCAGAGGCCAACCGACCCGATCGCGGCGAGGATGACGGCACCCGGAATGGACAGGGAAAAAATTTTGAGTTCCGAGATAAACGACGGCGCTTCGATGGGATGAAATTATGCGGCGTATAGATCCCGTGTGTCATTCGTCTCGCTTTCGTAATGATTTCATTTCGCGGCAATCCTCCGCGGCGCGAGTTCACGCGATCAGCCACAGAGCTGCGCAGGTGCGTCTCGCCGCTTCCTGAACATCCGCAAAAAAGCTTCGCAGCCTTGCTGAAGCTACATTGGGGCGATTTTTAGATTGCTGCCGATCAAGATGTCATTTTTGATATGGCATCGGCGAAGCTGCAGCGGTCGAAAAGGGCCAGCATGAGCCGTAAAACACTGAACCAGATTGCGGTTGTCCACGCAAACTGAGCCAGATCTCGAGCCAAAGCATCGCAGGCAGACCGTTCGTTCGGGAGCAACTGCCGTCATTCAGGTCGAAGCATGGCTGCTGGCAACGCCGGCATGGGATCTCCGAGACAAAATGACGCCGGTTCAACCTCGCAGCCTTGGCAGGAATTTTGCGACGCCACGCAGTGGTTTATGAGCCGGCTGGAGATTGCGACCATGCGAGATATCGAAGACCTATTAACCGCGCTTATGTTCGGCGGTGTTATTATTTTCTGCTTACGTGCTTTCTTTTCATGGCTGGATAAGCGAGGCGGCTTTGCATAGGCAGGCAGCGTTGTCGCAAATTGCACGCTGCTTGTGTCAGCCGATTAAGCGTGACCAACTCGCGCCACGTGAAAAAATTATAGGGACGAGTCGCGCATCATGACGGGACAACTTCGGAGTCCTGATCGAGTTGAACGGCCCTCATGGAAAGCTTAAGATTGCCATAGATTGCCATCGGCGAACTTGGCATTGACGCGCAAAGCCCGCGGCAGGGAACTCCTGCCGCCTCGCCGGGTTTTCAGCAAGCCGTAAAAACAAATGGAGGACGCCATGCGACCTTTGCTTTTGACAACTGTTGCGGCAGCGGCTTTCGCCGCGCTTACCTTGCAGGTGGGCGCACAAAATACCGACCTCAAGCGAGATCAAGGCATGACGGAACGAATGAGATCCGGCATGGACAAGCAAGACATGAACATGAAGAAGGGCTCAGCCAAAGGCCTGTCCGGTCGCAGCTCTGCCACGGGACAAGCCGCAGCCGGCATGGGCCTCGACGCGATGGACCAGATGAGCGTCTCGCCCGGAATGACCGTACCGAAAGGTGTCCGCTTAAATCGGATCCCTAGGGACATGGCAAAGTTTACGCCAAACTACCGGGGCTATCGCTTTGCAATGACAAGCAACAATATCCTCATTGTCGACCCGCGTACGCGCCGCGTTGTCACCGTTTACCGTGGGGAAGGACGTTCCGCAGTCACCACGCCGCGGCACTGAGACCCTTTCAAATATCCTTCGAATAGTCGTTGGCCCGTGTAAATATCCTGAGGCCAATGCTTCGTCACTTCACGAAAGCTGCGGCTGAGAATTGCCTTAGCCGCAGTCTCCAAACTCTGGTCAGCATCGCCAGCGATGAAATCCCTCATCAGATATCCTTCGCCGTCTGCCTCCGAATTTCGTCTGCCAATGGGTGCAAAACCTCCGGAGCGGCGGCACCGACCAGGCTGTAGCCGATGCCGTCTCGCGCCCAGGCAAAGCCGGTGGTTCGCCCGTTCGCGTACTGAGACATCACAGTATTCTTCTCAATCTCCATTGGCCGAACCAGCATCACAAGACGAGTGCCGTGATCATCGTCGTACATGAGCAGGCCGGCCGGACCGTGCGCGGTCGCAACAAGCCGACCCCCCATGAATTGATAGCCTGAAGCTGTAAGGTCAGGCGCAGCTATCTGATGCTGAAGCCGTTGGGAGACCCAACGGACGAGTTCACCGCTGTCAGCCGCTTTGATCTCCACCGGATGGAAACGGTCGGGAGCGTAGACCTCATAATTGGCTAACGCTTCTTGAGCCAGAGTGGCGATCCCTCTGTTCGCGTCCGGTGACATTCCGTGGCCAAACCAGCCCGCTGCTCCGCCTGCCGCGAGGAGGACCGAAGCAGCGACCGCCGAGCGCCAGCTGTTGCGCCAAGCGTTGGCGGGCGGTCTGCGCTTTGCCTCGATCAAGCGGCGTAGACTGAGTTCCGGCGGCACGGGTTCCTGGCCGATGGGCGCGAAAGTCGCCCGCAACATCTCGCGCTGGCTAATGAATCCCTGGACACGTCGCGCGACATCTGGATGTTGCTCCAGATAGGCTTCGACCTCAGCATGGCGCCCCGGGTCGAGCAGCTTGTCGACATAGGCGTGCAAATCGTCCTCGGAGATCGGACGGCTGGCAATCATTTGACCCTCCGCAAATATTGATTTGGTGTGGACGTGTCGGCCTTGTCGCCAACCAAGACGTGCAGGAGCTTCTCCCGCGCACGCGATAGCCGAGACATTACCGTGCCGACCGGAATATCGAGAACCCGAGCGGCTTCGGCATAGGACAAATCCTCAACCGATACGAGAAGCAGGACACTGCGCTGATCCTCTGACAGGGTGTCGAGAGCCCGCAGAAGGTCCTGATGGTGCAGCCCCTCTTCTTGAGAAGGCGGACGCGACAGCGTTGCTTCCTCGACATCGTCGATCGCCACATGCCGGCCGCGCCGCGTCTTCTGGCGTAATTGGTTGATGGCAAGATTGTGGAGAATGGTGAAGATCCAACTCCGGGGATCACCCTCGGCACGGCGCTGATGCCAATGGCTAATTGTCCGCTCAAGACAATCCTGGACCAGATCATCGGCCGCGGAGCGATCGCGCACCAATGCGCGAGCGTAGCGGCGCAGGGCTGGGATCAGCGGCTCGACCAGAAGCATCATGTCTTCCATCGCCCTGATCTCCTTCCGGTGACCGCCGAAAGCCAAGAGGTCTCCACACACCGCAGGAGTTATCGCACCTGAACCTGGACCGGTGGACCAAGGTCGGCCGGCGTACCTTTGACAAGTACTAGATAGCGCCGATCACTCTTGCCCTCTGCCTGCACAACTTGCCAAATCGGTCCGATTGAGCTGACAATCGCCGCTCCTGCTGGATTGCTCATGAAGGCCGACAGCGGCTCAAGCATACCAGCGCCCGCCGCATCCTGGGACAGGGCCAAAACATAGGGCTGCTTGGGCTCGAGTCCCGTTACGGACGCCTGCAAGACCTGCACAAGCCCTTGGTCGAACAGGGAGACACTGGTCGGCGCCGTCTCCATGGTGCCGGACGGCTTGGCGTCAGCGAGCGGCGCAAGCGCGAGATGAGCCGTCTGTCCGGTGATGCCGAGAGCTTGCAGGCCCTTTGTGCCATCGCCCTCCGGAACCGCATTCGGGACGTAGGCAATCGCCTGGGGAGCCTGACCGATCGGCATGGTCGCGATCACCTTGTTTGTGAGCGTGTCGATCGCGGCAAGCGCGTCGGCATTTTCGAGGCCGACATAGATCCGGCTGCCGTCGCCGGAGGGCCAAATGCCGTGCGGCAGTTTGCCGACCGGTATGGTTGCGACCTGCGAGAAATCGTCGGTGCGGAACACCTCGACCTCGTTAAGGCCGCCGATCGTCACATAAGCGAAAGTGCCATTGGCATTGTGCGCGAAATTGACGTGATTGGTGATTGGGCCTGTGTCGATGGTCTTGAGGACGGAGAAGGGGGGCCCGGCTTCGAAGACCATCGTCTTACCGATATCCTTCAATGTGAACCAGACCTGCTTCCCATCTGGCGTCGCGGCGATGTTGGGGCAAAAGGGACTTTCCTGCTTTACGCGGCCGACGATCCGATGATCCGCGACCGAAATCACCACGGTTTCCGGGTTGAACGACGAGCAGACGTAGCCGTACTTCCCATCGGGCGAGAAGATTTGCATGCCTGGGCCGGCAGCAACCTTGATGCGGGTCTTCTCCTCGTAAGTGTTGGCGTCGAGGACGGACACATAATCCTCGCCGCGAACTGTGACCCACACCTCTTTGCCGTCCGGTGTGAAGAACGCCTCATGCGGCGAACGTCCAACATAGGTCGTATGCTTCACGGCATTGGTGGCGGTATCGACGAAGGTGACGGAGTTCGACCCGATCGAAACCACGGCGATTGTTTTGTGATCCGGCGAGAAACCCATGCCATGCACCAGAACCTGGCCCTTATAAAGAGGGCTGAAATTGGCGGGCTGTGGATCGCCAAGGCGGATGACGCCGACCAACATGTTGTCGACGGGATCAGTCACCGACACCGTGTTCGAAAACTGCTCCGCCGCATAAATACGGTCGTGATGGCTTATGGGAATATCGGGATCATTGGCCGCGCTCGGGGCTTGACCGCTGATCGCAGGTCCTGTCCCGCACAGACCTGTCGTCGCGAGCAGCGCGATCGCAAGGATGATCCGCTTCATGGTTCAGCTCCTGTTTCGTTGCATCACATCAGAATACGCGCGTCCTGCCGGCTTGTGCTGATTACGGATCGGCTTTCGACGCTGGCGCCGATTGCGTGGGGGAGGCCATCGAGGGCAACAGGGGCTCGCCGATTGCCAGCCGCATCGCTGCAAGCTCCTGCTGTTGCGTGACGATAATTTCCTGTGCGAGGCGCTTGAGCTGCTCATTCGTACCATAGCGAAGAAGAGCCTGGGCCATGTCGATGGCGCCCTGATGGTGGGGCTCCATCATGGCCACGAAGTCGCGGTCGATGTCGCCCGTCGGCTTCACAGCCATGCCTTTCATCATGAGCGCCATGGCAGCTTCGTTCTCGGCAAGGAAAGCCGCTTCGCGCCGATGTCCCGCTTGCGTTGCCAGACCGTTCTCGTGGATCGGAGGCGTTGCATTCTCTGCCAAAACGAAGGAAACGAACCCAAAGCCCAGCACCGCCACGAAAGCGGTGGTGATCGTGCGAATCCCATGGTGGTGACGCATATCCAGCTGGCCTCAAGAGATAATTGATGGCTGTCTATTGGGTAGACATGCACGATCTCCATTTATTCCGCGAGCCACCAATATTTTTCTTTGGAAGGAAATTAGCAGATGTAGGTGGCGTCAAAATCCTGAGCCCAAACGCCGTTCCGCGCTGGCACGTCAAAGCCATTGCAAGGCAATGCAACTTTGGGGCTCAAAGCGATATCTATGCTTCGCGCGGGTAAGTCTTCGCGAGGGAGCTGGACGCAACTTGTTGTGCTTTGGCCGTCCAACCGATCTGATCTCCTGAAACGTCGCAGGCGGGAAGGTTCGGATCCAGCGCGAACGCAGTTTTCCCCACTGCAGAGTTGCTTGGTCCTGATGAGTGACCACTGTGCCGGTCCTTAGGGCGTTCAGCCTGACTCGTTCTTTGGTCTTGCCTGAAACGTGCAGTCGATATATTATCGATTTGTCGATAATATTCGACATATCGATGTTAATGAAAACCCTCAATTTTCGCAAGGGGAAGTCATGGCCGATGGCAAGATCTTCAATGTCCTTTTCCTCTGCACCGGCAATTCGGCGCGCTCGATCATGGCCGAGGCGATCCTGAATCGGCTCGGCGCGGACCGGTTCAAAGCCTATAGCGCCGGCTCTCATCCCAAGGGTGAGATCCATCCGCGTGCGGTCGCGATTCTCGAGAAGTCGGGCTTCCTGACCGACGGGTTTCGCTCAAAGAGCTGGGATGAGTTCGCTTCGCCCGGCGCCCCGCCGCTCGATTTCGTGTTCACTGTTTGCGATGACGCCGCGAAAGAACAATGTCCCTATTGGCCCGGCCAACCGATGACGGCCCATTGGGGCCAGCCGGATTCCGGCCGCCGCCGAAGGAACCGAGGTCGAAAAACATCTGGCGTTCGCAGATGCATTTAGGATGCTCTACAACCGCATTTCGATCTTTACTTCGCTGCCGATGAAGAGCCTCGACAAGCTCTCGCTTCAGAGGCAGCTCGATGAGATCGGCAAGACGAACCCCGTCGAGGAGAAAGCTTGATGGCCAGGACCTCCAGACCGGTCGCGGGGTCGGGGCTCGAGCGCTTCGAAGGGGCCGATGCACTCCAAATTCTCGGCGCTTTGGCGCAATCGTCGCGTCTCGAAGTGTTCCGGCTTCTCATTCGCTATCTGCCCTATGGCCTCGCGGCCGGCGACATCGCCCGCCTCCTTCTTGTTCCGCACAATACCTTGTCGACACATCTTGCGGTGCTGGAGCAGGCAGGCCTCGTCATGGCCCGGCGCGAGGGCCGCTCTATCATCTACGCGGCGAACCGCGCTCGCGCCCTACGGCTCGGCGCCTTTCTCCTTGAAAATTGCTGCGGCGTGACTGGAAAGATCTGCGGCCCGTCGGATACGACCGATGCTGCGACTCTGTTTCCAGCCAAACGAGAGGGGTTCACGTCAGACAAGACATATAACGTTCTGATTGTTTGCACCGGCAATTCCGCCCGTTCGATACTTGCGGAGGCGTTGTTGAACAAGGAAGGGGCCGGTCGCGTTTGCGCCTTTTCGGCCGGCAGCCGGCCGAAGGACGAACCGAACCCTCATGCGCTCGCATTGCTGAAGGACCTCGGCTACGAGACGGCCGGATTTCGGTCCAAGAGCTGGAATGAGTTCGCGGGGCCGGACGCGCCGCACATGGATTTCATCATTACGGTCTGCGATTTGGCGGCGGGCGAGGCTTGCCCCCGTTGGCCTGGGCATCCGCTCGTCGCCCATTGGGGCATACCCGATCCGGCGGCCATCGAAGGCACGGAAGCCAAGAAGCGCGCCGCCTTCATGGACGCCTATCGCTGCCTTTCCGCGCGGGTCTCCGCCTTCGTCAATCTTGATTTTGAAAAGCTCGATCTTGCGACGCTGAAACAGAAGCTGTTGGACATCGGCGCCATGGACGGCGCCACGGAGAAAACGCTCCAGAGCAAGGCGGCGTAACGATGGAGACCGGTGTCGACGCTAGGCCCATTGCGGTCACGATCTACCACAACCCGTCCTGCGGAACCTCGCGTAACACGCTTGCCATGATCCGCAATGCCGGGATTGAGCCGACGATCATCGAATATCTCAAAACGCCGCCAACTCGTGAAATTCTCATCGATCTCATTGCAAGGATGGGGATCCCGGTGCGGGCGCTTCTTCGTGAAAAGGGTACGCCCTTTCACGAATTGAATCTAGATGATCCTTCGCTGGGCGACGAATTCCTTCTCGATGCAATGATGACCCATCCGATCCTCATCAATCGGCCTATCGTCGTGACGCCCAAAGGCGTGCGGCTGTGCCGTCCTTCCGAGTTGGTGCTCGATCTTCTGCCATCTCAGTTTGGCGAGTTCCGCAAGGAAGACGGCGAGCTTGTCATCGATGCCGCGGGTCAACGCGTACTGAAAGTTTAGGGAGAAATCTTGTATGTCCGGATTCGAACGTTACCTAACCCTTTGGGTCGGTCTCTGTATCATCGTTGGTATCGTCCTGGGTCATTTTCTCCCCGGTGTCTTTCATCTGATCGGCGCCGCCGAAATCGCGAAGGTGAACCTGCCGGTTGCGGTTCTCATCTGGCTGATGATCATCCCGATGCTCGTCAAGATCGATTTTGCCGCGCTTCATCAGGTCAAAGAACACTGGCGCGGCATCGGCGTGACCTTGTTTATCAATTGGGCGGTCAAACCCTTCTCGATGGCGGCGCTTGGCTGGTTGTTCATCGGCCATCTCTTCCGGCCCTATCTTCCAGCCGATCAGATCAATTCTTATATCGCCGGGCTCATTTTGCTCGCGGCCGCGCCTTGTACAGCCATGGTCTTCGTGTGGAGCAATTTGAGCAAGGGCGAACCACATTTCACTCTATCGCAGGTCGCGCTGAACGATGCGATCATGGTCTTCGCCTTTGCGCCGATCGTTGGTCTGTTGCTGGGCCTTTCAGCGATCACCGTGCCATGGGATACGCTCGTTCTTTCGGTCGTTCTCTACATTGTCCTGCCAGTCATCGCCGCGCAATTGATCCGCCGCCGACTTCTAGATCACGATGATTTTGGATTAACTCAATCCAAAATCATGAACGTGATCGATTCCAAAAGTTTAGAGCGGGATGCGGGCGGAAAACCGGTTTCCACTTTTCCTCATCCCGCTCTAGACGCTGGCGGAGAGGCGGCGCTCGGGCGCGTTCTCGGTTTCCTGCAGCCCCTGTCCCTCATCTCGCTGCTGGCGACGCTCGTTCTCCTGTTCGGCTTCCAGGGCGAGCAAATACTGCGTCAACCGCTGGTGATCGCACTCCTCGCCGTGCCAATCCTCATTCAGGTCTATTTCAACTCCGGCCTCGCCTATCTTTTGAACCGTTTTGCAGGCGAACAGCATTGTGTGGCCGGGCCTTCGGCATTGATCGGGGCGAGCAATTTCTTCGAGCTTGCGGTCGCCGCTGCGATTTCGTTGTTTGGGTTCGAGTCAGGCGCAGCTCTTGCAACCGTTGTCGGCGTGCTCATTGAAGTTCCCGTCATGCTGTCGGTGGTTGCAATCGTGAACCGCAGCAAGAACTGGTACGAGCGCGGCGTGGCCGCTCCTCTCGCTCCGGTAAAGCGATGATGGCGATAGTTGCCATTAATCGAGTTCGCAGCCCTATCTTCTGGCCGCCAATATAGGCCGCGCGGTAAATCGCTTTTGCCGTCCCGAACTCACTTCCCTCCCCCCGACTGTTCTGCCTCGCGCACCACGGCGATGGTGCGCACCAGGCTCGAGGGATTGACACTGATCGAGTCGATGCCGAGGCCGGTGAGGAATTGAGCGATCTCCGGGTAGTTCGCCGGAGCCTCGCCGCAAATGCCGACGTGCCGGCCATTCCGCTTCGCCCCTGTAACGGCCAGCCGCAGCATTTCCAACATGCCCGGATCGCGCTCGTCGAAATCGAACGCTACGATTTCGGAATCGCGGTCCACGCCGAGCGTGAGCTGCGTCAGGTCGTTAGAGCCAATCGAGAACCCGTCGAATATGGCAGCGAACGCATCCACCTGGATGACATTGTTCGGGATCTCGCACATCACATAGATCTCCAGACCGTTGCGACCGCGTTCGAGACCATGCTGCGCCATCACCTGTAGCACGCGCTCGGCTTCAGTCACGCGGCGGCAGAAGGGCACCATGACGCGGAGATTAGTCAGCCCCATTTCTTCGCGGACACGGCGCAGCGAGGCACACTCCAGGGCGAAGCCATCGGCATAGGCGGGATGAGCATAGCGTGACGCGCCGCGGAAGCCGAGCATCGGATTTGCCTCCTGCGGTTCGAATGCAGCACCGCCGATCAACTGCGCGTATTCGTTGGTCTTGAAGTCTGAAAGCCGAATGATCACCGGCTTCGGGTAGAATGCGGCGGCGATCGTACCGACGCCCTCAGCCAACGTGCGGACAAAAAACTCGCGTGGCGAGTTGAAGTTACGGGTGACGGCGCGAATCCGCTCCATATCCGGCCCCGCGACTTTCTCGGGATGCACCAGCGCCATCGGGTGGATACCGATATGCTCGCTGATGATGAATTCCATGCGGGCCAGGCCAACGCCGGCGTTTGGCATCATGGCGTTGCGAAATGCAAGATCTGGATTGCCCAAGTTTATCATGATCTCAGTTTTCGGCAGCGCCAAGGCGCTAGCAGGCAGACGTGCGACCTCGAAGGGTATCTCGCCTTCATAGACCGCGCCCACCTCGCCACCCGCGCAGGAGACGGTGACGCGTTCGCCATTGTGCAACGCGCGTGTGGCAGCCTCCGCTCCCACCACGGCGGGCACGCCGAGTTCACGCGCGACAATCGCCGCGTGGCAGGTGCGTCCGCCGTGATCAGTGATGATCGCGCCGGCTGTCTTCATCACTGGTTCCCAGTCGGGACTTGTCGAGCTCGCAACCAGAACCTCTCCAGGTTGGAAGCTGTGTAGGTCCGCGGTCCCATTAACGACGCGCACGACACCGGTACCAATCTTCTCGCCGATGGCGCTGCCGGACAGAAGTAACCTACCGCTGCCTGTCAGCGTGTAAGTCTCAAACACGCTTGTCGAGCGCTGGGAGGCCACGGTCTCCGGGCGCGCCTGCACGATGTAGAGTCCGCCGTCGTCGGCGTCCTTCGCCCATTCAATATCCATCGGCTCGGCATGGCCCGCGCGGTGCGAGTAGTGCTCCTCGACGCGGATGGCATAGTCGGCAAGCTTCAGCACTTCACCATCCTCGATGCAGAAGCAGGCCCGCTCGGCCTCGGTAGTGGGAACATTGCGTGTGGTCGATCCGGTATGGCCTTCCGCATATATGAGGCGCAGCTGCTTTTGTCCGAGCGAGCGGCGCAGCACGGCGCGATATCCCTGCTGGAAGGTCGGCTTGTGCACGTGGAACTCGTCCGGCTCCACCTTGCCCTGTACGAGGTTCTCTCCGAGCCCATAGATGCCCGTGATGAACACCACGTCGCGGAAGCCGGACTCCGTATCGAGCGTGAAGATCACGCCACTACTCGCGCGATCTGAGCGCACCATCTTCATCACGCCGACCGAGAGCCCGACCTTGAAATGGTCAAACCCATTGTTCGCGCGGTAGACGATGGCGCGGTCGGTGAACACCGAGGCGAAGCAGAGGCGACAGGCCTCGAAAAGATCATCCGCGCCGCGAATGTTGAGATAACTTTCGTGCTGTCCGGCAAAGCTCGCAGTCGGCAGATCCTCGGCGGTAGCCGAGCTGCGCACAGCCACTGCAACGCCGGTACCATATTGCGTCTCGAGCCGGCGATAGGCCGCCTCCATGTTCGCACGAAGTTTGGCGTTGCCGGTGGCGTCGTAGACAATCTTGCGCGCTTGCGCGGCTCGCTCCGCCAGCAAGTCGACGTCAGTGATGTCGAGATCGTCCAGCAGCGTATGCAGGCCAGCCCATGCCTTTGCCGATGACAATGCGTCGGCGTAGGCTGCGACCGTTAAGGCGAAGCCATTCGGCACCTTGACGCCCGCCTCACCCAACTCACGGTAAAGCTCACCCAGAGAGGCATTCTTGCCGCCGACCAGGGGAACATCTTCAAGCCGGAGCGTTTCAAACCAGCAGACATGGGGAGAAGACAATACCATTGGAGTTACCCCTTCGTGAGGTGTTGAAGTCGTTTGGGTGATCACGACTTGGCTTGCACAGCGCGGCAGCCACTTCGAATGCGCGGAGCGCCATCACTGCTCAGCCACGATCGAAGCGCCAGTTGGGCCGCTTGGTCTTGATGATCATCATCTCAGCAAGGTTCTGGCGCGTGAGGAGACCGACGAGGATCCCCTCGGAATCGGTGACAGCCAAAGCCCGGCTTGCGGTCCGTGGAGCCGGTCGAGCACCTCTTCAAGTGGGGTTGCGCTCCCCACAGTCTCGACTGGCGCGCGCATAAAAGCAGTGATTGCCGCCTCACGGTCGTGGTTCTTCAGCGCCGAGAGTATGTCTTCGCGCACGAGGAGGCCCACCGGCTTTCCGAAAGCGTCCACCACTGGAAATTCGTGCTGCGCGGTCGCGAGCAGCATTTCGATCGCCGTCGGCCAAGTTCGCTTCGACCGGGATCGCGTTGAAACGCGTTTCCATTGCGTCGCCCACGGAAAGCCCGCGCGCCGCCTCGTTGAAGGCGGTCATCTGCGCTTCTCCCGCTGCGGCGATATAAACGAAGATCGCAATGAAGATGAGGAGCGGATTACCGAAGAGGCCAAGAAAGCCAAGCACAAATGCGAAGACCTGCCCAAGGGAGGCGGCGAGTTGCGTCGCTCTGGCGTCCCCGAGTTTCATGGCGAGGAGCGCACGTAGGACACGGCCGCCGTCCATCGGAAAAGCGGGGATCATGTTGAAAAGAACCAGAAAGACATTGACGGCGGCGAGCCGTGCGAGAAGCGAGACGCGCGGATCATCAATCCGCGTCAAATCATCGGGTTGAATCGTTCCGAGGACGAGGAAGAGAAGAAAGGCGATGACGATGTTCACCATCGGTCCCGCGATCGCGACCGCGAGTTCTTGCGAAGGTTTCTGCGGCATGCGCGGCATGAGCGCCACTCCCCCGATCGGCAGCAAGATCACCTCTGGCGTCTCGATCCCGAAACGCCGCGCCATGAGGATGTGGCCGAATTCGTGGAGGACGACACAGGCAAAAAGGAGAGCAATGAAGAGCACGCTATCGCGCGCCGCCGGAAGGCCTCCCTTCTGCCAGGCACTGACGCCGATCCAAGCGAGGAGGAGAAAAAAGGTGAGATGAACCCGCACGGTCGTTGCACCAAAGCGGCCGATCGTCAGGGACCAGGACATGAGCCATTCTCCAGCTCGATTTCGTATTGGAAATTACGCCTTGAGGGGCGCGAGCACCAGACCGGCACCAAAATTCATCACCTGTCCAGCCACGGCTTCCGATGATCGCTTTGATTGAAGCCGGTAAAAAGTTGGGGTCAGAAGCAAGTGGCCTCACGAAACTCATTGGCGTTGGCGAGCATCCATCCGACCGACGCCGGCACACCGCAGTAGCGCTCGAGACGTCCGCTACCGCCTACACGACTGATATCAGATTGAAACCGAATTTACTTATCACCCTTTGATGCAAATGAGAGGCTTGAGGCGCGCCACTCTTCGGGCGAGGCCTGCCTGTTCGGCGGCGGCCACGACTGCAGTGACATCTTTGTAGGCGCCAGGCGCTTCTTCCGCAACGCCGCGGGTCGACGGACTCCGTATCAGAATGCCGTTCGCAGCAAGATCATCGACGATCTTGCGGCCGCTCCAACGTCTAAGCGCCTCGTGCCGGGAGAGGGCACGCCCAGCGCCATGGCATATGGGGGACTGAAAGCATATTATGGTCTTCATATACCTCAATCTGCATGTGGAGATTGACCCGTGTCAAACTATTCAAACGACGGAAGTGCAGAATGCTTATAATGCGATGTGATGGAGGCTGCTATGCAGCTCAGCTCGAGTGCCTTTTTTAATGGCGGGACAATCCCCTCTCGCTACACCTGTGACGGAGAGGATCTATCCCCACCGTTTCAATGGGGCGAGGCGCCAACAGAGACCCGCAGCTTCGTGCTTCTCTGCGATGATCCCGATGCTCCTTCGGGCACTTTTCATCATTGGGCTCTTTACGACATTCCGGCCAACCGAATGGGTCTCGCGCAAGGGTTCGATCGAAACTGCGAAAAGGAAGGGCTCGAGCGGGCAATCAATGATTTCAATCGTTTAGGTTATGGCGGTCCGTGCCCGCCACACCGTCACGGGCCTCACCACTATCAATTTCGGCTGCTTGCGCTCTCGCTGGATCATTTGCCGTTGCGCAAAGAACCATCCTGCCGCGAGGTCGAACGCGAGGCGCGCAAATATGTGCTCGCCGAGGCAGGTATTGTTGGAATTTACGAGAGATGAGAATTTAGGATCCAAGAACCGGGGTTGGCCAGCCCCGCGTATATCACCGGAGTTTCGTCTTAAGGTAGCTGACGGCTCCGTCGAGGGTCATGAGCTTTGGATAATCGATCTCCGGAATGCTTGATCCCGAGACGTTGGTGGATGGCGGTAATAAAGTTTAGGAAGTCCATGGAATCGATATCGAGCGCTTCGCGCAGGTCCGCCGACGGGTCGACCGAATTCATATCGATTTCCGGCGCGATGTTTCCGAGTTCCTCCCGCAGCACCGCGCCAATGTCGAGATCGCTCATAATTGATCCGGCTCCTGCAGCAGCTTGCCGATTTCGGCCAAGAACAATGCGCCAGCATGGCCATCGCTGACCCTGTGATCGCCCGAAAGCGTTATGGTCACGATGGAACGTGGGACGATTGCATCATCGACGATCCAAGGCCGCGCCACAACCTTGCCGAACCCCGACGATTGCCACTTGGGGCGGATAAATGATGCCATAGAGCGCCTCGACGCCGCGTTCGCCGAGACTTGAGACGGTGATGCGTCGCATCAGCGATCTCGGAGCTGCGGATGCGGCCGGACCGCATGCGTGCCACCAGATCGCGCATCGACGCCATGAGGGCATCGCACGAAAGCCGGTCCGCATCATGAATTGCTGGCGCAGCCAAACCGCCGCCGCGAATGGCGATCGCCATGCCTGCATGAACGGCGGAAGATGGTTCGAACTTCCCGTCAAGATAAAATCCGTTAAAGGCGGGAAAGCGACGGGCCGCCAAAGCGACGGCCTTCATCGCAACTGCGCCCATGAGCAGCCGGCTTTCAGGCGGACGCGTGGCATTCGTCCGCGCAAGCCAGGCCTCGCAGGGCGTCACGTCGACCTGATGCTCGAGATAATAGTGGGGAATTTCACGCTTCGAACGTGCCATGGCGGCTGCGATCGCCCGCGCATCGCATCGAGGTCGAGGCCTATGGCGCGCTTCTTTTCGATGGGGCGTGAACAGCGGTGAGCTTGGCGCTCGATCATCTCTGAAGATGATTGCTCCGCCAGGGCCGCTTCCTGCGACGGCGCGAGATCGACGTTATGCATCTGCGCAAACTGTCGCGCCGCCGGAGAGGCCCGCATGCGGCCGGTCGGGAGCGGCAATGGGACTGGCGCGGCGGGCGGAGGCCGCCCCGGATCGGCGCAGTGGGATGGGGCAGATGCTGCAATCACGAGGGCCTCTTGCGCTGGCTTTGCATCCATCCCGGCTTTGACCTCTTCCTTGCTCCGTTCGAATTTTCGCAAGCGGCGTACCGACAGGCACTTTGGCGCCGATGTCGACCAGAAACTGTTCAATCTCGCCTGTCTCGAAGATTTCGATCTCGATCGCCCCTTTTTGCGTTTCCACCACGGCGACGACGTCGCCACGCTTGACACGATCGCCTGGCTTGACCAACCACTCGACGAGTGTTCCGGCTTCCATATCGGCACCAAGCGAGGGCATGCGAAATTCAGCCATCGCCGGGTCACTCATGTCGCGTCCGAGCAGCCGCTTTCGCCGCTGCGACGATTTTCGCCGGCTGCGGGATTGCGGCCTGTTCGAGGTGATGCGGATAGGGAATCGGCACCTCTTCGCTGCATACGCGCCCGAGCGGCGCATCGAGTTCCCAAAAACGCCTGTTCGACGATACGCGTGCAAATCTCCGCCGAAATGCTGCCGCTGCGCCATCCTTCATCGACGATGATGGCACGCCGGGTCTTGCTCACCGACGCCATGATCGTCGCATCATCGAGCGGCCGCAAGCTGCGGAGATCGATGACCTCCGCCTCGATGTTTTCCGCGGCAAGCAGGCTTGCCGCTTCGAGTGTCTTCCACAGCGAACCGCCATAGGTGATGAGCGAAATATCCCGCCCGTCGCGGCGCACCGCGGCCTTTTGCGATTTCGACCGGCCCAGCGTCGGCCGCGAGCTTTCCGGTCATATTGTAGAGCATGATATTTTCGAAGATCAGCACAGGGTCCGGATCTTGAAGAGCCGTCCACAGCATCCCCCGCGCGTCCTCGAGCGTCGCCGGGGCGAGCACCTTGATCCCAGGAATATGAGCGTACCACCCTTCGAGACTATGCGAGTGCTGAGCGGCCAACTGACGGCCGGCGCCGGTCGCCATCCTGATCACCACCGGCACACCGAATTGATTGCCCGACATGTGACGAATGGTGGCCGCGGTGTTGAGAATCTGGTCGAGCGCGAGCAGACTGAAATTCACCGTCATCAATTCGACGATCGGGCGCATGCCTGCTATGGCGGCACCAATGCCGGCGCCTGTGAAAGCCGATTCCGACAGCGGCGTGTCTCGGATCCTTTCCGGTCCGAACTCCGCCAGAAGCCCCTTGCTCACCGCGTAGCAACCGCCATAGCGGCCAACGTCTTCACCCATGAGAAAAACACGCTGATCACGGATGCAGCGCATCGCGGATCGCCTCGCGCACAGCTTCGCGATAGCTGAGCTCCAAGGGTTCCGCTTGGTCCGCGTTGTTGCGGCATGATGCCCATTGCCCGCCTGTCAGGCTGCCCTTTCCGCATAGGTGAAGCGCGTGAGGCGCTCGACCGGTTCCCATGTTCCCGCCTCGGCGAAAGCAACGGCTTCGGCAATTTCGGCGGCAACCTCGGCCTCGATGCGCGTCATATCCTCCGGGTGGATCATGCTGGTTTGTCTCGAGCCAGCCGCGGAATCGCACGATCGGCCCCTTTTGCCGCCAGGCCTCGACCTCGGCTTTGTCGCGGTAGAGTTGCGCATCAAACATGGAGTGAGCGCGGAATCGGTAGGTCCGACATTCGAGAAAATAGGGCTTGCCGGTTTCGCGTACGGCCTGGACGGCGCGCCGCGCAGCGGCTTCGACCGCGATCACGTCCATGCCATCGACCGCTTCTGATGCGAGCCGATAGCTTGCCGCCTTGAGGTGAATGTCAGTCTCCGATTCGGAAAGCGCCAGCGCTGTTCCCATGGCATAAAGATTGTTCTCGCATACGAACAGCACCGGCAGCGCCCAAAGAGCCGCGAGATTGAGACTTTCGTGAAACTCGCCTTCGGCGACAGCGCCATCGCCAAAGAAGCAGGCGGTGACAATGTTTTCGCCGCGCATGTGGTCGGCGAGCGCGAGGCCGACCGCCAGCGGAAGCCCGCCACCGACAATGGCGTTGCCGCCGTAAAAATTGGTCGCCCGGTCGAACAGGTGCATGGAGCCGCCACGGCCGCCGCTACAGCCCTCCTGCTTGCCATACATCTCGGCGAGCGCGGTTTTCATCGGCACTCCGCGCACGAGCGCATGGCCATGTTCACGATAGGTCGAAACGATTCGATCGCGCTTTTCAAGCACAGGGATCACGCCGACGGCGACAGCCTCCTCGCCATCATAGAGATGGAGAAAGCCCCTGATCTTCTCCTGCGTATAAAGCTCGGCACATTTGTCCTCGAACTGACGGATGCGGATCATCTGTTTCAAGAGATCGAGTTCATGCGCCCGCGACAGATGTGGTTTGTCGCTCATTGCTCCTCGCTTTCGAGCGTCGAGAGATCGCCCTGCGGCAGGCCGAGCTCGCGCGCTTTCAAAAGCCGCCGCATGATTTTGCCGCTGCGCGTCTTCGGCAGATTTTTGCGAAAGGCGATATCCTTTGGCGCGATCGCCGGAGCCAAGCGCTTGCGCGCATGGCCGAGCAACTCCTTGCGCAATTGCTCCGTCGGCTTCGATCGCCGTCCTTGAGGGCAATGAAGGCTTTCACCACCTCCCCAGCAATCGTCATCCGGAATACCGATCACCCCGGCCTCGGCAACTGCGTTATGCTCCATGAGGGCGCTTTCCACCTCGAAGGGTCCGATGAGATGGCCGGCGCTCTTGATGACATCGTCAGCGCGGCCAACGAACCAATAATAGCCCTCTGTGTCGCGCATCGCGAGATCGCCGGTTAAATACCAGCCGCCGGCGAAGCATTTGCGGTAGCGTTCTTCCTCATTGAGATAGGCGCGCATCATCGACGGCCAGCCGGGACGTAGCGCGAGCTCTCCCATGACCATGGGCTTTGTGATTTCCTGGATTTCTCCGCTTCCGTTCCGCTCGACGACGGAAGCCGTTACTCCCGGCAGCGGTCTGCCCATCGATCCCTGGCTTCACGTCCATCGATAGGTAGTTGGCGATCATGATGCCACCGGTCTCGGTCTGCCACCAATTGTCGTGAAACGGCATCCCGAACGCCTTAACGCCCCAGACGACAGCCTCCGGGTTGAGGGGCTCGCCGACACTGGCCATGAAACGCAGGCTCGACAGATCGAACCCCTTCGCGATGTCGGCGCCAAGCTTCATCAGCATGCGGATTGCAGTTGGGGCAGTGTACCAGACGTTGATCCTCTGCGTCCTGGAGGATTCGATACCACCGTTCGGCATCGAATTCGGCTTGGTCTACGATCAGCGTTGCACCATTCGTGAACGGAGAAATGATGCCGTAGGAGGTGCCCGTCACCCAACCAGGGTCGGCGGTGCACCAGAAGATGTCATCCGGATGAAGGTCGAGAGCGAGCCGACCTGTGATGTGATGGGCAACGACTGCTTCATGCACATGGACCGCCCCCTTCGGCTTTCCGGTCGTTCCGCTGGTGAAATGCAGAAGGGCCATGTCCTCTGGGCCCGTCCATACGGTTTCAAAAGAGTCCGATGTTGCCGCTATGGCAGCCGTAAGATTGGTTGTGCCCGCGGGCGGATTATCTGAGCAATCGGTCAAAAAGACATGCTCAAGGCACATAAGTTCGTGGCGCCAGGGCTCGATCTTGCGCCGGTAAAGCGCCTCTGAGGTAATGAGGGCCTTGGCGTCACCGATCGTCATGCGCGCCTTGATTGGTTCAGGACCGAATGCCGAGAACAGCGGTGAGAAGACGCTCCCATTTTTGAGCGTACCAAGGGCAGCGATATAGAGCTCGGGTGTCCTGCCGAGCAGCGAGAAGACCCGCTGACCTTTTCCGACGCCGCGCTGCGCCAGGACATTGGCGAATCGATTAGTCGCGGCCAGGAGGTCCGCGTAGGAGAAGTCCTGGATGCGATTGTCACGGCCGATCCAGCGCAGTGCAAGCTTGCCGCCGCGGCCGGCCAATACGTGCCGGTCGACAGCCTCATGCGTGATATTAAGGCCGCCTCGTGGCAACCCATCGAGCAGCGCCCGCGCCTCGGTCCATGAGAACGCCTTGGTATATTTGTCGTAATTCTGAAGATTAGCGTCGACATAATCCTCAGGATATTTTCGGATTTGCTCATATTCCATGTTAGGCTTGTCTCAGCACTATTTCTAACACTCAAAAATGATCGATGGGCAAACGTGGGTATTGACGTGTATCAATAATCGGACCGATGGACTCGATATTTTGCTTTGGCCTGTCACGCGATGATTTGTAGCGGCCGGGCTTGGGCCAAGTGTGGGCATGCCAATTTGATCATTTTGCGCATGAAAGAGTGCGCGAAGGTCATGCTTCCAGTGAGACGCTCGTAATTGACATTGCAGTCGCGGAGCTAGATCCAAGGGGAGTGACCATGTACGAGCACACCGTCAGGGCTTTCGATGCCGATTTGCAGGAACTCGCCCAGAAGATCGCTGCCATGGGGCTTCTTGCAAAGAGGCAGATGGCTGACGCAATCGACGCTCTGGCCAACTGCAATATTACTCTAGCCAAGAGTGTCGTCACAGTCGACGATCAAATTGATGCGCTCCAGCGTGAAATCGAAGAAAAAGCGGTGGTCACCCTTGCACGCCGGCAGCCGATGGCGGTCGATTTGCGGGAGATCATCGGGGACCTACGTATCTCCAATGATCTCGAGCGGATTGGCGATCTCGCCGAGAACATCGCGATCGAGGCGGCGACGCTCGCCGATGAATTTCGCCCGAACGCGGTCATGCTCCAGCTGGACCGGATGATGAAACTGGTTATCGACCAGCTCAGTCGCGTGCTCGACAGCTATGCACAGCGTGATGCCGCCGAAGCGCTCGCCGTATGGCGCAGGGACGTGGAAGTCAATGCCATGAACAGCTCGCTGTTTCGGGAGCTTCTGACCTATATGTTGGAGAATCCACGCAATATCGCCTTCTGCCTGCACATGTCGTTTTGCGCCAAAAATATTGAGCGCATGGGCGATCACGCGGCTAATATTGCAGAAACCGTGTATTTTATCGCGGAAGGGCGGGCGCTCCCGGATGAGCGTCCGAAAGCCGGCATCGGTCCGGGCAATTTGCCATCGCCTGCCTGATCCAACATGGGACTGTTATCGCGGACCATGGCGACCTCACAGAGGTCTCGAACAACGCCTTGAATGCCGCGAGTTCAATACCGCGCCTTCAGCCAAGCGAAAATTTCAGGCCAAATGCGAGCATGCGTCTGATGGCTCGCGTCTCTTTCGTTGGCACTTTGTCAAGAAATGGCTTGATGGAGTTGAGAGGCGCAATCTCATCAGCCGTGTTGATGATCGCAAGGGTAGGAACTTGAACGCTCGATGGTCTCAGGCCAGAACAGGGTCAGTCTCCCATCGGTCTTCAGCCCGAAGCTGACGCGCGCGTCAAACTGTTCGCTCTCGCGGCTAAGTGTCCGCTGCATCCACTGAATATCTGCAGGGCATGCAGGGATGAGCTGAAAGCGCCGGATCTGAAGGGGCACCAATTCGAGATCGGTCAGGTGTCCAGTTGAGGAATTGAAACCGGCAAAATACATCAAGACGAGATCGCCACGAAATTCCTCGTAGCCACTGATGCCTTCGTAATCGTTCAAGAAGTCGCCGCATCCATAGAGGATGAGCCGGTTCTTGTATATTTCGATGGCTTTCGGGTGATGCGAAGAATGGCCATGGACGACAGAAACATTGGCCCGATCGATGAGGGCATGCGCGAAGCGCTGTTGCTCCTCCGGAATCTCGATATCCCCAATTCGGCTCCCCAATGGATGGAGGCGATGATCACATCACCGGGCTGTTGTACGTGCGCGACTTGGTCGGCGATCTCTGCGACAGTGTCATCGCTGAGGTCCGGCAGGAGGTTCACACCGGCAGCCTCTTGTGTTGCCGCCCAATTGCGCGGGACGCCGCTTGTCAATGAAGCAAAGGAAAAAACGACCACGCGTCCTTTGCCTTCTATCTCCAGGATGGCGGGCGCACGCGCTTGGGCGAGGTCGCGACCAGCCCCGGCGCTCTTGATCCGCAATCGTTCGAGAGTGGCCAAGGTCTCGAGCAATCCGACGCGTTCCCAGTCGAGCACATGATTGTTGCCGAGCACGCAGCAATCGATGCCGGCAGCGAGCAGGCATTCGGCGTTTTCGGGGCTCATTCTATAATTGATGCCCTTGGGAATGTAGGCGTCGCTGCGCGTAATGCTGGTTTCGAGGTTGATCACGCGTGCATCAGGAGGCACCCGGTTCAACTGGTCCAGAGCCGCGCCCCAGATATAGGAAGGCGCCACATGCGTCGGAATCCTTCCATTCACCTGCTCGGCCAGCCGGACATAGTCGCTGGCCGATTGCACCCAATCCTCATGCAGTTCGGGGTCACACGGATGCGGCAAGATCTGATCAATGCCACGCCCTGTCATGACGTCACCGCAGAGAAAGACCCGGATGATCTGGCGCGCATCTGATTTTGACCGAGCTGAGGCGCTCATATTCTCAACCGATCTCCTGTGCTCAGCTCGGCCAGAGCCCATGCAGTTCTTCTGGCGTGGCAGCTTTTGCATTCTCGAGCTCGGCTGGCGGCAACCGCGCCGCGAGAAGGGCCAACACGGCCTTGGCGACTTGCTCGGCGTCGATGCCCGGTTCGCGATGCACGCCATCATGAATGCGCTCCAAGAATGCGCGGCGGCTTTTGGCCGTCACATGTCCGGCCGCGTGCCAGCCCTCGTAGTAGAGGCCACGCAGCAATGGCGGGAAACATGCCCCGATATAGATGGCCTCGTCGCGAGGCAACCAATCGCGCAGCGCATGCAATGCTGCGATCAGAGCCGAATAGACTTTGTCGCGATCCTGCCAGCCAAGGCGTAGCATAAGATCGTCAATCCAATCCGTGGCCGCGCGCACGGCGTTATCGAGTTCTCGTATGGATCTCTTCGTCAAGTCAGGCCTCTCTTCTCACCGCAGCGCTGGCTTAAACCTCTCGAGATTATCGCAAATATTGAACTGCGGCCGGCGAACTGGCCTTGCGGCAGATCAATCTTATCCATTGGTCCGAAGACGCTAAGAGGCTAATAAGAGTATATTGCCAATACCATCTTTGGAAACCCAGAGTGAAGCATCCATTTGGCCGCCGCGGTAAGGTTCCTCGATCCGGACGATATCGAGGAGAAGCTGGAGAAGCGCCTCGGCCGTCTGCATGCCCGTCAGCGCCTCGGGATCGAAATGGATCATGAGGCGCAAGTCTTTGGGCAGGGCCTGAACTTCTTCCATATCGAGAATCTGCTCTTTTCCCACACTCTCATCGAGGGAGTCCTTCGGCTGTCGGGACTTTACTGGCAGGGACGGCGGAACGCCGCCAAGCTTCGGCTGAGGCGGAACGAAATTGTCTCGCACCGTCTTCCAAAGGCCTTCGATGGCTTCAGGATCTTGCATCTGAGCGATCTGCATACGGATATGAGCCAGCAGGCGATGACCCGCCTCCTGGACCTCTTGCCGAGCCTGGAATACGAGCTTTGCGTCCTCACCGGCGACTATCGGGGGAAGACTTTTGGACCGTTCAATCAGTCCCTTGCCGGGATGGCGCGGCTGCGCGAGGCTCTGAAAGGACCTGTGTACGGCGTTTTGGGCAATCACGATACGATCCGCATGGTCCCCGACCTGGAGGCGATGGGGATACGAATGCTGCTCAACGAATGCGTTGTCATCGAACGCGGCGGGCAACGGATTCATCTGGCGGGGATCGACGATGCCCACTTTTACAGAGTGGACAATATCGAGAAAGCCGCGGACGCAATTCCGCACGAAGACTTCTCGATTCTTTTGTCCCACACGCCGGAAATTTACCGGCAGGCCGCGCATGCGGGATTCGATCTGCTGTTGAGCGGGCACACGCACGGCGGGCAGATTTGCCTGCCCGGCGGCATCTCCCATCACGCTCGATGCCGCCCTGCCGAGATCTTTCGGCTCGGGCGCGTGGAAATACAGAGACATGGCCGGCTACACTTCGGTCGGCGCCGGCTCGTCCGTGGTGCCCGTCCGCTTCAATTGTCCGCCGGAGATCACGCTTCATTATCTCCGTTCAGCCGGGCAAAGCCGGAGCTCAATAAGGCCGATCCCGGATTTTGAACGTATAGAGCGCGCGCGAAGCGACAAGTTCACCGACGAAGAAAAGTGCCGTCACCAAAACGATATCCAGGACCGTGATCGGCAAAACCCATCGACAAGCGATGGCTGGCAGAAGGGACTCCGGGATCTGATCGAGGCCGAGCGCCATGCTGCCGGGGGCAAGTTTCATCCGGCGCTTGGTGAAACTTGAAAAAAGATCGCCAATCATCGCCGTCGCCGCGACGACCAGAAGGCCATCGGTCCAGTCCAGTCCGATCCAGGGCGCGCCCAAGGTGGTCACGACGATCGAGAGCACGACGCCGCGAATGGTTTTGGAGTGGCCAAATAAGGGCTGCCCATCGGCCAGACTGATCCCGCCGTCGAGAGGATGCGCGAGAATGGTTCCGAGAATCTTCTTGGCAATGACCGGGGCCCCATTTGCCAGGGTCAGGAGAACAAGAAGCTGTGCGACAATGAGCGGCTGGACATGCGGCATTCCCAAGCATGCATCCTCCGGACCCGATTTGACAATGGCCCCATTTTTCAAATGGCTCTGAGGAATGACTGTTGACTTTCAAGATTTTACAATCAACTTGATCTCGTTGTGCAACCGGCGATCCTGCTTTGTCACAGTATCGAAAGTTGGGCGACGATTGCCAATCGCGGCCAATAAGCGGTCCCTTCGATGGAAAGGCAATGGCAGTCTAGATCAGATCGCAATGTCTCTTCAAACAACCTAACAGTCCAGTATTCAATTACAGCGTTGCGACGGCGCCTTCCATGCCAACTGATCCGCATCAACGAATAATCGGCAAAATGATGCGTTTGCTTAAGCCGACAAGCCCGTCGGGCACCGGTTAGGTTGAGTTAAGAAGGGGAGGCAAATGTTCAGGAAGATCCTTGTTCCAATCGACACCGCCGAAACCACTGTGGCTGAGTTCGCCGTCTTTCTCGCTGCGCAATTCGCGGCATTGACCGATGGCGCGGTTAGAATGATTCATGTTCTTCCCGAAATTCCGCACAGCTTTCAAATATTCCTGCCGCCAAATATCAGCGCGGAACGAGAAAATGCGGCCAATTCGCAACTCCAAGAGATGGCCAAGAAAGCCAATGTTCCAACTGGGCGTTTCTCGCACACGACGCGGACTGGAGTAGTCTACCACGAGGTTCTTGCTGAAGCGGAGGATTGGGGGGCTGAGCTCATTATCGTTGGCTCGCATAGTCCATCGATGGGCACTTACCTCGTCGGGTCCAACGCCCAGAAAATTGTACGGCACGCCAACTGCTCGGTATTAGTCGTGCGCCCCCAAAAAGACCAACATGGTAACTATTGGCTCTTTCCGTCCATCCCCTCCTAAGCTCGGCTGCGAGCAGCTGACCACAAACGGTCCCTCACAATGCAATTCAAGGTGACCTAAGCCTGCGGCGCATTTCCCGATCGGATCGACTGAATCTGATCGACAAAGATTTGCTCCAGATCGATTATGCCGGGGCGTGCCGGAACCGGAAAAGCCGACCAGATTTTTTATGAGACATGCCTGCCGAGACGAATGCAAGTCGTCAGGGGGTCGCATGAACCGATCTGCCGATCTAAATGTCGACATATCTCGTGCTTGCTCTGCTCGACGTCCGGCGCGACGATATACGCCATGCGGGCTCTCACCCGAGGTTCTATTGTGACTGCCAAGATTTGGCTATCTGCATATCAGCCGGGTATCCCTGCTGAAATCGATACCAACAAGTACGCGTCCTTGAACGAAATGCTCGAGCTCAATTGTTCGCGCTACTCTAATTTACCGGCATTATCTAATCTGGGCGGGACGCTCACCTTCGCCGATCTTGAACGTGAGAGTCGGGATTTCGCCGCGTACTTGCAGAATGTGTTGCGGCTGCCGAAAGGCGCGCGCGTTGCTTTGATGCTACCGAATTTGCTGCAATATCCGGTGGCCTTCTTCGGCGTTCTCCGGGCGGGGCTTATCGTCGTCAATATCAATCCGCTCTACACGCCCCACGAACTTCAGCGTCAGATCAAGGATTCCGGCGCGCAGGCCGTCGTCGTGCTTGAGAGTTTTGCCTACAAACTCGCAGAATTCATAGGATCGACAGAACTGAAGGCCGTGATCACGACGGCGCCCGGCGATCTACTGCCAGCGCCGCGGCGGTGGCTCACTAATGTTGTCGCAAGGCACATCGGCCACAGAGTGAGGCCCTACAGGTTGGCCATTGCCATGTGGAATCGAATTTCCAGCCTACCTTGGTCGTGTATCTCGGGTCTGTCCGCAAAGCCTCGAACATCGCCGGGGCCAATGTCTTGAGTGTGATGTTTTTGGGGACATTTGTTACGGTACATACAAACGCGGGAAGTCCCTTTGCGTCAACGACGCGGAGCACCTCGGCGGGACCTCAAGAGGCTTTCCTACGCAGTATAAGGGATAGATGAAGGAAAACGCAGGGGATTTGTTGACGAAATTCTTACCCGTGGGCATCTCCATGGCCGGTCCTGCTGCCTGCTCCCGGTCTGCTGCTCTTAGATCCTGGCCTGTAGAAATGATCAACGCCACTGCGACAAATAACGCCTCTAAAAGCCTCGGTAAACTTTTCATAATTCTGCCCTCCTTCAAAGATGATGAACTCGTAAAAAGTCCGTTTCCCCTCCCTTGAGGGGAGGGGATTAAGGGGAGGGTGAATAAAAGGCAAGTATATTCAAGATCATTCACCCCCACCCCAACCCTCCCCCATCAAGGGGGAGGGAAATTCGCGAGTTTTTACGACTTCATCAAAGATGTTGTACAAAAAAGTCGCTCGCCTGTAAGTGCCTGATCTCTTCTATCCCTCAACTTGATCGGCCAAGAATTGTACTAACTTCGCTTGATGTTCTTATTGTTTATATTTTCGAAGCAAAATGCATTGGTAAGTAAAGCTCAAATGTGATGAACTCGTAAAAAGTCCGTTTCCCCTCCCTTGAGGGGAGGGGATTAAGGGGAGGGTGAATAAAAGGCAAGTATATTCAAGATCATTCACCCCCACCCCAACCCTCCCCCATCAAGGGGGAGGGAAATTTGCGACTTTTTACGACTTCGTCAATATCATATAAAAAACTTATATTCAAGATGGCACAGCTCAACCATGATTATATGAGGCCGTATAAGAATCCGCACAACGGAGTATTCTCAGTATGAAACAAACAGTCTGTAAATAAGCAGGTCAGCAGCCGATTTCGAGCCTTCGCGAACTTATCTGAATTCGAAATACTCGATGGTTCCCTCGCCTTTTTGCGGCGCGCTTCCAAGAACCTTCAAGGTGACAGGCTTGACACCGGGGATTGACCCCAATGAGTTTTCGTGACGGAGCGTTG